>JBGAQX010000065.1:0-18834 GCA_044220545.1 Rhodocyclaceae bacterium | reverse complement strand
GGCGACGCGGACGATTTGTCCTCCGGAACCGGCCGAATATCGACGGCGCTGGCGCGAGATTCTGGAACCGCGCGGCTGGACGCCTGAATTTCGCCGTTGGCAATACATGCCGGAATCGCAACTGAACATGACCGACCGGATCATCCAAGCTCCTGCCGGTGTGTGCGTATTCCTGGCCGACGCCTCGGAATTTGCCTATCGGCCCTGGGATGGCGAAATGAATCTGCTGGCAGTCGATACCGACGGTTCGGTGCGCCCCTGCTGCTTCCATCCGGACGCCGGGACGCTGGGCAACCTGTTCGCGAATACCTACAACGAGATCCTGGTCGGAGCGCCGCGCCGGACATTCATCGAGGAATTGCGCCACCATCGGGCGCGCATGAAGATCTGCGCCGCTTGCGACGTTGGCCCGGTAGGCAACGAAGGGCCGTCGTTTATGGCTGGTATGGACGCCGGTTGAGGCGAGTGGCGGGGCGACATTCGGAGATTCTCGACGCCGTGCGCGGCGTCGCCGTGCTGGGTGTGTTCATATACCACCTGGCCGGCCAGATTCCCTGGCTTGGGGGGCAACTGTGGACGGCTGCCGGCATGTTCGGCGTCGATCTGTTCTACGTGCTCAGCGGCTATTTCATTACCGCCAACATCATCGGCGTCTCCGTCTGGTCGGCCGGCCGTTTCGTCCGGGCGCGGGTAACGCGCATCTATCCGGCGTATCTGCTCTCCATCGGCGTGGTGCTTGCCGCGAAGTCCGCCCTCGGCATGGTTCGGCTCGATGCCAGTTGGATTCGACCGTTGTCAATGCACCTGACGATGACGCACAACCTGTCGTCGGAAGTGGCACAAATCATCAATGGCGTCTACTGGACGCTGGGCGTCGAGTTTCCCTACTACCTGGCCATGGCGGCGCTAGCTCCGTGGTTTAGACGACAGGGTTGGCGCTGGCGAATGATCTCGGCGATGTTATTGACAGCCGTACTGTGGCGTGCGGCCGTGTTCGCGCTTCTGCCAGCGGAAGACCGATTCTTCGTCTCCACCCAGCTTATTGGTTCCCTGGATGCATTTGCCTTCGGCGGAGCGGCGGCGATACTCGTCCGCGATCATGGCGACTGGCTACGGCGTGCTCGCCATGGGTTGTCGCTGGCGGCGGTGGCGGTCCTGACGCTGACCTTTCTGTGCGTCGCGGAACACGCCGACGGTTACTGGATCCATTGGCCGACCGCCGTCGTCTGGCGATCCGGGCTGGCCATGGGGTTTGGGCTCGCAATACTTGCCTTGCCGCAACAGTTCCCAATGGTTTCGGGGTGGCCCCTGCTCGGCCTGGATCGCCTCGGGAAGATCGGCTTCAGTTTCTACCTGTTCCACTTTCCCGTGATCGAGATCGCCAAGCACCTCTTTGGGCAACTCGACGCGCCGCTCCCGCTGGCGACCGTCGTGACGGCAACGACGCTGCTGAGTTGGGTGAGCTGGCGGTTCGTCGAAATTCGCTTCCACCCGTCTTTGCGTTGAACCCAATAACCTCATTTGGTGGTGTGCAACCTAGCCGCGAATAATTTGGCACGGCTGCCGCGCAACATTTCTCGTCAGCGCGGCGGCATGGCAAAAAAGCCAATACCTTCGTACGCGTATCCCGGCACGTTGGCGACGACGTTGGCTCGCTCCGTCTCAAGGATGGTGTAGAAATTGGCACCCGTCACAGAAGTATTGCGGAATCGATAGATAGGAAATCTACCTGGTGCGTTGGCGTTCAAGGCGTAGTAGGCAATGCCCTCATCTTTGAGCAAGTGACTTAGGTTGGTGCGAACAAAATCTATTTCCTCCGGCAGCATCGAGTAGAAATACACGCCGTTCTGCTGCAGATGCTTGAACCGATATACCGGGAAAACGCCATCCGAAGTGCTGCCGCTGGCGCAGGCGGTGAAGGCGACACCTTCGTATTGAAGGGGTGCCCCACCGGCGATCAGAGCGGACCCTTCGCTCGTGCTGGTGGTGTAGAAATGGCCGAGAATATTGGTATTGCGGTAACGGTACACCGCCTTTTCCGGACAGCCCCCGCCGTCCAGCCATTGCTTGAGCTTGGCGTTGTACGCCACATCGAAACGGCCGTAGAACTCGGACCCGGTCGGATCGGCGCAGGTTGCGCCGCCGCCGGTCAACTGGCCAATCAGATAGTGGCTGCCGCCAACGGTCGAGTACAGGCCCGACCCACTGCTGCCCGGTTCCGTGATACCCGTCGTATAGTCGATCTGGTAGTGGCTGGCGCTGTCCTGGAAGGCGCCATAGCAACTCACGCTGCCGCCAATGACACTGCAATCCAGATACGCCTGCACGCTGCCGAAGGCAATCTTTTGCAGGTCGCCTTCGGGGTGATGCACGCCGGTGACCTGGGTACCCAGCGAAGCCGCGGCGGACGCCGACCACGCCGAAAACACCGCTCCCGCGGGCGGCGTGCCGTTCAGCTTCATGAAGGAAGTGTCGGTGGCCCGACTGGCATAGAGCAGGGTCGCGCCGCCGGTGAGCGTCTGCGAGGCTCCGTTGAGGACGCCGCTGTTGCACGCCGAGGATCGATAGAACCAGTAGGTCTGCAGGGACGATGCTTCCGTCTGGGTGGATATGCAGTGGTCGGCACTGAGGAAATAGGGGGTGAAGTCCGCCGCCTTGTTGTTGAGCAGCGATCCGGAGCATATGTAGCCATCACCCCAGACATCCACGTAGGACATCTTCGCCGTGGCATTGCCGACATCGGCCCAGTTCGTGTAGCACGATGCGTCGACCTCGCAACTCCCCGAAGCGCCGATGCCGGTGGTCGCCTGCGCGTTTGCCGCATACGGCGCGGCGAAGAATTGCGTAATGCGCGGAATGGCGATTTCCAGGGTCACGGGATCGACGCCCGGCGGCAGCTCGACTTCCAGAGTCGCCTGCTCGCCCTGGACATACGGTGTCCAGAACGTCCGGGCGGCGACACTGTAGTCGCCGCCTTCGACATTGCGTTGCAGCGTTTCCAGCACTTCCTGGCCGGAAACTTCGAAGACCGTCCCGGACTCCATGGGCGAGATGCGCAGGATGGCGGCCTTCGGCAGCCGGCTCACCGACACGCCCAACCGGGCGCCCATGGCTTGCGGCAGGGCGATACTGATCGCCGCGATCTTGCCGCCTTCCGGGGTGTCCTGCCATTCCAGGCGGGCCGCCGTTGCGGCGGGACTGGCCAGCGCGGCGACGTCACGGCCGAATCCGACCTTGCGCGGCGCGCCCGGGCGGGGCGCGGCGCTGACCTGGGCCAGCGCCTTTTGCAGAACCAGGGGGGGCAGCGATATCGCATGAGCCCGCGCCGTACCCGCGCCGCGCGGCTTGAACGGCGACACCGCGCCATCGGCACGCGCCGGCAGGGTGATCGCCTCGACCCGCGCGGGCGGCTCCTGAAACGTTTGCGCGGCGGCGGAAAGCGCCATCAGCAGGGACAGGGCGCCCACGACGGCAGCGCGCACAACGTGGTCAATCCTGACATTCATTCGGCAGCACTCCTTCCGTCAATCATCGACTATCTCTTCGTCATTATGCCAAGAGTAGCCCGCCCATGCTACCGTTCGTCGCTCCGCGGCACGGCGGCGAAGATCGCCGTCAACCGCTGTTCGTCAGCCGCTGTTCGTCAACATGTACCGGCCGCTGGCCGCGTCGCGCCGGAATACCCGGCGTCTCGCCGCGAAACCGCACAGCATCGGCTGCCGCATCTGCCAGGCGGTGCTGTTCTGGTTCAGCCCCGGATTGAAGTACGGATCTCCGGCGTGCAGGAATCCCTGCCAGCGGGCCTGGAACAAGGCCGAGTCCTCGGGATGCGGGTCTTTGCCCGTTGTCTTGCCCCGGGTGAAGGACTCGTGGTGCAGCAACTCGGCGTGCGGACAATAGACAACACGGTAGCCGAGCTGGCCGACCCGCAGGCAAAGGTCGACGTCGCCGAAGCCGACCGCCAGCGCCTCGTCGAATCCATGTACCGCCGCGAAGGCATCCTGGCGGATGAGCAAGCAGGCCGCCGTGACCGCCGAGACCTCATGGTTGCTCGCCAGAATTTCAGAGAACCCCAGGTAGAGTGGAACATCGGGTACCCGGATGAACTTTGCGTAGTGCTCGGCGGCGCCAAAGGCGCCGACACAGACCCCGGCATGCTGGATGGTGACCCGGTCCGGATACAGCAACTGCGCGCCGACGATACCGACATCATCATGCTGACCCAGTTCGAGCATCCGCTCCAGCCAGCCCGGGTGGATGGCCTCGATGTCGTTGTTGCAAAGCAGGTAGTGCGTGTAGGCACCCGTCAGCCGCTGGATCGCCCAGTTGTTGATGGCCGAGAAGTTGAACGGTCCGCTGTAACGCAGCACTGTAACGTCGCCAACGATCGAGGCCAGGTAGGCGATCGTCTCCGGATCGTCCGACTCGTGGTCGATCACGACGATGTCGTAGGCGACCGCGTCGACCGTGGCGCGGATGCTGTCCACGCACTGCCTGACCAGGTCGCCATGGTTCTTGGTCGGAATGACGATGGCGACGCGCAACCCTTCGCGCAACGGGTAACGAACATCGAACAGGTTGAAGCGCGCGCCATCGTTCACTTGGCCCGCTTCGCCGCCGCGTTCCAGATGCCGCCCCAGAATGGCCTTCGAGGTCGCCATGACGTCTTCCATCTTCCGCGTTCCCGACGAACTGGCGTGGATGCGCCACTGGTAGAGGATCTCCGGAATGTGCGTCACGACGCTGGCCCGCTCGGCGGCGCGCAGGATCAGGTCGTAGTCCTGGGAGATCGCCAGCGTCTCGTCGAAGCCGCCGATCTCGCGCAGCAACCCGGCCCGGAAGCCCACCATATGCACGATGTACGGATGGCTGCGCAGGAACTCCGGCGAGAATGCCGGGCGGAACGCGTACTGCAGGACCTTCTTCAGGTCCGCCGACAGCATGATCTCGTCCGAGTAGATCATGTCCGGGTCCTCGGCGCAGCGCCTGGGCGACGCGGAACAGTGCCTGGGGTTCCAGCAGGTCGTCGTGGTCGAGGAGGACCACGAACTCGCCGCCGGCCAGGTCGAGCGCCCGGTTCGAGGCGTGGGCCACGCCGCGGTTTTCCGGCGACAGATGGATCTTGATGCGTGAGTCGGCGGCGGCCGCCGCGCGCAGCATGTCGGCCACGTGCGGCTCCGTAGAGCAGTCGTCGGCGATGCACAGTTCCCAGTTGCCGTACAACTGTCCTTGTACCGAGGCGATCATTTGCGCCAGCATGGTCCGCTCGGTGTTGTAGGTCGGGACGAGCACCGATATCAGCGGCCGGCGCGGCATCACGGCAACCGCGTGGATCACCTGAGGCTTGACCTCGTTGTCAAACGTCTGGTGATAGATCTTCCAGGCATTCTGGTGCGCCAGGGCCGCTTGCAGATTGCGCACGGTCGCCTTCAAAGGCTGGATGCCACCGGATCGCCAGGCCTCGTACAACATCGACACATGCTTGGGCAAGGTCGGCGGGTCGGCGAGCAGGCCAGCCGCCAGACTGGTGACGATCCGGGTGCGCCGGATGAAGGTACCGACCGCCCGGATTGGACTCGACAGCCGCCAACTGGTGGACGAGTGAATTTCCGCGATGTGTCGGTTCAAGCCGTCCAGTTGAACGGCGAGCGCCTGGATGTGCGTATCGCGCTCCGCCAGCGCCTTGTCGCGTTCCTGCCGCGCCGAGACCGCCGCGTCGAGCCGCTCGGCCCACCGTTGCCGTTCCTGGTCGAACTGGACTTCGGCCAGCGCTCGCTGCTGTTCTTGCCGCTCGGCGGTCAGCCGCTGGCTTTCGGCAATCTGGCCGGGGCCTTGCAGGCGGGGTCTGGCCGCCCGGCTCATCGTCAACTGCAAGTCTAGGCTCTTGATCTGCTTCCACATGGCGGAGAGTGCCACGGCCTGGTGAATTCCGAGCATGTCGGCCGGTCCCGACACCGCCGGCGGCCCGGCCGGCACGGCCCTGTCGGCCGCCGACAATGGCAGCAGGCGATGGTAGTCGGCCACCATGTCGGCCGCGTTACGGCGCGGCAACGCGGCGAGATTGGCGCGGACACGGGCCAGAGAAGCCCGATCGGCGTCGAGCTGCTTCAGCCGGGCCACCAGATCGTCCGCCGTCGGCTCGACGAGATAGCCCGTCTCGCCGTCGATGATGCGCTCGGCGAAGCCACCGACCCGCGTCGCGACCGGTGGCACGCCCATCCGCATCAGTTCGGACAAGGTATAGCTGAAGGTCTCGGGCCAGATGCTCAGCAACATGCCGGCGTGGGGACGAATGTCTTGCAGCACCGTCTGCAATTCATCGAGGGCATAGCGGGTCACGACATGGACGCCGGGGCGATCGACAAACATCTCACCCACTTCCATGGCGCCGACCAGATGGATTTCGGCGAACTCGGCCAACCGATCCAGGGCATCGGCCAACACGCGCATTCCCTTGTTGACGGACAGCATGCCGAGCATCACCACGCGCAGCTTCTCGCCCGCGGCGGCGTCATCGAGGCGAATCGGCGTCAAGGCGCCGTCGACACCGTGGGGAATGGTCACCCACGAGGCCTTGCTCAGGCCAGGGAACAAACGCAGCAGGTGGGCCCAGACTACCCGGCACGGCACCACCACCGTGACCAGGCCGTTTTCCAATATGTCCAGGAAGCCCTTGCGCACCGCCAGCCGTTCATCGGCGGAGAACAGCAGGAAGGGGTTGAAGTCCGGATTGCGCTTCAGGCAGTCCACCAGGCGGGCATCGTCGCAGTCCGCGCAGACACCGTCGAAGTACAGGTTGATGGCCGGGCAGGCCGGAAAGTAGTCGTGGGCGATGAAGGCGGTCGGCACGCCGGTGGTCAGCACGTCCAGCGTGTGGCCGATCAGGGACGAGACCAGCACGGCTTCGACGGCGTATTGGGCGACGATGTCCCGCACCACCTTGGCATACTCGGGATGCGTGGTCGCGGTCACCTCGAACGGCCTCGCGAACAGCCATAGGCCGATCGGCTCGGCATCGTCGATGCCAGCGAAGAGCATGAGCCCCTCGCCGGCGGCATGGCCGCGACAGAAGGGCTTGAGGATCAGGTTGACCCGCGCCGTGTCCGCCCGGCAATAGTCGCGACACCAGCGCTCGACGCCGCCGCCGAGATCATGCAGCACATGCAACTGGACCGGCTTGCCGGCGGCGCCGGCCAGGCGGATCCGCGCCCGCGGCGACTGGCAGGCGAAGGCCGCCTCGGCGGCCGGGCCTGACAAGGGCCGCGTGGCACCTTCCCGGACGGCCAGTCGCAACCGGGCCAGTTCGATCTCCACCGCGCCGCGCAATGCCGCCGCCGGGTCCTGGCGGATGAAAGCGCGCACATCGTCCAGATAGTCCGGATGCATGGCCGTCAGTATCGGCGCCGAGCGCTTGATGAGCGCCGCGGTTTCAGACTGGAAAGTGGCTCCACCGGCGTGATAGACGAAGGTGTCGGCACAAAGCACGTTGCGCCAACCAGCCTTGATCGCCCGCCGGCAGAAATCGTTTTCCTCGCCATAGCCGCGACCAAAGGCCGCTTCATCGAAGAGGCCCACCGCGTCGATGCAGTCCCTGCGGATGTACATGCAGAAACCCACAGCGGTCGGAATGGTCAGCGCCTGCCCGCCATTGACCCGGGCGAACAGCGCATCCAGATCGGCGAGACCGACGCCCTCCGGCAACGGATTGTCGGCACAGAACACCGGAAAACTGCAAATCGTCGCGTTGTTGGAAAAAGGCGTGACGGTGGCGATGTCGCCCTGACTCAAGGCGCAGGCGCGCAGGCGGTCCAGCCAGTCGTTGGACACTTCCGTATCGCTGTTGAGCAGCACCACGTCACGGTCCGCGTGCAGGCCCATACCGCGATTGGCCGAGCCGACGAAACCCCGGTTGGTCTCGTTGCGCAACAAGGTAATCTTGCCGTCGCCGGCAAGACGGTCCAGATAGAAACTGACTTCCGGCTCCGTGCTGGCGTCGTCTATCACCACCAACTCAAACGGCGTAGCCTGCCGGCATGCAAGGACACTGTCGATACACCGCCGTGCCACCTGATGGCCATTGAAAACAGGCACGACAACATCGACTACAGGGGCGCCGGAAGGGGGGGGCAGCTCACGAAATGCGGGACTCGGCTCGTTCAGCATACCGGCACAACCTGGTTGGATGGCATTAGGGCAATCATGGCGCTTCCGGCGACCAAAGCGCGGAATTATAGGCTTCTCGAAGTGCGCTACCGAGGGCGCATCGCGGCGGGAAACGCCGCCAATTCCGCGTTCCGATCCAGCAGCGGACTCCAGTCGTTCATTGGCGCATTGTGAAAGTGCAAGTTGCAAAATACCCCAGCGACACCTAGACTTGCGGCATGATTCCCCGCACGCTGGCACCCGTCCTGAAGAAGCTCGCCGAGCAGTACCCGGCGGTCACGATCACCGGCCCTCGCCAGAGCGGAAAAACCACGCTCTGTCGCCTCACCTTTCCAGACATGCCCTACATCAGCCTGGAAAGCCCCGATGTGCGCGACTTTGCCCGCACCGACCCACGCGGTTTCCTGAACTCATATCCCGATGGGGCGATCCTGGACGAAATTCAACGCGTCCCTGACCTCGTGTCCTACCTGCAGCCGATCATAGACCGATCAAACCAACCCGGGCGCTACATCCTCACCGGCAGCCAGCAGTTTGAAGTGATGACCACCATCACGCAGTCGCTGGCCGGTCGCACCGGGTTGTTGAAACTGCTTCCCCTGAGCATCGAGGAACTCGCCGCGACGGGCGCGGTTCCCGATATCGATCGACTGCTGCTGACGGGTTTCTACCCCCGCATCCACGATGCGAAGATCGACCCCACCCAGGCGCTGGGCGACTACCTCGAAACCTATGTCGAGCGGGACATCCGGCAACTGATCGCCATCAAGGATCTGGCCCTGTTCGAAAAGTTCGTCCGCCTGTGCGCGGGCCGGGTTGGCCAGTTGCTCAATCTGCAAAGTCTCGGCAACGATGTCGGCGTGTCCCATACCACAGCCCGCAATTGGCTCACCCTGCTGGAGGCAAGCTATGTCGTCTTCCTGCTCAGGCCTTGGCACGCCAACATCGCCAAACGGCAGATCAAATCGCCGAAGCTCTATTTCCACGACGTCGGCCTGGCCAGCTATCTGCTCGGTGCGGAGAGTGAAATCCACCTCAATCGCCACCCGTTGCGCGGCAACCTCTTTGAAAACATGATCGTCATCGATGCACTCAAGTACCGCTATCACCGGGGTCGGCGCGGCAACCTGAACTTCTGGCGTGACGCCAAGGGCAACGAGATCGACCTGGTCATCGAGAATGGCCCCGACGTCGCCCTGGTGGAAATCAAGTCCGGCGCCACCGTTGGCGGCGACTGGTTGAAAGGCCTGGATACACTCGCGGCCAAGCTGCCCTCGCCCCCAAAGCGGCGCGGTGTGATCTACGGCGGCGGTGAACGACAGAAGCGCAGCGACTTCACCCTTTGGCGCGCGTCGGATGTTGCGGAAATGATGGCCGACATCGCGTCTTGAGCGGTGGAGAAACCTACCCCGCCTCAAAGAACGCGTCCGAAATCCGCCAGAAATGCCATGCCGCCGGCTCTTCGCGAATCAGCGTTTCCAGGTGGGCATACACCTTGGCCATCAGCGCATCGACATCCTGGGCCACGCCGAGCTGATAGAGACGCAGGAAGCGCCGGCCATCGCTGAAGCGAAAACCGTTGATGAAGATGCTGACCGGCACGCCCTGATCGACGGCCATGCGAAACAGCCCCCTGGGGAATCGTGCTTGCAGGCCAAGAAAGGGGACCACCTGATGCGACGACGACAGGTAGGCCGGCACGTCGACCGCCGCCGCCACCTGCTCGCCGGCCCGCAAGGCCTTGAGGATGGTGCGCAGGCTGCCGGTGATGTCGAGCGGCTCGGTGCCCAGCGCCCGGCGCACCGCGCTGTTGCGAATCCGGTAATACTCGTAGCGCAGCCGATGTCCGGGAAACATCTCCGGCCGCTGCGGCCCGACCAGCGCATGCGCGCGCAGGCCGGACGCACCGAGGTGACGGAGCGCCCACATGCCGGCGCCCCAGTGAAAGGTACAAAGGATCGCCGGTCCGGTCGGCTTGGGCCATTCGCCCTCGACATCCATGTGCCGCTTCATCCAGGCGTTGCCGCGCGTCAGGGCCAGATAGAAGTCCGCCTGGTCCACCATCGACATTAGCCGCCACTTGCGGCGGCAGTCCGCGCCATCCGTCACCCAGCCGCGCGCGCCAGCCCGCTCGCAGTTGGCGATGCCGTCGGCCCAGTACAGCCATTCCCAGCGGCTGAGCAGGCGGAATACCCGGTAGCACCAAGGCCAGGGCAGAAAGACGGCCAGACCCGGCACCAGCACCAGTTCGATCAGGTCCCGGATTTCGCCGCGCAGGCGGCCGGTCAGCCGGGTCAGGACCATGTATGCGGCAAGCGGACCAGGCCCACTTCCAGGGTCGGGAAGACCACCATGAAGCGCCGGCAGTCCAGCCACTGTTCGTAGACCAGGGTGCCCGTCCGGTCGAACAGGAAGGCGCTGATCACGTATTCGCCCGAATAGAGGGGCAACGCCGGAAACGTGACGGTGGACCGCCACAAACCTTCGCCCAGACCAGCGGGCGACACCCCGTCGGCATGGGTGCCGACGGCGCTGACGCAAACCTTGTCCGCGCGCTCCAGCATCACGGCCAGATTGGGCTGTTCGCCGCTGGGTGCCGAAGCGGTGACGGTCACTGAAAGATCCAGCTCCTCCAGCACCGGCGGATCGCCCTCGCCAAGCCCGGCCACTTCGACGCTGACCAGCCGGGCCTGTTCCGGCGCCGGCGCGGCCTGAGCCACCGGCACGCCGGGCGACTCCACGGTGGCGGCCGGGTGCTGGGCGGCGTTGAGGTTGCGCACGTGGGTCTCGTAGGACGCCAGGACCAGTTCGGTCGGCCCGAACGCCCGGGCCCGGCCAGCGTCCAGCCACAACGCAACGTCGCAAAGCTGACGCACGTGATACAGGCTGTGGGAACAGAACAGGATGGTGCAGCCATTCTTGCGAAACGCCTCGATCCGCTCCACGCACTTGCGCTGGAAATGCTGGTCGCCGACCGCCAGCGCCTCGTCGATGATCAAGATGTCCGGTTCCACGGCGGTGATGAGCGCGAAGGCCAGCCGCACCACCATGCCCGACGAATAGGTCTTCACCGGCCGATCGATGGCGGCGGCCAACTCGGAAAAGGCAATGATCTCCGCTTCCAGTTCACGCATCCGCGCTTCGGCGATGCCGATCAGCGCGCCGCCAAAATACAGGTTCTCGCGGCCGGTGAACTCCGGATGGAAGCCGGCGCCCAATTCGAGGATGGCGGTCAGCCGGCCGCTGCGCGACAGCGACCCCGCGCTCGGCCGCAAG
Source organism: Rhodocyclaceae bacterium (assembly GCA_044220545.1). GTDB lineage: Bacteria > Pseudomonadota > Gammaproteobacteria > Burkholderiales > Rhodocyclaceae > Fen-999. The sequence goes on along the minus strand of JBGAQX010000065.1, from coordinate 7,395 downwards.
GTACCGGTGATCAGCTTGAGCAGCGTGCTCTTGCCGGCCCCGTTGTCGCCCACCAGACCCAGACACTGGCCCCGTTCCAGACCAAAGGACACCTCGCGCAACGCCCACTGGTCGGCAATATTGGGCGGACCGAGGAATAGCGACTTGAGCCGCTGCCACGACGACCGGTAGGCGCCATAGGCCTTGCCCAGCCCGCTGGCCTGGATGATGTTGTCGCTCACAACCAATCCACCAGGTACTCGCTGCTGCGCCGAATCAGCCGGTTCAGGAGCAGCGCCACCGCCCCCAGCCATGCGGCGATCACCCCCCATATCTCGAGGGCGGGCGTGCGGCCGGCCAGCAGGACGTCCTGGATGCCGAGAATCACCGGCGTCATCGGATTCAGCCACAGCACCCAGCGCACCCCCTCGGGAAACATGTCCGGGGTGAACAACACGGGTGACGCAAACACGCCGAGCGACAACAGAAAGGTCACCACCTGCGCGACATCGCGCATCGCCGCCGCCAGAATGGCCAGCGCGTAGCCCAGCAGAAAGGCCAGCGCAAACAGGATGACGAGCAGGATCGGCAGCCAGAACAGCGCGATCCACGAACCGTGGGCCACGCCGACCACGATCGCCACCAGCAGGATCGGCGGCACATAGGTCACGGCGCTCGCCGCCACCGAGCGGGCCGGGAACAGCACCAGGGCAAGCGCGTTCTTCTGCAGCAGGCCGCCGGCCTCGACCAGGCTGTTCATCGCGCGGGCGACGACGTCGGCGAACGCCAGCCAGGGCACCATGCTGACGATCAGATAGACACCCAGGCTGCGCGTCGGCGCGCCTTCACCCAGGCGTGCCTTGAAGACCATGTCGAACACGAAGTAATAGACGCCGATGGTCAGCAAGGGCTGGGCATAGAGCCACAGCGGGCCGAGCGCGGTATCGGTGAACCGGCTGCGCACTTCCCGCGCCGTCATCTGGCGCAGCAGGGCGCGTAACCGCCAGACCTCCGCCAACTGCACGCCTAGGCTATGCATGGGTGGAGCAACGTGACAAGGGCACTACGGCAACCTGACCCAGCCTTGCCCGAACAGGGATTGCCGCCACGACCAGGTCGGGATTCCACTCAGAACAGGCCGCCCACGGGGTGATGCAGCGTCGGATCTTTGTGAACGAGCAATTTTGGGCTGACGCCGGGGGTGATTCGGTAGCCCGCTATCGATTGCAGCCGTTGCAAACCCTTTACCGCCAGCACGTTGAAACCATGGGGCGGCCCCTCCAGATAGACCTTGTCGATCGGTATCAGCTCAATCGGTTTGCCCGCCATATTGAAGTTGGCGTTGAAGTCGCGCACGGCAAACAGCGTGTAGCCGAAGCCCGCCAGGAAGCTGGCGATATCGGTCTTGTCCAACCCATTGGTCCAGTCGACGTAGTAGCGGTGCACCTCGAAAACGATCGCGGGCGCTTCCGCCTCGGGCAAGGCAAGCTGTTTGCTCGCGCCCTTCAGTACATTGAACTCGCCACCCTCGATATCCAGCATGAGCAGATCCAGTGCCGGTACGCCTTGCTGCGCCAGATAGCCATCCACGGTAACGGTCGGGAAACTGTCCCCTTCGGCTTGCGCGATCATTTCCGGATGGGCGTGCGAATCGTCGCCGACCAGCTTCAAATGGCAATTCGACTCATTCCACAAGCCCAGCGGATGTGCCTTGATGTTGTCCAGGCCATTCAAACGGGCATTGTTCTCCAGTACGCCGAGTTGTTCGGTGTTCGGCTCGAACGCGTGGCAGATTCCGCCCCAGGCGGCGATCTTCTTGGCGATCAGGATCGCGTGGTCGCCGAAGTAAGCGCCACCCACCATGACATGGCGTGCGTTCTGGGCGAGCGCCAGCAGGAGCTTGGTCGTTTGCGGCTCCCAGACATGATCCGGCTGGCGCGGTTCCGACATGACAAATTCGCGCGCAATCTTGGATCGGTATGGGAACTCGAAGGCCTCACCGGTGGATAACGTCTTGCTCACCGACTCGACATCGCGGAACAGGGCATCGACAATCGGCGCGGTAACGTCATCGCGCACGGCGCCGGCATAGGCGAGCCCCTTCTCGGCTTGCAGGCAGGCCAGCACGAAGGTCTCCCGCAGCGCCGGATCCCGACCGATCAGCGCCAGCGCGTTGGCGATCTTGTCCGCACTGTTGTCCTGCAGGGCCTTGCCCTGAATACTCTCGTTGTCACTCATGACTTCGTTCCGCCATCAATAGGATTCAATCTTGCCTCGGTTGTGCTGGCACACGCGACATGCCTGGCCACCATCCGATCGATCCGACCACCCGGTACCTCGGTGAGTCCGTCTATCACTTGAAAACGAGCCCCTGACCGGTCGGCAGTTCCAGCACCTGATAGCCGCGGGCGGCAAGCCAGGGATCTTCAGCATCCTTCTGGGCGCGATAGGCAAGCCAGCCGTAATCGTCGAACAGCACAATGCCACCCGGAGATACGCGGTCAAACAGCCGATCCAGCGCACCGACTTCGGCCGGAGCATTGTTGAGGTCAACATGAAGGAACGACACGACCGACGGCGAGATTTTGTCGAGGATATCCGGCACGAAGCCCTTGGTCGCGATCACATTGGGATAATCGGCAAAGCGGGCCTTTACAGCATCGAACAGGTCGGCCCCATGCTCGGGCAGCGCGTGATGAACCATTGATGTGTCGTGCTCGAACAGATCGTAAAGATAGAAATGGCGGCCGGATTGTTTGAAATCGACATAGTCGCAAACGATGGCTGCCGACACTCCCTTGTAGCAGCCGCATTCGACGAAGTCACCAACGATCTTGCGTGTGATGACGCTTCTGGCAGCCCAGCATTGCACGTAGTTGCGCCAGACTATCGACTGTTCCTGGTCGGTCAAGGCGTGGCGTTGGCGCGCCGCCATGAACTTGGCATCGTCCAGGAATCCGAGATTGCGGCCGATCGCAATTTGATTGTCACCCGTAAAAATGCCATTCGGGTGCGCATTGTTAACCGCACGTTGAATCGCTTCGGTGAATGCCGGGTTGTTGACACCGTAAAAGGCGGCGGAGAGAAAGTTCATGGTGATATTGAATTCAGGCAATGCGCCGCAGGAAGCCATCCGGCGCCGAGGTGATAAGGAGTTTGTCGTCCATGGAATGGTCGATCTCGAACTCGGGATGAGTCTTCAGCCATTCCCAGACCGCCGTCTTCGGATTGTTGCCCTTGCCCCAGGGACGATCGGTCCAGACGAAGTCGTCCGGCATGTCCTCGACGAAGGTATCGAAGACGATGCAGTAGCTGTCGACGCTCACCAGCCCGCCGTAGGCATTGAGCTCGGCCAGGACATGCTCATGGGTGTGGTTGGAGTCCAGGCAGACCAGCACCTTCTTCTTGCCCTCGGCGCGGGCGCGCACCTGGGCGACGACTTCCGGTGCGACGCTCGAACCCTCGATCAGCGAAATGCGGTGGGCCAGCGGATGGTTCTCGATGGCCTGGCGGTTGTGCGGGCGGACTTCGATGTCGACGCCGACCACCTCGCCGTGACCCAGCATCTCGAGGATGGATGCGGAAAGTACCAGCGAGCCGCCGTGGGCCACGCCCGTCTCGATCACCAGATCCGGCTTCACGGCCCAGATCACCTCCTGAACGGCCATGGCGTCCATCGGCACCTGGATCAGCGGCCGGCCGAGCCAGGAAAAATTGTTCATGTACTTGCGCTGCAGCGCCATCGTCCGCCAGGCCTTGGACAGGGCGCGAAATTCCGCGTCGTCGGCGAAGCCGGCTATGCGCTGCCGCTTTTCCTCGCGGTAGTCGGGATGCGCTTCGGGGGTCGTTTCGAGATAAGCCATTGCAAATCCTCTGTTTGCCCGGACTCAGGCACTGTGATGTCGGCGATAGTCCCGCAAGTAGGCGGGAAAATAGTCGGAAAAAGCTTGGGGAGAAAACGCGAAATGGGCCTTTGCCTGGCTCATGTCGATGGCGGTGAACTCCCAAGTCGGCGCCTCGGGAGCCACCGAGACGTCGAACCCCATCTCCGCCGCCAGCGCCCGGGCGATTTCCCCGTTGGTCACACCTTCGCCGCTGGCGACATTATAGATGCCAACATTTCCCGATAGGGCAATGCGGGCAATGAGGGCCACGGCGTCGTCGATGTGGAGATAGTCCTTGCGCGATTCCAGCGAGGTCCGGAACACCACGCCGCCGGTGCGGCGCCCCTCCTCGAGCAACTGGTCGATGAACATGTCCGGGTCCGTCCGCAGGCCGACGATGTTGGACAGGCGGGCCACGGTCAGGCCCGGGCGGCCGCCATGCAGGCACAACGACTCGCCCATCAGCTTGGAAAGGTTGTACAGGTCGCTCGGATCGTTCGGGTTCACCCACAGCCGCGCCGTCTCGGCGGTATCCGCCGCGCCGGCATAGACGCGGGTGCTCGACAGATAGGTCAGCGACTCGAAATCGGCGGTTTCAAGCAGCCGCTTCAGCAGGCAGACATGGGCCTCCACCGTTTCCAGTGGCCGGGACCGGAAATCCGCCGTCAGGCCGATGGCATAGATGATGCGACCGAGCGGGCGACTGAAGAGGGTGTCGTCATCGCGCTCCGGCACGTAGCAGGCTTGGCCCTGGCTCCGCAGATGGCGCACCAGATGGCTGCCGACGAAACCCCGGCCACCCAGGACGGTGATCGTCGGCTCGCTCATGGCGCGACCGCCAGGGCCGGCACGGCCGTGACGATACGGCCGCCCCATTCCTGGATGTAGTCGAGCTGAGCCGACACCTCGTCACGCAGGTTCCAGGGCAGCAGCACCACGTAGTCGGGCCGGTCGGCCCGCAAACGGTCTTCCGCGACGACGGGGATGCGGCTGCCCGGCATGAACTTGCCCTGTTTGGACGGCGCCCGGTCCACGACGTAGGGCAGCAGATCCGGCTTCACGCCGGCGAAGTTGAGCAAGGTGTTGCCCTTGGCCGCCGCGCCGTAGGCCGCCACCTTCTTTCCCTGGCGTTTGGCGTCGATCAGGAAGGCGAGGAAGTCGTCCTTCACCTTCTCGGCCCGCGCCTGGAAACCCCGGTAGAAGGCGGGTGTGGCGATGCCCGCGGCATCCTCCCGACCCAACAGGGCGCCGACCCGCTCGCTGACCGGCTGGCCGCCCGTGTCGGCGCGCTGCGCGAACACCCGCAGGCTGCCGCCGTGCGTGGGCCACTCTTCCACGTCGAACACCGCCAGGCCGTTGGCGGCGAAGACGCGCGCCACGGCGGTGAGCGACAGGTAGGAATAGTGCTCGTGGTAGGCCGTGTCGAACTGGTTTTCCCCCGCCATGCGCAGCAGGTGCGGAAATTCGAAGGTGGCGGCACCGCCGGGTTTCAGCAGCCGGGTGAAGCCGGCCACGAAGTCGTTGATATCGGGCACATGGGCCAGCACGTTGTTGGCGGCCGTCAGGTCGGCCTGCTTGCCGGCCGCGGCCAGTTCATCCGCCAGGGCCACGCCGAAGAAGCGTTCCAGTATCTCGATGCCCTTGGCCCGCGCGGCGCCGGCCGTGCTGGCCGTCGGCTCGATGCCGTAGCAGGGAATACCCGCCCGCTGAACGTACTGGAGCAGGTAGCCGTCGTTGGCGGCGATCTCCACCACCTGGCTCGCCGCGCCCAGCCCGAAACGCCCGATCATCGTCTCCACGTAGCGCCGCGCGTGGGCGAGCCAGGACGTGGATACCGAGCTGAAATAGGCGTAGTCGGCGTCGAACAGGGACTCGCGGCCGACGAAGTCTTCCGTCTGCACCAGCCAGCAGGACTCGCAGACCAGCAGTCGCAGCGGATACCAGGCCTCGGCGGCCGGCAACTTGTCCGCCGTGAGATAGGCATTGGAGGGGGGCGCCACCCCCAGATCGAGGAACGGCAGGCGCAGTTCGGCGCCGCAATGCCGGCACTTCATAACCGGACTCCCGCAAATGATTCGTCGATATCGGGCAAGCCGCCGTCCCGGGCCGAACGCTCGGCCACAGCCAGCGGCCAGGTGATCGCCAGGCGCGGATCGAGCGCGTTCAGCCCCGCTTCCGCCTCGGGCGCGTAGGGCATCGAATGGCAGTAGAGGAGTTCCACGCCGTCCGTCAAAGCCTGGAACCCGTGGGCAAAGCCCTCGGGGATCAGCAGCGCCCGGTGGTTGTCCGCCGACAGCCGCTCGGCATGCCAGCGGAGGTAGGTCGGCGAGTCGGGGCGCAGATCCACCGCCACGTCCCACACCTCGCCCCGCAGGCAGCTCACCAATTTCATTTCCGCATGGGGCGGCCGCTGGTAGTGCAGGCCGCGCAGTGTGCCCCGGCTGACGGTCAGCGTATGGTTGATCTGGGCCACCGGTCCGGTCCAGCCGGCCGCCGCCAGTTCGCCGGCACAAAACAGGCGGGCCAGGAAACCCCGGGCATCCGCCAGCGGCCGACGCTCCACCCGCTTGAGGCCCGCCAGAGGCAGGTCGGCTATCTCGAAACGGCTCATGCGGCGGCTTCGTAGGCGTCGATGTCCGCCTCGCACAGGGCGCGGGCATCGCCACCCTCGCCCTGCGCCCGATACCAGCTCATGGTGCGGCGAACCGCTTCGGCCAGCGGCCAGCGGGGCCGCACGCCCAGCTCCACCCGCGCCTTGGCAATCTCCAGGGCCAGCCAGTGCGCCTCGTGGGGACCGGTCGGCTCCTCGCCGTAGCGCGTCTCGCCACCACCGTAGGCAACGCGGGCCATCTCGATCACCTCCCGCACCGTCGCGGCTTCGGCGGTCTCCGGGCCGAAGTTGTAGGCACCGGCGGCCCCGGGCTGCTCCCACAGCTTGCGTGCCAGTGTCAGATAGCCGGCCAGAGGCTCCAGCACATGCTGCCACGGGCGCTGCGCCTCGGGACGGCGGATCTCGACCGGTCGGCCCGCTTGCCATGAACGAACCGCATCCGGAATCAGGCGGTCCTCGGCCCAGTCGCCGCCGCCGATCACGTTGCCGGCGCGAGCACTCGCCACCGCCAGGCCCTGGGCGGCCAGGAAGGCGTCGCGGTAGCTGGCGATGACGATTTCGGAGGCTGCCTTGCTCGCGCTATAGGGATCGTGGCCACCGAGCGGATCGTTCTCCCGGTAGGGGTAGGGCCATTCGGCGTTGCCATACACCTTGTCGGTGGTGATCATCACCGCCACCCGCGCGCCGACCAGCCCGCGCAGGCTGTCGAGCAGATGGGCGGTGCCCATGACGTTGGTGGCAAAGGTTTCGATGGGCTGGCGATAGCTGGCGCGCACCAGCGGCTGGGCCGCCAGGTGAAAGACAATTTCCGGTTGCGCCGCGCGCACGATGGCCGCCAGCGCCGCCGCGTCGCGGATGTCGCAATAGTGGCTGTCGATACCTTCGCCGACGCGGGCCAACTGGAACAGATTGGGCTCGGTA
>JBGAQX010000018.1:0-79772 GCA_044220545.1 Rhodocyclaceae bacterium | reverse complement strand
AGTCTGGAAGAGCAGGCGCGGGGACTGGTGCAGGCGGTGGGCATGTTCAAGCTGTCGGCGGGGGGCGGCGGGACGAACCTGCCGGGGCCGGCCTTGCGGGATGTGACGCCGAGGCAACTGGGCCATGAGGCGCGGACCGAGAAGCCGGCCTTGGCCAAGCCAACGGCCCGCAAAGCCCCACCCGCCCACCTCGCCGACGATAACGAAGAGTGGGAAGAGTTTTGAGCCCCGTTGCTTCTTCCGGATCCTCTTCTCCGGCACCGACGCTGACACCGGATCGTGAGTTCCATTTCACGCAGGCCGACTTCGACCGTGTCCGCAAGCTGATCTACGATCACGCTGGCATATCGCTGGCGCCGATCAAGCAGGACATGGTTTATTCGCGTCTGGCGCGACGCTTGCGTGCGCTGAGGCTGACCACGTTCCAGGATTATCTGGCCCGACTGGAAGGTGGCGACGAGCAGGAATGGGAAACGTTCGTCAATTCCCTGACCACCAACCTGACCGCGTTTTTCCGCGAGGCGCATCACTTCGACATCCTGCTCAAGCAATTGCGGGAAAGACGCCATCGGCCCTTGCGCATCTGGTGCTCGGCCGCTTCGACCGGCGAGGAGCCCTACTCGCTGGCGATGACCGCCTGCGAAGCATTCGACACGCTGTCGCCGCCGGTGGAGATCATCGCCAGCGACATCGACACCAATGTGCTCACCGCGGCCGAGCGCGGGGTTTACACGCTCGACCGCGTCGATCGCATGCAGCCGGCGCGCTTGCAGCGCTTCTTCCTGAAGGGCACGGGCAGCCAGTCCGGTCATGCGCGGGTGCGGCCGGAGCTGCGGCGCCTGGTCAGCTTTGTCCAGATCAACCTTCTCGACGCGCGCTGGCCGGTCCAGGGACCACTGGATGCGCTGTTCTGCCGCAATGTGATGATCTATTTCGACAAGCCGACCCAGTACCAGATTCTGAAGAAGTTCGTACCGCTGCTGCGCGACGATGGCCTGCTCTATGCCGGCCATTCGGAGAGCTTCCTCCATGCCGCCGACTTGTTTCATTCCCTTGGGCGCACCGTTTACGAACGGGCCGACCACAGCCACGCACCCCAGCGGGCCAACCGATGACCAGCGGCAGCGAAGCGGGTTTTGCGGAGCACCTGGCCAACAACCGCTACTACGACCGGCATTTCGATGCCGAAGCGGTCAAGGTGCTGCCCGGTGAATACTATGTTACGACCTCCGACATGGTCCTGGTGACGGTTCTGGGCTCCTGTGTCTCCGCCTGCATCCGCGACCGCGAAAAGGGCCTGGGCGGCATGAATCATTTCATGCTTGCCGAGTCCGCCGATAGCAGCGGCTTCTCCTCCTCGGCACGCTACGGCACCTATGCCATGGAAATTCTGATCAACCACCTCCTCAAGCTCGGTGCCCGGCGTGGCAACCTGGAAGCCAAGGTGTTCGGCGGTGGCCGTGTCATGGCCAGTCTTTCGAGTTCCCAGGTGGGCGACCGCAACTCCCGCTTCGTACTGGAGTACCTGAGCACGGAGGGCATTCCGGTCAAGGCGCAGGATCTGCTGGACGTGCATCCACGCAAGGTGTATTTCTTTCCGCAGAGCGGCCGGGTTCTGGTCAAGAAGCTCATCCGCATGCACAACGATACCCTGATGCGGCGCGAGAAAGAGTATGCCGCGCGGCTTACCGAAGCCCCGGTGGTGGGCGATATCGAGTTGTTTACCTGATGAGCATCAAAGTACTGATAGTCGACGACTCCGCGCTGATGCGGGCCTTGCTGACCGAGATCATCGGTGGCGCGCCGGACATCGAGGTGGTGGGGGCCGCCCCCGACCCGATCGCCGCCCGGGAAATGATCAAGTCCCTCAACCCGGACGTGCTGACGCTGGACGTGGAAATGCCGAGGATGGACGGCCTGGAATTCCTCGGCCGCTTGATGCGCCTGCGTCCGATGCCGGTGGTCATGATCTCGTCCCATACCGCGCGTGGCTCGGAGGTGACGCTGCAGGCGCTGGAGACCGGCGCTTTCGATTTCGTCACCAAGCCGCAGGCGGATAACGCCGCCATGCTGCATGCCTACACTGAAGACGTCCGCGACAAGATTCGCGCCGCGTTCCATGCGCGTGGCCGGGTTGCCACGCCACGCCCGGCGACCGCCCGGCCGGCGGATGGCGCCGCCACGGTGTCCTCCGCCGGCTTCTCACAGCGCTTGCTGAACAGTCATGTCATAGCCATCGGGGCGTCGACCGGCGGTACGGAGGCCATCAAAGAGGTGCTGATCCGCCTGCCGCAGGAGATGCCGCCCATCGTCATGGTCCAGCACATGCCGGAGTCGTTTACCCCGTCCTTTGCCAAACGTCTGGATGGCTTGTCGTCGTTGACCGTCGTCGAGGCGAAAGGGGGCGAGCGTCTGCGTCCCGGCATGGCCTACCTTGCTCCCGGGCACTCGCATCTTCTGGTCAGGAAAGTGGCCGGCGGCTGCGTGACCGAGCTTTCTAGCGCCGAGCCGGTCAATCGACACCGGCCGGCGGTGGATGTCCTGTTCGATTCCGTGGCGGCCGAACTGGGCGTCAATGCGACGGGAATCGTCCTGACCGGCATGGGCAAGGACGGCGCCAGGGGCATGCTCGCCATGCGGCAGGCCGGGGCCTGGACGATCGGCCAGGACGAGGCGAGCTGCGTGGTCTACGGCATGCCGCGCGAAGCGGCGCTGATCGGCGCGGTAGACGAAGTTGTGACGCTGCGGGACGTGGCGGCGCATCTACTGACACGTCTCCAGCGCCTGGACCGCGGCTAGGCTCGAGCGGCTATACTGGACAAATGGTGTCAAACAATCTGGAGTGTTTCCATGCAGACGAATGTAGCTAGCAGGGAGGGTCGTGTCGAAATCAGGCTGGTCGGCCGGTTTGATTTCAATTCGCATCGCGAGTTTCGCGAAGCGGTCGACACGGCGTTGGCCGATGCGGCCGCCAAGGAGTTGACGGTCGATCTGGGCGGTGTCGAGTATCTGGATAGTTCGGCTTTGGGAATGCTGCTCATGTTGCGCGACAAGGCGAAGGCGGCCGGCAAGTCGATTGCGCTGACCAACTGTCGTGGCGTGGTCAAGCAGGTGTTGGATATCGCCAATTTCGGCAAGCTGTTCAACATGGCATGACATGGTGCCGAAAGGTCGGGTGCGATCGGTTTGTGTGCCCGCGGCCCTTCCATCATGGTGCCAAGAATTGACGTAAGATTCCCACTGCTTGGCCGCCCCGGCAAGCGGACCACAGCCGAAAACGAGGGTGTCACATGTCAGATCTGCTCAAGAATATCGATGCGCGAACGCGCCTAGCCGGCACCAACAAGCTGGAGATATTGCTGTTTACGCTGGGCGTCGATGCGCGTACCGGTCGTCACGAGACGTACGGCATCAACGTGTTCAAGGTACGCGAAGTGATGCGCACGCCGTCGATAACCGCCGCGCCGGACATGCCCACGGCTGTCAAGGGCATGGTGTCCTTGCGTGGTGTCCTGGTACCGGTGGTCGACCTGGCCGAGTACGCCGGTGTGCAGCCGGATTCGCCGCGCGACATCATGATCGTCACCGAATACAACGGCCATACCCAGGGCTTTCTGGTCGAGGCGGTCGATACGATTCTGCGCCTTGACTGGGCGCAAATGCGCGTGCCGCCCGAGATGCTGATTTCGTCCCATCTCGGCGGGCTGGTGACCGCGATTACCGAGTTGCCCGATGGCCGTCTGGTGATGATGCTGGACGTCGAGCGCGTGCTGGCCGAAACCACCAAGATCGACGACGAGTTCCTATTCACCAGCATTCAGCCGCTCGGCCGCGAGGATATGACCGTCCTGTTCGCCGACGATTCCTCCATCGCCCGGAGCCAGATCGAGCGGACCCTGAAGGTTCTGGGGCTTCGTTATATCTCGGCGGTCAATGGGCGTAGGGCTTGGGAAGAGTTGCAGAAGGCCGCCGACTACGCGGAATCCAATGGCCGCAAGGCCAAGGACGTGGTTCAACTCGTCCTGACTGACGTCGAAATGCCCGAAATGGATGGTTATATTCTCACCAAGAATATCAAGTCCGACCCGCGTTTTGCCGGTATACCGGTGGTCATGCATTCTTCCCTGTCCTCCATGTCGAACCAGCAACTGGGCAAATCGGTCGGTATCGACGAGTATGTACCGAAGTTCGAGCCGCAGCGTCTGGCCGAGACGCTGAGCCGCTTGCTGCTCGGCACGGTCACACCACTACCCGTGGCCCCCTGAGAGCGAGAGAACAAGCCATGAGCGCAACCGCCTCAAGCAGTATGGCCAACCCGGCTTCGCTGATGGAAAGCGTCGATGCCCGCACCAAGCTGGCCGGGTCGAACCGCATGGAGATTCTGCTGTTCTCCCTGGGGACCAACGAGATTTTTGGCATCAATGTGTTCAAGGTGCGTGAAGTCAGCAAGACGCCGACGATCACCAAGGCCCCCAACATGCCGGGCGGGGTCGAAGGCCTGATCAGCTTGCGCGGCAACGTCATTCCGGTCCTATCGCTGTCCAAGGTCATGCAGTTGGCCGACGCGCCGGCGCAACTGGGCGGGTCGATGATGGTGACCGAATACAGCAAGCGCACTCTGGGCTTCCTGGTGCATGGTGTGGACCGCATCATCCGGGTTGACTGGGAAAAGGTCCGCGCGCCCGACGCCGTGGTGAGTTCCGGGCTGCATGCCTACATCACCGCCATTACCGAGTTGCCCGACGGCAAGCTGGTCTCGATCGTCGATGTCGAGCAGATCCTGGCCAACACTTTCGGCGAGTCGGTGATCGGCCAGATCGAACGTATCGAGGCGGGCGAGGAATACAACGTCTTCTTCGTGGACGATTCGGCGGTGGCCCGCAAGAAGATCGCCGAGGTGTTCGATAAATTGGGTGTCAAGCACAAGCACGCCCTCAACGGCCTCGAGGCCTGGACGCGCTTGTCCGGCATGGCCAGCCATTGCCAGCAGCTCAACAGCAGCCTGCGCGACGAAGTAAACCTGATCCTGGTCGATGCCGAAATGCCCGAAATGGACGGCTACGTATTGACCAAGAATATCAAGTCCGATCCCCGCTTTGGCGGCATTCCGGTCGTCATGCATTCTTCGTTGTCATCAGAGGCCAATCGGGCGATGGGCAAGAGCGTCGGTGTCGACGCCTATGTCGCCAAGTTCGACGCCGAGGCCTTGGCCGACACGATTCGACCACTGCTGCGCCGACCCGCGCGAGATTGATTTCCGGAGAAAAACTGATGCCCGCAGACCCCAGCAAGATCAAGCTGCTCGTCGTTGATGACTTCTCGACAATGCGCCGCATTGTCCGCAACCTGCTCAAGGAACTTGGTTTCACCAATGTCGACGAGGCCGAAGATGGCGCCGTGGCCCTCCAGAAACTCAAGGGCGGCGGCTTCGATTTCGTCGTGACCGACTGGAACATGCCGAACATGGATGGCCTGACACTCCTGCAATCGGTGCGCGCCGACGCCGCCTTGAAACACTTGCCGGTGCTCATGATCACGGCCGAGGCGAAGAAGGAGAACATCATCGCTGCGGCTCAGGCCGGTGCTTCCGGCTACATCGTCAAGCCGTTTACCGCCGCGACCCTTAATGAGAAGCTGACCAAGATCTTCGAAAAGATGGGAATGTGAGCATGGTCAAGCCCGCCAACTTCGACGAATCCGGCGATTCCCAGGATCTGCAGGCCTTGTTCGACAGCATTGCCGCTACGGGCGGGGTGCCCGAGCCGACCCCGGTGGCCATGCCCGATGGCTCGGGCGATTCGGATGACTTGCAGGCTCTGTTCGACAGTGTGTCGGCCCAGGCTGGCGAGCCGGGTACCACCGTCGCGTCGACGCGCGCGGCCGATGCCGAGGGCGACCAGGAGGTCTATAACCGTCTCGGTCACATGGCCCGCCAGCTGCACGACAGCCTGCGTCAGTTGGGCTATGACCGTATGCTCGAGGATACCGCCCGGCAGATTCCGGACGCCCAGCAGCGCTTGACCTACATCGTTCAGATGACCGAACAGGCGGCTTCCAAGGTGCTCAACGCCACCGACATCGCCAAGCCCTTGCAGGATGAATTGCTGGCTGGCGCCCAGGCGATGAGCAGCCGCTGGGATCGCATGTTCGCCAACCAGTTGTCGGTGGAGGATTTCAAGTCGCTGGCGGCCGATACCCGCGCCTACTTTCAACAGGCTCCGGCCAAGATCACCAAGACCAATGACCAATTGACGGCCATCATCATGGCGCAGGATTTCCAGGACCTGACCGGCCAGGTGATACGCAAGGTGGTCGATATGGTGCAGGGCCTGGAAGCCCAGCTGCTTCAGGTACTGATCGACACGATTCCCGAGGAACGCAAGGTCGAGGTGTCGACCGGTTTGATGAATGGTCCCGTGATCAGCGCCGACGGGCGTCATGACGTGGTGACTTCCCAGGAGCAGGTGGACGAGTTGCTGGAGAGCCTTGGCTTTTAGCCATTGAACGGGGAGCAAGCGATGAGCGACTTTCAAGGAATGGAAGACCTGCTGCAGGATTTCCTGGTGGAAGCCACCGATCTGCTGTCCGGTGTCGACAACAAGCTGGTGGACCTGGAAAAGAACCCGCAAGACAAAGGCCTGCTCAACGACATCTTCCGTGGCTTCCACACCATCAAGGGCGGCGCCGGTTTCCTGAACGCCATGGAGCTGGTGACCTTGTGTCACCTGACCGAGAATCTGTTCGACAAGCTGCGCAACGGCCAGATGGAAATCAGCAACGAGGCCATGGATGTGATCATGGCCGCGACCGGCACCGTGCGTGACATGTTCGGTTCGCTTGAGCGCGGCGTCCAGCCGTCGCCGGCCGACCCGTCCCTGCTGGCCAGCCTGCGCGCGGCGATTGCCGGCGAACTGGCGCAGGGGCGGGGTGGCGCCGCCGCGCCGCCGAACCTGCCGGCCGCCGTTTCATCAGCCGCTGTACCCGCCGCACCCGCCGCGAGCGGCGCCGATCCGGATTGGGGCGAGTTGTTTCAGGCCGTCACCGGCACGCCAGGCGCCGCCGCGGTGTCCCCCGCCGCCCCGCCTGTACCGACCGCGACCGATGTGCATCCTCCCGTCGTTGCGGAACCCGAGCAGATCATTCAGGCCGCCATCGGGCGCCGTGCTTCCGACAGGCCGGGTTATCAGGGACCGGTCGGTCGCCGCGACAACGAAAAGACCCGCGACAACTCGATTCGCGTCGATACCTCCCGCCTCGACCAGGTGTTGAATCTCTCGGGTGAAATCGGCCTGACCAAGAATCGCCTGAATTCGCTGCGCTCGGACATCCTCAACGGTCGTTCCGATTCGGAGACTCTGCACGCGCTCGATCAGGCGGTCAGCCAGCTCGACCTGCTGGTGTCGGACCTGCAGAACGCGGTCATGAAGACCCGCATGCAGCCCATTGGCCGCCTGTTCCAGAAATATCCGCGGATTGCCCGTGATCTGGCGCGTAGCCTGGGCAAGGATGTCGAACTGGTACTCGCCGGGGAAGATACCGAAATCGACAAGACGATGATCGAGGATTTGTCCGATCCCATCATCCACCTGATCCGCAACGCCGTCGATCACGGCATCGAGCCGCCCGCGGAGCGACGGGCCAGTGGCAAGGCGGAAAAATCGGAAGTCCGCCTCGAGGCGCGCCAGGAGGGCGATCACATCGTCCTGATCGTTTCCGACGACGGCCGGGGCATGAGCGCCGAGCGTTTGCGCGCCAAGGCGCTGGAGAAGGGCATCATCACCGATGAAGATGCCAATACCATGGACGAGCGGCAGAGCCTGAATCTGGTCTTCCTGCCCGGTTTTTCGACCAAGGATGTCGCGTCCGACGTATCCGGCCGCGGCGTCGGCATGGATGTGGTGAAGACCAACATCCAGAAGCTCAACGGGTCCATCGAAATCCGTTCCTTCCCGGGCAAGGGGACCACCTTCATCATTTCCCTGCCGCTCACCCTGGCCATCCTGCCGGTATTGCTGGTGCAACTGGGTAGCCAGCCGTTCGCCGTGCCGCTCTCGATGGTGCGGGAAATCCTGCCGGTGGAAATCGGCGCGGTCCAGGAAGTGGGCGGCCGCGCCACCATGGTCGTGCGTGGCGAGGTGATGCCGGTTTATCCGCTCTCATACATTCTCGGCTGGCCGCCCGAGGGCGTGCCGGAGTACGGCGTCCTGATGCAGACGGCCGAACATGCCTTCATTCTGGCCATCGATGGCTTCATGGGCCGCGAGGATGCCGTCATCAAGTCGCTGGACGACTTCCGGCCCAAGGGCGTCGCTGGCGTCACCACCTTGTCGAACGGCCAGATCGTTCTGATTCTCGACATGAAGGAGCTGCTCGGCGCGCTGGGCGACGGGCGCGGCGTACCGCGTTCCGTCTTCGCGCCGCGCGACGTGCTGGCGGCCTGATCGACCGGTCCATCCACCGTCCGCCCAGCCCGAATTAGAACGCTAATTCGGCTCTAATCCTGAAATGATCCTCGACCATGCCGGCAATAATTGCCGGCATGGAGGATACCGTCATTGGCTGAAGAGAGCGATCTCGAGCGAACAGAACCGCCATCCGGCCGGCGGATAGAGAAGGCGCGCGAGGAAGGACAGATTCCCCACTCGCGAGAGCTGATGGCTTTCCTGGTCATGGCCATGTCCGTGGGCGGTTTCTGGGTGTTGGGTGGCTGGCTGAGCAAGCAGGCTGGTGGCATTTTGCGGCACGGTCTCGCCTTCGATCGCAACGCGGCCTTCGATGTCGATGCCATGGGCCACTCCTTCGTCGCCCTCTCGTGGGAGGCCGCGCTCCTGTTGGCGCCGTTCTTCGCGCTGACCATCGCCGGCATTCTGGCGGCGCAGGTCGCCGTTGGCGGCTGGATCTTCGCTCCCAAGGCACTGACGCTGAACCTGTCGCGCATCGACCCGCTTCAGGGCATCAAGCGGATGTTCTCGCTGAATAGCCTGAGCGAACTGGTCAAGGCGATCATGAAGGCCCTGCTGATTGGTGGCGTCATCTATTGGGTGGTGCGACACCAGCAGGACCACTTCTTCGCGCTGATCGCGCAGCCGCTCGACAGGGCATTGACCTCTTTTGGTCACATGCTGATATTTGCTTCTATCGCCATGGTCGTCGGGCTGGGCATGATCGCCGCCTTGGACGTGCCCTATCAGCTCTGGAGTTACTACCGCGGTCTGCGCATGACCAAGGAGGAACTCAAGCAGGAATTCAAGGAAATGGAGGGCGACCCGCAGCTCAAGGCGCGCATTCGCAGCCAGCAGCGCGAGATGGCGCGCAAGCGCATGATGACCGAGGTGCCCAAGGCCGACGTGGTGGTTACCAACCCGACGCACTTCGCGGTGGCGCTGAAGTACGACCGCGAGCGCATGGGGGCGCCCGTGGTCGTGGCCAAGGGCATGAACCTCCTGGCCGCCAGAATCCGCGACCTGGCGGTCGAGCACCGGGTGCCGGTGCTCGAAGCGCCGCCGCTGGCCCGCGCCCTGCACCGCCACACGGAGATTGGCGACCAGATTCCCGCCCGCCTCTATACCGCCGTGGCGGAGGTACTCGCCTACGTCTATCAGCTCGGCCAGTACGCCGCCGGAGGTGCCCCGGCCAGGTCGGAGCCGCCCGCCGCCATTGCCGTGCCCGAAGACCTGGATCCCGGTGAAATCGTCGAGGTCGGGGCATGAACGGCACGCTGGCCCTGACGGCCTTGTTCAATCGCGGCAATCTGAAGGCGCTGGCCGCGCCCGGCCTGATCATCATCATCCTGTCGATGATGGTCCTGCCGCTGCCGTCATTCGCCCTCGACCTGTTCTTCACCTTCAACATCGCGCTGGCGGTCATGGTGCTGCTGATCGCCATGTACACCCAGAAGCCGCTGGACTTCTCCATCTTCCCGACGGTCCTGCTGATCACCACGTTGTTGCGCCTGTCGCTGAACGTCGCATCGACACGGATCGTCCTGATCCAGGGGCATACCGGTCCCGACGCGGCGGGCAAGGTCATCGAGGCCTTCGGCCATTTCCTGGTCGGCGGCAACTACGCCGTTGGCATCGTCGTCTTCGTCATCCTGACCGTGATCAACTTCGTCGTCATCACCAAGGGCGCCGGCCGCATCGCCGAAGTGGCGGCGCGCTTCACGCTCGATGCCATGCCGGGCAAGCAGATGGCCATCGACGCCGACCTCAATGCCGGGTTGATCGGCGAAGACGAGGCGCGGCGGCGGCGCAAGGAGATCGCCGACGAAGCCGACTTCTATGGCGCCATGGACGGTTCCTCGAAGTTTGTTCGTGGCGACGCGGTGGCCGGCATTCTGATCATGGTCATCAACATCTTCGGTGGCCTGATCGTCGGGATACTCCAACACGACATGGAGGCCGGACAGGCGGCGAAGATCTATACCCTGCTGACGATCGGCGACGGGCTGGTGGCGCAGATTCCCGCGCTGATCATCTCCACCGCCGCCGGCCTGGTGGTGACGCGCGTCGGGGACGCCGAAGGCGACATCGGCACGCAGTTCCTCGGCCAGGTGTTCGGCAATCCCATGGTGCTGATCCTCACCGCGGGCATCCTCGGCGTACTGGGGCTGATTCCGGGCATGCCCCATTTGGTCTTCCTGCTCCTCGCGGCCGCGATCGGCGCCCTGGCCTGGTGGACCATGCAAAAGCAGAAAGCCGAACAGGAGCGCAACGCCGTCACGCCGCCGCCGGTGGCGCCCGCGGCGGAGGCGCTGGACGCGAGTTGGTCCGACGTGGCGCCGGTCGACATCCTTGGCCTGGAGGTCGGCTACCGCTTGATTCCGCTGGTAGACAAGAACCAGGATGGCGAACTGCTCAAGCGCATTCGTGGCCTGCGCAAGAAATTTGCCCAGGAAGTCGGCTTCCTGTCGGCGCCGGTGCATATACGCGACAACCTGGAACTGAAGCCGAATGCCTATCGCATTGCTTTCAAGGGGGTCGAAATCGGCGCCGGCGAGGCCTATCCGGGCATGTATCTGGCCATCAATCCCGGTCGGGTCAGCGGCACCTTGCCCGGCAACCCGACCAAGGACCCGGCCTTCGGCCTGGCGGCGGTCTGGGTCGACGCCGGGCTGCGCGATCAGGCCCATGTCATGGGCTATACGGTGGTCGACGCCGGTACCGTCGTCGCCACCCATCTCAATCACCTGATCCTTTCCCACGCCGCTGAACTCCTCGGGCGGCAGGAAACGCAGCAGTTGCTGGACCACATCGCCAAGGATGCGCCGAAGCTGATCGAGGACCTGGTGCCGAAGCAGTTGCCCCTCGCCACCGTCCAGCGGGTCTTGCAGAACCTGCTGGAAGAGGGAGTCAGCATCCGCGATACGCGCACCATCATCGACACGCTGGCCGAGCATTCCGCGCGGAGCCAGGATCCTCTGGAACTGACCAGTCAGGTGCGCGTCGCCCTGGGGCGCGCCATTGTCCAGCAACTCTATCCCGCGGGCAGCGACATGCAGGTGATGGCCCTCGAGCCCGGCCTGGAGCGCCTGCTGGGTCAGGCGGTACACGGTGGCGGCGACGCCTCGGGCATCGAGCCCGGCCTCGCCGATACCTTGCTGCGGGAAACCGCCAGCGCCGCGCAGCGACAAGAGGAGATGGGCCTGCCGGCCGTGTTGCTGGTGCCCGGTTCGCTGCGCTGGCTGCTGTCGCGCTTCCTGCGCCGTGCCTGGCCGGCGCTGAAAGTGCTGGCCAACGCCGAAATTCCAGAAACCAAGACCATCAAGGTGACGACCGTGATCGGAGCTAGAGCATGACTGTGAAACGCTTTGTGGCGCCCACTGCCCGAGAGGCACTGCGCCGCGTAAAAGAGGAATTGGGCCCCGACGCGATTGTGATCGCCAACAAGGCGGTCGCCGGCGGTGTCGAGATCACGGCGATGTCGGCGGATAGCCTGGATGCGCTCTCCGCCCAGGCGGCCAGTCGTCCGGCGCCGCAAGTCGCGGCGCCATCGGCACCGCCGCCCGTCAGTCGGCACTTGCCGCCCGCCACTCCGACGGTGGAGGCGAGATCGATGGACGACGAGGGCGACTATACGGTCAGCCTGTCGGCGAAGGCGCATGCCCAGACGCCATTTCGTGCCTGGCAGCCACCAGTCGTCGAAGCGCCACCCCGGGCGCCGATGGCCGCCGCCGCGCTGGAGCAACCCATCGAACCGCCGCGTCAAACGCTGGAAACACGACCGCCGCTACGCCCATTGCCGCCGCGCGCCCAGATGGAGGCACCCCCCGCTGACCAACTGCCGCCAGGCGGCAGGGCCGGCATGCCGGCCGAGCCGGCGCCGTATCGGTCGTTCGGCGGCGGCGCCGCCGAACCTCAGGTATCCCAGTTGATGGGCGAGATGCAGGCCATCAAGAGTCTGCTGGAGCGGCAACTCGCGGGCTTCGCCTGGGGCGAGATGTCGCGGCAGAATCCGGTACAGGCCATGCTGCTGGCCGAGATGCTCGATGCCGGTTTTTCCAGCCTGCTGGCGCGCCGCATGGTCGACCAACTGCCGGCAACGCTGGCCATCGGCGATGGCCGCAAGTGGCTGGTGAGTGCCATCAACCGACGCTTGCGTACATTGACGGGAGAAAACGACATCATCGACAGCGGTGGTGTCTTCGCCCTCGTGGGGCCGACCGGAGTCGGCAAGACGACCACGACTGCGAAGCTCGCCGCGCGCTGCGTGGTGCGCTACGGCGCCGACAAACTCGCGCTGTTGACCACCGACGGCTATCGGATCGGCGCCCACGAACAACTTCGCATCTATGGCCGCATTCTGGGTGTCCCCGTGCATGTGGTGCGCGACAGCGAAGACTTGCGGCGCACGCTGGTCGATCTGCGCGACAAGCACATGATCCTCATCGATACCGTTGGCATGAGTCAGCGCGATCGCATGGTCGCCGAACAGGCCGCCATGCTGACCCGGGCAGGCGAAGTGAAGCGGCTGCTGCTGCTCAATTCCGGCAGTCGTGGCGATACGCTGGACGACGTGGTGCGCGCCTATGCCGGCGAGGATCTGGCGGGTTGCATCCTCACCAAGGTCGACGAGGCGCCGTCGCTGGGGCCGGCGCTGGACGCGGTCGTACGCCATGGTCTGCTGCTCGCCTATGTCGCCAACGGCCAGCGGGTACCCGAGGACTTGCATCTGGCGAATCGCAACTATCTGCTGCATCGCGCCTTCAAGTTGCCGGCCGACACGTCACCGCACCGCCTACAGGAAAACGAGGTCGGTTTGGTCATGGCGCCGCGCTCGGCGGCGTCCGCCACCCTGGGAGCCACTCATGGCTGAGCGCGCCGCCTGGGGCGGCGACCAGGCCGACGGGCTACGCCGGCTGTTCGGCAATCGGGTGCCGCAGGTGGTGGCTTTCGCCTCGGGGCGCGAAGCCTGTGGCCGGACCACCCTGGTGGTGCAGACGGCCGCCGCGCTTGCGGCCTCCGGTCATGGCGTGGTGATCGTCGATGAGAACCCGGCGCCGGACAATGCGCTGGCCGCGTTCGGCCTGGCCGCGCGGCAGGACTTCTTCCATGTGGTGCGTGGCGAACGGACCCTGACCCAGGTGGCGTTGGCCGCCGCGCCCCTGGTGCGCGTGGTGCCGGCGGCGCGAGCGGCCCGTGAACTCGACCGCTTGAGCACGGTCGGACAGCAACGGCTGGAGGCCGCGCTGCGGCAGATGCAGCAAGGCGCAAGTTTCATCCTGATCGATTGCGCCAATCGGCGCGGCGGCCATCTGTCGGCCGTCGCGGCCGCGGCGCGGCACATGGCCGTGGTGGTGGCCGCGCAGGGGGTGGCTATCACGCATGCCTACGCACTGATCAAACGGATAGCCCAGGATCATGGCCGCGACAACTTCCAGATCGCCATTACGCGCGCCCGCTCGCGCGAAGAGGCCCGGGCCATCTTCGACAACATGCGCCGGGTCGCCCATGAGCACCTCGGCGTGCGCCTCGACTACCTGGGCGCATCGGCGGTGCCGGTGACCGATCATCTGGCCGATGCGCTGATTCAACGCCTGCCGCCAACACTGGATGTCGGCGATGCCGACGGCTTCTTGCCGATGCGACAGGGGGCGCGGCAGCGGCCGGAGCTGTTGGATTCGGTGGTATAGTTGGCCGCACTCAAGCCGCCGATTCCGCCCATGTACACCGCCCAGGGCGCTCCCGACAAAGAACACCTCGTTCGTCAGTACGCCCAACTGGTCAAGCGGCTCGCTTTCCAGTTGATGGCCAAGTTGCCCGCCAGCGTGCAGATCGACGACCTGATCCAGAACGGCATGATCGGCCTGCTCGATGCCATCAACCGCTTCGAGGAAGGGTTGGGCGCCCAGTTCGAAACCTATGCCGTGCAGCGAATTCGCGGCGCGATGCTCGATGGGCTGCGCGAAAACGACTGGGTGCCGCGCGGCGTGCGCCGTGAAATGCGCCGGGTCGAAGAGGCGATCAACAAACTCGAACAGCAGATCGGTCGGCCGCCCAGCGAGGGTGAGCTGGCCGATTCCCTGGGCATGGCGCTGGCCGACTACCAGAAGCTGCTCCAGGAGGCGCGCGGCCATCAGTTGATCTATCTGGAGGATCTGGCCGGCGATCAGGGCGATGGCTACCTGGAGCGCAACCTGGCTGGATCGGGCCTCGATCCGCTCGGGCTCCTGGAAGATCAGGACATGCGGCAGGTGCTGGTGCGGAGCATCGAGAGCCTGCCGGAGCGGGAAAAGATGGTCATGGCCCTGTACTATGATGAAGACATGAACCTCAAGGAGATCGGCGAAGTTCTGGGGGTGACCGAGTCGCGCGTTTGCCAATTGCACAGCCAGGCGATCGCGCGCCTGCGCGCGGCCACCCAGCTTGGCGGGGCGGCGCCGGTGGCCAAGCGTCGCGGTCGGCCGCCGAAGTCCGTCCAGGGGGCTTGAGCGAGTATGGACAAGATCAGCATCGTTGGTTTGTTGCTCGGTTTCCTGGCGATTGTGCTCGGCCAGGTCCTCGAAGGCGGTCACGTCGGCTCGCTGGTCCAGCCGACGGCATTCTTCATCGTCATTGGTGGCACGCTGGGGGCCGTCATGCTGCAAAGTCCTCTGCCGACCTTCCTGCTGGGCGCGCGCATGGCGCGCTGGGTGATCTTCCCGCCGCGCGTGGTGCCGGCCCAGCTTATCGGCCAGGTGGTCCAGTGGAGCATGATCGCCCGCAAGGAGGGGCTGCTGGCGCTGGAGGCGCAGATGTCGACAATTCGCGATCCGTTCGTGCGTCGCGGCCTCCAGTTGCTGGTCGATGGCGCCGAGCCGGAGGGTTTGCGGGATGTGCTGGAAGTCGACATTGGGTCCTATGAAACGCAGATGAAACTGGCGGCCAAGGTCTGGGAATCGGCCGGCGGCTATGCCCCGACCATCGGCATCCTCGGCGCCGTGATGGGCCTGATCCATGTCATGGAGAACCTTTCCGACCCCGCCAAGCTGGGCAGCGGCATCGCGGTTGCCTTCGTGGCCACCATTTATGGCGTGGGCTCGGCAAACCTCGTTTTTCTGCCCGTCGCGAAAAAGCTGCTGGCCAGCATCCAGCAACTGGTCGCCGTGCGCGAGATGTATGTCGATGGCCTGGTTGGCATCGCCAACGGCGACAATCCGCGCATCATCGAAAGCCGTCTGCAGGGCTACTTCGTCTGAGCATGGCCAGGCGCAAGCGCGGCGAGGACGAGCACGAAAACCACGAGCGCTGGCTGGTTTCCTACGCCGACTTCATTACCCTGCTATTTGCTTTCTTCGTGGTGATGTACGCGATTTCCCAGGTCAACGAGGGTAAGTACCGGGTGCTTTCCGACACCCTTTCCTCCGCCTTCCGGCACATTCCCGGCAGCGCCACCGGCGCCCAGGTGGCCATCAACCCGAACGCGCCGATGCCGCTGGCGATTCCCATGCGGAAGCCGACCCCGAACGTCCGGACCGATGAAATGCAGCGGGTGAAGAAGGAGAGGATGCGCAACATGGCCAGGGAGATCAACCAGGCTCTGGCGCCCCTGGTCAAGGAAGGACAGGTGCGCATCACCGAGGGCGCGCTGGGCATCACCGTCGATATCAATGCCAGCGTACTGTTCTCGCCAGGTGATGCCCGCCTGGATATCGGCGCCGTCCAGGCACTGATCGCGGTGGCCCAAATCCTGGCCCCCACCGATTTTCCCGTCACGGTCGAGGGACATACCGACAACACACCAATCAACACGGCACAGTTTCCCTCCAACTGGGAACTGTCGGGCATGCGAGCTTCGAGCGTCGTGCGGCTGTTCGTCGATAGCGGTGTCGATCCGCGCCGCCTGACCGCCACCGGCTATGCCGATCAGCGGCCGGTCGACGACAACGCCACGTCCGAAGGTCGTGGCCGCAACCGGCGGGTGGCAATCACCATCGAATCGAAGACGCCGGACAATCCGGTGGAGGTCAGGCTGCCCTGAGCAAGGCGGCCATCCAAGACTGGAAGCTTCAGGCGGAGCCGAGCGAACGGCCGCCAGAGCCGGCCTTCCGCTGACCATCCGGGCCGTAGGTAACGGCCTGATCCGCGGCTGCCATGAGCACGCTCAAGGCCTGCTGGTTGTTTTGCATGTGGAGGCCGATCAGCTTGCCGTTGGTTTCGTTCAACGCGCGTGCCTCGGCGGCCAAAGCCAGCACCTGGTTCCAGTCGGCCTGGCAGCTTGTGTCGGCCTTGCCGCCTACCCAGGCAGTCATGCCGGCTCGGCCGGCAGGCAAGCCCAGCTGAGCCAGTTCGACATCACGGGCGGCCGCGAAGCGAACCAGCGTCGTGGCGAGCGCGGACTTTTCCTCGGCCAGCGCGGACAGCGGCTCGACCGCGCCCTGGCCGAGCAATTCTTGCTCGCGACCAAGCAAGACGACGAAAGTCCGGAGCGATCGCAGCTCCTGGTCAATCAGCCCGGCGAGGGTGTCCCGAGGCATCGGTCCGGCGTGGCCAGACTAAAGTTGCTTGGCCAGCATCTGCTTGACGTTCTCCAGCAGGCCATCGGCAATCCGTTCGGGATTGACCTGGAAGCGCCCTTCGGTGATTGCCTGCTTGATCTCGGCGACCCGGGCGACATCGACCACCGGCGTATCCGCCATGGCGACGCTTGCTTGCTGCAACCGCGCCGACAAGGACGACAAGGCGACTTGTTCGCCGGACTGAGCGGGAGTTGCCTGCGGCGCATGGGCTGCGGATTTGGCCCGATTGCCCGCGGGGCTGGTTCCGACCGAGGTGATGGCACTATTGATCTTCACGATATTTCCTTTGTACGCTTTCAGCGATTGTCTGATTTATCGGCTCACCCCGGAAAAACTTGAGCAATCCGTTAATGCGATGATTTTACGCTAGAAGTTTATCGCCACGATGCCGCCCGCTCGGGCAACGCCCGGGCAACGCCACTGACGATCCGCCCGCTCTGCAGGCGCACCTGGACGACCTGACCCTCGGTGCCGCTATTCAAGGCGCGACCTTCGTTCGCCACCTGGAAACCAGGGCCCAGGGAGACGACCTTGACCGACTGGTTCTGCTGTACCACGATCGGCTGGCGCAATAGATCGGCACGCAGGGGGCGCCCGGCCGTAAGGGACATGGTGACGGTACGGCCGATTGCCTGGTGTTCATCGGTCAGAACACCGGCGGGCAGGTCGGAGAGATCACCCTCCCGACGCGCCAGATCCCCGGCGGCAATCGTTTGCCCCTGGGTCAGCGGCAGCGCCGTCACCAGATAATCGGTAACCACGCGAATATGGACGGGCAGGAAGATGCTCCAGCTCTGTTCGACCTGGCAGCGCACGGCGACATTGGTTCGCCCCCATGGTTTCGCCCCAGCGGGCATGCTGACTTGTAGTCCCGTGCAGGGCGCCAACTGGTTCGCCGGGTCGAGGTTGCCAACCGTGAAGCTCACCCGGCCGGGCAGCCCCTCGGTCTGTATGCGCAGAAAGTCTTCCACGGCCTTCTTTACCGGCAGCGGATCCTGATGGGCGAGGGCGCCACCCGCCAGCATTGCGAACAGCGTCGCCGCACAACCCATCAACGACGGTAATCTCTTCATGGGCTCGATTCAAGCATGGGGTGGGCGGCGAGGCAAGGGCGCGGGAAGTTCGTGGAATCGCGGTGGTTGCCAACGGCAAGAATTGCCGCGCGGGCTCCGCCTTGCCGGCAAGTCCGGCCAACCGCAAAGGTCTATCGCTTGTTTTCCGGGCCAATGCGGCCCTGTCGGTTCATTCGGCGCCTGGCACGCTTGCTGCATAACGGTTCTCGCAGACATTCTTTGAGGCCGGAAATGCTTGATCGTATCGACCAACTGATGGGAACCTTGACCAAGGCGACGAACCTGCGCGGCCATCGTCAGGAGTTGCTGGCCTCGAACATCGCCAATGCCGACACGCCCAACTACAAGGCCCGCGACATCGACTTCAAGACGGCGCTCGCCGGTGCGGTCTCCGGGCGCGCCGCAGGCGCCCTGGCCATGAGTCGGACGGCGGAAAAGCATCTCGCCGGTGCGGGTGGCGCCGCGCCATATGGTGCGCAAACGCTCTATCGCACCGAGTTCCAGGCGGCCGTTGACGGCAACACGGTCAATATGGACGTCGAACGCAGCGCCTTTGCCGAGAACGCCGTGCAACTCGAATCTTCGCTGACCTTCATCCGCGAAGAGTTCCGTCGCCTCCAGACCGCCATCCAGGGACAGTGACATGAGCCTGTTCAACGTCTTCTCCATCGCCGGTTCGGCGCTTACCGCCCAGTCGGCGCGACTGAACGCCACGGCCAGCAACCTGGCCAACGCCGACAGCCTCGTCGGCGCCGACGGCAAGCCCTATCGGGCCAAACAGGTGGTGTTCAAGGCAATGCCCGTGACAGCCGACGGCGGCGTCGGTGTGCGGGTGACCGGCGTAGTCGATAGCGCCGCTCCGGGCCGCCTGATCTACGACCCGAAGAACCCGGCCGCCAACGAACAGGGTTACGTCGAGATGCCGAACGTGAATGTCGTGGAGGAAATGACCAACATGATCTCGGCTTCCCGCGCTTATCAAACCAACGCCGAGATCATGAGCACGGCGAAGTCGCTGCTGCTCAAGACACTCGCCATTGCCCAGTAGAGGAAAACGTCATGGCCACCACCGCCACCAGCGCCGCCAACGGGAACCAGGCATTGCTCGACTATGCCAACAACAAGACGTCGGCAACCCAGAGCCAGATCTCCGAGGCCCAGGATCGCTTCCTGAAGCTCCTGACCACCCAACTGAAGAATCAGGATCCGCTCAACCCGCTGGACAACGCCCAGGTGACCTCGCAGTTGGCGCAGATCAGCACGGTCAGCGGCATCGAGAAGCTCAACGCCACCCTGCAGACGCTCCTGCAAGATAGCCTGGATACACAAACCACCCAAGCCGCCAGCCTGGTAGGCCACGCGGTATTGGTCCCTGGCGGTGGTCTGCAACTGGCCAGCAGCGCCGGGGTGGGCGGTATCGAACTCGCCGGCGCCGCCGACGAGGTGACGGTGACCATTTCGGACGCCAACGGACTGCCGATGAAGACGCTGTCCTTGGGCGCCCTCGCCGCCGGCGTACACAACTTCAGTTGGGACGGCAAGACCGACAGCGGCGCGCAGGCCGCCGACGGCAACTACAGCATCGCCATCGCCGCCAAGCAGGGCGGCGAGAAAGTCGACGCCACGGCCCTCAGTCTGGCCATGGTGAGAAGCGTGATTCGGACCAGCCAGGGTTTCGCACTGGATCTTGGCAGCCTTGGCGCATTCACCATGGACGAAGTGAAACAGATCCTCTAACAGGAGACGGAAATGAGTTTTCAACAAGGTTTGAGCGGCCTGAGCGCTTCCTCCAAAGCCCTGGACACCATCGGCAACAACATCGCCAACTCCAGTACCGTGGGCTACAAGCTGTCCACGGCCCAGTTCGCGGACGTGTTTGCCGCCTCGCTGGCCGGCGCCGGCGCCTCGCCCATTGGCCTGGGCGTCAAGGTGGCCTCGGTGGCACAGCAATTCACCCAGGGCAACGTCTCCATCACCAACAATCCCCTCGACCTCGCCATCAACGGCGGCGGTTTCTTCCGGCTGCAGAATGCCATCGGCGACCCGGTCTATAGCCGCAACGGCCAGTTCCAGTTGGACAAGGATGGCTACATCGTCAATGCCAAGGCGCAGCAACTGATGGGCTATGCGGCCGATGCCAACGGCGTGGTGAACCCGCCGCTGGTGCCCTTGCGCATGTTCGACCCGGCCCTCAGTTCCGACGCGACGCCCCAGGCCACCGGCGCCAGCACCGCCGCTTCCGGCATCCAGGCCAACGTGAACCTGGATTCCCGCGAAGCGGCTCCGACCGTGGCGCCCTTTGACCGCCTCAATGCCCAGACCTACAACAAGTCCACCGCGGTGACCGCCTACGACAGCCTCGGCAACCCGCACGTCTACACGATGTATTTCGTCAAGGACAACGCGGCCGTGAATACTTGGGCCGTCTACACCACGGTAGCCAACCCGGCCGGCGCGTCGCCAACCTTCACCGACCTGTCGGGCACGGCGTTGACCACGCTGGTCTTCAATCCCGATGGCACCATCCTGTCCGGCGGCACACCCAGTCAAACGATCTCCGATACCGATCTCGGTTATGCCGGCGGTGTCGATCCGATGACGTTCCCGGTGAACTTCAGCGGCTCCACCCAGTACGGCGCCCAGTTCACCGTCAATTCACTGGTCCAGGACGGCTTCGCCTCGGGCAAACTGGCCGGGTTCAATATCGGCTCCGACGGCATCATTCTCGGTCGCTATACCAACGGCCAATCAAAGAATCTCGGCCAGGTGGTGCTCTCCAACTTCCGAAATCCGCAGGGGCTACAGCCGCTGGGCGACAATACCTGGACGGCCTCCTCGGTGTCCGGCGCCGAGATGACCGGGGCGCCAGGCTCCAGCGGCCAGTATGGTCCATTGCAGTCGTCCGCCCTGGAAGATTCCAACGTCGATCTGACCGCCGAACTGGTGAGCATGATCACCCAGCAGCGGGTATACCAAGCCAACGCCCAAACCATCAAGACGCAGGACCAGATTCTGCAAACACTGGTCAACCTGCGCTGATCGGCACTAGAAGATGGATCGCCTGATTTATACGGCAATGACCGGCGCGGCCCAGACCATGGGCCGCCAGGCGGCTGTCGCGCACAATCTGGCCAACGTCACCTCCACCGGCTATCGCGCCGAGGAACACCGCTTGCGCGCGGTGCAGGTGCAATCCCGCAATACCCCCGCGCCGCTGGCGACGCGCGCTTTTGCGGTCGACGCCAGCACCCACACCGACTACACGTCCGGGCCGCTGCAATACACCGGTCGCTCTCTCGATGTCGCGGTGCAGGGTTCCGGCTGGATCGCG
Source organism: Rhodocyclaceae bacterium (assembly GCA_044220545.1). Classification (GTDB taxonomy): domain Bacteria; phylum Pseudomonadota; class Gammaproteobacteria; order Burkholderiales; family Rhodocyclaceae; genus Fen-999. The sequence goes on along the minus strand of JBGAQX010000018.1, from coordinate 58,372 downwards.
CTGGCCATGCCCGATGGCAGCGAGGCCTATACGCGCAATGGCAGCCTGGAAACCTCGGTGAACGGCGTGCTGCAAACACGTACCGGACTCCCGGTCCAGGGCGATGGCGGCTCCATCACCGTTCCCCAAGACGTGAAGGTGTCGATCGGCAAGGACGGCACGGTGTCGGTGATTCCGGAGACCGGTGCCCAGAACACGGTCAACTCGATTGGTCGCATCAAGCTGGTCAACCCCGATGAGGCCGAACTGGTGCGCGGCGGCGACGGGCTGTTCCGACTGAAGAGCGGCGATCCGGCGCCCATGGACGAGAAGACACAGATTGCCGGCGGCTACCTGGAGGGCAGCAACGTCAATCCGGTCGATCAGATGGTCAGCATGATTTCGCTGGCCCGCCAGTTCGAAATGCAAGTGAAGATGTTGCAGACCGCCGACCAGAACGACCGTTCGGCCACGCAAGTCATCAACGCCCGATAAGAAAGACCGCCCCATGATCCGCTCCCTCTGGATTGCCAAGACCGGCCTCGACGCGCAGCAGACCCAGCTCGACGTCATTTCCAACAATCTGGCCAACGTCAGCACCAATGGCTTCAAGCGCCAGCGCGCGGTGTTCGAGGATTTGCTCTACCAGACGCTGCGCCAGCCGGGCGCCGCCTCCTCGCAACAAACGACAATTCCATCCGGGCTGATGCTCGGTACCGGGGTGCGGCCGATCGCCACCGAGCACATCTTTACCCAGGGCAGTCTGCAGCGCACCGAAAATTCGCTGGATGTGGCCATCAGCGGCCAGGGCTTCTTTCAGATCCAGATGCCCGACGGCACGCTGGCCTACACCCGGGACGGCGCGTTCCAGATGGACAGCACCGGCCAATTGGTTACTTCCAGCGGTTACCCGGTGTCGCCGGCCATCACCATCCCGTCGAACGCCACCTCCATCACCATCAGCCGCGATGGCATTGTCTCGGTGTTGCTGGCCGGTTCGGCCACCCCGACACAACTGGGCAACATCCAGTTGGCCAGTTTCGTCAATCCGGGCGGTTTGCAGAGCGCCGGCGAGAATCTCTTCGTCGAGACGGCGTCGTCTGGCACGCCGACACCCAATACCCCCGGCAGCAACGGTACCGGCCTGCTCAACCAGGCCTACGTGGAAACCTCCAATGTGAACGTCGCCGAAGAACTGGTGACCATGATCCAGACCCAGCGCGCCTACGAACTCAATTCGAAGGCGATCCAGACTTCCGACTCCATGCTCGGCCGCCTGACCCAACTCTGATGGGTGATGTCATGAAAAGGGCTTTGTTGTTTCTGATCGCGGCCAACGTGCTGGCCGGGTGCGTGACCACCACGCCGTCGACGTCGATCCATCAACCGATGACGGTGCGGCCCGAGCCCAAGGCGGTGGTGGCCCCCGCCAACGGGGCGATCTTCAATATCGCCAACAGCCGCCCCTTGTTCGAGGACCGCCGGGCTCGCTTCGTCGGCGACACCTTGACCATCAACATCGTCGAGAAGACCCAGGCCTCGAAGAAGTCCGACACCAAGGCCGAGCGCAGCCAGAGCATGGACCTGTCGGTGCCGACCATCGTCGGGTTGCCGCTGAAGGGCTTCCAGGGCATGTCGGCGTCCGCCGACAGCGCCAACAAGTTTGGCGGCAAGGGCGAGAACAGCTCCACCAACGACTTCACCGGCACCATCACCGTCACCGTCATCGAGGTCTATCCGAACGGCAATCTGCTCGTCTCCGGCGAAAAGCAGATGGGCCTGAAGGAGGGCGAGGAATTCATCCGCTTCTCCGGTGTCGTCAATCCCAACAACGTCACCGGCGCCAACACCGTGCAGTCCACCCAGGTGGCCGATGCGCGCATGGAGTTCAAGGCCAACGGCTTCGTCGACAGTGCCCAGGTGATGGGCTGGCTGAGCCGGTTCTTCCTGACCTTCCTGCCGTTCTGAGGGGCAAGCCATGAGCAATATCCACAAGGTTCTGATCGCGGTGATGTGGCTGTTCGCCGGCCTGATGGTGGCCGACTCCGCGCGGGCGGAGCGCATCAAGGACCTCGCTTCGATCGCCGGAGTGCGCAACAACCAACTGGTCGGCTACGGTCTGGTGGTCGGTCTCGACGGTTCCGGCGACCAGACCACGCAAACGCCTTTCACGGTGCAGAGCATCATCAACATGTTGTCCGGCATGGGCGTCAATCTGCCGCCGGGCCAGTCCCTGCAACTGAAGAACGTCGCGGCGGTCATGGTCACGGCGACGCTGCCGCCCTTTGCCCGTGCCGGCCAGCAGATCGACATCACCGCCTCGTCGATCGGCAATGCCAAGTCCCTCAAGGGTGGCACGCTGGTGCTGACACCGTTGAAAGGAGCCGATGGTCAGGTGTACGCCATGGCCCAGGGCAACGTCGTGGTGGTCGGCGCGGGGGCTTCCGGCGGCGGCTCGAAGGTAACCGTGAATCACCTCTCGGTCGGCCGCATCGCCGGTGGGGCAACGGTGGAACGCGAGGTCCCCACGGCCGTCGGACAAGGTGAATTCGTCCACTACGAGTTGAACGCCACCGATTTCGCCACCGTGCAACGGGTGGTTGACGCGATCAACCGCGACCAGCCCGGTACCGCGGTGGCGGTCGATGGCCGCCAGATTCGCGTGTTGGCCCCGGTCGATGCCAACCAGCGGGTGGCCTTCCTCGGCCGTGTCGGCGATCTGGAAATCACGCCGGCGCAGGTGGCGGCCAAGGTGATCGTTAACTCCAGAACCGGCTCGGTGGTGATGAACCAGACGGTCAAGATCGAGAATTGCGCCGTGGCTCACGGCAATCTCTCCGTTGCCGTGACCGCCGATAATGCGGTGAGTCAGCCCGGCGCCTTCTCTGGGGGCCAGACGGCGGGCGTCACCAATGCCCAGATCGACATCAAGCAGGAGGGCGGCGGGCTTTCGAACGTCAAGACCGGTGCCAGTCTGGCCGACGTGGTCAAGGCGCTCAACGCCATCGGCGCCAATCCGCAGGACCTGATCGCCATCCTTCAGGCCATGAAGACCGCGGGTGCGCTGCGGGCCGAGCTGGAAATCATCTAAAGGGCAGGGTTTGCCGCCGTGTTTCGTCGATTGCCGGCAGGGCGGCGATGCAATGCTCAGGGCGAACCAGAATTATGACCGCCCCGACGATTACCCCCTCCATTTTCGATACCAGCGGCCTGGCGGCCTTGAAACGCCAGACCAAGGCCAACGATCCGGCCGCGTTGAAGGCGGCGGCGCAGCAATTCGAGGCGCTGTTTCTGCAAATGGTGCTGAAGTCGATGCGCGACGCCTCGCCCCGCGAGGGCCTGTTCGACAGCGAACAGACGCGACTGTACGAATCCCTCCTCGATCAACAGATGGGTCAGGTCATGGCTACCAAGGGCGGCACCGGCCTGGCGGCGGTGATCGAGAAGCAGTTGTCCCGCAATACCGCCAGCGATCCGGTCAGTTTCGAAGCGGGCTTGCCGCTGCAAGCGCCGGCGATGCCCTATCCCTTGAACCGGGCGGTCCGGGGCTTGCCGCTACCGACCGGCGATGCGACGGCCTTGCCGTTGCCGGTAGTGCCCACCGTTCCGCCACAGCCGGCCACTTCGTCGGGGCCGGTCAGCTCATCCGGCACAACGCCGGCCGCCCGGGAGTTCGTCGGCAAGATCTGGCCCCAGGCGCTGGAGGTCTCGCGCGCCACCGGTATTCCGGCCGGGTTTCTGGTGGCCCAGGCGGCTTTGGAAACCGGTTGGGGCCGCGCCGAACCGCGTCGAGCGGACGGTCAGCCTTCGTATAACGTTTTCGGCATCAAGGCCGGCCGCAACTGGACCGGAGCGACTGTGGAGGCGGCGACCACCGAGTATGTGGAAGGCGTCGCCCAGCAGCGCGTCGAACGTTTTCGCGCCTATGGCTCCTATGCCGAGGCCTTCCGGGACTACGCCAATCTGCTCGCCTCGAATCCCCGCTACACGGCCGTGCTCGGATCGGCCGACGCGAGCCATTTTGCCCAGGGACTACAGCGGGCGGGTTATGCCACCGATCCGGCCTACGCCGCCAAGCTTGAGCGCATCATCAATGGCCAGACCCTGAAAGCCGCCCTGCTGGCATAGCCTGGCACAGGCATTGCTGTTGTCTCCGTAAGCCCTCAACCGTCGGCAGTTTTTGCCGATAACGGCAATTGGATACGGAGCCACCATGAGCACCCTGAGTATCGGCGTCACCGGCCTTACCGCCGCCAACATCGGGCTGACCACCACCAGCCACAATATCGCCAACGCCTCGACCGCCGGCTACAACCGGCAGTTGGTCGTGCAGGGCACCAATACGCCGGTCTTGTCCGGCGCTGGCTTCATCGGCCAGGGCAGCAACGTGCAGACCGTGAAGCGTATCTACGATCAGTTTCTCTCCCGGCAAGTGCTCTCGGCCCAAACCAGTGCGTCCGAGATGGATGGCTACTTGAGCCAAATCCAGCAGATCGACAACCTGTTGGCCGACCCCGCCGCGGGTCTCAGCCCGGCGCTCGCGGACTTCTTCAAGGGCACCCAGGAGGTCGCGGCCAATCCGTCCTCGGTACCGGCCAGACAGTCGATGCTTTCCGCCGCGCAGGCCCTGGCGTCCCGCTTCCAGTCCCTCGATCAACGCATGACCGAGATCCGCGACGGCATCAATTCCCAGATCACCAGCGAGATTTCCCTCATCAACAGCTATTCCAAGGAAATCGCCGATATCAATCAGCGCATCATCCTGGCCGGGGCGGGCAGCCTCGCCCATGAACCGAACGATCTCCTCGACCAGCGGGATCAGTTGATCGCCGACCTCAACAAGGAAGTTCGTGTCACGACAGTCGTTCAGGGCGACGGCGCCTTCAACGTCTTCATCGGCAGCGGGCAGCCCTTGGTCATTGGCACCGAGAGCTATTCCCTGGCGGCGAAGGCGGCGGCCGATGACCCGCAGCGCCTGGTCGTGGCCATGCGGATGCCCGGCGGCAATACCATCGAGCTGCCGGAGTCCCAGATCACCGGCGGCACGCTGGGAGGACTGGTGGCCTTCCGTAGCGGCTCGCTGGACAGTGCCCAGAACGCGCTGGGCCGGGTCGCCATTGCGCTCTCGCAGAACTTCAACGCCCAACACCAGTTGGGGCAGGATCTCACCGGCGCGCTGGGCGGCAACTTCTTCAGCGTCGCGTCGCCCACCGCTTTCGCCAGCACGAACAATTCCGGTACCGGCGTAGTGACGGCGAGCTTTTCGGCCACCGCCGCCGCCGACCTGACCAGCAGCGACTACCAGTTGAGTTACACGGCCGCCGGGTATGTTCTGACCCGTCTGTCCGACAATTATTCCTGGCCGGCCGGTGCGAGTCCGGCAGCCGTGGCGACCGCCAGCGGGCAAGGTTTCAACCTGGCCCTGAGCGGAGCGCCCGCGATCGGCGATACCTTCAAGATCGAACCCACGCGAACCGGTGCGCAAAGCCTGCGCGTGGTGATCGGCGATCCGCGCAATATCGCCGCCGCAGCGCCGATCAGAAGTTCGGCCGCGCTCGCCAATACCGGCACCGGCGCCATCGGCGCCGGCAGCGTCAACGCGCCGCCACCGCCGAATGCCAACCTCCAGCAGACGGTGACCATCACGTTCAACAACCCGCCAACGACGTTCAACGTGAACGGTACGGGCACCGGCAATCCGGCCGGTGTCGCCTTTACGGCCGGCGGCAACATCACCTACAACGGCTGGACTGTGCAGATTTCCGGAACGCCGGCCAGCGGCGATGTCTTCACCATCGCGAGCAACGTGAATGGTGTCTCGGACAACCGCAACGCCGTCGCCCTGGCCGGCCTGCAGACCACCACCACCATGATGGGCGGGACCGCCAGCTACCAGTCGGCCTACTCGCAACTGGTCAGCGAAGTGGGCAACAAGACGCGGCAAGTGCAAACGATCGGCAATGCCCAGCAAAACCTGGTGGACCAGGCGGTGGCCGCCCAGCAAAGCATGTCCGGAGTGAACCTCGACGAAGAAGCCGCCAACCTGCTGCGCTACCAGCAGGCCTACCAGGCATCGGCGAAGGTCATCCAGATTGCGGGCACGCTGTTCGACGAACTGCTGGGCATCATGAGATAGGAAGGGAAGCAGGCCATGAGAATCAGCACCAGCATGATCTACGACGCCGGCGTCGGCTCGATCAACCGGCAGACAGCCCAAATGCTCCACTTGCAGCAGCAGGTGGCCAGCGGCCGGCGCATCCTGACCGCCTCGGACGATCCCGTGGCGGCGGCGCGCGCGCTGGAAGTGCAGCAGGCCAAGGACGTGACGGGCCAGTACGGCACCAATCAAAGCAATGCCCAATCGGCCCTTGGCCTGGAAGAGGCCCAACTGGGCAGCGCCACCGACATGTTCGGCCGGTTGCACGAGCTTGCCATCTTGGCCGGCAACAGCTCTCTTTCCGCCAGCAACCGCAAGGGTATCGCCGTGGAACTGCGCGCCCGTTTCGATGAGATGATGGGGCTTGCCAATTCGACCGACGGCACGGGCCAATACCAGTTCTCCGGTTACATGGGCAGCACCAAGCCTTTCGGTGGGAGTGTCGATGCCCTGGTGAGCGGGGCGACGCCCGATGTTACCTATTTCGGCGATGACGGCCAGCGCACGCTTCAGGTCGCGGCCACCCGCCACCTCGAAGTAAGCGACGCGGGCAACGACGTCTTCATGCGCATCAAGAGCGGCAACGGCCAATTCACCACCAACTATGCCGCCGGCAATACGGGTACGGGCATCGCCGATGCGGGCAGCGTGACCAATCCAGCCGCATGGGTCGCGCCGACCAGCGGTGCGTATACGATTCAGTTTTCCGTCGCGGCTGGTGTGACCACCTACCAGATCTACGATGGCGCTACAGCCCTGCTGGCGGCGCCGGCGACCTACAACAGCGGGCAGCCGATTGCCTTGCAGAAGACCACCGCGCCGCCGGCTGACTATGGTGCTTCCGTGACCATCACCGGCAGTCCCGCCACGGGTGACAGCTTTTCGGTGGCGCCGAGCTCCAGCCAGAGTGTTTTCAAAACGATCGCGAAGCTGATCGGTGCCCTTGAAAGTACCGTCGTTAGCGCCGCCGACCAGGCGAAGTACTTCGGGGATATCCGTTCGGCTCTCACCAACCTTGGTCAGGCGCAGGAGAACATCCTCGGGGTACGGGCAGCCGTTGGCTCGCGCCTGAACGAGCTGGATTCGCTGTCGAGCTTGAACACGGACCTTGACCTGCAATACCAGCAGACATTGTCCAACCTGCAAGACCTTGACTACGCCCAGGCGATTACGGACCTCACGCGCAAGCAGACGGATCTGGAAGCCGCCCAGAAGTCGTTCGCGATGACAACCAAGCTGTCCTTGTTCGACTACCTATGAGCCGCGTCGCTCTCCCGGCTCTGGCCCTGGCCCTGCTGGTCGGCAATATCGGTCAGCCCGCACCGGCCTGGGCCCTGGGCAGTTCGGTGCCGAAGACCGGCTCGATCATTCCCAATACGACCTTCAGGCTGTCACCCTCGTACAGCATCGCTCTGGAGAAGATCGTCGGTTGGGGCCTCTATCTCGGTGTCGCCTATCTCGTGCTCGATCCGCTGGCGCCCAACTGGCACATCGAGGAAGCGCCGCTGGGTGACAACCACGTCCACTTCTCCCTGAAGATGAAGCGATTCCACAACGGTGGCGCCGGCGAGGCGCGGGCCTTGTTCCATCGCCGGGCCAAGGAACTGATGCGCCTCAACGACTGCGATGGCTACCAGGTGCTCGAGTACAGCGAAGGCCTCGAGTCTTCCATGCTCGGCTCGCAGCGTACTGCGGAAGGCGTCGTCCTTCTGACCAGGAAGGCCGCCTAAATACCCCCCGCCGCCCGCATGACCGTGTGCAGCGCCGTGAAGCTCTGATCGAACAGCCTTTCCAGCGCCGCGCCGAAATAGGGTAGCGACACCATCAGCACCGTGAAGCCGGCCATCATGGTGACGGGGAAGCCGATGGCGAAGAGGTTGAGTTGCGGGGCTACCCGGGACAGCACCCCCATGCCGATGTTGGCGATCAGCAGCGCCGCGACCAGCGGCAGCGACAGCAGCACCCCGGCGGAGAACAAGGTCGCCGTCCAGGCGAGCAGGGCCTTGAAGCCGCCGGCGGCGATGGGGGCGGCGCTGACCGGCAGGAGTTTGAAGCTTTCGGCGAGCACCGACAGCGCCAGCAGATGGCCGTTCATGGCCAGGAAGATCAGCGTGGCCAGCAAGCCCAGGATTTCGCTGAGCACCGGGGTCTGCGCCGCGTTCTGCGGGTCGTAGAAGACGGCGAACGACAGGCCCATTTGCAGGCCGATCAATTCGCCGGCGAGGTCGACGGCCGAGAACGCCAGGCGCAGCGTGAAACCGAGCAGGACGCCGATCAGGGTTTGTTGCGCCAGTATGGCCAACCCGACCCAGGAACCGGCCGGAACGGCGGGCATGGGCGGTAACGCCGGCGCCAGGGCCAGGCCGATCGCCAGACCGATCAGCAGGCGTGCCTGTCGTGGCAACGCGGTATTGTTGAAGACCGGCGCGGTGGCCATCAAGCCGAGAATCCGCGCCATTGGGAATATGAACGCCGCGAGCCAGGCGTCCAGTTGTGCGGATGTGACCGTGATCATCAGCCGATCAGGCTCGGGATGGCCTCATAGAGACGGCGCATGTAGTCCGTCATCAGGGTGATCATCCAGGGGCCGGCCAGAATCAGGGTCATGAAGATGACAATCAGCTTGGGCACGAACGACAGCGTGGCTTCGTTGATCTGCGTGGCGGCTTGGAAGATGCTGACCAGAAGCCCGGTGACCAGGGCGGCGATGAACAGCGGCGCCGAGACCAGCAACGCGACTTCCAGGGCCTGGCGGCCGATTTCGACAACGGTGGTGGGCGTCATCGCGCCATCGCTACCCGAAGCTGCCGACCAGCGAGGCGATCAGCAGATCCCAGCCGTCGACCAGGACGAAGAGCATGATCTTGAATGGCAGGGCGACGATCACCGGGGACATCATCATCATGCCCATCGACATCAGCACCGAGGCCACCACCATGTCGATGATCAGGAAGGGAATGAAGACGATGAAGCCGATCTGGAAGGCGGTCTTCAACTCGGAGGTGACGAAGGCCGGTACCAGTACCCGCATCGGTATCTGTTCGGCCGAGGCCGGCTGCGGTTGATTGGCGATCTTGGTGAACAGGGCCAGATCGCCCTGCCGGACCTGCTTGAGCATGAACACCCGCAGTGGTGCCGCGCCCCGGTCGAGCGCCTCGACGAAGGTAATCTTGTTCTCGGCGAGTGGCAGGTAGGCTTCCGTGTAGATCTTGTCGCCCACCGGCGCCATGATGAAAAAAGTCAGGAACAGGGCCAGGCCAATCAGGACCTGATTGGGTGGCGATGTCTGGGTGCCGAGCGCGTGCCGCAGCAGCGAGAGGACGATGACGATCCGGGTGAAGCTGGTCATCATCAAGAGCAATGCCGGCAGGAAGGTCAGGCTGGTCAGCAGCAGCAGGGTCTGGATCGACAGCGACCACTGGGTGCCACCGCCCGGTGCCGGTGTGCTGGTGACGGCCGGCAGGGCCTGGGCCAGGGCCAGGCCCGGCAGCAGGACCAGCAGGAAGAGGAGGGGTCGACCGAGACGCATTCCTACGGCTTGCCGCTTCGGTTCAGCATTTGCCGCAGGCGATCGGCAAAGTCTGGCCTGGCGCCGGCGGGCTCGCTGGGCAGGTCGGCGCGCGGCAGCTCCGCCAGCGCCGTGACATTGCCTGGTGCGACGCCGAGCACCAGCCAGGTGGCGCCAATTTCCAGTACGACCACGCGTTCCCGGGCACCCACCGCCGTACCTGCCACGACACGCATGAGGCGGCTGGCCTCGCCGCGTGGCGCCGAGAGCCGCTTCAAGAGCCACAGGCTGGCAAACAACAAGGCCAGGACGGTCAGCAGCCCGAACAGCAACTGCAAGGCACTGCCGCCGAGATCCTGCGTGGGCGGAGTTTGCGCGTGGGCAAGAACGGGCAGCAGCGCGGCCGACAGTACCGTCGAGGCTCTCGAGGCAAGCTTGGTGGACGAACGTGAAACTGCTGAAGTTGCGGCGGCCATGGCACCGCAAGCTTACGAAGGCGGACCTTCCGGGAAATGGTGGAGCAGAGGGGGAAAGCGCGGGCTTTCCCGCCGGTCAGTGGTTCAGTTTGCGGATCCGTTCCTGGGGCGTAATGATGTCGGTGAGACGGATGCCGAATTTGTCATTGACGACCACGACCTCGCCCTGGGCGATCAAGGTTCCATTCACCAGCACGTCCATCGGCTCCCCGGCCAGCCCATCCAGCTCCACGACGGAGCCGTGGGCCAATTGCAGCAGGTTGCGAATCGAGATCTTGGTGCGACCCAGTTCGACGGTCATGCGCACCGGAATGTCCAGGATCATGTCGAAGCCGTGGGGCGAGGCCGGTTTCTCCTGGCCGCCGCCGAACTGCTCGAAGATTTGTGCCGGGGCTGGGGTTGGAGCGGCCTCCGCCGTCGGTTCCGATTCCGCCTGCTCGTTCATCGCCGCCGCCCAATCGTCGTCGGAAACCTGGTTCTCTTCGACTTCGTCGCTCATTTGCCGCTCCTATCCCTGCTCGGCCTCTTCCTGGGCCAGGAAACGTTCCACCTTCAAGGCATATTGGCCATTGCGGATGCCATAACGGCACGCCATGACCGGCACACCATCGACTGCGGCGTGGATGCTGTCGTCGATGCTGATGGGCAGGACGTCGCCCACCTTCATGTTGACGATGTCGCCCAGCGTCACCGTACTGCTGGCAAGCGGTGCCACCAGTTCCAGGTCGGCCAGTTGCAATTGCCGGGTCAAGGTGCTGGTCCAGCGTTTGTCGGAGCCGGCCTGTTCGCTGTGCATGGTGCTGTAGAGCACGTCGCGGATCGGCTCGACCATGGAATAGGGCAGGCACAGATGCATCTCCGCCGAATTGCCGCCCAACTCAAGCGTGAAAACAACCGACACGACGATCTCCGAGGGCGTCGCGATGTTGGCGAACTGAGTGTTCATTTCCGAGCGCACATACTCGAACTTGACCTCGTATACCGGCTTCCACGCTTTCTCGTATTCGGCGAAAAATACGCCGAGCAGGCCCTGGATGATTCGCTGTTCGGTTGGTGTGAAGTCGCGGCCTTCGACGCGCGTGTGAAAGCGGCCATCGCCGCCGAACATGCTATCGACGACCAGAAACACCAGGTTGGGGTCGAATACCACCAGCGCCGTACCCCTCAGTGGCTTGACGGTGACGAGGTTGAGATTCGTCGGTACCACCAGGTTGCGGATGAACTCGCTGTACTTCTGCACCTTGATCGGGCCAACCGACACTTCGGTGCTCTTGTGCATGTAATTGAACAGGCCGATCCGCAACAGGCGGGCGAACCGCTCGTTGATGAGTTCCATGGTCGGCATGCGACCGCGGACGATGCGCTCCTGCCGTCCCAGATCGTAGGCCTTGACCCCGCCACCGGTGTCCTCGGTGGCGGCTTCCTCGGATTCTCCGGTCACGCCCTTCAGCAGGGCATCGACTTCTTCCTGGGAGAGAAAGTCCTGGCTCATGGGCGCGAGAGGGCGACTGGCATGCTACTGAACAATGAACGAGGTGAACAGCACCGCCTGCACCGGCTCGTCCGGCTTCGCCTGATCGCCGGGTTCCTCCGGTTCCTTGCTGCCCTTCTTGCGCGGTGGCGGCGGCTCGATGATGCCATTGATGGCAACGCGCATTTCATTGGACAGCTTTTGGACGCCTTCGGGCGTGTTCAGGTCCGAGGCCTTCTTGCCGGAGAGGATCAGCAGCACCTTGTGACGAATTTCCGGGTTGTACTGTTTGATCGTGTCGCCGGTATGTGCGTCGAGTACGCGCAACTCGGGCACCGCCTGCAAGTAGGCGTCCTGATTTTCGGTTTGCAGCTTGACCGTGAAGGCGTCGAGCTTGACGAATACCGGCGGCGCGCCCTGGTCTTTCTTGGCTTTCTTGGCCTTTTGTTCCTTGGCCGGCGCTTCGTCGCCTTCCTCGTCGTCGTGGACGGCGTTCTTCTTCATCATGAAGAAAGCACCGCCGCCGATCAGCGCCAGTGCCACCACGGCGGCGACGATGATCAGCAACAGCTTGCTCTTCTTCTTGGGTGGCTGTTCGCTGTCCGCGCTTTCAGCCTTCTTGGCTTCCGCCATGCCTTATCTCCCTGGAATATCCGTCGCGCTCAGGCGAATGTATCGACCATTCCGCGTCCCGATGTGCTCCACGAGGCGCCGACATTGGCAGCCATGCGTGTCGACGTCGGATCGCCGATGAATCCGGCATTCGAGCCACGCGGGGAATTATCGCCGTTTTCACGCTTGTTTGCCGATTGGCCTGGCGATTCCGAGCCGACCTGGGCCTGGCCGAGCGTGATGCCGGCATCGGCCAGGATCTCGCGCAACCGCGGCAAGGCGCCTTCCAGGGTGTCGCGCACGGCCGGGTTGGTCGAGACAAATAGTGCGCTCGCCTGGTCGCCGCTCACCGACAGCGAGATCTCGATACGACCGAGTTGTGGCGGCGTGAGCACGAGTTCGGCCCGGCCTTGTTGATGGCTGGCCATCCAGGAAACATGGTTGCCCACTTCGGTAGCCCATCCTGTCGCGCCGACAGGGGTGGCTATAACAGGCGGGGTACCGTCTGCCGCGCGGGTCCCCTGGGCTGCCTGCGCCAATGCGGCGACCGCCGCGGCGACGTTCGGGTCGCGGTTGGCGGTGGGCGACTCGATGGTGTTCAACAGGCTGGTGTCGGTCCTGGCCGTGGTGGCCAAAGTGTCCGCGGCTGCGGCAACTATTGCCGGCGAAGTTGCCGTCCGCGCGGTGCCGGACGCGTTGTCGCGGGCGGCTTTGGCCGTCGAGTCGGCAAGCGCCGCGAAGCCGTCCGGAAGCCTGGCGTCGTCCCCGGATGGCGAGTTGCCCAAGGCGGCGCTGACTGTCGCCCTTGCTTGAGTCGACAAGGCGGTCAATGTCTCGCTGGTCAATGTGGCGGCATCGTTCGCTCCGCGCGCTTCGTCCGCCACTGGACTGGCCGACGCGGAATTGCCGGCCGCATTGACCATGCCGGCGAGTGGTATGGACGCCAGGCCGAGCAGCGGATCCGTCGGTATCGATCCCTGTTCATCGCCGGTCCGCGCGGCCTTCGCGGTATTTTCCTGTGCCATCCGGGCGGCTAGCCACTCGGCGAGTTCGGGCGAACCCAACAGCAGGGGTAGCAGGGCGGCCTGGCTGATATCCGGCGCCGCCGCTCCGTTCGCCGCGGCGGTATCCGGGTCGGTCATTTGCTGCTGGAGTACCGTCGCGAACGGGGTGGCTGCCGTTCCGTCGGCAGCAGTGGTGGCAATACCCGAAGGGGTGGCCGGGGGGCTAATCGAAGCAGCGGGACTGGCGGCGACATTCAGTGCGGGCATTTGAGCGTCCTTGATTCCTCGGGGTTGCTGATGCGACTCTGCGAAGAAGAATGCAAGCAGCGTGCCATCGTCGATGGCTGCCGGGGCCCGTCTGAGACGGTGAGTCAACTCTCTTCGCGCGTCTTGGCCCCAAACAGGCGAGCGCTGTGCTCGTCGAGGTTCTTTTGTTCCAGGCGGGATTCCGTGTAGTTCTCACGCACCTGATGGCGATGAGCGAGGGTGTCGAAGGCCTTCACCCTGCCCCGCTTGTCGAGCCAGTCCTGCTGGCCGGCTTCGGTCTGCTGGCGCGAGCGGGCAACCATTTCCTTGGCCTGGTCGATCGCGCCGTCGAGCCGTTCCAGAAAGGACTGGTAGTTCCGCCATTGCTCGCGGCTCAAACCCTCGCGCGCGGCGGCCAGAAAACGAGCCTGATACTCATCACGGTATTGGATCAACACTTCCATGCGTTCCGCAGCCTGTTGCTGGCCGGCGATCAATTCACCCAAGTGGCGTGTCGCCTCCTCCAACTTCATTTGGGACAGGTCGAGAATCGTCTGCAAGGGGAACTTGTGCGTCATGACCAGGGACCACTTATGGAGCTAGGTACGGAAGTGCCAAACTCATTGTAGCTCAGGCGAACAAGGCTGCCAGGGCGGTCAGGCTGTCCTGGCTGTTGGAGCGTTCGTGGATCGCCTGCTGCAGGAAGTTCTCCATCCGTGGATAGAGGGCGATGGCCTGATCGAGCAGGGGGTCCGATCCGCGAGCATAGGCGCCGACCGCCAGGAGGTCGCGGGCTCGCTGGTAGCGCGAGTAGAGCTGCTTGAAGCGACGTACCAGTTCCAACTGGCGGGGATCGATCAGGCTGGTCATGACCCGCGAGATCGACTGCTCCATGTCGACGGCCGGATAGTGCCCGGCATCGGCCAGCGATCGGGACAGGACGATGTGCCCGTCGAGGATAGCGCGGGCGGCGTCGGCGATTGGATCCTGCTGATCATCGCCTTCGACCAGCACCGTGTAGAAGGCGGTGATCGAGCCGCCACCTTCGGGTCCGTTGCCGGCCCGCTCGACCAACTGGGGCAGCCTGGCGAATACTGAAGGAGGGTAACCGCGCGTGACCGGCGGTTCGCCCACCGCCAGGGCGATTTCCCGCTGGGCCATGGCGTAGCGGGTCAACGAATCCATGATCAGCAGCACGTGGCGGCCCTGGCTGCGGAAGTATTCCGCGATGGACGTCGCGTACGCCGCGCCCTGCAAACGCATCAGCGGACTGACGTCGGCCGGACAGGCCACCACGGCCGAGCGCGCCAGGCCCTCTTCGCCGAGGTTCTGCTCGATGAACTCCTTCACTTCGCGGCCGCGCTCGCCGATCAGCCCGACAACGATGATCTCCGCGGCTGTATATCGCGCCATCATGCCCAGCAGCACGCTCTTGCCGACACCGGAACCGGCGAACAGGCCGAGACGCTGGCCGCGGCCGACGGTCAGCAGACCATTGATGGCGCGGATGCCGACATCCAGGGTCTGGTCGATCGGGGCGCGCTGCAGTGGGTTGAACGGCCGGCTGATCAGCGAGCGCGCCGGTTTGCTCTCCAGCGGGCCCAGCTTGTCGAGTGGCCGGCCATTGCCATCGACGACGCGCCCCAGCAACTGATCGCCGACCGGCAGATGCTTGGCGCGGTCGAAGGCGCGCCGGGTCGGCAGGGATGACTGGCCAATCCTGGGCGCCGGGGGCGGTATTTCCAATGGTGTGACGTTGCAACCGGGCGCGAGGCCAAATACATCCTCGGTCGGCATCATGAATAGTCGCTCGCCGGCAAAGCCGACCACCTCGGCCTCCACAGTGCCGTCGCCCGGTACCTGGACACGGCAACTGGATCCCAGCGCCAGTTTCAGGCCGGAAGCTTCCATGACGAGCCCGCTGATGCGAGTCAGCCGGCCGCTGGTCTGGAAGGGCACGATGCCCGGCAGTTGCTCACGGCAGTCGGCAAGCAGGTTGCGCCACGCCTGGCAGTGGAGATTCACGGCTCCTCCGGTTGCGTCCAGGCCGATTCGATGCCCAGGCTCTCGACCACCCGCCGCCAGCGGGTAGCCACCTTGGCGTCGATCTGGCTGCCGCCGACTTCCACCAGGCAATCGCCCTGCTTCAGGTGGGGTGCTTCGAGTATCCGGTGGCCGGCATGGGCCAGCGAATCGCCGAGGTGGGATCGCACCAGCGAGGAATCCTCGGGATTCAGATAGATCGTCGCATGCTGGTGGGGCAGTTGTTCCAGTGCTTCGTGCACCACGCCAAGAATCACCTCGGGATGGGCCGAGATCTCCCGCCGCACCACCTGACGGGCAATCTCCACGGCCAGCGCCAATAGTTCATCGGCGACCTGCTGGTCGAGCTCGGTCAGCGCCTGTTCGAGACCCTCCACGGCGCGCTGGAGACGGACCGCTTCCTCCCGCGCCGCCGCCTGGCCGGCCGCGTAGCCAGCGAGGCGGCCTTCGTCGGCGGCTCGTTGGCGCAGTGCCGCCAACTCGTCGACGGCGGGTTTCGCTTCAACTTCGTGCCCGGCCGCAAGCACCGCCGGTGGCGGCGCCTGGTCGAAACTGGCCAGCTCCCAACGTTCCCAGGCCGTCTGGCTGTTCATACCATTTGATCCTCGCCGCCCTTGCCGCCGAGCACGATTTGTCCTTCGTCGGCCAGGCGTCGGGCAATCTTGAGAATCTCCTTCTGTTCGCCCTCGACCTCGGAGAGGCGCACCGGCCCTTTGGATTCGAGGTCTTCCTTGAGCATTTCGGCGGCGCGCTGCGACATGTTCTTGAATATCTTGTCGCGCAATTCCGGTGAGGATCCCTTCAGCGCCAGAATCAGCGAATCGGACTGAATCTCGCGCAGCAGCAACTGGATGCCCCGGTCGTCGACGTCGAGCAGATTTTCGAAGACGAACATCTCGTCGAGTATCTTCTGCGCCAGATCCGGATCGTATTCGCGGACGTTATCGACGATAGACGTTTCCGCCGCCTGGCCGACGAAGTTGAGTATCTCCGCGGCGTGGCGAATGCCGCCCATGGCCGCCTTCTTCACGTTGGTCGAGGCGCCCGCCAGCAGCCGCTTCATGGTGTCGTTCAGTTCGTGCAGAGCGATCGGCTGGACGCCATCGAGCGTGGCGATGCGCAACAGCACGTCGTTGCGCAGGCGCTCGGTGAACTGCTTGAGGATTTCGCCGGCGTGATCGAACTCCAGGTGCACCAGAATGGTGGCAATGATCTGCGGGTGTTCGTTCTTGATCAGGTCGGCGACCGTGGTGGCGTCCATCCACTTGAGGCCTTCGATGCCGGCCGTGTCGCCTCCCTGCAGGATGCGTGAAATCAGGTTGGCGGCACGGTCGTCGCCCAGCGCCTTGGTCAGCATGGAACGGATCATGCCTTCGTCAACGGAGAGCGGCGACCCCTTGGCGGTGAGCTCCTCCAGTTCGTCGAGCACCGGCTCGATCTTTTCGCGCGGCACGGCCTTGATCTGCGCCATGGCGTGGCCGAGCTTCTGGACCTCCTTCGGCCCGAGATGCTTCAGTATTTCAGCGGCCTCGTCCTCACCCAACGACAAGAGCAGCATGGCGCTCTTTTCCAGCCCCTCATCGGGATTCGCCACCGACCCACTCCTTGATCAGTCCGGCTACCAGTTTGGGGTCCTGCTTGGCCAGGTCGCGCGCGCTTTGCAGCTTGTGCTCGTAGCCACGCACGTTGCCGTGCGCGTGGTGCGCCTCGTCGGCGACTTCGGCGGCCGCCGCCTCCTCGGCCTCGACGCGATGGGCGGTGGCGGCGAACATCGCGAACAGGGGCTTGAACAGCTTGGTCCAGAGCAGCCAGGCGAGAATGGCGAACAACAGCCACTTGCCGAGTTCCTTGGCGGTGGCGATCAGCCAGGGGTCTTTCCAGATCGGCGTCTCCGGCACGACTTCGCGTTCCACCGGTGCAAAGGAAACATTGGCGATATTGACCGTGTCGCCGCGTTCCTTGTTGAATCCCACCGCTTCCTGGGCCAGGGCGGTCGCCTGTTTCAATTCGGCTTCCGTCAATGGCGCGGCCTTGCCCTTGGCGGCATCCTGCTTGTGGTTGATGATCACCGCCACCGCCAGGCGGCGCACCAGGCCGGGCGCGCCCTTGGTGTGGCTCACCGTCTTGTCGACCTCGTAGTTGATCGTGGCGTTCTTGCTGAAATTGCCCGCGGTTTGCGCGCCACCGGCGTTCGCGGCGGCACCGGGAACCGCCGGGCTGGTTATCGGCGCGGTAGCCGGCACGGGCGGCTGGTTGGTCAGGGCTCCGGGTACGCCAACGGCGCCAGCGCCGGATGGTGAACCGGTTTCGGCCGTTTGCTGACTGCGAATGGCGGTGCCGGGCGGCGGGTTGGGTTTGTAGCTTTCCGCCACTTGCTCAGTTTGCGAGAAGTCCACATCGGCGGTTACTTGCGCCCTGACGTTGTGGGGGCCGACCATCGGTGCCAGGATGGCTTCGACGCGCTTGCGGTAATCCTGTTCGAGATCGCGCAGGTACTTGAGCTGGCTGGGATCGAGTCCGGCGTTCCTGCCCCCGTCCCCCTGCTGGGAGATCAGGTTGCCGTCCTGGTCGACGACGCTGACCTGGGCCGGATTCAGTTGCGGCACGGAGGACGACACCAGATGGATGATGCCGGCGACCTGGGCCGGTTCCAGCGTCCGACCGGCGTGCAACGCCACCAGTACCGAGGCCGTGGGCTTTTGCTCGTCGCGCAGGAAAGCGGTCTGTTTCGGGATTGCCAAATGGACGCGCGCCCCCTTGACGGCGGCCAGCGACTGTATGGACCGCGCCAGTTCGCCTTCCAGCGCGCGTTGGTAATTGATCTGTTCGGCGAACTGGCTGATCCCGAGTTTCTGGTTTTCCATCACCTCGAAGCCCACCAGGCCGCCCTTGGGCAGTCCTTGCGAGGCCAGGCGGAGACGGACGTCGTGCACCTGGCCGACCGGCACCAGGATGGCGCTGCCGCCTTCCGAGATTCGGTAGGGTACGTTCTGCTGTTCAAGCGCGGCGACAATCTGGCCGCCGTCCTTTTCCGCCAGATTGGCGAAAACCACGCCGTAAGGCGGCTCCCTGGCCCAGAGCAGACCGCCGATCAGCAGCGAGATGGCGAAGGCGATGGCGGCCATCACTCCCAACTTCTGACCGGCGCTCAGGCGATTGAACGCGTCGAAGTTCAGAGGTAGGGTTTGTTCCGCAATGGCCATCGGGTGTAGTTCTCGGATTTGCCGGCCAATTTAGCCGCTGCCGGATTGTTGACTGCCAAAGCAAGTCGGGTTCCAGCAAGAAGCGGCAACTTTTGCCGGTAATTCGGAAGTTGTTGCAGGGGGGCGATTCTGCCATGATGGCCGGGCCATGGACACTGCCTCCGCCGGTTTCGACACCGCACGCCTCGCCGAAGCTTTCAATGTATTCAATCAGGCTTCCGAGGAACTGGCGTCCGCCTATGGGGCTCTTGAGCGGCAAGTCGAATCGCTGACCGCCGAACTGGCGGCGGCCAACGCGGAGGCGGATCGACTTCGGGAGGAGGCGGAACGAAACAAGCGGCTGGCGGCGATGGGCGAAATGGCCGCCCAACTGGCGCATCAGTTGCGCACGCCGCTTGCCGCCGCGCTGCTCTATGCCGGCAACCTGGAAAATCCAGAGTTGCCGGAAGCCAGCCGGCTATCGATTGCCCAGAAGACCGTCGGTCGTCTCAAACATCTGGAACGGCTGATCCAGGACACATTGCTCTTCGCGCGTGGCGAAGTGCTGGGCCGGGAGACCTTTCCCGTCGCGGATCTCTTTACCGAGCTTGCCCACACCTTTGAGCCGTTGGCGCGACGGCGCGGCGTCGAGTTCCAGATCGAGGCCACCGCGGGCGATGTCCTGTTGACGGGCAACCGCAAGGCGCTGACCGGCGCCTTGACCAATCTGCTGGAGAACGCCCTTCAGGCCGTCGACGCGGTCGATGCCGGTCGGGTGGCCCTCGCCGCCCGCCACGGTGGCGAGTTGATTGCGCTGACAGTGGCCGACAACGGCGGTGGCATGCCGCCGGACGTGGTGGCGCGCCTCTTCGAGCCGTTCTTCACCACGCGTAGCGATGGCACCGGGCTGGGTCTGGCGATCGCCCGGGGCGTTGCCCGCGCCCATGGCGGCGGTATCGATGTGCGCTCCGAGCCGGGAGTGGGTACTGAATTCATCATCACGCTGCCGCTGGTGGAACCGCCATGTCCGAAAGCCTGAAGATTCTGGTCGTCGAGGATGACGAGGCCCTGCGGGATGCCTTGCTGGTGACACTGGAGGCGGCCGGACATCGGCCTCTCGGAGCACCTGGCGGGCGCGAGGCGCTTGAACTTCTGGGGCGCGAGCAGTTCAGCATGGTCGTCTCCGACCTGCGCATGGCGCCGATGGATGGCCTGCAACTGCTGGGCGAGATCCGCGCTCGCCAGCCCGGTCTGCCGGTGATGCTGATGACGGCGTTCGGTGACGTCGACAAGGCGGTGGCGGCCATGCGTGGTGGCGCCTGCGACTTCATGCTCAAGCCCTTCGAACCGAAGGCGCTGCTGGATCAGATTGCCCGCTACGCCACCCCGCCGCGGGCGGAGGGCGTGATCGGTGCCGACGCCCGGACCCGCGAGATCCTGCTGCTCGCCTCGCGCGTCGCGCGTACCGACGCAACGGTATTGCTGACCGGCGAGTCGGGTACCGGCAAGGAGGTTTTCGCCCGCTATATTCACGACCAGTCGGCGCGGGCCAAGGGGCCATTCGTCGCCATCAACTGCGCGGCAATACCGGATAACTTGCTGGAAGCCACCCTGTTCGGCCATGAGAAGGGTGCATTCACCGGCGCCCAGGCAGCCCAGGCCGGCAAGTTCGAGCAGGCCAACGGCGGTACGTTGCTGCTTGACGAAATTTCTGAAATGCCGCTCGCCCTACAGGTCAAACTGTTGCGCGTATTGCAGGAAAGGGAGGTCGAGCGGGTGGGGGGCAAGAAGCCGGTACCGCTCGATATCCGTATCCTGGCGACCTCGAATCGGGACATGGCGGCGGAGGTTGCGGCTGGTCGGTTCCGGGAAGATCTGTTCTACCGGCTCAATGTATTCCCATTGGCGATTCCAGGCCTGCGTGAGCGACCGGGCGATATCCTGCCCTTGGCCCGATATTTCCTGGCACTGCATGGCAGCCGTCTGGGATGCATGGCCCGCCTGTCGGCCGGCGCGGAGGCAAAACTTGCCGCTTACGCCTGGCCGGGCAATGTGCGGGAACTGGAAAACGTCATCCAGCGAGCCTTGATCATGGCCTCTGGCGAGGTCATCGACGCCGATTCCCTGCCAATCTCTGGGCCGGTCGTGGCGAGCACGGGCGCCTTGCCGAGCGGGGCGCCCCAACTTGTCGCCGTGCCAGCGCCACCCCCGGCGAATGGCGTCTCCCCAGCCAACATGCGGGATCTCGAGCGCCAGCATATTCTGGACACCCTGGCCAAGGTCGGCGGCTCTCGGAAGAGGGCCGTCGAACTTCTCGGTATTTCCGAGCGCACCTTGCGCTACAAGCTCGCCCAGTATCGTCAGGAAGAGGATGCGGCCGATCAGCCCTGAGCCGCGTGGGCACGGGGTTTGCTAATAGAATCGGGACAGATGAACGACTTGGAATGACCATGGCTATCGACACGCAAAATATCGACAAGATGCTTCTTGAACTGCGTTCGGCGGCGGGTGTTGCGCACGGCAAACCGGCCGGCCAGGCCGCCGGTACGGGGGGTGCCGATTTCGCGCAGGCGCTGACCGCCGCCATCAATCAGGTCAATCAGGTTCAGCAGCAGGCCCAGCAGATGACCGAGAACTTTGTCGCCGGCGAAGGCAACGTCAATCTGCAGGATGTGATGGTCAATCTGCAGAAGGCCAACCTCTCCTTCCAGCAGATGGTGCAAGTGCGGAACAAGCTGGTTACCGCCTACAACGACATCATGAACATGCAGGTTTAGACCGGCTCTACGCCATTCCGGTTTCGCGGGCTTTGCGTTCCCGTTCCACCTTGATGATATAGCGCTGCACCAGTGTCAGCATCGGCCCGGGCAGGTTGAGAAACTGGCAGCCAGCCCGTGTGACCTGGGCGCCAGTGCGCAGAGTGACCTCAAAGACGCTGCGCACCTGCAAGGTAGCTATCAGAATGCCCACTTCGGGGAGTTCGATGCGGCAATTGGCGAACTGCATTCCCGGTGCGAAAAGAATGCCCGGCGGTGGCGCCATGACGGCCAATCCACCGCCACTGATATCGATGACATTGACTTCGGCGATCGAGGATACCGCGCCATCGGCGGACGTGACCGGCAGTTGGCACTTGAGCGGGCGAGCGATCGGCGCGGTCAGGCGGTAGTACTCGCGCCGCTGCAAGCGCAGCACCGTGTCGGGCAATGCCGCACGGAACGCCGGACGACCCTCGAATGCGATTTCGCGGACTCCCCGCAGCAGAAACTGGATGCGTACCCGGTCATGGCTGGCGACACAGAAGAGCCTGTCCGCCGCCAGGGCACGCCGGTTCATCTCGGCACTGCCGCCATAGTCCAGCGTCAGTTCGTCGTTGTCGACGGCGATCACCGTCGTCAGGAAGAAATCCTTGCCCTCGTGGAAGTAAACCGTAACGTGGTCGCTGTTGGCGAGCAGGCCGCGCAGCACGAACAGAATTTCGCCGTTGCCGCGCAGAAGATATTGGGTGTAATCGGAAGGCTCGAGCAGCGGCGCGATCGCGGCTGGGGGAGGTGAGCCGGCCGTGCCGGTGGAGTGATCGCTAGGTGATGTCATGACGGGGAAATTCTAACTGGAATGCCCCGTGCGAGGTTGTGGAACGGACTCAACCCCGAGTGTTCGGCTGAGTATTGTCCCCTTCCTGCTCAACCCGATACAGCCATGCCAGCAATTCGGCGACGGCGAGATAGAGCTGTGGGGGAATGCGGTCGTCGAGATCGACCTGCATCAGCAGGGCGACCATCTCCGCCGACTGGTGCACGTAGATGTCGCTTTCCCGGGCCCGGGCGATGATGGCTTCGGCGATCAGTCCCCGGCCCTTGGCCACCACCTTGGGCGCCGCATCGCCCGGGGCATACGCCAGCGCCACCGCCAGTGCGCGCTCCTCATCCCGGTCTTGCGGTTGGTCAGGCTTCACGACGGATTTCCAGCGATTGCAGCACGACGCCGGCGTCGGCCAGGGCCTGGGCAAGCATCGGCGCCCCTTGGCGCAGGCTGTCGGTGGCGTTGTCGCTGGCCGAGGCCATGTTCAGGCGCAGGCTGTTCCCCGCCAGTTGCAGCGTGGCATCGACCGTACCAAGTCTTGGCAAGGTCAAACGCAAGGTGGTGCTCCAGCGTGCCGCGCCGTTGTTTGCTTCGGTTGCCGCGTCTCGACCTTCTGCCCGGTCGCGCTCGATTTGCCAGTCCATCACCTGGCCGGGCCATACCTCGCCATGCCAGCTCAGGCGTTGGGTGGCCACGGCATCCAGTTGCTGCTGGACGATGGGCCTCACTTCATCGGGTACAACTTGAGCACCGGGGACGGCCTGTGTCGCGGGGCTGTTTGCCGTCCGGTCGGTGGTTGGTGTCGCGCCGGAGGGTGCCAGGCTGGCGGACGCTACCTGGGGTTGGCCCGCCTCGGTCCTGCCGGTTGTCGCCTGTTGCAACTGGACGTCGGTACTTGCCGCGAAAGGCAGGGCCGGCTTCTGTTCCGGCCCGACTTGCCTGGCCGCGGGTGGTAGTTGTCCCTGGGGTTCGGCGCGCAGCGACTCGAGTGGACGCTGGCCCGCCAGCCATTGCGCCTGGTGGGCTTCATAAAACAGCCCGCTCTGGCTGACCGCCTTCGCGAGCGTCGGCGCCAATTCCCCGGCGCCGGCCGGTGGCTGCGACAGCAACGGCTGCCCACGGTTGAGCGGTGCCGGCTGGGGCGCTTCCCCCTCCGGTAGCAACAACTGGCCGATCATGTGCCCGGCGCTGGAAATCTTGGTGAAAGGGTAGGGCTGATTTCCCGACGAAGCAGGAGTCTGCGTTTCCGCGCGCTGCGCGATCAGGGTCTTCGGCGTCCGGTCGATCAGAACCAGCTCCAGGGTATCGCCGGCCGCCGCCCCCTCGGGCAACTGCAAGGTCAATTGCTTGCCAGCCACCAGGGCCTTGTAGGTGTTTTCCGGCAGGGCTTCCAGGATGCGCGCGGTAAACGCCTGTCCAGGCTGCAAGTCGGGCAAGTCGGGAGAAATGGCCTTGACCGGCGCCAGCGGCTGAAGGAGACTGGATTCGGTCTGCATCCGCATGCGGACGCCGGCATCGGGTGGAATCAGCGCCATGGCCGGGTTGTACCCAGGGCGATGCCGGAACTGGCGGGGACGGCAGCCATGCGGGCCACCGGAGAATCAGGCCGACGCGCCGTAGGCGCTTTCGACCGGTTTGTGCCGCGCATTGCTGCCGAGGAACTTGCGTACCTGCTCCATCCAGGGTTCGGTATGCCGTCGAATCTCGGCGTCATCATCGAGGATGCGCTGGATCAGTGCCCGCTTCATCTCGATTTCCGACGCCGACAGCAAACCGGTGTCGTCATCGGTCATCAGGGTATTGCGCAGGGCAATGACCGAACGTTCCAGGTCGACCAACCGCTCCCAGTCGTTACCCTGCGCCGCCGCCACCATGCGGGCGGAGAGGGCGCTCATTTCTTCGAAAAGCTCAATCTGGGAAGCCATTGACAGGATGGTAAGTCCCGAGCAGTGGCCTCGTTCGCGGAAAGAACGGCTGGATCGCTGGCTAATTCTGGCATGGCGAGTCACGCGCCATATTCCTTCAGCAAGCGCAGTTCCTGAACACTGCTTTGCATGGTGAGCTGGAACTGATCCATCCAGGCTTGGGTGAGATTGCGGATCTCGGCATCGGCCGCAAGAACTTCGGTTATCAGCGCATTCTTGCGCTGTCGTGTGGCCTCATCGAGCCTGGCCTGGCTATCCAGTGGCTTCATGGAGGCGACGAGCTTGCCGCGTTGTTGCTCGATTGCGATGAGGTCGTCCCACTCGCCGCGCATGGCGGCGTCACGCATCTTCCCCGTCAGTGCTGAAAGCGCTTGGTAGTTGGCAATGACCTGGGCCGCGCTCATGACTTCTTGCCTGCGGTGAGAGCGCGCGGCTGCCTTCCCGTCGGGCTAGGCAGCCGCGGCTTGAACTACCTGAGGGCGGATGCTGTTCCATGCGTCCTGCAGTTCCGCCAGCAGCCGTGTAACTTCGTCCAAGGCCGCCGGGTCGTTGTTCCGGTTGCCTTCCGTCAGGCGCTTGATCATGTAGCTGTACAGCGCGGACAGATTTTGCGCGATCTCGCCGCCGGCTTTCATGTTCAGGCTGGGGTGCAGGCCTTCGCCGATGATGGCCATGGCTTTGGAAATGGCCTTCCCCTTCGCCTCCATCCGCCGGTTCAGCATCTCGTACTTCGCCTCGGAGATCGCCAGGAGCGCGCCCTGAAAGAGCATGGCGACCAGCTTGTGCGCATCGGCGCTCATCACGCTGGTTTCCAGGCCGACATCCGTGTAGGCATTGATTGCGGCGGTGGTGTTCATATCGATCGACCTGGGGATTAACTAAACTGCGATGTCAGGTAGTTGCTCGTATCGTTCATGCTGGTCAACATCATATTCAGGTTGCTGTACGTGGTGGTGTATTGCCTCTGCAATGCCTTCATCCGAATTTCCAGCCGGTCGATCAGCTCGTTATAGCCCTTGATGGATGTATTCAGACTCTGCGTTCGCTGTGCGATCACTCCGCCGGTTTCCGTCATGGAGGTTGTCCATGCCGCCAGCCGCGTCGCGAAACCTGTGGCCCCATTGAACAAGTTGGCGACATCACTGAAATTGCCGCTAAGTGCCTGGCCGAACTTGCTACTGTCCAGTTTCAGGGTACCGCCTGCCTGGGTGGTAATACCGATCTCGGCCAGGTAGCTGAAGGTGCCGCCACTCGCCGGCGTCATGAATATGCCGCGCAACTGATCGAGCATCTGGCGTACCGTATTGTCGCCCGCCAGGACACCGCCGGCTGTTGTTGCGCTGCCAAATGCCGACCGGGATTTCAGTTGGGTGGCCAACGCGTTGTAGCTTTCGACAAATTTGGCTGCCGCTGCATCGATGGCGCTTGTGTCTCGCGCGACAGTCAGGGTGGTTGCCGTCGCTGTGGGTGCCTTGAGGGTGAGCGTAACGCCCTGGATGGCGCCAGTGACGGTGTTCGTGGCGCTGGTGATGGCGATGCCATTGACCGCGAAACTGGCATCCTGAGCGGCGGCCGACTGCGTCACGGTGCTACCGACCGCGCCATACGTCAGCAGACTGCCCACCGCGGCGTCACCCGAAACTGCGATGCTGCTGACGCCATTGCTGGCGCCAGTCTTGT
The DNA here is from genome assembly GCA_044220545.1 of Rhodocyclaceae bacterium. Classification (GTDB taxonomy): domain Bacteria; phylum Pseudomonadota; class Gammaproteobacteria; order Burkholderiales; family Rhodocyclaceae; genus Fen-999. The sequence continues at coordinate 32,507 of JBGAQX010000018.1, read as the reverse complement.
TGGCCGTCAGTACGAGACGATAGGGTGTGCCGCTACCGTCATTGATGATGGAGGCGGTTAGCCCCAGGTTGGCACCGTTGATCGAATCGCGGATCTGTTGCAGCGATGCACCCGCGGTGATCGTCACCGCCATGGGGGTGCCGCCGATGGTGAAGGTAACGGTTGAGTCCGCAGTGGAAATCGCGATGGTTTCCGAGGCTTGCCCGGCGGCCACCAGATTTTGCGCCTGTGCCAGCCGGGTAACGTTGATTGAATAGGTTCCCGCGGCGGCGGTGCTGGCCGCTGTGGCCGACAATATGTTGGTGTCCGCCGATGTGGCACCGTAGCCCTCGAGGCTGCTCTTGAGCCCCTGCACGGCGGTCTGGAAGCTTGAAACCAGACCACTCAAGGTTCCGAAGGAGGAAATCTTGCTCTGGTAGTCGGTAATCTTGGTGTTGAGCTTGTCGATAGGTTGTCGCTCGATCGACATCAACTGGGAAACCAGTGACGGAACATCGAGGCTCGATATGCTTGATGTGGCCATGCCCTATCTCCTTGCCTGTCCTTGGCTACGCTTGCTGCCGCAGCAACAACCCCTTCTGAAATTCGCCGATGGATTCGGCAATTGCCAGCGCGGCATCGGAAGGAATCTGCCGGATCAGCTCGCCCGACTCCGTGTCGACGATCTTTACCACGGTTGCGTGCGTGCCTTGATCGACGCTGAATTCCAGCGCGGTGTTGCTCGAGGTCTTCAGCGTCCGGTTGATATTCTGCACCGCCTGCTGTACCTGTTGTGGCGTAGGTTCCGCTTTCTGTTGAACCGGTGGTGCTTGCGTCTGGGCACGGGACGGGGTCGGCACAGCGTCCGCCACGTACAACTCCGGTTGCGGGGCCTGAGCGGGACTGAACACATTCTGAATGTTCATTTTCGTCTCTCTTTCAGTCCTGAATCCCCGGCCGGAGATGATCCGGCCGGGTACCTAACTTTCTTTGATATCAGCGGCTTAACGGAGGAGCGACAGCACCATGCTCGGGTTTTGGTTCGATTGCGCCAAGGACGCGATGCCCGCTTGTTGCAGAATCTGGTTACGGGTCATGGCCGTGGTCTCGGTCGCGTAGTCGGTATCCATCACGCGGCTGTAAGCAGCCGAAGTATTCACGGACTGAGACTGCAAGGTGTTGATGGCGGACTGGAAGGTCGCCATGTCGGCGCCGTACGAGGCACGCGCCGTGGTCACAAGTCCGATATCCGCGTCAATGCCGGCGACGGTATAGGTAGTTCCCAGAGAGGCCTTGGTACCCACGCCGGTTACGGTGCCGCCGTTGGAGTTTACGACCACAGTGCCGGTGTTGCCGGCCAACCCCAGGATACGGGTGTTTTCGGCGACCAGGGCGGTGTGCTCGACGCCTGAGGAGGTGCCGCCCGCCTGGACCGCGATTTCACGCATACGCTGCAGGTTTTCCAGAACCTGCTGGTGATAGCCGTCGTTGATCTGCGCGGTCGAGATGCCGTTGTTGGCGTTGCGAATGGCCTGGTTGGCACCGCGCACCTGGCTGTCGTAACCGGTAGCGGTGACCATGCCGGTGGGATCGTCCTTGGCGCTGTTGATGCGCAGGCCGGAAGACAGACGCTGTTGGGCGGTAAGCAGGGCGTTGGAGGACTTGCTCAGGGCAGCACCGGCAAAAAGGGACGATACGTTGGTGTTGATGACTTGTGCCATTTTCAATCTCCTTGAGAGGGTTAGCCTCGTTGGCCCTTTGGTGTCTCCGTAGGCCAACCTGGGGTTCGGTTGGTGCGGATTGCTCCGCGCACAGGAGTTTTATCGGAGGCCGGTCGGGAAACTTTAGCGTTGGTACAGTCGGCGCCAAGAGATTGGCGGGAGATCTGGTGGCTACGCCATCAAAATAGCGTAATAACAATTGGTTAGGCGGCCAATACCCGGTTCTTGCCAGCCCGCTTGGCGAGATACATGGCCTGGTCGGCACGCTTGATGGCGGCGGTAGGCTCTTCGTCACTAGCGAGTTCGGCGACACCGCAACTGAAGGTGATGAGCAGCTTGTCGTTGCGGTGGAGGAAGAACTTGCGGGTCAGTTCGCGCTGGACGCGCACCATTACCTGGACACCGTTTTCCAGGCCGGTGTCCGACAGGATGACGATGAACTCCTCGCCACCGTAGCGTGCCAGGGTGTCCTGCGGCCGCAGGGTCTCGCGCACCACCTGGGTCAGGTGCACCAGGGCCTGGTCACCGGTGTCGTGACCGTACGTGTCGTTGAGCTTCTTGAAGTTGTCGATGTCGAGCATCGCCACGCACAGGGGTGCTTCCTTGCGCCGGGTGCGGCCAACTTCGCGTTCCAGCGCTTCTTCCATGCCCTTGCGGTTGAGCGCGCCGGTCAGGGCGTCGTGGCGGACCATGTCGCTGGCCTGCTCGAGTTCGGCGTGCAGGCGCGCCACTTCCTGCTCGGCCTCCTGCACCCGGGCGCGCATGGTAAGCAGTTCGTCACGCGAACGCTGGGCGGCCAGCTGGACGGCGCGGGTTTCGTGCATCACCACGTCGAGCACGTCGGAAAGTTCGGTGATGTCATGTGCCTTGCTGATCTTGTCGGCGCAGACGCCGATCCGGTCGTGATACTCGCCGGTGGTCGAGGCAAAGTCGGCCAGCCGGTCCACGAAGTTGGCCAGCATGCTCTTCAGCCGCTCCTGGGCGTCGCTGAGGTTCTTCTTGAGCGTGCTCTGCTTGTAGATCAGATCCTTCAGCCGCCGCTCGACGTCGTCGATCTGGCGCAAGCTGAGCGGCTGACCGACCAGATCGCGCACCAGTGCGACCTGGCCGCTCATCCATTGGTCGTCGATGACCAGTTCGCTGATGTTCTCGATAATCAGTTGCAGCAGATGGAGCAAGGCCGTGCGCAGCTCCATCTGGTCTTCGGCGACGAACTGCAGGCGGTAACTGAACTTCTTCAGCTTCGCCGTAAAGCCGGCAATCTGCTCGGCGGTTCCGGCGGCGCGGATATCGGCGGCCAGGCCGGTCGCCTCTTTGGCCAGTTCCGGCGTATCGATCAACAGGATGCTGAGCGTGTTGTCGAGCAGCTTGGCCAGCAACTCCTGAAGTTCGACATTCATCGAAGGCGCCGGGCCGGCCGGTTCCCCGGCGCCCGATGCCGCGCTGTCCGCGCTGCCCGCGTCGACCAGGCTGCCTTCGGCCGCGCTGCCCTGGGCCCAGTTCCTGGTCAGCGATTGCAGGCGGGGGAACAGGACATCCGGCGTGCCGGAGGCCGCCAGAACGTGGTCGAGCGCCTCGCGCTTCTTGGCGGACGTGACTCCGGCGTGGCGGGTCTCGATCTGTGCCAGCAGTTCGCGAATCAGCGCACCCCAGTTGGGTGGCGCCGCCGCGGCCTTGTTGAGCAGATCGCCCAGGGTTGTCTTGATCCCGTCCCAGTTGCCCTCGCCGATCGCGCCCTCCAGTTGCCGGGCGAAGCGCGCCTGCTCCGGTGTTGCGCGCGGCAGGCCGCTGGCCATGGCCTTCAGCGAACGCTCGGGGAAGGTTTCCGCCGCCGTGGTACCGGCGATCTCGTGGTAAAGCGCGCGATAGTTGTCGGGCGTCGGCGCGACCCGGCGCATGGCCAACTGGCGCAGGGTTTCGCGCGCGAGTTCGGAGGGGTTCTGGGTATCTGCCATGTCGGGGCTCAGGCCAGGCTGTGTTCGAGGCCGTAACGAATCAGCTCGGCCGTGCTGCCCAGGCCGAGCTTCGTCAGGATGCGGGCGCGAAAGGTGCTGATGGTGGCGACGGCGAGATTCAACTCCTCGGCAATCTGCGTCAGCGTCTTGCCGGCGGCGATCAGCTTCAGCACTTCGTACTCGCGGTCGGAGAGCAGTTCGTGCGGCGGTTGCTCGGAATCGTTGGCGATGGCGTCGGCCAACTGCATGGCCACTGTTGGACTGACATATTTCTTGCCGCGCGCCACCTGGCGAATCGCCGTCACCAGTTGTTCCGGGGCGCTCTGCTTGGTCAGGTAGCCCGACGCGCCCGCCTTCAGGGCGCGAATGGCGTACTGCTCTTCCGGGTGCATGGAAAGGATCAACACCGGCAGGCGGGGGAACTCCTTCTTCAACTGCTTGAGCGTATCGATGCCGTTGCGGTTGGGCATCGATACATCGAGCAGGAATACGTTCCACACCTGTTGGCGGGCCAGTTGCATGGCCTCGACGCCGTCGTCGGCCTCCCCCGCGACGACCAGATCCTCGGTTTCCGAGAGGATCTGCTTCAGCCCCTGGCGCACGATGGCGTGGTCGTCGGCGATGAGAACGTGAATCTTTTCGGCCATGGTCAGAATAACTTGTGCTGGATGTCTTCCGCTTCTTCGGATGCCCCGGGCTCGACGCCGCGTTGTTCCGGCACCCGCAACCTGATGTGGGTGCCGCCGTGCTCGCCCGACGCGATGACGAACTCGCCGGCCAGGCTATGCACCCGCTCGCGGATGCCGCGCAGACCGAATGATTTGGGCTTCATCATGTCGGCCTCCGAGATGCCGCGTCCGTTGTCGCGCAACTCGAGCGCAATGCTACCTTTTTCCCGCTTCAGACGCACGACCACCAGCGACGCATGGGCGTGTTTCGCGACATTGGTGAGCGTTTCCTGCACGATGCGGAACAGAGCCAGCGAGGTGTCCGCGTCCGGTTCCAGATCGTCGTCGCACTGCACGCGACACGTGATTTCGAAATGTTGAGAAAAATCCTCGGCCAGCGATTCGATGGCCGCCGGCAGACCGAACTCCTTGAGGATGCCCGGGCGCAGTTCCCGCGCGACGCGACTGGCGGCGCCCATGGCCTGGTCGAGCAGGCCTTCGATGGAGTGCGCCTTCTCGCGCAGCGCCGGCGGTTCGTTGGGCAGTTTGCCCGCGAGCAGCGCGGCCTCGATCTTCAGGCGCACGAGGATGCTGCCCAGTTCGTCGTGGATGTCGCGGGCGATGCGCTCCCGTTCCTGCTCCCGCGCCGCCTCCAGATGGAAGGAAAGTTCGGCGAGTTGTTCGCGGGAGGCGCGCAGGGCTGCCTCGGTTTCCTTGATCGCGGTGATGTTGGTGGCGATGCCCTGCCACGTGACGCTGCCCGCCGAGCCCTCCTCGCCGCGTCGTGGTGTCGAGCGCAGATCGATCCATTTGCCCCGGCCACGCCCGCGCAGCCGGCCGGCCCAGTCGAGCGGCGCGCCGGTGACCGCCGACTCGGACAGCGCCGTTTCGAGGGCGCGCCGGTCATCCGCCTCGATGGTGTCGAAGAACTTCTTGGGCGAGGCCAGCAGCTCGTGCTGCTTGATACCGAACAAACGGTGGCTGCCCTCGCTGACGTAGAGAAAACGATAGCCGCCGTCCGAACCCCGTTGCAGGTGGAAGACCATGCCCGGCAGGCTGGAGGCCAAGCCACGAAAGCGGGCGTCGCTGTCGTGGACCATGGCCAAGGCCGCCCGATGGTCGGCCCGCTGACGCGCTTCGCGCACCTCGCGCTCGACGGCCGGCACCAACCGGCTCGGACGGTCACGAAAGACAACATCGTGGGCGCCGGCGCGCATCGCCCTGACGGCCGCCTTCTCATCGGCGGGGTCGGCGACGACAATAAAGGGAAGATCCAGATCCAGACCGTGCAAGACTTTCAGGGCGGCGGGCGCGGTCAAGCCGGGTAACCCGAACAAATAAAGCGCCGCGTCCCAAGGCTGGGCGCGAAGCGCCGCCCGCAGGCTGGTCGCATCGCCGACTTGCTGAAACCTGCCGCCCTCCTTGCCGCCGCCGAAACGCGCCGCCAGCCCCTTGGCCTCATTCGCGTCGGCGGCGAGGATCAGCAGGCTCGGGGGCGCGTTTTGGGAGGACGTCGGATCGGACATGAGCGACGGGGACATGAGAAGCGGCCATTCTACCCTCGCCCACCGATGGCCTTAGCCCACTAGCCCCCTATCGACAAGACAACGCCTCATCAGCGCCAAATGGCTATTTCGCCTGTAGCCGGTGCAGATAGTCAATCAGGCTGATGATGCGGCTCCGCACATACATTTCCATATCGTAGGGCATGTCGACATAGTACTCACCGGCCTTGACGGTCTCGGCGCTGTAGCGATCACCCCAGATCGGCATCTCGCGGCTACCGTGCCCCTTCACCGTCTCCCGTCCGTCAATGACGGCATAGACGCGCTCAAACGGGAAGACGCCGCCATTGCGCTTCGACAGAGTCGACAGATCACTAGGCATCGTCTTCAGAAACTCGGCACCCGGGCTATCGCCCTTGCCGCCCGCGCCATGACACACCGCGCAACTATTCGTGTACTCGTACTTGCCCGCATCGACTTTTGCCTTGCCTCCAGCCGCCGATACCACACCGCTCGCGGCCATGAGCACTGCCGCCGCAAACAACAACCGCAATGCGTTCCGTTTCATGATGTACCCCTTTTCGGCTTGAGCAGGAACGACACATCTTCCTTCTTTCACTATAGCCAAGAGCGGAGAATGCTCAAGCCGGGCGGCGTGCCACAGCCCGAGGTTGCGGTGCCACGGGCGCCTTCACCCAACCAGCTTTGCCGTGTGCCTGGCGATCATCCATTCCTCGTTGGTGGGCAGCACCAGGACGTCGATGCGGCTGGCGGAGCCGCTGATGCGGCTGGCGTCACGGTCGTTGGCGGTGATGTCGACCGCAATGCCCAGCCAGTCGAGCGCGGCACATATGCGCTGCCGGACCGGCGCGGCGTGTTCGCCGATGCCGCCGGTGAAGACCAGCGCGTCGAGCCCGCCGAGGGCGGCGGCCAGGGATCCGATTTCCCGAACGATGCGGTAGCAAAACAGGTCGACCGCCTCGCGCGCCTCGGGCCGGTCGGAGGCCAGCAGCTCGCGCATGTCCTGGGAGATTCCGGACACACCGAGCAGGCCCGATTCCTTGTAGAGCAGCTTCTCCAGAGCCTTGGCGTCCATGCCCTGATAGTCCATCAGGTAGAGCAGCACGCCGGGGTCGAGGCTGCCGCAGCGGGTGCCCATCATCAGGCCCTCGACGGCGGTGAAGCCCATGGTGGTGGCCACGCTGCGCAATCCCTTCATTGCGCACATCGAAGCGCCGTTGCCCAGGTGGGCGACGATGACGCGACCGTCGGCACGACCGGGCAGATGGCTGGGCAGCGCCTCGGCGATGTATTCGTAGGAGAGACCGTGAAAGCCGTAGCGGCGCACGCCCTGGGCGGTGATGTGACGGGGCAGGGCAAAGCGCTGCGCCACTTCCGGCTGGCTGCGGTGGAATGCCGTGTCGAAGCAGGCTACCTGGGGTACTCCGGGCAGCGCGCCGGTCATGGCCTCGATGCCGGCCAGGTTGTGCGGCTGGTGCAGTGGCGCCAACGGAATGAAGCCGCGCAGGGTGTCGATGGCCGCCGCGTCGAGCACCAGCGGCTTCGAGTAGCGTTCGGCGCCATGTACCACCCGGTGGCCGACGCCGGCAATCGCCCGGCCGCCGTCGTGGTCGCGCAGCCAGTCGACCAGAAAGGCCAGCGCTGCCCGGTGCGCGGCTTCGCCGGCGAGGGGAAGATCGCTGTCGTCGATGACCTGGCCCGCCGCGTCCTTGGCCTTCAGGTGGGGGCGGGCACCGATGCCGTCGATCTGGCCGACCAGTTCCGGCTTGGCGGGCATCGCGCCGTCGCCGTGGTTGAACAGGGCGAACTTGATCGACGAGGAACCGGCGTTGAGGGTGAGGATGGCGTTGGCCATGGTCAAGATTTCTTTCGTTTGGCGTGAGCCATCACGACGGCAATGGCCGTCGAGGCGGTACGCGATTCGGCCGAGTCGGCGCGCGAGGTGAGCACGATCGGTACCCGGGCGCCAAGCACAATGCCGGCGGAGAGCGCGTCGGCAAGGTATTCAAGCTGCTTGGCGAGCATGTTGCCCGACTCGATGTCCGGGACCAGCAGTATGTCGGCCTGGCCCGCCACGGCCGACTTGATGCCCTTGGTGCGGGCGGCGACCACCGAGATGGCGTTGTCGAAGGCCAGCGGCCCGTCGAGCAGGCCCCCGGTGATCTGGCCGCGGTCGGCCATCTTGCATAGCGCCGCCGCGTCGAGCGTGGCCTGCATCTTCGGGTTGACGGTTTCGACGGCGGCGAGGATCGCCACCTTGGGTTCGGCGATGTGCAGCATGAGGCCGAGATCGATGGCGTTCTGGACGATGTCGATCTTGTCTTCCAGGTTCGGCTGGATATTGACGGCGGCGTCGGTGATCAGGAGCGGTCGCGGGTAGGTGGGCACATCCATCATGAAGACATGGCTGATGCGCCGCTCGGTCCGCAGCCCGGTGGCCTTGTCGATCACCGCGACCATCAGTTCGTCCGTGTGCAGCGAGCCCTTCATCAGCGCGGCCACCTCACCCTCGCGGGCCAGCGCCACTCCGGATTCGGCGGCGGCATGGCTGTGCGGCACGTTGAGCAGCCGGCAGCCGGCGAGGTCGAGGCCGAGCTGTTCGGCCAGCGCGCGTATCTTCGCTTCCGGGCCCACCAGGGTGGGCAGGATCAGGCCACGGTCGCGCGCCTGGAGCGCGCCCTTGAGCGACTCGGGGTCGCAGGGATGCACCACCGCCATGGCAATCGGGCTCAAGCCCCGCGTAATTTCCAGCACATGTTCGTAGCGGGTGTTCTTGGTCGCCGCGAGTTTCACTTCCGGCAGGTTGACCTTGGGCCGTTTGATCTTTTCCGTCGGCGCCAGCACCTCGGCGGAGCCGTGGATGACCGTCTCGCCGTCCTGGTTGGCGCAGGCGCAGTCGAAGACGATGTGATGGTTGTGTTCGAACTTGCGCCGACAGGTCACGGTGACCGTGATGGTGTCGCCAACCCGCACCTGGCGCGGGAAGTTGAGCGTCTGATCGACATAGACCGTGCCCGGCCCGGGAAACTGCGTGCCCAGGACGGTCGAGATCAGCGCGCCGCCCCACATGCCGTGCGCCACCACCTCGCGAAAGTCCGAGGAGCGCGCGTATTCCGGGTCAACGTGGGTGGGATTGAAGTCGCCGGACATGATGGCGAACATCTGGATGTCTTCGGGCCGCAAGGTCCGCACCAGGGTTGCGCTGTCACCGACGGCGATTTCGCCGAAGGTCCGGTTTTCGATGAACTCAAGGATTTCGCTGCTGGCCATGACCTGTCGCCCTGGGATCGCCCCCGAGGCCCTCATTTTGACGCGGGAATTGCTGCGTCGCAATACGGGCGACACAGGCACGCGGCCATGATGTTACGCGATGACACGTCGGGAACCGACACCCGCGCCGAATGGGCTCAGGTGTCTGTCTTGGCGCGCGGCAGGCGTATCCCGAAAGTCGACCCGGCGCCCAGGTGGCTGTCGACCGACACGCAACCACCATGACGCTCGACAATGGTCTTGACGATCACCAGGCCGAGACCGACGCCCGGTTGCTTCGGCTGGTCCGGACGGTCGATGCGGCCATAGCGGGCGAACAAGCGGCCCAGGTCTTCGGGGGCGATGCCGCAGCCCTGGTCGACGATGGTGATCTCGTGCCAGTCGCCGGCGTCGCGCAGGGTCATGTGCACGGTGGTATCGGCGGGGCTGTACTTGATGGCATTGTTGAGCAGGTTGGCCAGTGCCCGGCTCAACAACGAGTGGTCGCCACGGATCACCGGATCGCGACCGCCCTCGTCGCGTACCAGGATCAGGATGTGTTTCGCCTCGGCGAGTGGCCAGACCTCGTCGGCGGCTTCCTGCGCCAGCGACGACAAGTCGATTTCGACGAACTTGCGCGTGTCGATGGCTTCGGCCTTGGCCAGCCGGAAGAAGTCGTCGGCCAGATCAAGGGCGGTCTGCGCGTAGTGCCGCGCCTTGTGCAAGCGGGTGAAATGGTCGGCGACCGCCGGTCGGCTGGCACCGTCGACCAGCGTGATGATCGAGGCCAGCGGCGAGCGGATGTCATGCGAAATGAAGCGCATGGTGTCTTCGCGGGCCTTCTGGATGGCGCGCTGCCGTTCGGTGGCGGCGCGGACGATGCCGATGCGATTTTCCAGCGGATCGATGCTCTTTTCCTCCGGCTGGTCGACTGTGGCCCCCGGCTCGATTTCGTGGAGCAGTTGCAGTTCGGCGTCCATGAAGCGTTGCGCGGCCTCCAGCCGGCGCCAACTCCAGAGCGGATAGGCCAGCACCGCGCCGATCAGCAGCGCGCTGGGCGGCAACCAGACCCTGCCCCAGCGCAGCATGACCAGCACACCGAGCACCGACGCCAGACCGACGGCGGCCGACAGCAACAGGCCATCGCGGGGCGACAGGAACAGCAAGCCCAGCATGAGCAGCAGCATGAAGACCGTTGTGACCGCGACCACGCGGTCATGCGGCAGCCAGGTGATGGTCGTGCCGCCGCGCAGCGCGTCGAGCACCGTGGCATGGATCTCCACGCCCGGCATGGCGCGGCCGAGGCTGGACATCGGCGTCGGCAGCACGTCGCCGAGTCCGGCGGCGGTGGCGCCGACCAGCACCCGCTTGCCGCGCAATTCGTCGCCGCCGACGGCGCCGGTAAGTACGTCGACGTAGGAGATCGTTCGGTAGGTGCCGGGCGGCCCGGCGAACTGCGGGTGCACCCATTGCTCGCGCGACCAGGTCGTGGATTCGGTCGTGCCGCTGTCCTGGTTGGCAGTGTTCCGAGCATGGCGCGCGGCGATTTCCGGGTCGGAGACCTGGAGCATGGCCAGGGCAAGCTGTGGATGGCGAGCCGCGCCCACGCCACCCCAGAGGTAGATGCTGCGCGAAATGCCGTCGGTGTCCAGCTGGCTCTCGATGTGCCCGAGCCGCGCCGCGGCCTGGCTGAACTGCTTGATAGGCCTGCCCTCGGCGATCAGGCCGGGACCAAGGCCGAGTTGTATTACCGGCAGGACCACCCGGCCGTTCTTGCGGATGGCTTCGGCAAGGACGCGGTCGCCCTCGGGGTCGTTGGCGTCGGCTTCACTGAGGATGATGTCCAGGCCCACCACCGCCGCGTCCGCCTGGCGCAGCTTGTCCAACAGGGTGGCGTGGATGGCGCGCCGCCACGGCCACCGGCCGATACGGGCCAGGCTTTCATCGTCGACGGCGACGATGACGATATCCGCCGGCGCCGGCCGCGCGGCAAGCGAGAGGCCGACGTCGTAGAGCAGGTAGTCGGCCCGCCACAGCCAATCCTGCCAGGCCGCCGTGGCCGCGACCAGAACCAGAACGGCCGTCAGCAGGGTCCATTCGGCCAGGGTGCGCCGGCGCAGCCGCGGCATCGTCTAGGCCGCGCGAGGCCGCTGGAGGACCGCCTGGAGCATCCACCAGGGCTGCCACTGGGTGGGAACCTCTATCCGCTGGGGGCTGGTGAATGGTCCGACGAAACCGTCCGGGTCGGTGGCGCGGACACGCATGAAGTAGGTGCCGCCCTCCGGCCGGGGCAGCGTCGTCAAGGGCCGGTCGAGTCGCTGCTCGACCAGCAGATCGGCAAATTTCGCGTCCCGGGCGAACTGGAACAGGAAGGTCTGGCCGGGCTCGCCGGACCAGGCGAAGGCGATCTTGTCATCGCTCACCTGTGGCGGCTCGGGGTCGGCGGGCAGGGGTTTCAGGGTGAAGCGCTGCGCATCCCCCCAAGGACCGGGCTCGCCGTTGGCCCGAAGGCTGCGGGCCCGCCAGTAATAGTCGCCCGGGGCCAGTTTCTGTGCGGGCATGATGACGGTGCCGTCGACGCCATCGACATCGGTGACCGGGTTGGCGAACTTGGCATCGCTGGCCAACTGGATGCGGTAGCGCGCGGCCTCGGCATTGGCGGACCACTTCAATTCGGCCGACTCTCCGCGCAGTTTGGTGCCGGCCACCGGTGACACGGCAAACGGCGGTTCCGGTCGTGCCTTGAGGGTGAAGGCGAAGTCGGCGTCGCGCCCTTCGAGTCCCCGCGCGTCGATGCCGCGCACGCGCAGCGTGTAACCGCCGTCGGCCAGTTCGGCGAACTTCGCCTCCGGCTTGGCGCCGATGCTTTCGGCCAGCACGTTGCGCATTTCGGCGTCCGTGCCGACCTGAAAACGATAGGCGCTGGCGCCGCTGATCGACGGCACGGCGAGACGGACAATAGTCCGTTCCTGGAGCTTGGGCAGGCCCGCCAGTTCCGGCGCCGGCAACAGGGCGACCGGGGCCGAGAGTTTACCGCCCGCCTCCGCCACCAGGCCGTAGCCGGCGGGTACGCTGGCGGGCTTGCCCCGGCCCTGGCCGTCGAGCACGCCGACCGCGCCATCCGTGACCTCGGTGCGACTGGCCGCGCCGGTATCGTCGGCGCCGACGCGGAACTGGGTGCCCCGCACGCCGATGGTGGCGGTGGGGGTGACGACGACGTACTGCGGACGGGGCGCCGACATCCTGGTGACGACCGACTCGATGCGGCCGGCTTCCAGACGCAGGCGGGTTTCCGGCAGGGTGCTGTTGCGGTAGCGGGACATCTCCTCGACCTTCAGCCGGCTGCTCGGCTGGAGAACCAGCCGCGAGCCGTCGACCAGTTCGACGGTGGCGAAGCTCTGTGTGCCGGTGGTCAGTTGCGAGCCGCGCTCGACGGTGCCGCCGACCGTCAGGGGTTTGCCGCCGGCGCTGACGTCGCCCCGCACCGAAGTGACCCGGGCGGTCACCGGTTCCCGGCGAAGCAGGGTCAGCGGGATGCGCAACACCGTGCCGGGGCGCAGCAGGCGCGGATTGGCCACCTTGTTCAGCCGCTGCAGCCGGGTCCAGTCGCGGGGGTTCTCCAGCATGTCACGGCCGATGCCGATCAGCGTTTCGCCCGGACGCATCACATGCTGGTAGTCATCCGCGGCATGGGCGGCGCCGAACCCCGACAGGCAGGCCATGGCAACCAGGAGCGGCCACCGTTCATGCACACAGGAAGATGCGGGTCGGTTGGCTGGCTGGCTTGGAATCGTCATGGCAAGTCTCTCGATGGGCTAGGGTTGGCCACTCTTCCGATATTAGTCGGCGGGCCGGCGGGGGGTGCTGCGCGTGACAAAGTTTTGCCTTCCGGTACCCGCCGCTCAGGGCGAGCGGATATCAGGGCATGTGTGCGGGAATCCTTCACTCACCGGCGCCCACCCGCTCCAGCCGGTAGCCGTAGTTGTAGGCCGGGACCAGACGAAAGCCGTTGGCCGAATGGAGTTCAAGCTTCTTGCGGACCCGGCTGATGTGGGTGTCCAGCGTGCGGGTGGGAATCGAGGCATTCAATCCCCACAAGGCTTCCAGCAGGTGGCCGCGCGACAGCAGTCGACCAAGATTCTGGAACAGGAATACCACCAGATTGAATTCCTTCTCCGTCAAGTTCTCGACCTCGTGGCCGCCACGCAGGATGCGTCGGGTGGTCAGTTCGATGCGGTAGGGCGCCAGGTCGATGATGCTCTCGTTGTCGTCTTTCGGACGCGTGCGGCGCCAGATGGCTTCCAGGCGCGAGAGCAATTCGAGTCGCCGCACGGGCTTGACGATGTAGTCGTCGGCACCGCTGTTGAGTCCGGCGACGATGTCTTCCTCGGCATCGCGGCTGGTGACGAAGATTACCGGCGCCGTTTCTCCCCGCTCCTGTCGCAGCCAGCGCAGTACCTCGTGTCCGGACTGGTCGGGCAGCATCCAGTCGATCAGGAAAGTATCGAAACTCTCCCGGCTGGCATGGCGCAACAGATCCCGGCCGAGGCCGAAGACATGCATGTCGTGACCCGCGGCCGCCAGCCAGGACGCGAGGGTTTCGGCCTGGGCCGGATCGTCTTCCAGGAGCGCGATTCTCACGCTTCAAGTCCCTGACTGGGCGACGAACGATGTGCTGGTGTGATTCGATGTTCCGCTGATTGAGTTGGCATGTTCGCCGAAAGGGGGGAACCCCTTGAAATTGTTAACTAATGTTACACCTGTCGTTTCGTCGCAGGCTCGTCGAGCCTGCCCCGTTAGTCCGCACGGACCGGGTGCAATAAGCATTTTCGGGAATATATTCAGGAGATGGCCAGCCAGTTGATGGCCCAGGCCAGCGCGGCCTCGATATTGGTTGCCGCGTTAGCCGACAAAGGTTCGCCCAATTCGAACCGCTCGCCGCGAATGGCCAGCAGCCAACTGGGTGGCGGCGGCGCGTCGTTCAGGTCGCGGTACACCTGGAGGACCGACTGCGGCGACATCGCATGGCTGGTGAAACTGGCATCCTGGAGCGGCCCGATGGTCGAGACGGCGAACGGCGCCATCGCATCGACGCTGGCATCGACAAACAGAACGCGCCGCCGGTCCTGGAGATCCAGCGCATGCTCCACCTGGAGTTGAAAGTCGGTGATGCACTCGACGCCGGGCAGCGCCAGATCGGTCAGCCGATCGACGAACAGCGGCCCGAGCGCGTCGTCGCCCCGGCTCGGGTTGCCCCAGCCGAAAACCAGGATCGGTGCCGTCACGCGTCGCCGGTGTGTCGTGCGCGCGCGCCGAGAACGATGCCTTCCGCGTCCACCAGCGTGACTTCCAGCGGCATCCGCCCGAGCGCGTGGGTGGCACAGGACAAGCATGGGTCGAAGGCGCGGATGGCAACTTCGATGTGGTTGAGCAGGCCCTCGGTGATCTCGTGGCCGTCCAGATACTGAATCGCCACGCGGCGGATCGCCTCGTTCATGGCCTGGTTGTTGTGGGTGGTGGAGACGATCAGATTGGCGCGGATCACCTCGTCGTTCTCGTTGACCCGGTAGTGGTGAATCAGCGTGCCGCGCGGCGCCTCGATGACACCGACCCCGCGCTCCTGGCGCTCGCCGGTGGCCATCAGGTCGTGGCCGAGCAGGTCGTCGTCGTGCAGCAGGTCCTTGATCGCTTCGGCGGCGTGGAGCATTTCGATCATCCGCGCCCAGTGGTAGCCCAGGGTGGCGCCGGTGGCGCTGCCGTCGTCGAAGGCCAGGAACTCCTGGCGTTCCCGGTCGGCCAGCGGTGTCGAAATGAAGTCGCAATTGGTCACCCGCGTCAGCGGCCCGACCCGATACCAGCCCTCGTCCGGCCCCTGGGTCTTGAAGTAGGGGAACTTCATGTAGGACCAGGGCTTGACGTCTTCGCCGATCACCTCCCAATAGCGGCTGTAGTCGAAGTGATCGAACAGTATCTTGCCGTTGGCATCGCGCGCCCTGAGTCCGCCGTGGTAGAGGTCCATGGCGCCATCGGCACCGACCAGACCCATGCCCTGGGCCGGGAAGCGGCCGAAGGCGTTGTACTCGACCAGGTTCTTTTCGAACAGGGCGCGGATCAGATGCACCGCCTCGCGGCTCCAGGCGACCATCTGGTAGGCATCCTTCTTCAGCAGGTCGCGTTCCTCGGCGGTCAGCGACTTGTTGACGCCACCGGGCACCGCGCCGGTGCCATGGACCCGTTTGCCGGCGGTGTGGCGGATCACCTCCTGACCGTACTTCCTGAGCAGCACGCCCTTCTTGGCCGTGACCGGGTCGGCGCCGATCACGCCGACGATGTTGCGCTTCGCCATATCCGATCCGAAACCGAACAGCAGGTCGGGCGACGACAGATGGAAGAAGTGCAGGGCGTGGGATTGCAGGATCTGACCATAGTGCATCAGGCGGCGAATCTTCTCGGCGGTCGGCGTCAGCGTGACGCCGAGCATCATGTCCAGCGCCTTCGATGCCGCCAGGTGATGCGATACCGGGCAGATGCCGCACAGGCGCTGCACCATCACCGGCACTTCCCAGTACGGACGGCCCTGGATGAACTTCTCGAAGCCGCGGAACTCGACGATGTGCAGTCGGACCTGATGCACCTTGTTGTCCGCGTCGAGCAGGATGGTGACCTTGCCGTGCCCTTCCACCCGGGATACCGGGTCGATGGCGATGCGCCGCAGCAGGTCGGGGTCGGTGGCGGTTTCCAGTGCGAAGCTCATGATGGCTACCTCGTTGCTTGCTCGATGGTTGCTCAGTCGTAGTGCAGCAGGCCATGACCCATGGCGGGCGTGCGGCCGGCGATCAGGTCGGTGAGGAACTTCCAGATCGCGTCGGCCGGGGGCGGGCAGCCGGGCAGGAAGTAATCCACTTTCACCACTTCATGGATCGGGTGCACCTTGTCCAGGGGCAGGGGCAGCTCCGGGTCGTTGGGGATCCGGCTGCCGCTCGCCAGGCCGCCCTCGGTCTCGTAGACCTCTTCAAGAATGTCGCGCAGGTCCAGGTGGTTGCGCTGGGCCGGCAGGCCGCCGTTGACCGCGCACGCGCCGATGGCGACGAGGATCTTGCAATTCTGGCGGAACTCGCGCAGCACGTGCACGTTCTCCGCGTTGCAGACGCCGCCCTCGATCAGCCCCAGGTCGCATGGGCCGCAGTGCTTGATGTCGGTGAGCGGCGAGCGGTCGAACTCCACCAGTTCCAGCAATTGCAGAATGCGTTCGTCGATATCCAGGAAGGACATGTGGCAGCCGAAGCAGCCGGCCAGGCTGGTGGTGGCGACACGCAGTTTCCGTTTGGGCGCGCTCATTTCAGCTCCCCTCCTTCGCGGTGGCCGGCTTGACCGGTTTGAAGCGTTCCGCCTGCGCGTTGATCGGCTTCTCGTCATAGGTCCGCTGGCCGATCGGCACCGTGAAGCCGCGGCGCTTCTTCAGGATCACACCCACCGGGCAGACCTGGGCCGCTTTGTCGTCGGGCGAGAAGTTCGTGTCGGCGAGCCGGCCGGATTCGGCATTGACGATCAGGTGCTTCTTCAAGCCGCGTCCTGAGAGGGCGAAGACCCCCTTCTTGTCCACCTCGGCGCTGGCGCGGATGCACAGTTCGCAAAGGATGCAGCGATTGAAGTCGAGCAGCATCTCCGGATGGGAGGCATCCACAGGCCGGTCGGGGAAGAAATGGGTGAAGTGCGGCGTCATTACCCCCAGCGCGTAACCCAGGGCCTGGAGCTTGCAGTGGCCGCTCTTTTCGCACGATGGGCAGAAGTGGTTGCCCTCGACGAGCAGCATCTGGACCAGCATGCGCCGCTTGTCGCGGATCTCCGGTGTTTCGCTCTCCACGTTCATGCCCGCCGCGGCCGGCAGGGTGCATGAGGTCGCCGGCCGGCCATTGATCTTGACGGTGCACAGCTTGCAGCTACCGTGCGGCCGGAACTCCGGGTGGTAGCAAAGGTGGGGGATGAACACGCCGGCGGTCAGGGCGGCCTGCATCACGCTCTGGCCGGGTTCGAAGGGAATCTCCTGGCCATCCAGGAGGAAGGTGGTTTGGTCGCTCATTCCGCGTTCTCCAGGTGGGCCGCTTCGTCGTCGCGGCCGGTCATCTGCCGGGCCTGGGCCAGGGCGCCGTCGAGGTCGAAGGCCGGTTCGAAGTCGAGCGACTTGAGTCGTCGCTCGTAGGCGGGCCGGAACTTTTCCAGGGTGTCGAGCAGCGGATGGGGCGCCGTGTGGCCAAGGCCGCAGTGGCTGGCCATCTGCAGCAGCCGCGACAGCTGGAATATCTCGTTGATGTCGACCTGGGTGCCATGGCCCTCGCCGATCTTGTCCATCAGGTTCCGGAGCAGGGTGGTGCCCACCCGGCAGGGGGTGCAGAAGCCGCAGGACTCATGGGCGAAGAATTGGGCGAAGTTGCGCGCCACCTCGAACATGTCGCGGCTCCGGTCGAAAACCATGAAGGCGCCGGCGGTGGGAATGTCCTCGAAGGCGATGCGCCGCTCGAATTCATTGTCCGCGACGCAGATACCCGACGGTCCGGAGATCTGTACCGCCTGGGTATCGGCCGCCCCCGCGTCCTCCAGCACCTGGCGGACGCTGACGCCGAACGGATATTCGTAGATGCCGGGCCGGGCCACGTCGCCCGAGACCGACAACAGCTTGGTGCCGGCGGACTTGGCCGTGCCGATGCTCCGATACCACTCACCGCCCTTGGCGGCGATCAGCGCCGCGGCCGCGAAGGTCTCGACGTTGTTGACCACGGTCGGCTTGTTCAGGAAGCCGTTGGTCACCGGGTAGGGCGGCCGGTTGCGCGGCACACCGCGTTTGCCCTCCAGGGATTCGATCAGCGCCGACTCCTCACCGCAGACATAGGCGCCGGCGCCGAGATGCACCTCGATGTCGAAATCGAGGCCCTGACGGCCGAGTATCTTCGTGCCGAGCAGGTTCATGTCGCGGCGGCGCGCCAGCGCTTCGTTGAGCGATTCGAGCAGATAGCGGTATTCGCCGCGCAGGTAGACATAGCCTTTGCGGGCGCCGATGGCGTAGGCGGCCACCGTCATGCCCTCGAAGACCAGGTCCGCCTGGCGGGTCAGCAGAACCCGATCCTTGAACGTGCCGGGCTCGCCCTCGTCGGCGTTGCAGACCACGTAGCGTTCATCGCCGGGCGCGTGGCGGCAGGCCTCCCACTTGATTCCGGTGGTGAAGCCGGCGCCGCCCCGGCCGCGCAGGTTGGACTTCTTGATCTCCTCGAGTACCGCCGAGGGGCCCTGGGTGTGCGCCGCCACGCCCTCGCGCCAGGAGCGGGCGTTGGACGCGGTCTCCACGTCCGCCTCGGCCTCGCGGGCCAGCGCCGCCTTGAGGGCCTCACCCGGGCGCAGGCCATTGTTCAGCAGCAGATCGGCGCGGCGGACGTTATCCTCGACGCGGAACCACTCGGCCGGCCACTCGGCCAGCGGCGTCTCGCCACGAATCAGTTCCGCCATCTGCTCGACGCGCTCGGTGGTCATGCGGGTGATGGCCCGGTAGTTGACCAGCACCGCCGGACCCTGGTCGCACATGCCGGTGCAGGAGGTGGTGTCGACGCTGACCAGGCCATCCTCGGAGACCCGGCCGGGTTCGAGCCAGAGCTTCTGGCACAGGGCCAGCATCAGGTCGCGGTTGCCGAGCAGACGGTCGGTGATGTTGTCGCTCCACAGTACCCGGTAGCGGCCCATCGGCTGGGTATGAAAGAAGCTGTAGAAGCCGGCGGTGCCTTCGACCTTGGCGCGCGGCCAGCCGACGGCGGTGGCGATCCCGGTGATGGCCGCCGGCGGCAGCCAGCCGACGGCTTCCTGGACCTCCCGCAAGATCTGCATCAGTCGCGTGCCATCGCTGTGGTGCCTGGTCAGCACCTGGTCCAGGACAGACGCCAGTTCGACCTTTTCCATGACCTGCCTCCCGTTACTGTGCACCGCAAAGGATATTGCAGATTGCCGGACGATTGTTGCACTGCGGCAGAATGCTGGATCAGGACTGTTGATCCAGCTCAAACGAGATGCTCTTAACTTGGATGGTGACATGATTTCCCGGGTGGCGGTGAAGTCGCTCACGGCCCGGGCGAAATGAGGTAGATTCGAGAGCCGGGCAGGCAGGGCGCCGCCCCATCATCTCCAGCCAAAATGAGCCAAACCATGCGCACCGTCGTTCTCGGCATTGGCAACATCATTCTCTCCGACGAGGCCGCCGGCGTACGCGCCGCCGAGGCGCTGCAAGCCGGCTACGAGTTGCCCGACGGCGTCGAAGTGATCGACGGCGGCACCTCGGGCATGGAACTGCTCGGCCCCCTGTCGGGAACCGACCTGCTGGTGATCCTCGATGCCGTCAAGGCCAACCGGCCGCCCGGCACGGTGGTCAGGCTGGTTGGCGGCGAGGTGCCGGTGTTCTTTCGCGCCCGGCTTTCGCCGCACCAGATCAGCGTCTGCGATGTGCTGGCGGGGCTGGAGTTTTCCGGCGATCCGCCCGGCGACCTGGTGCTGATCGGTGTCGAGCCCGAAAGCCTCGAGCTGGGTCTGGAATTGACGCCGGTGGTCGCCGCGCGCATTCCCGAGATGGTGCGCATGGCCGCCGCCGAACTTGCGGCGCGCGGCGTCGCGATTCGGCCGAAGTCGGCCGAGTTCGTTTGAAGTCGTCTGAGGTCGCCGGATCGTGTGCCTTGCCGTACCCTCCAGAGTGATTTCCATCGATGGGCTGCTGGCCACGATCGAGGCCTTCGGCGAGCGGCGCCAGGTCAGCCTGATGCTGATGCGGGAGGACGTGGCGGTGGGCGACTATCTGCTGGTCCAGGCCGGTGGCTTCGCCTTCGAGCGGGTCGATGCCGCGCGGGCGGAAGACTCGTTGCGCCTGATGCGGGAACTGATCGCCCAGGGCGGCGGCGACGGGTCGGCGTGTTAGCCGGATGAGCGGGCGAGCCCGGAACTCCGCGCCGCCAGTCGTCCTGGTGGTCGACGACGAGGTGCGTTCGCAAGAGGCGCTGCGGCGCACCCTGGAAGAGGACTTCACCGTGCTCACCGCCGGTTCCGCCGAGGAGGCGGCCGCCGCGATGGAGCGCGAGTTCGTGCACATCCTGTTGTGCGACCAGCGCATGCCGGGCACGTCGGGCGTCGACTTTCTCAAACAGGTGCGGGTGCAGTGGCCCGACACGGTCCGCATCATCATCTCGGGCTTCACCGAGGCCGAGGACATCATCGCCGGCATCAATGAAGCGGGCATCTGGCAATACATCCTCAAGCCCTGGCATCCCGAGCAACTGCTCCTGACGTTGCGCGGCGCCGCCGACTTGTGGCGCCTGCAGCAAGCCAACCAGCGCCTGACCCTGGAACTCCGCGCCAGCCCGGAAGTGCTACAGAAGCGGGTGCGCGAGAAGCAGCGGCGGGCTTCGGTCGATGCCGCCTTCAGCCGCATGGCGCGGTCGCCGCAGAGCCCGCTCAACGATGTCTGCGCCATGGCGGAACGGGTCGCGCCGCACGACTTGTCGATCCTGATCACCGGCGAATCGGGCACCGGCAAGGAACTGCTGGCGCGCGCGGTGCACTACGCCAGCCGTCGCGCCGATGGCGCCTTCGTGGTGGAAAACTGCGGCGCCCTGCCGGATACCCTGCTGGAGTCGGAGCTGTTCGGCCACAAGCGCGGCGCCTACACCGGCGCCTTCGAGGATCGCGTCGGCCTGTTCCAGCAGGCCGATGGCGGCACCATCTTCCTCGACGAGATCGGCGAGACCTCGCCGGCCTTCCAGGTCAAGCTGCTGCGCGCCCTTCAGGAAGGCGAGATCCGCCCGCTGGGCAGCCCGCGACCGATCTCGGTCGATGTGCGCGTCATCGCCGCGACCAATCGCGACCTGGAAGCGGATGTCACCAGCGGCCGTTTTCGCGAGGACCTCTACTACCGGCTGGCCGGCATGACGCTGCATCTGCCGCCGCTGCGGCAGCGGCCGATGGATATCGCGCTGATCGCCGCCGAGTTTCTCGAGCGGGGCCGCCGGCGGATGGGCAAAGGCGGCGCGGTCTTTACCCCGGAGACGCTGCGTTGCCTGGAGAGCTATCGCTGGCCCGGCAATGTCCGCGAGTTGCAGAACGAAATCATGCGCATGCTGGCGCTGGCCCAGGGCGACTGGCTGGGCGCCGAGTTGCTGTCGCCGCGCGTCGTGCGCGATGCCGCCGGCGACGGCCAGAATCGCGATCTGGCGCTGCTGGCGGGGCTCGACGGCAGCCTCAAGGAGCGCATCGAACAGCTCGAGGCCAGGGTGATCAAGGAGACCCTGATCCGGCTGCGCTGGAACAAGAGCCACGCCGCCGAGGAACTTGGCCTGTCGCGCGTCGGTCTGCGCTCCAAGCTTGCCCGTTACGGGCTGGAGCGCCAGGAATGAACCTGCTCTGGCTGCAATCCGGCGGTTGCGGCGGCTGCACGCTCTCCTGGCTGGGCAGCGAGTGGGGCTCGCTGTTCGCCACGCTGGCCGATGCCGGCATCGAGGTGCTTTGGCATCCGAGCATTTCCGAGGCGAGCGGCGCCGAATCTCTGGCCATTCTCGAAGATTGCGCCAAGGGGCGGCTGGCTCTGGATATGCTGTGCGTCGAGGGTTCGCTGCTGCTCGGCCCACAGGGTAGCGGCCGCTTCCACATCCTCGCCGGCACCGAACGGCCGATGATCGAGTGGGTACGCCGGCTGGCCGCCCGGGCGCGCCATGTCGTCGCGGTGGGCACCTGCGCGGCCTACGGCGGCGTCACCTCGGCGGGCAGCAACCCAACCGACGCCTGCGGACTGCAGTACGACGGCGGCGCCATCGGCGGCTTGCTGGGCGCCGCCTTCCGCGACGCCGCGGGGCTGCCGGCGATCAATGTCGCCGGTTGTCCGACGCATCCCGACTGGGTGACCGAGACGCTGCTCGGTCTGGCCCGTGGCGAGATCAAGGCGGACGACCTCGACGAACTGGCCCGGCCACGCTTCTACACCGACATGCTGGTGCACCATGGCTGCGCCCGCAACGAGTTCTACGAGTTCAAGGCCAGCGCGGAAAAGAACGGCGACCAGGGCTGCCTGATGGAACACATGGGCTGCAAGGGCACCCAGGCGCATGCCGATTGCAACCTGCGTCCCTGGAATGGCGTCGGCTCCTGCACCGACGGTGGCTACGCCTGCATCAGTTGCACCGAACCCGGTTTCGAGGAACCGGGCCACTCGTTCGCCGAGACGCCGAAAGTCGCCGGCATTCCCATCGGCCTGCCGCTCGACATGCCCAAGGCCTGGTTCGTGGCGCTGGCGGCGTTATCGAAGTCGGCCACGCCGGCGCGCGTGCGCCAGAACGCCAGGACCGACCACGTCATCCCCTGGCCGCGGCCGGCGAAGAAGCCGTGAGGCGGCCATGAGTCGATTGATTGTCGGCCCGTTCAACCGCGTCGAGGGCGATCTCGAAGTCATTCTCGAGGTCGCCGACGGCCGCGTCGACGCGGCCAGGGTGCGCTCGTCGCTCTACCGTGGCTTCGAGCAGATCCTGCAAGGCAAGGCGCCGCTGGACGCGCTGGTGTTCGTGCCGCGCATTTGCGGCATCTGCTCGGTTGCGCAGTCGGCTGCCGCCGCCGGCGCCCTGGCGGCGGCAATGGACATTCGGCCACCCGACAATGGCCGGCTTGCGGGCAATCTGATCCAGGCGGTGGAAAACGTCGCCGACCATGTCACGCATTTCTACCTCTTCTTCATGCCGGATTTCGCCCGGGCCTGCTATCAGGGCCAGCCATGGCACGCCGCCGCCGTGGCGCGTTTCAAGGCGGTGACCGGCACGGCGGCGGGCGAGTTCCTGCCGGCGCGCGCCGGGCTGATGCGCGCCATGGGCCTCCTGGCCGGCAAGTGGCCGCACACGCTGTCGCTGCAACCGGGCGGCTCGGCGCATCCGCTGCCGGCATCGGAACGCCTGCGCCTGCTGCGGGTGTTGCGCGAGTTCCGCCAGTTTCTCGAACGCGCGCTGTTCGGTGATTCGCTGGAGACGGTGGCGACCCTGGCCTCCGCCGACCAGTTGGCGGCCTGGGCCGGCCGCCATGCCGACAGCGACTTCGGCCGCTTCCTGCTGTTTTCGGACAGCCTCAAGCTGCGCGCCCTGGGCCGGGCCGATGTCGCCTTCATGAGTTACGGCGCCTATGACGAGGCGGCCGGCCGCTGGTGGCCGGCGGGCGTCTGGGCTGGCGGCCCGTCCTTGCTGGATGCCACCCAGATCGCCGAGGATGTCAGCCATGCCTGGTATGCCGAGGCGGAGGCGCCGCTGCCGCCGCTGTTGGGCTCGACCGTGCCGCTGGCCGACAAGGAGACCGCCTACACCTGGTGCAAGGCGCCGCGTCTGGGGGGCGAAGTCGTAGAAACGGGCGCCCTGGCGCGGCAGGTGGTCGCCGGCCAGCCGCTGCTGCGCGACCTCGTGGCCCGCGCCGGCGGCAACGTCGAAAGCCGGGTCGTCGCACGCCTTCTGGAAGTCGCCCGCCTGCTGCCGGCGATGGAAGCCTGGGCGGACCGGTTGCGCCCGGGCGAACCCTTCTCGGTGGCCGGCGAACTACCGGCAGAAGGCGAGGGCATCGGTCTCGTCGAAGCCGCGCGCGGCTCGCTTGGCCACTGGCTGACCATCCGCCGCGGCCGAATTCACAACTACCAGATCATCGCTCCCACCACCTGGAACTTCTCGCCGCGCGACAGTCGAGGGCAACCCGGCGCACTCGAACAGGCCCTGGTCGGCGCGCCGGTCGGCGAGGGCGACACCGCGCCGGCGGCGGTACAGCACATCGTCCGCTCGTTCGATCCTTGCATGGTGTGTACGGTGCATTGATGGCCAACCAGACCAAACCCGACGGTATCGAGCAACTGGTGGCGGCGGCGCGGGCCGGGGCCAGCGAGGATGTGTGGCTCGACGTCATCCAGAAGATGGACGAGGTCTATAGCGACCTGCTTCAGTACGAGGTGGCGCTGGAGGACAAGAACACCGCGCTGGAGGAATCGCAGCAGTTCATCGTCTCGGTGCTGACCTCGATGTCGGACGTGCTGGTCGTCTGCAACCGCGCCGGGGTCATCCAGGACGTCAACCAGTCGCTGCTGCGACTGACCGGCCGGGACGAGGCGACGCTCAAGGGCGCCAATATTTTCGACCTGTTCGCCGACGAGGCCTCGCGCCAGCACGCCCAGCATTTCTTCGCCGGCCATGCCGGCGAGACCCTGCACGATTGCGAGATGCAGTTGCGCGCCGCCGATGGCAGCGCCATTCCGGCCTCGCTCAATTGCACGCCACGCTACAGCGGAGGACCTGAAGCGCACCCAGCAGCAACTGCTGCATTCGGAGAAGATGGCTTCGCTCGGTCGCCTCGTCGCGGGCGTCGCGCACGAACTGAACAACCCGATCAGCTTCGTGTTCGGCAATGTCCTGGCGCTGAAGCGCTACTCGAAGCGCCTGGGCGAATACCTCGACGCCGTCCGGCGCAAGGAGCCGTGGGAACGCATCGACGCGCTGCGCGATGAGCTGGGCATCGATCGCCTGCTCGCCGACCTGCCGTCGCTGATCGAGGGCACGGCCGAGGGGGCGGAACGCACGCGCGACATCGTCGATGGGCTGAAGCGCTTTTCGGCCGCCGACCGCAACTTGCGCGAGACGATGGACCTGGTGCCGGTGGTCGAACGCGCCGTGCATTGGGTGAGCAAGGCGGCGCCGAGCAGCTTCGCCGTGAAGGTCGATCTGCCCCGGGAACTGATGGTGGTCGGTTCGGCGGGCCAGTTGCAGCAGGTGATGATGAACCTGGTGCAGAACGCCTGCGACGCCACCGCCGGCCAGCCGCAGGCGCGGCTGGTCATATCCGCGCAGGTCGATGGCGACAGCGTCCGGGTGCGTTTCGCCGACAACGGGCCGGGCATCGCGGGCGAGAACCTGCCGCGCATTTTCGATCCCTTCTTCACCACCAAGCCGGTCGGCAAGGGCACCGGGCTCGGGCTGGCGATCAGCTACGGCATCGTCGAACACCACGGCGGTCGCCTGGAGGCGGGCAACGGCGCGGACGGCGGCGCGGTGTTCACACTGGTGTTGCCGCTGGTCGGCCGGGTGGAAGGATAGTTTCCATACTGCGCTGTGAAATGGAACGGGGTATTCCACGGCATCCCTACCGAGCTTAAGGGCTTGGCCTCCACAAGTCACTGATTGGAAAGAGATCGCCTCGCCGCTGGATGGCTGGTACGGAACTTGATGTAGTCCCCTCACCACGACCGTGTAGAGGAGGGGGACATGACCGAAACTTTTTACGACGTGCTGCGCAGGCAGGGGATATCCCGGCGCAGCTTTTTGAAGTTCTGTTCGCTGACAGCAACCTCGCTCGGGCTGGGTTCGGCCTATGCGCCGAAGATCGCCCACGCGATGGAGACCAAGCCGCGCACGCCGGTGATCTGGCTGGAAGGGCTGGAGTGCACCTGCTGCTCGGAGTCCTTCATCCGCTCTGCGCATCCGCTGACCAAGGACGTGGTGCTGTCGATGCTGTCGCTCGACTACCACGTCACGCTGATGGCCGCCGCCGGCCATCAGGCCGAGCAGCAGCTCGAAGAGATCAAGAAGAAGTACAAGGGCAACTACATCCTGGCCGTCGAGGGCAATCCGCCGCTCAACGAGGACGGCATGTACTGCATCGAGGGCGGCCGCCCCTTCGTCGAGATACTCAAGGAAACCGCGGCCGACGCCAAGGCCGTGATCGCCTGGGGCGCCTGCGCTTCGTGGGGCTGCGTGCAGGCGGCGAAACCGAACCCGACGCGCGCCACGCCGATCGACAAGGTGATCAGCGGCAAGCCCATCGTCAAGGTGCCGGGCTGCCCGCCGATCGCCGAGGTGATGACCGGCGTGGTCACCTACATGCTCACCTTCGACCGCATTCCCGAGCTGGACCGGCAGGGCCGGCCGAAGATGTTCTACGGCCAGCGCATCCACGACAAGTGCTATCGCCGGCCGCATTTCGACGCCGGCCAGTTCGTCGAGCACTGGGACGACGACGCGGCGCGCAAGGGCTACTGCCTCTACAAGATGGGCTGCAAGGGCCCGACCACCTACAACGCCTGCTCGACGGTGCGCTGGAACGACGGCGTGTCCTTCCCGATCCAGTCCGGCCACGGCTGCATCGGCTGTTCCGAGGACGGCTTCTGGGACAAGGGCAGCTTCTACGACCGCGTCACCGACATCAAGCAGTTCGGCGTCGAAGCGAACGCCGACAAGGTCGGCGGCACCGCGGCGGCAGTGGTTGGTGGCGCGGTGGTCGCGCACGCTGCCGTGAGCGCGCTGGCGCGCGCCCGCAACCAGACCGGCATCGACGTTCCGAAAGAAGGAGATAAATAATGGGCGCTTACGAAACCCAGGGCTTCAAGCTCGACAACTCGGGCAAGCGGCTGGTCGTCGATCCGATCTGCCGCATCGAGGGCCACCTGCGTGTGGAAGTGAACCTCGACAGCCAGAACGTCATCCGCAATGCCGTGTCCACCGGCACCATGTGGCGCGGCCTGGAAGTGATCCTCAAGGGCCGCGATCCGCGCGACGCCTGGGCCTTCACGGAACGCATCTGCGGCGTGTGCACCGGTACGCACGCGCTGACCTCGGTGCGCGCGGTCGAAGACGCGCTCTCGATCAATATTCCCGAGAACGCCAATACCATCCGCAACCTGATGCAGTTGAACCTGCAGGTGCACGACCATCTGGTGCACTTCTACCACCTGCACGCGCTCGACTGGGTCGATGTGGTCTCGGCGCTCAAGGCCGATCCCAAGCAGACTTCCGAGCTGGCGCAGTCGATCTCCTCGTGGCCGCTGTCTTCGCCGGGCTACTTCCGCGACTTGCAGAACCGGCTCAAGAAGTTCGTCGAATCCGGCCAGCTCGGCCCGTTCGCCAACGCCTACTGGGGCAATCCGGCCTACAAGCTGCCGCCCGAGGCGAACCTGATGGCCGTGGCGCATTACCTGGAGGCGCTCGATTTCCAGAAGGAGATCGTCAAGATCCACACCATCTTCGGCGGCAAGAATCCGCACCCGAACTGGCTGGTCGGCGGCGTGCCCTGCGCCATCAACGTCCATGACACGGGCGCTGTCGGCGCGCTGAACATGGAGCGGCTCAACTACGTCAAGAGCATCATCGACCGCAGCAAGGAGTTCGTCGAGCAGGTCTACATCCCCGACCTGCTGGCCATCGCCTCGTTCTACAAGGGCTGGCTCCACGGCGGCGGATTGTCGTCGCAGGCGATCATGTCCTACGGCGATTTCCCGGACAAGGCCAACGACCACTCGACGCCGAACCTGTTGCTGCCGCGCGGCGCCATCGTCGGCGGCGACCTCAAGAAGGTGCACGAAGTCGACCTCAAGGATCCGGAGCAGATCCAGGAATTCGTCAATCACTCCTGGTACAAGTATGCCGACGAGAGCAAGGGCCTGCACCCGTTCGACGGTGTCACCGAGCCGCACTACAAGCCGGAAGGCCCGAACTTCAAGGGCACGCGGACGCGCATCGAGAATCTCGACGAGTCGGCCAAGTACTCGTGGATCAAGGCGCCGCGCTGGCGCGGCCATGCGGTCGAGGTCGGTCCGCTGTCGCGCATGGTGCTCGGCTACGTGCAGGGCAAGCAGTATCCGTTCATCAAGGACACCATCGATGCGGTGCTGAAGAAGCTCGACGTGCCGGTGACGGCGCTGTTCTCGACGCTGGGCCGCACGGCGGCGCGCGGCATCGAGTGCCTGTACTGCGCCGACCTGCAGGTCAGCCAGTTCGACAAGCTGATGGCCAACATCAAGGCCGGCGACTCGTCCACCGCCAACGTCGAGAAGTGGGACCCCTCGACCTGGCCGAAGGAAGCGAAGGGCGCGGGCTTCACCGAAGCGCCGCGCGGCGCGCTGGGCCACTGGATCAAGATCAAGGACGGCAAGATCGACAACTACCAGTGCATCGTGCCGACGACCTGGAACGGCAGCCCGCGTGACGGCAAGGGGCAGATCGGCGCCTTCGAGGCATCGCTGATGAACACGCCGCTGGCCAAGGCCGACGAACCGCTGGAGATCCTGCGCACGCTGCATTCCTTCGATCCCTGCCTGGCCTGCTCGACGCACGTGATGAGCCCGGACGGCCAGGAAATGACCTCGGTGAAGGTGCGCTAACCGCGCATCGAAATATTTGGAGGAGACTGCCATGCTCGCGCAACAAGACGCATTCGAGTCGGAACGGCAGGCCCGGCTGGTCAAGGCCATCTATGTGTACGAGGCGCCGCTGCGCCTCTGGCACTGGGTGAATGCCCTGGCCATCACCGTGCTCGCCATCACCGGCTACCTGATCGCCAGTCCCTTCCCGAGTCAACCGGGCGAGGCCAGCGAGAACTTCCTGATGGGCTACATCCGTTTCGCGCACTTCTCGGCGGCCTACGTGTTTGCGATCGGCTTCCTCGGTCGCATCTACTGGGCCTTCGTCGGCAACCACCACGCGCGGCAGATATTCATCCTGCCGGTGTGGAGCGGCAAGTGGTGGAGCGAGGTGTTCTACGAACTGCGCTGGTACCTGTTCATGGTCAAGGAGCCGAAGAAGTACGTCGGCCACAACCCGCTGGCGCAACTGATGATGTTCCTGTTCTTCACCATCGGCGCGGTGTACATGATCTGCACCGGCTTTGCGCTCTACGGCGAAGGGCTGGGCCTCGGCAGTTGGGCGTCGAACATGTTCGGCTGGGTGATCTCGGCGGTCGGCGGCAACAGCCAGCAGGTGCATAGCTGGCACCACATGGGCCTGTGGGTGACGCTGGTCTTCGTCATCGTGCATGTCTACGCCGCGATCCGCGAGGACATCATGAGCCGCCAGAGCCTCATCTCGACGATGATCTCCGGCTGGCGGATGTTCAAGGACTAGCGCCATGGATCCACGCGACGACTACGCCGGCGACGCCATCGAAGTATTGGTGCTCGGCATCGGCAATCTCCTCTGGGCCGACGAGGGCTTCGGTGTGCGTTGCGCCGAAGAGCTCACGCAGGCCTACGAGCTGCCGGCGACGGTGCGGGTGATGGACGGCGGCACGCAGGGTCTGTACCTGTTGCCCTACGTCCAGCAGGCGAAGCGGCTGATCGTTTTCGATGCCGTCGACTACGGCCTGGAACCGGGCACGGTGAAGCTGGTGGAGGACGGCGAGGTGCCGCGCTTCATGGGCGCCAAGAAGATGAGCCTGCACCAGACCGGATTCCAGGAGGTGATCGCCGCCGCCGTACTGACCGGCCAGTGCCCCGGGCGCATGCTGCTGATCGGCGTGCAGCCCGAGGAACTGGACGACTACGGCGGCAGCCTGCGCGATGTCGTCAAGGCACGCGTGCCGGAGTGCGTCGATGCGGCGGTCAAGCGGCTGGCCGACTGGGGCCACGCCGCGACGAGGCGTGTCGCCACGGCTGACTTTTCAAACGACGCGCTCGCGATGGACGCCTACGAAGCCGGCCGGCCTTCGCACGAGTCTGCCTGTCGCATGGGCGACGACCGCTTCCTGACGGCCTGACCATGTGCCTCGGCATCCCCATGCAGGTGGTCGCCGCCGAAGGCCATAGCGCTGTCTGCCGCGGCCGCAACGGACTGGAGCGCATCGACACGCTGCGCACCGGTCCGCTCGAAGCGGGGCAGTGGGTGCTGAGCGCGCTCGGCGCGGCGCGCGAGATCATCGATGCCGAGCGCGCGGCGCAGGTCGAATCGGCGCTCGATGCGCTGAGCGCCGTGTTGTCCGGCGAGGGCGATGTGAATGCGCTGATCGACCACCACTTCGCCGACCTGGTGAACCGCGAACCGCAACTGCCGGAATTCCTGCGGCCCAAGATGGAGATGGAAACATGAGCCTCTACAGCAATCCGACGCTCGCGCGCCTGGCCGAGCACTTCCAGCGCCTGAGCCAGCAGCACGGCTGTACGGTGTTGACGGCCGACAACTTCGACGACTTCATCAATGAACCGGGCGAAAGCCTGATCCTGTTCACCGAGGACCCGCAGCGCGTGCCTGAGACCTGGGACATCGCCGTGATCCTGCCCGAACTGCTCAAGGGGCTGCCGACCAAGCCACGCGTGGGCCTGCTCGCGCCCGCAGACGCGCACGCCGTGTCGTCCCGTTACGGCATCCGCCTGTGGCCGGCGCTGCTGGCGCTGCGTGGCGGCGCCTATCTGGGCGTGATCGAGGGGCTGAAGGATTGGGGCGTCTACGCGGCGCAGATTCCGCAGATTCTCGCCGCGCCGGAAAGCCGGCCGCCGACCATCGGCATCCCGGTGCAGACTGTTGGCGCCAGCGCGTCGTGTCATTGAGGAGTTCGACCATGTTCTCGTTTCCCATTCCCGTCGTTGCCGGCCGCATCGGACCGGGATCGCAGCCCGAAGAGGACTTGCCGCTCAACATGCTGGGCGTTCCCTCGGACATGCATACCTTCCGGCCACCCGTGATCGACGCCGAGGCAGCCCCCGAGGTCTATCGCGCCGCGCTCGATGTCCTGCGCCACGTGCTGGCCGGGCTGGAAACCCTGCAGGGTAAGGCACCAGCGAGTTTCCGCATGTCGATGAGCGGTCTCGATCCGGCGGTATTGAAGGAGGCCAACGAAATGCTTGGCCAGGGCGAAGTCAGCGTGCTCGCCGATGGCCTGACCGCGCAGGAAACCACCTTCACCGGCATCTGGCGTATCCACAGCGAGGGTGTAGACGAACTGGAGGCCGGGCCGTTCCCGACCGCGCTGCGCCAGCTTGCCGCCGCCCGGCAGATGCCTGCCGATTCGGTCGATGCCCCGCCCGCCGGCCTGATGAACGCGCCCGCGCTGCTGGCCGAGATCCGCGATGCCTCGGCGCGCTGCAAGCCAGGCGATGCGGCCCATGTGATCAACCTCTCGCTGCTGCCGGTGACGCCGGAGGACACCGACTACCTTGACCGGATGCTCGGCCGTGGTGGCTTGTCAGTACTGTCGCGCGGCTTTGGCAACTGCCGTATCACCGCCACGGCCTATCCGAACGTGTGGTGGGTGCAGTACTTCAACTCGATGGAAAAGCTGATCCTCAACTCGGTCGAAGTGGTCGACGTGCCGGCGGTGGCGCTGGCGGCGGACGAAGACTTCGCCGACAGTCGCGAACGGCTGGCCGAGTGGATCGAGTCGCTGGCCTCCGCCCTATGAGATTCCCGGACAGCGCCTTCGAACGTACCGGCACCGTCATCGCTGCCGAAGCCACGGCGCGCTTCGAATGCGGCGTCTGCTGGCATGTGTACGACCCGGCCAAGGGCGACCCGGTCTGGCAGATTCCGGCCGGCACGCCCTTCGCGGCGCTGCCCGATCACTGGACCTGCCCCAACTGCGAAGCGGCGCGTGAGCGTTTCCTGGTGTTGGCCGATGAGTAGCGATGAATTCGGCGTTACCGCCCTCGAATCGGCCTTCCGCCGCATCGCCGCCACGCGCATGGCCGGCCTGCCGATCAACCATCCGCTGCTCGCGGTCGAGGGCGTCGGCTTCCGGCTATGGCAAGGCAAGTGGCTGGGCGTGCTGGTGACGCCGTGGGCGATGAACCTGGTGCTGCTGCCCGATTCCGACGCCGAGTTCGAGGCGCTGGCGTCCGACCGGCGCCAGACCTGGCGCTTCCCCTCCGGCGAGTACGATTTCATGGGCGGCGACGAGGAGGAGAGCGGCGCCTACCAGTTCTGTTCGCTGGTTTCCCCGGTACCCGAGATCGAGATTGCCGACCAGGCGGCGGCGCGCACATTGGCGGAAGAAGTCTTGGCGAGCCTGTTCGTCGACCCCGCCGAGGAAGTGGTCATGGCCCCGGCCACGACCGCCGAGCCGCCGCGCAAGCTGTTTTCCGGGCCGTTGAGCCGACGCGGCTTCCTCAGCGGCGGGCTGGCCGGGTAGACTGCCTTCGTTCCAGTCACGCGTACTGTTGCCATGCACGAAATGTCTCTAGCGGAGGGCATCCTCCAGTTGATCGAAGACGCGGCCCGCGCCGAGAACGTCCGGCGGGTCAGCGCGGTCTACGTCGAAGTGGGGCAACTGGCGAGTGTCGAAGTGGAGTCGCTGCGCTTCTGCTTCGACGTGGTGATCAAGGACAGCATTGCCGATGGCGCACGGCTGGAAGTCATCGACCTGCCGGGCACCGGCTGGTGTCTCGACTGCAACGAGTCGGTGCCGATGAGCGAAAAGCTGGGCGGCTGCCCCCGCTGCGGCGGCTACAAGGTGCAGGTGACGGGCGGCACGGAGATGCGCGTCCGGGAACTGGAAATCGAATAAGCGAGTAAGGAAGGCGAACATGTGCACCACTTGCGGCTGCGGCCACGGCGAAACGAAGATCGAAGGCCATGCCCACGACCATGATCACGAACATGGCCACGAGCATCATCATCACGGCTA
>JBGAQX010000017.1:0-55128 GCA_044220545.1 Rhodocyclaceae bacterium | reverse complement strand
GGCGAACTGGGCAACGTCTATTACATGACGGGTCGCCTGCCCGAGGCGGCGCAAGCGTACTACGACGCCGCCAAGCTGCTGTTGGAGAAGAAGGAACTGGAGCGCGTCGACGCGCTGCTGCCGGTGATTGCCGAGGCCAACCCGATGCTGGCCGACGAACTGGTCCAGAAGCTGCATGAAGCGATGGGCGCGCAGATGATGGCGCCGCCTCCCGCCGGCGAGACGCCGCGCCAAGGACCGCAGAGCGCGCTCACCCGATATTGATCGTTCGTCTCGGCAAAGGTCTCGCGGACCCGACCCGGCGATCGGGTCAGGTCCGAAGATCGGTGTCGCCCAACCGTGACCGGATTTTCTCCGTCGAATGAAATGGAACGGACACTCTCATGAACATCACCGTCGGCATTGGTCCGCTGGCTGCCCTGATAGCCGGGATCCTCATCCTCGTGATGCCCAGGCTGCTGAACTACATCGTCGCCCTGTATCTGATCATCATTGGTCTGGTCGGCGTCTTCGGCTTCAGTTCGTTCCACATTCGCTAGTGGTATCACTTCGGCGGCACAAATGAAAAACCCCGCCGAGGCGGGGTTGAGCGTAAGCCGTATCCGACTAAGCCTGCTTGCGCCGGCCCAGTGCGAGTCCGGCCAGGCCAAGGGCGACAAGCGCGCCGGTTACGGGCTCCGGGACGGTAGATGCCGAAGTCAATTCCGAGTAGTCGATGCTGTAACCGTCGGTTACGCCGGGAACATTGATGTTCAGTAGCACGTTCAGTTGGCCGTCCGCCATCAGGCCCGCGCCGACATTGAAAGTGTAGGTAAGTACTTCCTCAAATCCACTGGTCGAGGTGTTGGTCAGTATTTGGCCGAGAAGCACGCCGTCACCGAAAACATCCCAGGGACCACGGTTGTCGGCAACGCCGGCGATGCGCAGCGTCAGAGTCGCTGCCTGCCCGGCGGCTCCGTTGTGCGAGTAGCCGATACCTGCGTAAGCGTCCCAGATATCGGTAAATGGCGCGTTGGCCAAGTCTGCGGCGGACCGGTAGTCGTTCCAGTAGACCCCGCCCAGACCACTCTGATACAGCGACCCGTCGGCACAAGCGCCGCCCAGACCGAAACAGTCCTTGTCGCCAACCAGATTCGCCCACGCGGGGCCGGCGGCTGCCAGAGAGAAACCAACGGCAATCGATGCGATAGTTTTTTTCATTTGAGTATCTTCCTTTGGGCGTATTTCGAAAATTTCTGCACGGGCGTGGTTAGGCGAATCGATCAATGCAAGAATCGGACCAGCGATGGTTTGTGTTGTTAAGTTATTGATTGACAATTGCAAACTTTTGTTACCGGTCCGGCCCATTGCCAATGGGTGTAAGAGTTGCCGACAGGCAAGTCCGGTTGTCAAAGCGCCGCATGCTCAGGAACATGCCCGATAGCAGCGACGGTCCTGCGGATCGGTAGACGCGGAAGCCTACTTCTCCAGATCGGCGATGCCGTCCCAGCCGGCGGGCAGGCCGGTTGCGGCCAATTTGAGCAGGCGTTGCCGGTAGGTGGCGCCGAGCGGATCGTCGGGCGCGCATGCCTCCAGTGCGTCGCAGGCCGTGTTGGCGGCGGCCAGGTTGCCGGAACGGTAGGCATCGACCAGCGCGGCCGTGTGTTGCCGCAGTTCCGTTGAATCACAGGGCGTGAAGATGGCGACGCCCTGCGTCTTGCCCTTGACCCGCACGATGTCGACCGGGCGTACCGGAATGACATCGGCCACCGCGTCGGCCACCGTCTGGCTGAGCAGGATTCCCGTCCCGTAGGGCTTGTTGGCGCCTTCGAGGCGGGAGGCGAGATTGACGGTGTCGCCGATCGCCGAGTAGTCGAAGCGCTGTTCGCTGCCCATGTTGCCGACGATGCACTCGCCGCGATGCAGGCCGATGCGCATGTGTAGCGCCGGGCCGCCTTCGGCGAGGATTTCCCACCGCAGACGCGCCATGCTTTCCTGCATGGCGAGGGCGGCGCGCGTGGCATGGGCCGACTGTTCGGGATCGGCCAGCGGCGCGCCCCAGAACGCCATCACCGCGTCGCCGATGAACTTGTCCACCGTGCCGCGTTCGCGATGGATGATTTCGGTCATGTCGGTGAGATGGCGGTTCAGCAAGGTGGCGACCGACTCGGGCGACATCATTTCCGAGATCGACGTGAAGCCGGCCAGGTCGGTGAACATCACGGTCACCTCGCGGCGTTCGCCGCCGAGCCGCAGGCGTTCCGGATTGGCGATGACTTCTTCGACCACTTCGGGCGACACGTACAGCGAGAACGCATTCTTGATCTGCTGGCGCTGCCGGCGCTCGAACCAGTAGGCCACGCCGCCCTGGGCAAGATAGATCAGCAGTACCGCCAGCACGGCGCTGGCCACCGGCAGCCAGAGCAGTTGGGCGGTGAACAGCAGGTAACCGCCGCCGCCCAGCGCCGCCACGCCGCCGGCGGCGACGAGGCCGCTGCGCAGCGGCTGCCAGCGCCGCATGGCGAAGTGGGCGAAAAGGGCGCTCAGCAGCGTGGCCAGGTGGCTCCAGAGGGCGGGCAGTTCGCGGCGCGGGTCGCCGGAGATCAGGTTGTCGACCAGGGTGGCCTGGATCTCGACCCCCGGGGTCAGTTCGCGGCGGCTGCGCAGGAAGGGCGTGGCGAAGAGATCCGCCTGCGCCATGCCGATATCGAGACCGGAATGGGAGTTCCGGCCGATCAGGACGATGTTGTCCTTGAGAAACTCGCGCCAGTTGGACGGTAGATGGCGATCCGGATCGAGCATCTGGTAGTAGGGGATGTAGGTATAGGTACGCGGTCCGCCGCGATAGTTGATCCGCAAGTCGGGTGTCGCGGCCGGCGCGTCGGCCATCTCCGGATGGCTGGTCCGGAAACGCTCGATGATGACTTTCCAGAAGGCATCGCGATAGGTCGGAATGCGCCGCAAGGCGCTGTCCGGATCGAGGTCCACCGAGGCGATGCCGGCGCTGGCCCCGGCGGCGACAAATGCCGGCAGCGGCTCGACGCGCAGCCATTGCCGGGCGGCGGGGGTTTCGGTGTAAACG
This sequence comes from Rhodocyclaceae bacterium, assembly GCA_044220545.1. Taxonomy (GTDB): domain Bacteria; phylum Pseudomonadota; class Gammaproteobacteria; order Burkholderiales; family Rhodocyclaceae; genus Fen-999. The sequence continues at coordinate 52,067 of JBGAQX010000017.1, read as the reverse complement.
AGGTCGGCGGCCAGCACGACGGGCCCGAACCGGTGGATGGCCGCCGCGAAGGCCTCGTCCTGGCGGGCGTCGGCGGATGGTTCGGCAAACACCACATCGAAGGCGACGACAGCCGCCCCCGCCTCCTTCAGGCGATCCAGCAATTGGCCATGCCAGGCTCTTGGCCAGGGCCAGGCCTGCTTGAGCGCGGCGAAGCTGGGCTCGTCGACGCCGATGACGGTGATCGGCAGAGCCGAGCGTCCCGGTGCGCTGGCGACGGTGTAGAGGTCGAACAATGCCAGGTCGGCATTGCGCCACACAGGCACGAAGGCGATGGCCAGCGCGACCAGCAGGGCGCCCAGACTGGCCCCTCGACCCCGACTCCGGTTGGCGCCGGGGATGAGTGCGGAAAAGGCGCCGGGGCGTCGGGATGACATCAGAACCGATATCCGAGGCGCATCCCGTAGATCGACGGTTTGGCCGAAACGCCCTTGCGGCCCTTGATATTGTCGATCAGCGCCTCGGTATAGAGGCGTTTGTCCGGCGACTCCCAGAAGGCGTGAACGCCAAAGATCCAACCTGCCGCCAGGGCTTCCGTGTTGGCTTCGTCCTGATAGCGATGGCTGCGATAGGTGGACTTGAAGGCCAGGTGCCAACGCGCCGCAGGCAGCCAGTTGACGGTGAGGTTGACGAGATGCTTCGGCAGCCAGGGCACCTGCAATCCGGCGTGGGTGGTGCCCAGATTGCGACTATCGTTGCGATGGTAACGGGTGGCCAGGCTCAGGTCTTGCCGGACCAGGACATTGCCCGCCACGCCGAACGCATTGATGCGCGCCGCGCCGAATTCCGGCGTCTCTTCCAGAGGGTCGTAGGCCTGGGCAATGAAGTTGGGCTTGTTGCGCAGCCGCTCGAGGTCGGGAACCGAGAATCCTTGCAGCAAGTCGCCGTCTTCGTTGACCAGGTTGCGGATCTCGCGCCGATCGCCCCAGGCCTGCACGAACAACTGGCCGTTCGGCTGCCATTCGTATTGGGCGCGCAGCCGCTTCGACCGCCCGCCCGTGGCCACCAGGCGGTCGTCGAGGGCGATGCCGGCGGTGTCGACCGTGGACAGCGTGCCGGCCGTCGCCGGCTTGCGCCAACGCTGCGCCGCAAACCGAACCATGCTCCCCGCCGCCGGTTGCCAGGCCATGCCGAGGCGCGGGTTCCATTCGGTGAGATCGGTCTTGTCGTTGGCCGCGCCGCCCGGGACCACGACTCCGGAACCGAAGAGAAATCCGTAGGCGCGGTCGAACGCGTAGTCGCGTGTCAGGTGCTGACGGCTGATGTCCGCCTGCGCGGTCAAGGTGTCCGCCAGCCGGAGGCGATTGGTCAGGTGAATATCGCGCGACTCGAACTGATCTCGCTCGGTCGTCGCGATGACTACCGGCAGGACGACCATCGCCAGTTCGCCGCGTGACGAATGCTTGCCGCTTTCCAGGCCCCAGCCGAATTGCCAACGCCGATCGAGATCGAGGACATGCCGCAACTGCCAGTCGTCCACGGTCGTCTTGCCGCGCTGCGACACCGCGCCGTCGTCGGGGAAGGCGACGCCGAAGATTTGGGACATTTCCCGCGTCAGGGCAGGGAAGCGCAAGCCGCCGTCGACTTCGCGTGTTTCATCGCCGCGACCAATCTTCAGCCACAGGTGCGACTCGGGAGCGAAGCGATAGTGCGCGCCGACGTCGAGCCGCTCGTTCGAATTGGCCACCGTGTCGTCGATGTACTGGACACCGGAAAAATCGCCGTTCAGATTGAAATCCATCTTCCGGCGGGTGTGGAAGACAAACAGGCCCAGGTCGTGATTCGGCTTACCGCCCAGCCCGAACGTATGCGAAAAGGTGTCGCCCGTCGCATCGAGGGCCCGGGGCGTGAAGCGCGTCTGCTCGCCGTTCAGGTAGTAGGCCAGCGGCCAGGGCGAGGCGAAGTAGCCGTTGGCGGTTCCCGAGTATTGCGGGTAGCCGAGTTCTTCCCGCGCCCGGATGAACTCGACGTTGGCGTAGTGCCCCGGCCGGGCAACCAGCGGGCTTTGCCGATTGGAGGCGCCGAACACCACGGGGTCGGACAGGAAGCCCTGGTAGAGCTCGGAGTTCTGATTGAACTCGCCGTTGTAACGGTCGGCCAGGAACAGGTGGCTGCCTGCCCAATAGGGCGTGTAGGCGTTGTAGGCGTGGGCATGGGCCCATTCCTCGAGACCGAACTGGGCCAGCGCCGAGCCGACGTTGGCGGTGCCCTTCTGGTCGTTGGCGAGCTGGTTGAGCGACTTGAGGAAGGGCATCAGTTCCGCGGCGCGACGCGCTGCGCCGATGGCCGCGCCGTACTCCATGCGGTCGGCCGAAATGCGGCTCAGCATCATGTGCGGCAGGGGATCGCGGGGGTCGAGCTCGGCGGCCTTGCGCAAGGTTTCGACGGCGCGGTCCGGCCTCCCGAGCTGGTAGTAGGCGATGCCCGTATACATGGCGGAGCGGGCATAGCGCGGCTCGAGCAGCCCGGCCTTGAGCAGCGTCTCCAGCCCCTCCTCGGCGCGGCCCTGCTTGAGCCTCAGCACGCCGAGGCCGGTCAGCGCCACATAGTCAGCGGGATGCTCGGCCAGGGCTCGGTCGAAAGCGGTGTCGGCCTCGGCGAGACGGTCGGCGAAGGTCTCCAGGGTGGCCAGTTCGCCCCGGTAGCCGGCTCCGCCCGGATTCAATTCCAGAGCACGATCCAGTCGCTCGCGCGCCTCGCGCACATCCTCACGTTCGGCCGCCAGACGGCCCAGGCCGAACCAGGCGTTGGGTTGTCGGGGATCGAGCGACAAGGTTGTAGCCAGAGCCGCGCGGGTCGCGCCGGTGTCGCCGGCGATGCGGGCCAGTTCCGCCTGGGCGAGCCAGAGCTCGGTATCCTTGGGATGGCGGGCCAGCGCAGCGTCGAGCACCGCCCGGGCCCGCGCCGACTGATCGGCGAGCAGGTGGGCGCGGGCCAGCAGGGCGGGCACGCGCGGATTGCCGGCATCGGCTCGTCCGGTGGCGTCGAGCAGGGCGATGGCCCGCGCCGTTTCGCCCTGGAAGAGCAGCAGATCGGCGCGCAGCAGGGCGCTGTCGGTGTCGCCGCCGGTGAGCAGACGGCTGGCGCCGGCAAAGTCTTCCCGGTCGATGGCGGCAATGGCCCCGGCCAGCGCCGGATTGCCGGGCGTGCTCCAGCGGCGCGGCTGGGGCCGGTAGGCGGTGACCCACTGCACGCGCTCGCGGGCATTGGTGAGCAGCCGCTTGACCGGCGCCTTGCCCGCTTCGACATGGGCCTGCTGATTCGCGGCCACCATGACCCGACCGAAGTCGTTGTACAGCTCCACCTCGCCGGACAACACGGTGAGGGTGACATTGCCGGTCGGCGCCACTTCGATATCCCAGTCGGTGCCACGGATCGCCGCCACCGCGTTGGGGGTGCGAATTTCCAGGGTGGGCGGCTGGTCGCCACCGGAGATCGCGGGCCGCGACTTGGCCTGCATCCAGGCACGGCCGGTTGAGAGCTCCAGGCGGGTCGGCGTTCCGTCGGCGGCCAATTCCCGGACTTGCAGGATGCTGTTCTGGTTCAGGCGCAGTTGGGTGCGGTCACGCAGCAGCAGGGCCATCTGGCTGAGGTCGCCGGTGCGGACGTAGGCGCCACCGTCGAGTTGCTGACGGATACTGGCCTGGCGCCAGTCGCCGGCTTGCGCCTGCTTGAAATCGCCCCGGCCGATCAGGTCGATGATTTCGGCGCCAGTGGCCAAGGCGGCGCAGTTGGAACAGATCAGGACGGCGCCGGTCAGCAGGCGCCGCGCGTTACGGTGGGTAGCCACGATCTTCACCTTCCTCGGGAACGGAAGACCGGATTGTATTTTGTATTCGGGTTGGGTATTCGCACCGCGCCGCCCCGGGCGGGGCGGCGCCGTCGGCCGGTTAGTGCTGGTGAGTCGAATGGTTCATGGCGGCCGGCATCGGCGTCGGTTTGCGGATCGGCGCCTCGATCTTCTTGCTCGAGCCGTCGTCGAAACCGAGGGTGATGGCGACCTTCTCGCCTTCCTTCATCGGTGCCTTGATGTCGATGAGCATGATATGCAGGCCGCTGGGCTGGAGCACGGCTTCGCCCTTCGCCTTGATCTCGATGGCCGCCACCGGACGCATCTTCATCACGCCGCCCTCGTTGGTATGCGTGTGCAATTCGGTGATCTTCGAGACGGTGTTGTCCGCCTTCACCAGCTTGGCGTCCTTGTCGCCGCCGTTCTTCAGAACCATGAAAGCGGCGGTGGCCATGGCGCCGGGGGGTGCCATGCGCACATAGGGGTCGACCACAGTGACGTTGTCGGCGGCGCCGGCGGCCCAGGCGCCGATCGAGAAGCAAGTGGCAAGGCAAGCCGACAAGGTGGCGGCAAGGGAGGCGGATTTCATGGATTTCCTTTCGCGGGGGAGGGAGGGGGAAGCGACTTGCGAATCGCGGCGACAACCTGCTCGACGCTGGCACCGTGGGCAAGCTTGCCAGCCAGGCGGCCATCCGGAGCCACAACATAGGTCCAGGCGCTGTGATCGACCGCATAGCCGGTTGCGCCGCCAAGATCCTGACGCGCATAGATGGCGCCATAGCGACGGGCGGCGGCGGCGATCTGGTCGGCGGTGCCGGTGACACCGACGATGTTCGGGTGGAAGAAGGCCACGTAGTCCTTGAGCCGGGCCGGGGTGTCGCGCTCCGGGTCCACCGAGACGAACACGATTTTCACCTGTGCGAGTTCGGTCGGCGCCAACTGACTCAACGCCTGGCTGGTGGCGGACAGCGAAGTGGGGCAGATATCCGGGCAGTAGGTGTAGCCGAAGTAGATCAGGACCACCTTGCCGCGCAGGCTGGCGGTGTCGAGCGGGCCATCGGCGGAATTCAGCACGAAATCGCCGCCGGCGGGTGTCGCCGGGTCGCCAGGCGCGGTGGTCATTTGCGGCTGCCAGAACAGGGCGAGACCGATGGCGGTCACGGCGAGCGCGATCACCAGGGCGATGAGTGAGCGTTGGGACATCGGGCCTCAGTAGCTGTCGAGCGGTGCCTCGAAGAGAAAGGGGACGGCAATGCGCTGCCGGTCTGTTTCCACCACCAGCGTCGCCCGCCAGGCCATCCGGCCCGTGATGCAGACCGGTATGGTCGCTTCGCCGGTGAAGCCGCCGTTGCCGTTGGCCGCGAGCGTCTGGCGGTTCAAACCCATGTTCATCGTCACACCGGTGAAGTCGATTTCGACCTGATTCGCGGTCAGCCCGGAAATCGCTACGGCGACCCGCATGGGCCGGATGACAGGAATGGGGCGCGGCGCAATGTCCAGTTCGATGCGGCCGCCACCTGGCACCTCGGCGTGGCAGGCCTGTTTTTGCAGATCGCAACCGGCAACCGGCGCAAGGGTCAGATCCGCCTTGGGCAGCAGCAGCGGCGAATACTTGTAGCCGACCACGGCGACGATGGCCAACGCCAGGATGATGGCAAGGTCGACAAGGAGGGATCGGTTGGCGGAAGGCACAGGCGCGCAGCATACCGCAACACAGCAGGGCGCCCCGGCGCGCGGCGAATTGTCGCAGCCAGGCATCGGGCGGCAAACTGTCAATTGTGGCTATTCTGGGGTCGATCATGTCACCCATGGCGCTTCTCTATGTCTGAAGTGGCGGTTGTGGCCTGCCATCAGCCCGCCAGACGACCAAACTTGCCTGGCACGGACCTTGTATTAGCCAAGATGAAACCACTGCCGGACCGGACTTCCGGTACCACCGCTGAATCGCCTTGGCACCCCCCTTCGCCGAGCGCGGTTTGTCTGTGGGTCGATCCAGTTCCGAATTTCCCCCGATTCGGACTTGGGAGCCAGAGGTCAATGCGGCCGGCAGTGGTTTCGCTTTCCTTGACTCAGTATCGGGCCGAACCGCGCCAGCGCCTTAATGGCCCCCATCGACAAGCCGGACAGCGAAGTAGAATTGCTTGACGCAGGTCATGGTGCACTGCAGCAATTCGGCGTAGAAATGGCAGCTTCCAACGGGGGGAAGGTTGCATGCTATGAGGAACTCTACTGGCGAACGCGATCAGGGGCTGGTCACAGCCGACGAGCAGTGGTTTCGCACGCTGTTCGCCGCCTCGCCCGATCCGGCCTGGATCATCGACGAGCATCGCTTCGTCGAATGCAATGACGCCGCGGCACGCACGCTTGGGTATGGCAGCAAGGACGAGTTTCTGAACGTCCACCCTTCCCGGTTGTCGCCGAGCCACCAGCCCGACGGCGAAGACTCCTTCACCAAGGCCGAACGCATGCTGGGCATCGCGCAGCAAAGCGGCCTGCACCGCTTCGAATGGGTGCACCAGCGTCGCGACGGGAGCCATTTCATCGCCGAAGTCACCTTGGCGGACCTGTTCTTTCGCGGCCGCAAAGTGATCTACTGCGTGTGGCGCGACATAACCGAACGCAAGGAAACCGAGGCGCGTCTTCGGTTGGCCAGCAGCATCATGGAGAGCACCAGCGAAGGCGTGCTGGTCACCGACGAGCACGGCACGATCATCTCGGTCAATCCGGCCTTTACCCACATCACCGGCTACCGGGCCGAAGAAGCGATCGGCAAGAAACCGAACCTGCTGCGCTCGGATCACCACGGCCCCGAGTTCTACGCGGACCTCTGGAGTTCGCTGCGCTCAGACGGCCACTGGAAGGGCGAGATATGGAACCGGCACAAGAACGGCACCGCCTATCCGCAACTGCTGACGATCAACCGAATCCCCGCCAGGGATGGCATGCCGACCTGCTATGCCTCGGTATTTCGCGACATCACGGCGCTACATCAGGCCAACGAACGCTTCCAGTACCTGGCTTTCCACGACGGCCTGACCGGCCTGCCCAATCGCGCCCTCTTCCACGACCGGCTCGAGCACGCCATCGAACGCTCGCGCCGCGACGGCATGCGCCTCGCGGTGATCTTCATCGACCTCGACGGCTTCAAGGGGATCAACGACTCGCTCGGCCACGATGCCGGTGACCTGCTGCTGAAAGAGATCGCCGACCGCATCCGCAATCGCGCCCGGCGTGCCACCGACACCGTCGCCCGACTCGGCGGGGACGAGTTCACGGTTCTCGTTGAAGACGTCAACGACGCTTCCTGCTGCGATGACTTCGCGAATGATCTGATTGCCGACATTTCATCGCCAGTCAGGCTCCGCGACCGTAACCTGGGCGTCGGCGCCTCGGTTGGCGTTGCCTGTTTCCCCGAGGACGGCGCCGAAGCGGTCGATCTGATCAAGCATGCCGACGTCGCCATGTATGTCGCCAAGGCCGAAGGCAAGAACCGCTGCCGCAAGTTCCATCCGGAAATGCTCACCGCGCCGGCGCGGTGAGGCGCCCATCCCTCGGACACGACGCATGCCCACCCTGACCGCCCGCGCTTGGGATGATGTCGAACGCCTCGGTCGCTACGGGTCTATGTGGAAGTCGGACTTCGCCAGATGGAAGAGAGTCAGGGTGACACTCTCTTGCCCGCCCAGCTCATTACAGCGCCGAGCATCTCGGCCAGCGTTTCGCGCGACGTTTGGGGAATCAGCTCGTCGTCGTAGCGGTATTCCACTGCAAAAGGGTTCAGACCACGCAGTTGATCGACCGTCAGCGGCGGGGTCTCGCCCTTGTCGAGCAGAACATGCCCCAGCGCCGCGAGATCATGGGTGCGCGGTGCTTCAAGCCCGCGCAGTACGGCGACTGCCTTGAGTGCCTTTTCCGCGGCCTGTTGCGCGTGGAAGCCGAGCGCGGCCAGATTGGCCGTGGGCAGCGGAAGAAGCAACTCAAAGGTGCCCTGATCGCGCCGCGCCAGTCGCATCAGGCGCAGTGCTTCTTCACGTTGCGGCGTCATACAGCAGCTTGCCTTCCTTCCTGGCCCAATACGGCACGGTGCCCGGCACCTGACTGCGCCGCTCGAACTCCTCGCGGGAATACACAAGGACATCGACGCCGACGCCGACCGCCCCCACCGCACGGTGGAGCTTCAGGTATTCCGCTGCCTTGTCCCGCACCTCGCGTTCGACTACCAGCAGGTCGAGATCGGAACCCGCGTCGGCATCGCCGCGCGCATACGACCCAAACAGGAAAACCTGCAAGGGACTTTCCGCAGCGGCGGCGGCACGGTAGGCGGCTTCGAGGATGGTCTGCTCGGTAAGCATGATGGATCAATGGGTTACGGGCAGGTCGATGCTATCACGCCTCCGCCGCCTTGCGTTCCAGATTCAACGCCAGCAGGCGACGCAGGATTTCCTCGTCCGGCATGTCCGGCGTGTAGTCCGTCCGGCCGTAGGCGGCGGCGACGGCGGCGTCAATCGCTAAATGGGCGTTGTCCAGCCACGCCGGGCGGGCGTTGTACAGGTTTGGTCAGCGCGCGCTTCTTGAGGTCGGCTTCGTGGCCGGGTTTGGCGACGAAGCGGTCCGGGTAGCCGGAAACGATCTCGGGAATCCGCTGCGTCCATTCCGGCGGGACGGCACCGGCCATTCAATGCGTGTGCAATTTCTCCTGCAACCAGACCTTGATCAGCGACTGGTAGGGAACGTCGCGCGCATTGGCGGCCGCTTTGATCGAGTCAAGCAAATGCTGCGGCAGGCGCAGCGAAATCGTCTTGGTCGTAGGCTTCAGATTCGGCAATACGGTGCGCTGTGCTTTCGACCAGTCGAGATAGTCCGCCGAATCGTGCGACTCCCAAAAGGCGCGCTCTTCGGCCTCGTTGGCAAATTGTGGAACTGTCTTAGCGGGCTTGCTCATAAATCGTTCGCTCCTTCCGGTGCATGTCGCGCGCCGAGATCACGCGGATCAGACTACCGGACTTGCGCAAGGTGAAGGAAACATGCAGCAATCGTCCGTCGTCCGTCTTGCCAAGCGCATGGTGCCTTGCCTCTTTCGCACTGTGTTTGTCATCGGTCAGCAACAACAACGGCGCATTGAAAAACACCTGCTCCGCTTCCGCCATGGAAACACCATGCTTCTCGTTCTTCCGGGCGTTGCCTTCATCCCAGTCAAAGCCTGAAATCCCGGCAAAATCAATCATGGCTGTATATTATGAATGTATACGCAATAAAGCAAGTAACAGCAGCGGCGCGAAGAAAACCCGGCGCTGGCGGGACGGAAAAGAAGAAGGCGCGACCGCGGTCGCGCCTGATTCTTAGGCAGACATGGAAACTACTTGAGCGTCAGGACGAACTGAACCATTGTCTTGATGTCGGCATCCTTCACCGTGGCGTTGGGCGGCATCGGCACCGGGCCCCAGACATCCTTGCCGCCTTTCTTCACCTTGACCAGCAGCTTGTCTTCGGCATCGGCCTGTCCGCTGTATTTCTTGCCGACTTCCCTCCAGGCCGGGCCGACCTTCTTCTTGTCGAGTTCGTGACAGGCGAGGCAGCCGTTCTTCTGGGCGATGCCCATCGCTTCGGCCTCGGTGGCGGCCATCGCAACGCTGGCCGACCCCGCCGCCAGCAGGCAGCCGGCGGCGGCGAACATCGATGTGATTGCTTTCATGCGGGTTCCTTTCCGATCAGACGATGGGACGCGGCTTGAGGCTCATGCGGGTCAGGTCGGTCTTGTATTCCGACTCGCCCACCTTGGTCAGCGTGCCGCGCCCCAGCTTGTAGCGATAGTTGTTGGTCATCGGATCGGGCACGGCCGAAACCACCGCGTTGGCCATCGACTTCGGCGTGTTGAAGTTCGACTTGGCGGTGCCTTCCTTGATCTCGTCGGAGACGATCGCCACGGCCTTGAACTTGCCGACCGTCGTCTTGATGTGCCCATCCTTCAACAGATTGTTGAAGTTGAGGTCCGGATCGAGCACGCCCTGCGGCTGGCCGGTCTGCACATACACCGTGTCATTGACGATCTCGACCCAGTCGCCCGATTCGATGCCGCGCTTCTTCGCATCGTTGGGATGGATGATGATGAAGTTGTCGGGCCAGCGCTGGTTGAGGTGCGGCTTGCGGCGGTCGTCGAAACCGGACTGCCAGGTCTCGTTGATGCGGCCGTTGGTCACCCAGATCTCGTTCTTCTCGGCACGAGGTTTCACGGCCTCGAAGAACTGATACCAGCCGGCGAACTTCCACGGGCTCTTGAGCAGGATGGCCTTGCCGGTAAAGGTGTTGAAACCGTACATGAAGCCTGACTGCACTTCCGAGTTTTCCATCTCGCCCCAGTTGTTGTTGGGGTCATGCAGTCGCTTCGTGCCGACCAGCTTGCCGTCACGCACCCGGATCGGCGTCTGGATGCCGGTGGTGCCCATGCCGCGCAGCAACTCATGGCCCTTCATGCCCATCTGCTGCGCCTTGACGACGAGCGGCTGGTAGTTGAGCACGCCGCCGCGACCGAAGCGCGCCGCCTCCTCGAAGACGTCGTTCGAAGTCTTCCAGTTGTAGCTGCCGTCGGCGGTGTAGCCCATCTTGTCGGCGAACTTCATCACCGCCCACCAGTCCGGCTTGGCTTCGCCCGGCGCGTCGTAGAACTTGCTGTAGAGGCGTAGCCGCCGCTCGGAGTTGCAGCGGGTCAGGTCGTCCTCGCCCCAGGTGGCGGCGGGCAGCACGAAGTCGGCGAACTCGGTGCCGATCGGCTCGCACGGGTAGATGTCGGAATCGACCATTACCATGCCGCCCGAATCGACGCGCTTCTTCAGTGTCTCGAAGATGGCGGCGCGGTCGAGGCTGGCGATCTGGTGCGCGTTACCGACCGTGAGTTCCTTCATGCGCGCGCCGAGCGCGTCGGAAGCCATCATCGCGGCGACCCACGTCGTGCCGAACACCCAGGCGAACTTGACCTCGCCGGCCATCAGCCAGCGGTCGAGGTTGAAGTCCTTCTTGCGCCGGCCCGGATGCTTCTCGGGCGAGAGCCAGCCGGAACCGCCACCGGCGCCCATCATGCCGCGCTGGTGGCCGCCGCCCCGCGAAATCATCTGGCCGGGCCGGTTGCCGGCGCCGCAGATCAGGCCGAGCGCGGCAAAGGACGCCGTGTTCATGTAGTTGTTGGACCAGTAGTTGCCCTTCTCGCACATGAACGACGTCTTGGGCCGCTTGCCGCTGACCGGCATCGCGATCCATTCGGCGGCCTTGCGAATGTCGGCCGGATCGAGTCCGGTGATCTTCGCCGCCACGTCGAGCTTGGATTCTTCCTGCGCCAGGATGAACTTCTTGTAGTCCTCCCAGTCGCTCTGCCAGTTGCCCCAGGTGGTGCGCCACTGCCAGCCGGTGTTGCGCGTGCCGCGACCGTAGCCGGAATCGACTTCCCAGGGCTTGGCGATCCACTGGTTGATGAAAGCCTGGTCCTGCCAGCCGTTCTCGATGACGATGCGCGCCAGCGCCATGTGCAATACGGTATCGGTGCCGATGTTGATGGGCAGCCACAGGCCGCGCCCCTGCTGAACGGCCCACGCCACGCCCATGGTCTTGTGCGGGGTGACGAAGATCATTTTCGCGCTGCCCGGCATCATCCACTGGGTGAACAGCGTGGTCTTGGTTTCGTAGGGATCGACGCCGGACATGAAGATGGTCTCGGCCAGGCTCCAGTCCTCGTAGCAGGAGGCGAAGGAGTCGATGCCGGCGTCGTCGAGGCCCGTCGCGTCGTTGGTGTTGGCGCACTTGTCGTGCGGCGCGATCGAGGGCGTGCCGACCGAGGTCATGCCCAGCTTGGTGATGGCGTAGGTGTTCTCGAAATACTGGTACGAGTACATCTTGATCGCCCAGGCATGTTCGCCATGCTTGGCCAGGATGTATTTCGAGATGTCGGCCATGGCTTCCGTCGCCAGATCCCAGCTCACCGGCGTCAGCTTGCCATTGACGCGGATCATCGGTCGAGTCAGGCGCTCGCTGGTCTTGTTGTTCGGGTTGTAGCACTTCTGGCCCAGCGTGCCGCCGCGAATCGAGTGGTTGCCGCCGACGTTGACCACCGTGGCGTCCTTGTCGGGCACGACGATGACGTTATGCGGCTTTCCCTGGTGGCTGACGACGTTGTACTGCGCCGGGCTGACCCAGGCCGTCATCATGTTCTGGTGCGGGAAGTCGGCCTTCAGCGCGTTCTGGCCGGCGGCCGGGCCGCCTTCCTTGCCGACGGGCCAACGATAGACCTTGTAGCCGCAGGCGATGGTGCAGTAGTCGCAGGCGGTGGTGAAGACCTCGGCGTCCCTGGGCGGCAGCGGCACGTGGTCGGCGGCGATGTAGCGTTCGTTCTTGCTCATGTGTGTTCTCCTCAGGCGCGCTTGGTCGTCATCGCGGCGTAGCCATAGACCAGCCCTTGCACGCCGACGGCGTAGATGTCGTCGCCCTGCGTTTCGAGCACGATCTGCGGCAGGCTCTCGGTGGCGTGGCCCGAAATCACCATGCCGTGGCGGGTCAGGTCGAAGGTGGTCAGGTGCAGCGGGCAGGGCCCCAGCGCCTGGTAGGCGTCCTTGTAGGTACCGGTAAGCGGGCCGCCCATGTGCGGGCACTGCTGGTTGAAGGCCACCACGTCCATGTCGGTCCCCACCGCGCCGCCGGCCTTTGCGCCGAGCTTGACCAGGATGTTCTGCACGTTCGGATACGGATAGGCGAACTCGACCGGCATGCCCTTCTTCAGGGCGGAGAGGCTGCCGATCTTCGTGCGCGGGTACATCGCCTTCAGGGCATGCATCGGCGCGGCTTCGGCCTCGCCGGGCAGCCCGACGGCGGCCAGCGTGACCATGGCGCCACCGGCCAGCAGGAACTGGCGGCGGCTCATGCAGAGGTGATCATCGTGATCGGCATGCATGGGAATCAATTTTTCTGTCATGTCGAATCTCCTTATTTCACGGCCGCAACAGGGGCTGGCAGCGGCTGGTAGTCGCCGGGCAGCTTGGGATCGTCGTGGAGCAGCGGCTCGTCCATCGACAGCGCTTCGAGGAAAGCCACGAGGTCCTTCTTCTCCTGTGCGGTTAGCTTGAGCGGCTTGAGAAGGGGCGACTTGTTCATCGCCTCGCCGCCACCCTTGTCGTAGAACTCGACGACATCGGCCAGCGTCTCGATCATGCCGTTGTGCATGAAGGGCGCCGTGTACTTCAGCTCGCGCAGCGAAGGCACGCGCCATTTGCCGATGTCCTTCGGGTTCTTGGTGATGTAATAGAGCCCGTGGTCGTCGGCGGCATTGCGGTATTTGTCTTCCGGCACACCCTTCTGGTAGAGCTCCCAGCGATGGGTGATCTGGCCGAGCGGGTCGTCCTTGAAGTTCGGATGCGCCGGCACGCCGGTCGCGTAGAACTGCTGGTTCGAGGCCAGCGGTCCGTTGTGGCAGGCGATGCAGTTGGCCTTGCCGTTATAGAGCGCCATGCCCTTCCGCTGCGACGCGTTGAGCGCCTTCTTGTCGCCCATCGCGTACCGGTCGAACGGCACCTTCTTCGCTTCGGAGATCACGGTGCGCTCGTAGGCGGCGATGGCGCGGTAGGCGTCGTTCATGCGCGGCCATTCGGTGCCGAACACCTTCTTGAACTCGGTGACATACTCGGGCAGGAAGCGCATGCGCATTTCCATCACCGACGGGTCGCCGTTGCCGGCCACGCCGCCTTCGGCGGCCGACGGCGCCTGGCCTTCGAGGCTGGTGACCGAGCCTTCCCAGAAGCCCTTGTTGTAGTAGGCGGAGTTGAGCACCGTCTGCGAATTGCGCCAGTGCTTGGTACCGGGGTAGCCGCGCGAGATCTGGCCGCCATCGCCCCAGCCGAGCGAGGGCAGGTGGCAGGACACGCAGGGCATCGAGTTGTCGCCCGAAAGCCGGTTGTCCCAGAACAGCTTCTTGCCCAGCGCCACCTTTTCCGGGGTGTTGGGATTGTCCTTCGGGATCGGCGGGGGCGGCAGGGGGCCGAGCTTCGGGTACCTGTCGGCGGCGACGGCCGAGAAAGCCACGAGCAGCGCGCCGGCGGCCAGCGTGAATTTGCATGTGTTCTTCATCGCGTCGTCTCCTCAGTTCTTGCCGTAGGCGGTCCAGACCTGCAAGTCGGGCTGGCCGGGGTTCTTGACGATGACGGAATCGCCGGAGAGCGTCAGCAGGAAGGACTTGAGCGCCTGCTTCTCGGCGGACGACAGGTTCAGCGGCTTCAGCACGGAACCGGCTCCGCCACCTTTGTCGTAGAAGTCGATGACTTCGTCGAGCGTGGCGAACATGCCGTTATGCATGTAGGGCGCGGTGTACTTGAGGTCGCGCAGTTGCGCGGTCCTGAATTTGCCCATGTCGCGCTTGTCTTTGGTGATCGCGTAGGAGCCGACGTCGGTGCGCGCATTCATGTAGTTCGGCATGCCCGAAGTCGAGTAATGACGCAGCATGGTGATGGTGCGCAGCGGGTTCTTCAGCACGTCCGGATGCTCGGGCACGCCGGTCCTGTGCAGGTTGCCGTCCGAACCGATCGGGCCGTTGTGGCAAGCCACGCAACCGGCCTTGCCCTTGAACAGCGCATAGCCTTCCTTCTGCTCGGCGGTCAGCGCGGCTTCGTCGCCTTTCTTGAACTTGTCGAAGGGCGCGTTGGTCGTCTGGATGCTCTGGATGAACTCGCCGATGACGTTATAGACGCGCATGCCGTTGATGTCGTCCTTGCGCCATTTGGCCCACATGGCGCGGTATTCGGGCACCTGCTTGAGGCGCTCCTGCATCAGGCGCGAATCCATGTTCATGGTGTGCGTCTCGGTGATCATGTCGCGGACCAGCGTGCCGGCATCCGAGCCGTCGAGACGGCCGTCCCACAGGAAGCGCTTCTGGAATTTCGCGTTGAGCACGGTCGGCGCATTGCGGAAATATTCCATCGACGGATAGCCGGTCGACAGCGCCTGGCCGTCGCCCCAGCCCTTTTGCGGATCGTGGCAGGTGGCACAGGAGACCCCCCAGTCTCCGGAAATCCGGTTGTCGAAAAAGAAATACTTGCCCATTTCGATCATCGCGGCGTTGCCCGGCTTGACGTCCGGCATCGGCGCGAGATCGGGCGAGGTTCCTTGCCCGAACGCGCCCGATACGGCGGCGGCCAGCGCAAGACCGAAAAGTTGCTTGCTGAGTATTCGCATGATCTCCCCTCGCGGTGCTATGAATGACCGGCACGGGAAAATCCCGTGCTTGCACGAGGGTCTAGGCAGGGTTCGTGCCATCCCGGCCTGTGGGGTCCGGGCCGCCGCTCCTGGTGGCCAGGAGGGCGGAAGGGCGAGGGATCGCCCGTCGGGGGCGATCAGAATCTGACCAGTACCGCGAAAACTGACCGGTCAATTATTGATCGGGCGCTACACGGTGTCGGTGTCGCCGAGTTCCTTGAGCTTGTTGCGCAAGGTCAGGCGGGTAATGCCCAACAGTTCGGCGGCGCGTGTCTTGTTGCCGCCGCAACGGCCGAGCACGGCGCGAATATGAATGGCTTCCATCTCGGCCAGCGTTCTCGGCTTGGCGTCGGCAACGGCGCCGGCATCGGCGGTCGATACCGGCGGCACGATGCGCGAGATCTCGGGCGGGAGCTGCGCCGGGCCGATAACGCCCGAGTCGCAGAGAATCACGGCTCGTTCCAGCACGTTGCGCAGTTCGCGCACGTTGCCCGGCCAGGCATGTTCGATCAGCAAACGCTCCGTGGCGGCGGGCAGTTCGGGCGGCTGGGCGCCGGTGGCCAATGCCGCTTCATGGACGAAGCGGCGCGCCAGCGCGGCAATGTCCTCGCGCCGCGCGCGCAGCGGCGGCACGTCGATGGCGCCCACGTTGAGCCGGTAGTACAGGTCTTCGCGGAAACGACCGACCCTCACCATCTCGGCCAGGTTGCGGTGGGTGGCGGCGACAAAGCGGACATCGACCTGAATCTCCCGTCCGCCGCCGACGCGGCGAAAACTCTGCGTCTCGAGCACCCGCAGCAGCTTGGGTTGCAGGGTCGGCGACAGGTCGCCGATTTCGTCGAGAAAGAGCGTGCCGCCATCGGCCAACTCCAGCAGGCCGCGCTTCTGCGCCTTGGCGTCGGTGAAGGAGCCCTTCTCGTGGCCGAACATCTCCGATTCCATCAGCCCCTCGGGCAGCGCCGAGCAGTTGAGCGTGACCCAGGGCCCGCCCGCCCGGGGCGACTGGCAGTGGATGGCGCGGGCGACGCGTTCCTTGCCCGAGCCGGACTCGCCGCGAATCAATACCGGTACGCGCGACGCGGCGATTTTCTGCGTCACCGTCACCAGCTCGCGAAACGCCGGGCTGTCGCCGATCAGTCCATCGAGTCCGCAAACGCTCGACTGGGCGCGCCGCCACTCGACTTCATGGCGCAGGCGCCGGGTCTCCAGCGCGCGGGCGATCAGGCTGGCCAGGTCCTCCAGATCGAATGGCTTGTTGATGTAGTCGTAGGCGCCGGCCTTGAGCGCCGCGACGGCCGTGCGCACCTCGGGGTAGGCGGTCATGGTGACGACCAGCGCTTCGTCATCGAACTCGCGCAAGCGGCCGATGACGGCAAGCCCCTGAATGTCGGGCAGGCGCAGGTCGAGCAACACCAGATCGTGGCGCCGCCCCTGCGCGAGCGCCAGACCCTGTTCTCCGGTGGCCGCCTCGTCGATGTCCAAACCCTGCCGGCGCAGGAATCCGCCCAGCGTCACGCGCAGGGTGTCATCGTCTTCGATGATGAGGATCGTGTTTCGCATATCAGGTTCGTACCGGCCAGAGCAGCGTCATGCAGGTTCCGTGCCCTGGGCGGCTGGCCACGCGAATTTCGGCGCCATGCTCGCGCAGGATCTTGGCCGTGATCGCCAGACCGAGCCCGGAGCCGCCCGGCCGCGTGGTGAAGAACGGGTCGAAGATGCGCTGGACCAGCTCGGCCGGGATGCCGTCGCCCGTGTCGCGCACGTCGATGCGGACGTGACCCGCCTCGGGCGCCGCCAGAATGGTCAGGCGTCCGCCGTTTGGCATGGCGTGCAACGCATTGACGACCAGGTTCAACAGGACCTGTTTCAATTGCGCGGTATCGGCGGACAGCGGCGGCAGGTCGGCGGGCAGCGCGGTCTCGATGTCGATGCCGCCACTCTTCGCCTCCTTGCGCGTCCAGAACAGGACGTCCCGCACCGCGTCGGCCAGCGAGACCGCCTGCAAGTTGAGGGCGGTCGGCGCGGCGAAGCCGTGAAAGCTGCGCAGGAAGTCGGATAGCCGATCCACCTCCGCTTCGAGGCGCCGCAGGGCCTCCGGCATGCCGGGCGGCAGGTTCTCCTCGAACTGCATGGCTTGCGCCACCGCCTTCATGCCGGCCAGCGGATTGCCGATCTCGTGCGCCACGCCCATGGCCAGCTCGCCCAGAGTCGCCATCTTGTCGATCTGGAAGACCTGGCGGTCGAGCTCGCGCCGCTCCTCCTGTTCGCGTTCGAGCTCGGCGGTGCGCACGCGAACCTCGTCTTCGAGCCGGTCGCGATGCGCCGCCAGGGAACCGACCAATTGCTCGATCGTGGTCGCCATGGCGTTGAACTTGCCGCCCAGCGCGGCGATTTCGTCGTGGCCGCGAACTTCGACGCGATGCGTGAAGTCGCCCGCCGCGACGGCTTCCGTCTCGCGGCTCAGCGCCTCCAGCGGTCCGAGCAGATGCCGCGACAGGGCATAGCCGCCGATGGCCGTGGCCAGCAGGCTGATGCCGAGCACGGCGTAGAGGGCGTAGAGATTGAATACCGACAGGAACAGCGCCCGTTCCGGAAAGCCGACGGCGATGACCCAGGGCGCGCCATCCTCCATCGGATAGGCGTCACCGAAGCGGATGGCGGCATGGGCGATGATCGCATCGGCCACCGAGCGGGTGCCCCCGGTGCTGCCGAGAATGTCCCCGATGGCGGTGGCGCCGAACCGCGATTTCAGGTTGTCGGTCGGCTGCATGGCAAATGGCGCCTCGGCACCGCCGGTATGGGCCAGGTAGTGCCCCGAGCGATCGAACAGGTAGGCCGTGCCCGAGCGCGCCTGGGCCATTTGCTGGATCTGCCCAAGCAGGAAATCGGCATGCAGGTTGATGATGAGGATCCCATCGTTGCCGGCCGAGGTGGTGCCGATCGGCGTGGCAACCCGGATCACCGGTCGTTCGGGCTTTTCGACACGGCCGAATTCGACGTTCAGGTCCAGTGGCGAGACATACAGTTCTCCTGCGCGGCGGCGCATCGCAGCGCGGAAATAGTAGCGGTCGGACTTGTCCTGCAAGCGCTGCGCGGGAATGATCAGGACGTCACCCTCCTTCTTGTCCACGCGCACCATCTCACGGCCGTCGGCGCCCAGATAGCGAATCTGGTAGATGTGCGGGTAGGCCGCCGCCAGCGTCGCGTAGTCACGTTCGAGTCGCGCGGTGGCGGCGCGAACGCGGTCGGCGTCGCCGCGTTGTCTGGCCAGGCGCAGTTCTTCCAGCGCCGGCGCGTCGGCGAGGTAGAGAAGTTCCGCCGCCAGTTGGTCGAAGAAGCGGGCAACGCCTTGGGCGCGCACCACCACCTCCTGCTGCAGGTGCCCGAGGGTTTCCTTGCGCAAGGTATCCAGGGAAATGTAGACGCCGATCAGGCCGGCGATGGCGGTCGGAATGACCGCCGCCAGCAGAAAGGCGATATAGATGCGTCGCGCGAGGCCGCGCGGTCGCACGGCGTTGGTCATGGACTCGATGTCGGGCATGTCAGTCCGGATGATAGCCGCGCCAGCCGTCGCCGGTCGGACGACATCGGCGCCGACAACAACTTCCCACGGCGGCGCCCCGGCGCTAGGATAGGCGGGAGACATCTCTCTTCACACGGAGCGAATCATGGGTACCAACGGTACGTCGGCAAGACAATCATCCGGCCCTGATCTGACCGGCGCCAGCGCGATCGAGGCCATGGTCGGGTCGCTTCAGCAGCGCTTCGATCCCTTCGGCATGACCACTTCGATGCTCAACGCCCAGGCGGCGTGGCTGATGCATCCGCAGGAGTTGTCACGGGCGATCAGCGCCATTTCCGGAGATGTGCTGGCCTTGCAGGGGCACCTGATGCGGAGGGCGGTGGGCATGCCCAGCGAGGATGTCATCAAGCCGCAACCGGACGACGCGCGTTTCGCCGATCCGGCGTGGAGCCAGGTGCCGACATGGGACATCATCAAGGAGTCCTATCTCGCCATCACGCACCGGGTCGAGGACATGCTCTTCGAGACGCCCGGGCTGTCCGACAAGGAACGGCGGCGCGCCGCGTTCTGGATGCGTGAATGGCTCAACGCCATGGCGCCGACCAATTTTCTGCTGACCAACCCGGTTGCCCAGCGCAAGTACGTCGAGACCCGCGGCGAGAGCCTGGTCAAAGGCTTCAAGCACGTCATGCGGGACACCAAGGCGAAAAACATCCGCATGGTCGAGGCCGACGCCTTCAAGGTCGGCACCGATCTGGCCGTCACGCCGGGGCGGGTGGTGCTGCGCAACCGGATGGTCGAACTGATCCACTACACGCCGACGACCGCCGAGGTGCACAAGACACCGATCGTCATCATCACGCCGTGGATCAACAAGTTCTACATCCTGGACCTGAACCCGAAGAAGAGCCTGGTCAAGTACCTCACCGACCAGGGCTACAGCGTGTTCATCACCAGTTGGAAGAATCCGACCACCGAGATGGCCGATGTCGGCTTCGACGACTATCTGCTCGAAGGCGTCGATCAGGTGGTGGACGCCGCGTGCAAGCTGTGCAAGTCGCCGCAGGCGCATCTGACCGGCTATTGCATCGGCGGCACGCTGGTGGCGACCTACATGGCCTGGGCCAGTCGCCACTACGACGCGAAGAAGATGCCGGTGGCGCACTGGACGCTGTTTACGACGCTGACCGACTTCTCCCATCCCGGCGACATCGACGTCTTCATCGACGAAGCGGCGATTACCGCGCTCGAGGAGAAGATGGCCAAGACCGGTTACCTCGCCGGCGACGACATGGCCTCGAGCTTCCGTCTCCTGCGCTCGAACACCCTGATCTGGCACTACTTCGAGAAGAGCTATCTGTTCGGCGAGCCCCTGCCGCCGTTCGACGTGCTGTTCTGGAACATGGACACCACCCGCATGCCGGCGGCGATGCACTCCTTCTATCTGCGCCAGATGTATCTGCACAACAACCTGATGAAGCGCGACGCCCTGACCATCGCCGGCGAGCCGATCGACCTCGACCGTATCGTCCAGCCACTCTACGCGGTGGGCGCCGAAGACGACCATATCGTGCCCTGGCGCCAGTCCTACCGCATCCGCAAGTACATCAACGTCAAGGCGCCGGTGCGTTTCGTCCTGTCGACGTCGGGCCACATTCTCGGTATCGTCAATCCGCCGGTCAGTCCGCCCAAGCGTAGTTACTGGGTGGCCGAACCCGAACGCAACGAGCACTTCGAGCATTGGTTCAACCGCGCCGAAAAGAAGCCCGGCACCTGGTGGGAGGACTGGCAGGCCTGGCTGTCGCCGCGGTGCGGGCCGATGGTGCCGGCGCCGAAGGTCGACGCCAAAACCTATCCCGATCTTGGCCCCGCCCCCGGTACCTACGTGTTCGAGTAGCCGGCGCGCCGGGCACGGAGCGTAGCCCAGGTCATGCCGTACGTTCTCGCGCTCGATCAGGGCACCTCGAGTTCCCGCGCCGTCGTTTTCGACGCGAGTGGCACGCCATGCGCCATCGCGCAGCGGGAAATTCCGCAGCACTATCCGCGACCGGGCTGGGTCGAGCACGATCCGGAGACCTTGTGGCGCACCCAGGCGGCGACGGCCGTCGCGGCCCTGGCGCAGGCCGGCATCGCGGCGCGCGAGGTGGCCGCCATCGGCATCGCCAACCAGCGCGAAACCACGCTGCTATGGGATCGCAACAGCGGCCAGGCGGTGGCGCCGGCCATCGTCTGGCAGGATCTGCGCACGGCCGACCACTGCGCGCGACTTCGTGCGGCCGGCCGTGAAGCGACGATCCACGATCGGACCGGTCTGGTGCTCGATCCCTACTTTTCCGCCACCAAGCTTGCCTGGCTGCTCGACAGTCAACCGGGACTGCGCGACCCCGCCGAGGCGGGCGAACTGGCCTTCGGCACCGTCGATAGCTGGCTGGCCTGGAAACTCACTAATGGAGCGGTACATGTCACCGATGCGACCAACGCCTCGCGGACACTGCTGTTCGACTTGCAGCAGGGCGACTGGAGCGATGCGCTGCTGGCGGAATTCGGCATTCCCCGCGCCGTCCTGCCGCGCGTCGTCGACAGCAGCGGTGTCGTCGGCGAGGTCACGGCGGTGCCGGAGCTGGCCGGCATTCCGATCGCGGCGCTGGTCGGCGACCAGCAGGCCGCGCTGGCCGGGCAGGCCTGCTTTTCGGCGGGGCTGGCCAAGAATACCTACGGCACCGGCTGCTTCCTGCTGATGCGGACGGGCGACCAGCCGCAGATCTCGTCGGCGGGCCTGCTGTCGACGGTGGCTTGTCGGCGCGCGGGCCTTCTCGGCTATGCGCTGGAGGGCAGCGTCTTCATCGGCGGGGCGGTTGTGCAATGGTTGCGCGACGGACTTGGCGTCATCCGGACCGCCGGCGAGGTGGAGGCCTTGGCCGCGAGTGTTCCGGACACCGGCGGCATCGCTTTCGTGCCAGCTTTTTCCGGGCTTGGCGCGCCATATTGGGATCCCGACGCACGGGGCGCCATTTTCGGTCTGACGCGTGGCACCACGGCGGCGCATTTGGCCCGCGCCGCGCTCGAGGCGATCGCCCTGCAGGTTGCCGATCTGGTGGAGCCGCTGGAAAGTACGGCGGGTATGCCGCTGGCCGAATTGCGGGTGGATGGCGGCGCGGCGGCCAACAATCTGCTGCTGCAACTACAGGCCGACTTGAGTGGCCGGCCCATCGTGCGGCCGGTCGTCACCGAAACGACGGCGCTCGGCGCCGCCTATCTCGCCGGCCTGGCGGTCGGCGTCTGGCGCGACGAGGCCGAGGTTGCCACCCAGTGGCGTCCCGAGCGGCGCTTCGAGCCGGCCATGCCCGCGGCCGAAGTCGATGCCATCAAGCGGCGCTGGCGCGAAGCCGTGGTCCGTAGTCGTGGCTGGACGCGGGATGCCGGCGCCGACGCCTGACTCGCGCTGAGTTAAACTCGGCTACAGGAGTATCGGGGCCGGGTCCAGCGTTTGCCACTGCGAGCGGCTCCTTCAGACCATTTCCGGTATCGATCATGAAATCTGTCGTCAGAATGTTTTTCAGGACCCTGCGGGTCGTCCTGGGTCCCGTCATGCTGTTTTGGGAATTCGTCACCCGGCCGACCGGCCTGGTTCGCCAGCCGGCCGCGCAGGCGGCGGTGGATGGGCAGTGTCGGAATCTCGTCCTCTATCAGTTCAAGACCTGTCCGTTCTGCATCAAGGTCCGGCAGGAAATCCGCCGCCTGTCGCTGAACATCGAGCGCCTCGACGCCCAGCCGGAGGGCAGGAATCGTGACGAGCTGGTGGCAGGCGGCGGCCAGGCCAAGGTGCCCTGTCTGAGAATTACCGATGCGGCGGGAAAGAGCGAGTGGCTCTACGAATCCGGCCAGATCATCGAATATCTGCGGACCCGTTTTTCCACAACCTGACGTCTTGCCGGTAGCCTACTTGCCTGACGCGGCCGGCGGAGTCCGGATGGTGACGACCGGCGTGGCGGGCGTCGCATTCACCACCGGCGCGGGGTGCGCCGGATCGCCGGACGGCCTGATCGCCTGGCCGACCTGCTTGGCCGATTCCTTGACCGTCTGGCTGACCTGTCCGACGGCATCGCGGGCGGCCTGGCCGGCTTCGGCGGCGGTTTGGCCAACGTGCGCGGCCGCATCACGGGTGGCGTTGGCCGCATCGGTGGCGGTCTGACGGGCCTCGGTGGCGGCGACGCGCGCGCCGTGACTGACCTGGACCACGGATTCCCGGGCGGTCTTGCCGACCTGTGCCGCCGTGTCCTTCACCGTCTGGACGGGGCCGGCGGACGATGCCTTCGTTGTTGGCGCTTCGCCGGACTCGGCGGCAAGGCAGTGGCCGCTGCCCGCAAGCAGCAGGGAAA
This sequence comes from Rhodocyclaceae bacterium, assembly GCA_044220545.1. Taxonomy (GTDB): domain Bacteria; phylum Pseudomonadota; class Gammaproteobacteria; order Burkholderiales; family Rhodocyclaceae; genus Fen-999. The sequence goes on along the minus strand of JBGAQX010000017.1, from coordinate 29,113 downwards.
CGATGATGCCGACGCCTGGCTTCTTCATGGCGCGGCGGCGACCTGCTTGGTGGGAACGGCGCCGGTCACCGGTGCCTGGGAGGCCGGCGCGTCGGATCGCCTGAAAACCTGGCCGATCTGCCGGGCGGCATCGCGGAAGGCGTGACCGATCTTTACCACCGTCTGGGCAATCTCCGCCGCGGCGGCGCGCGCGCCATGGCCTATCTGGATGGCCGCGTCGCGGAACGAATTGCCGGTCTGCGCCGCCGACTCCCTGGCCGTCTGGCCCGGGCTCGCCGCCGCCGGCCGGGGCGACAGCGCATTGGGTTCCTCCGCGGCCTGGGCAAGCGAAATAGCCGAAAACATCAGCAGCAAGGCTAGCAGTACCGCGTCAAGTTTCTGCATGGTTTTTTTCCACAATGGCCTATTCAGGCCGAGCATTTTAGCCGTTACCCCAACCAGGCGGCGCGTGTCGTTCGAGGGCGACAGCGGCCCATGGCGAACCGCCCGGGGTTGTCCGGAGCCATTGGCGAGTGGAGCGCGGATGTTGTTCGTGTCTCGGATTGTGATCGACCAAGCCGAGTCGGACTAGAATCGATCGAGTTCCGCCTCGAAGCGGAGCAGGAGAAGACGATGTCTCCAGGGGAGAACAAAGGGGGAATGTTGATGCGAGCAAGAGCCGTGGCGCTAAGCCTGGCGATGCTATGGTCCTGCGCCGGTGGCGCCCAACCGTTGTCCGATGAAGAGGATCTGGCGCTCGTCTATGGCGACCAATCCTCCATCAGCATCGCCACCGGTAGCAAACAGTCCCTCCGCCGCGCGCCGTCCGTCGCGACGGTGATCACCGCCGAGGACATCGCGGCGATGGGCGCGACGGACCTCGACGAAGTGCTGGAAACCGTGCCGGGCATTCATGTTTCGCGCGCCTCGGTACGTTATGCGGCCACGCATTTCATGCGCGGCATCGTCGGTACCGGACAGATCGCGCCGCACGTGTTGATCTTGCAGAATGGTATTCCGCTCACCACCCTGTTCAACGGCGACAAGGGGGTCGATTGGGTCGGCGTACCGGTGGAAAACGTGGCGCGCATCGAGGTGATTCGCGGTCCCGGTTCCGCGCTGTATGGCGCGGACGCCTATGCCGGCGTGATCAACGTCATCACCAAGACCGCCGCCGAGACGCCCGGTACCGAGTTTGGGCTGCGCGGCGGTTCCTTTGGCAGTTGGAGCGCGTGGACCCAGCACGGCGGAAAACTGGGGCCGATGGATGTCGCCGCCTATCTGCGCATCGGCGCCACCGACGGCATGCGCGAAATCATCCAGGCCGACGCGCAGACGCGCAACGACAGGCTTTACGGCACGCAGGCCAGCTTGGCGCCGGGGCCGGTGAATACCGGTTACGATGCCATTGACGCGAGCCTGAACCTGTCTCACGGCAAATGGAGCGCGCATGCCGGGTATCGGCAGCGCGACGAACTGGGAACCGGCGCCGGCGTTTCTTCCGCGCTCGATCCTGTCAGTTTTGGTCGGGTCGAGCATTTCGTCGGCGATGTTTCCTGGAACGATCCCCAATTCGCGCGTGATTGGGGCGTGTCCGCGACCGCCGCTTACGCCTCATATGCCTTTACCTATCCCGGCAACCTGCAACTGCTGCCGCCGGGTGCGCGGTTGCCGGGCGGAGCCTTTCCCGACGGCATGATTGGCGGTCCCAACAATTGGGATAGGCAACTGCGGCTCTCTGCCAACGCAATCTATTCCGGTTTTGCGGGTCACGGTTTCAGGTTGGGCATCGGGCATGACGATCTCGACTTGTATCGGACAAGGACCTTCAAGAACTATCGCCTGAGCGCGACGGGCATGCCTATTCCCACCGGCCCGGTTATCGACTACTCCGATATCCAACCGTTCATCCAGCCGCAATCGCGCAAGGTGGATTACCTCTATGTTCAGGATGAGTGGGGTTTCGCCAAGGACTGGACGCTCACCGCCGGCCTGCGCCATGACCGTTACTCCGACTTTGGTGGCACGACCAACCCGCGCCTGGCCCTGGTGTGGGATGTCGCCCTCGATCTGACCGCCAAGCTGCTCTACGGCCGGGCCTTCCGCGCGCCGTCTTTCAACGAGCAGTACGGCATCAATCCGGTGACCAACGGCAATCCCGCTTTGAAACCGGAGACCAACCAGACGCTGGAAGCGGCGTTCGCCTGGCAGGCGCGCAAGGATCTTCAACTCAATCTGAATGTGTTCCGGTACGAAATGCGGGACATGATCCGGCAGGTGCCGAATGCGGCTCCGGCACCCGGCGCCACTTTCCAGAACACCGGGGCGCAGTACGGCAGCGGACTGGAACTCGAATCGGTATGGGACGCCAGCCGCGGCCTGCGCGTCACCGGCCACTATGCCTACCAGAAATCGATCGACGAGGCGACCGACCGGGATGCCGGTTACGCGCCGCATCATCATCTGTATGGCCGCGCCGACTGGCGCTTTACGCCTGGCTGGCGGGTCAGTGGTCAGGTCAATCACGTTGCCGACCGGTGCCGCTCGGCCGGCGATACGCGACCGCAAGTCGCCGACTACACGACGGTCGACCTGACGCTGCGTAGTGACCGGGGGCGGTCAGGATGGAACTTCGCCGTGTCGGCACGCAATGTCTTCGACGCCGACGTGCGGGAACCCAGTCTGGCGCCCGGCGTGGCCATCCCCGACGACCTGCCGATGGCGCCACGCGCGATCTATCTCCAGGTCACCCACTCGTTGTGACCAATTGATCATGCTCAGCCCCGGATTCTGGCGCGTCGCCGTGGCATGGTTGCTGGCCATGTTGCTCGGTGGCGGCCTGGCCGCCGCCGCCGTGTTGGCGCCGGCGCGGAACATTGCCGTGCTCTTTCCCGATATCGGCGAACCCTACCGCGCCGTGTTTGCCAGGATCATCGAGGGCATCGAGGATCAGGCCAAGGGGCGGGTGACCAGCATCGCGGTTGGCGCCAACCCGAATCAGCAGGACATCGTCGCCGAATTGCGCCGCCAGGACGTGCGCGTGGTGATTGCCCTCGGCCGCAACGGCCTGAAGGTTGCCGGCAGCCTGGAGCACGACATCGGCGTGGTGGTCGGTGGCATCGTCACGGTGCCGGAGCCGGAGCTGCGCAATTTCACGGTATCCAGCCTGGCGCCCGATCCGGCGCTGCTACTTGCCCGGCTGCTCGGCTTCAAGCCGGCGACCAAGCGGGTGTTCGTGGTCTACGATCCGGTCCAGAATGGCTGGCTCATGCGTCTGGCCAGGAGCGCGGCGACAGCGCGCGGTATCGAACTGGTCGCCCGAGAGGCGACAGACCTGAAGGCCGCCCTGCAACACTACCAGTCGATCCTCTCGACGATGGATGCCGGCAAGGACGCGCTCTGGCTGCCGCTGGACACGACGACGGCGCAGGAGGCAACCGTCCTTCCCCTGGTATTGCAGGAGGCCTGGGGGCGCAACCTGGCGGTGTTTTCGAGCAATGTGGCCCATGTCCGGCGCGGCGCGTTGTTTTCGCTCTACCCCAACAATCTCGAGGTCGGACGCAATCTGGCGGACCACGCGCTTCGCCATTTGGCGTCCGGCGCTCCACCGCAACGTGGCGTCATGCCGTTGAAGAACGTGCAACTGGCGGTGAACGTGCGTACCGCCGCGCATCTGGGCATCGATGTCGCCGGCAAGCAGTCGAGCTTCGATCTGGTGTTTCCGGAGCAATAGTCGGATTGGCCGCCTGACATGCACACCCTCTTTCGTTTTCTGCGCAACGCCGCGTTCAAGGAGCAACTGAACGTGACGGTCACTGTCGCCGTGCTGATCTTCGCCATGCTTTCGTCCTTGCTGACCTCCTGGCAGGGCAGTCGCCAGATTCGCGAGACCCTGCTCAAGCAAGGCGTGCAGGTGGCCGAGAACCTGGCCAGCCGGAGCGCGCTCGCCCTGTTGTATTCATCGGCCGAAAATGCTCTGGGGGCGGTGAACACCACCTTGGCCTTTCCCGACGTCCGGCGCGTGGAGATTCTCGATACCTCCGGCGGTGTGCTGATCGCGCGCGGCGAGACCGCGCCGCTCGGCCGCGAGCCGCCACCGCTCGCCGGAGAAGTCCGTGTGGCCCGTCTGGAAGGGGAGACCGCCGATGCGTGGCACTTCGTTGCGCCGGTTCTGACCAAGGCGGGCGACTCCCAGTTCGACGCGACGGAAGCCAGGGAGGAGTTGCTCGGCTTTGTACGGGTGGTGCAAAGCAAGGAAACCCTGGCGCGTACCCTGGTGGAGATATTCACGATCAACCTGGCGATCTCCCTGGTGTTCGCCGGTGTTTTTCTGCTGGTCTTGCGCCGGCTGGCGAACCGGCTGACGCAGCCGATCACGGAACTGTCGGCAACCATGGCGCGCGCCGAGCGCGGCGAGTCGGAAGTGCGCGCGCGGATCAGCGGGCCCAAGGACATCGTGGACATGGCCACGGCCTTCAACAGCATGATCGGTACACTCCAGGATCGCGAAGTGGCCTTGCGGGACAGCCAGGAGCGTTACCGCGACGTGGTCGATAGCGTCAAGGAGGTCATTTTCCAGACCAATGCCGCCGGAGAATGGGCATTCCTCAACATGACCTGGTTCGAGGTGACCGGCATCGACGCGGCGCGGGCCAGCGGCCCGCCGATGGCGGCCAAATTACGCGACGAGGACCCGCCCCGCGGCCGACCCGGGGGGGCTAACCACCGGCGGCGGGAGGCGGTGGATTGTCGCTTCGAGGTACGCTACGTCCGTCGCGACGGCGGTTCCGGCTGGTTCGATCTGGCGCAACGGGCGCGGTATGACGAGGCGGGAAACTTCGCCGGCACCTCCGGCACGCTGGACGACATCACCGAACAGAAGCTTGCCGAGGAGCGAATCGAGTTTCTCGCCTACCACGATGTGTTGACACGGTTGCCGAACCGCATGCTGGCGCAGGACCGTTTTCAGCAGGCGATGGCGTATGCCGATCGTTCGCGCACCAAGGTCGCCATGTTGTTTCTGGACCTGGATAACTTCAAGGCCATCAATGATTCCCTGGGTCACCTGGCCGGTGATTCGCTGCTCAAGGAAGTCGCCGGGCGTCTGCTTGCCTGTGTGCGCGAAACCGATACAGTCGGTCGCCTGGGCGGGGACGAGTTCCTGGTCATCCTGGCCGCGCTGCCCGATGCCGAAGCCATCGCGCCGGTGCTGGTCAAGCTGCTGGCCAGTCTGCTGGAAGGCTACGAGATTGGCCACCAGGAATTCAACACCTCCGCTTCCATCGGCATAGCGCTCTATCCGGACGATGGCGCCGACTTCGAGGTATTGCTGAAGAAGTCCGACATGGCGATGTACCGCGCCAAGGACGCCGGCCGCAACACCTATCGTTTCTTCGACGACCAGATGAACATCGAGGCGGTCGAGCACCTGCGCATGTCCAATGGCCTGCGCAAGGCCCTGGTACGCGATGAATTCGTCCTCCACTACCAGCCGCAGATCGATATCGCCAGCGGAGCCATGATCGGCGCCGAGGCGCTGATCCGCTGGAATCATCCGGAAATGGGAGTGGTGCCGCCGGGCCGCTTCGTTCCCGTCGCCGAGGAGAGCGGCCTCATCGTCCCGATTGGCGAATGGGTTCTCTATCAGGCATGCCGGCAGGCGGCCGCCTGGGGCAAGGCCGGCGTCCACGGCCTGGTGATCGCGGTCAATCTTTCGGCGGTCCAGTTTCGGCGCGGCGATATCGAGCAGTCGGTGACGCGCGCGCTGGAAGCCTCCGGCCTCGACCCGGCGCTGCTCGAACTGGAACTCACCGAGTCGATCCTGATCAACGACACCGAGCATATCCTCGCGACTGTCAAGCGGCTGAAGCTGCTGGGCGTCAAGCTGTCGATCGACGATTTCGGCACCGGCTACTCATCACTTTCCTACCTGAAACGCTTTCAGGTGGACAAGCTCAAGATCGATCAGTCCTTCGTGCGCGATCTGGCGACCGACGCCGAGGACGCGGCCATCGTTCGCGCCATCATCCAGATGGCGGGCGGCCTGGGGCTGACGACGATCGCCGAGGGCGTCGAGACCGCGCACATCCTTGGCATGCTGCGCGCTTTCGGTTGCGACGAGGCGCAGGGTTACCACTTTGCGCGGCCGATGCCGGCGGACGAGTTGCTGGCCTTCCGTTCCACCCTGCGCACGCAGCCGCATCTGGCGCCGCGCGGGACCGACGCTCCGGCACTCGGCTGAGCGCGGCTATCCCTCCCAGTCGTGGGCGTGGATGTGGCTGTGCATGACGCCGTCGTGACGATGGCGGTGGCGGTGGGCCAGCCCGGCCTTCTCGAGCAGTGCCACGCCGGAGAGCGCCATCTTCACCGGCCCGTCGAACAGTATCTCGCCACCCTTGCCGAGCACCACGCAACGGCTGCCCAGCTCGGCCGCCATCGACAGGTTGTGGGTGCTGACCACCACGGTCTTGTCGGAATGGACCAGGGTATCGACCAGCCAGCCGACGGTGGCCGGGTCGAGGCTGGCGCCCGGTTCGTCGAGCAGCAGCAGCTCCGGGTCGAGGGCAAGCAGGCAGGCCAGGGCCACCTTCTGCTTCTCGCCGCCGGAGAGGGAGAACGGCGCCTTGTCGAGCAGGCCGTCGAGCTTGAGCTCCCCGGCCCAGTGCCGAACGCGCGCCTCGCTGTCGGCCAGGCCCAGTTGGCGCGGGCCGTAGGCGATCTCGTCACGGACGGTCGGGTTGAACAGCATGGCCTCCGGGTGCTGAAAGAGCAGCACACAGGCCTGGCGGAAACGGCGGGCGAAGGGCCGGTCGCGCAGCCGCGCCTGGGTCAATGTCTCGTCGCGCCAGCGCAGTTCGCCGGCGGCGGGGAAGACCAGCCCGTTCATCACTTTCAGCAGCGTGGACTTGCCGCAGCCGTTGGCGCCCAGTAGCACCACCTTCTCGCCGGGGGCGATCTTCAGCGAGAGGTCTGTCAGGATCGGTGGGCCGTCGGGCCAGCCGAAGGCAATATTTCTTAGTTCAAGCATCGAAGGCGGCGCGTGATCTCATGGCCAGCGTGGATTCTGTCGCCGAAGCGATCGACTTGTCCATGAGCGTGATGCCCTGGGCCGCCGCATGGTTGGCGCGGGCGGACAGGCGCGGCCGGGCGACGTTGCGGCTTTCGAAAGCAAGGCGGAAGTCGGCGACGATGCGTTCCAGGGTGCGGATCTGGCCCAGCGCGAGGGTGGCGATCAGCGTCAGGGTCGGCCAGCCTGACAGGGCGGCCAGTACATCGACGCGGTGCGCGAACCAGAAACCGAGAAAGACCAGCAGCACCACGCGCAGGTTGGCGAGCAGCAGGTAGTCGGTATTGAAGCCACCGCGCCAGAGCGTGATCAGGACGTAGCCGGCGCTGATGGTCAGGTTGAAGGCCAGCACGGCCAGTAGCGTCTTCCGCAGCAATCGCCAGCGCCACCTGCCGGCGCCGGCCAGGACGAGGGCCAACAGCGCGGCCAGGGCCGTCGGCGCATGGATGAAGGTGATGGCGACCACCGCCGCGAGATAGGCCGCCAGCCAGCCGCGTGGACTGATCTTGATGCTCAGAGCCACTTTCTACTCCGGGCGTAGCGCCAGACCAGCACCGTCAGCACCGCCTCGCCGACGCCGATGGCGAAATGGGGAATCAGCACGGCCGGCAGGGTGACCTCGATGCCGAAGGGAAAGAACAGCGGCGTGCCGTCCGCCTTGTGCGCGATGATTGGCTGGCTGCCCAGCACCAGGGCGACCACGACCCCCGGCAGCACCACCGAGAGCCAGGCGGCGACGGCGACGGCCAGCGTCTCGTTTACGCCCGAGAACAGGCGCTTGGCCATCACCGCCGCGCCGGCTCCCACCAGACCCATGGCCAGCGCATTGACGGGCAGGGCGGTGATGCCGCCGGCGCCGAACAACAGCGATTGCAGCAGAAGTACCAGGCTGTAGGCGAGGAAGGCCGAGCGCACGCCGAAGATCAGCGCCAGGATCGCCACGCCGACCGCGTGGCCGGAGGTGCCGCCGGGCAGTGGCACCATGACCAGGCCGAGTCCGTAGGCCAGCGCGGTGAGCATCGCCAGGCGTGGCACCGTGGTTTCGTCGAGCCGGTCGCGCAAGCCCCGCGCCGCCCAGGCCCAGGCGCCGGCCGCCGCCGCATAGGCGGGCAGGTAGGTCTGCGGCGAGAGGAAACCATCCGGGATGTGCATCAGAAGAGAACGGACCCGGAGACGATCAGCCGGTACTTCTCCTTGCCCTCGGCGCCCTGTTGCCGGCTCGATTCATTGAGCCGCGTCCACGCCGGTTTCTTGACGCCGATGGCCAGGCTCATGTTGTCCTTGTAGAGGCGCACGCCCGGCATCAGGTAGAGCACCTTGCCGCCGGTGGCTTCGGCGCCGACGCCGTTCTCGACGTCCCGGCCGAGCACCAGATATTGGGCCTCGATCACGCCGTCCAGACGGACGCGTTGGTCGACGTTGGTGAGCAGCCGATAGGCCAGGCTGCCGTTGATGCGATCCTCGGCGCCGAACTTGACGCGGTTGCCGTCGCCGTAGGTAGTTTCCTGGAAGCGGATGAGCGATGTTTCCAGGTTGAAGGTCAGGTTGCGGCCGAGCACCTTGGTGGCCGTCAGGCCAAGCGAATAGGACGGCTTGCCGAAGCCGAGCGACTTGCCCGGATCGATGCTGCCGTCGGCGAGGCGATGATTGGCGCTGCCGGTCGGCAGGCTGCCGCCGCCGAAGACGGTGAAATGCCAGTCCTCCAGGTCGTCGAGACTCTCGTTGGCGGGCACCAGTCCGATCCCGCCGTCGTACTTGAAACCGATCTGGCCCATGAAGGACAGGTCGGCCCAGCCCTGGCTGTTCAGACCGCCGGCCTCGTCCTTCTTGATGTTGTATGGCGCGAAGAGATAGGCGGAGAGCCAGGGGGTGAAGCCGTAGCCGACGCCGGCCATCCAGAATTGGCTATGGTGGCCTTCCGGCGTGCCGGGATCGGGGTCGTAGGTCTTGAACGGGGCGTGATCGACCTTCAGGTAGAGCAAGGTCTTGCCGGCCGGCAGGGTGGCCGAACTGGCCGATTCGACCGGCGCGCCGGGGCCTTCGAGCGCCGCGGCGCCGACGCCGGCGACGCCGTGGTGGGCCATCGCCGGTGAGGCGAGGCAGGCCACAAGCAGAGGCAGGGCCGTACGCCTCATGTCTTTCTCCGCCGCAGGAGCAGTTGCACGAGGCCGAACAGGCCGAACAGCAAGGAAAGGCCGATCAGGAGTTGCGTTGCCCGATCGGGGCCAGCCGCTGCCTGCCGCGCCGTCGCTGCCTGGATGGCCGGGGCCGCGAACTTGAGGTCGATGCCATGGCCGTCGGCCGAATAGGCCTTCAGTCGCCAGTTGGTCGTCTCGCCGGGAACAAAGACGACCCGGCCCTGGGAATCGGAATTGCCCACCTGGGCAGGTACTTCCTGGCCCTCGGGAAACAGCTCGTACTTCTCGTAGGCATAGGGGCTGCCGTCGGCATAGGTCAGGCGGACCATCACCGCGCCGGCGGCGGCGATGTCGTGATGCACCTCGTGGGCCGCCGCGCCGACCGTCCACAGCAGGAGTAAAAGCGTCAGCGTCCTCATTTCGGCAGATCGAATTGCAGTGTCGCGGCCTGGATGCGCAGGTCGGCCTTGCCGTCGGCGAGCGGCGTTTCGACGCTGGTGGTGATCAGTTGCACGCCACCGTGGCGGACACGGATGGCGATGGTGCCATCGTCGCCGGTGGCGCCGCGCACGTCGCCGCCATAGGCGACCGGCACGCCGGCCTTCGGTCTGCGGTTCTCGGTGACGCGCACGGCCAGCTTGTCGTCGGGCTTGAGCAGCAGCGGATTGGCCAGCGGCACGATCTCCAGGCGATCGCCGACGGGTTGTGCGCTGGCCGGCGTCCACTTGTCGATACGCTTGATCGATTCCTCCGACAGCCAGCTCTTCAAGGTGCCGGCGATGCCGGTCCTGGCCACGTTCTTCGTCTCCCAGGGTGTCTTGGTCCAGTAGCCGGACGACACCGCGACCAGCAGGGTGCCGCACTCGGTGGTGACCTTCAGGGGTGCCGTTCCGGTCGGCGGCAGCGGTTTGGCCGCGCCGGCGGTGTCGACGCACAGCACCGACCTGACGAAGCCCGGTTCGTAGGGCAGGGTCTCGGCGCCCGTGTGGCTGGAGTGCTTGTGCCCTTGCAGCAGGGTCAGCATACCGCCTTCCTTCTCCAGCCAGAGATCGTGCGCCGTCGCCGGCAGGGCCGCGAGGAGGGGGAGTACGGTGACAAGGCGGCGCATGCCAGCAAGCCTCAACGCGGTAAGAAGTTTAGTGAGAACATCATATCATACGAAACTAGAAAAGATCATATTCATCGCCGGGGCGATAATGTCCGCATGGCTCAAGCCTTCGATCCGGGGCAGGTTGTCCTGCAACTCACCATCGCCGATGGCCGCGTCGCCACGACCAGCGTTCGTTGCGCGCGGCCCGACGTGGCACGCTTGCTGCGCGGTCAGGCGGCCGAGCAGGCCGTGGCGCTGGTGCCGCTGATCTATTCGCTGTGCGGCAAGGCGCAAGGTATCGCGGCGCGGGCGGCGCTGGCCGCCGCCCGGGGCGACACGGTAGCCGCGCATGTCGATGCCGAGGCGCAGAACGAGGCCGCGCGCGAACACGCCTGGCAACTACTGGTCAATTGGCCACGGCGGCTCGGCCTCGATCCGGACGAGCCCTTCTTCGTCCGCCTGGCGCGCGCGCCGGTGGCGGCGCGCGCGGCCCTGGCCGACGACTTGTGCTCGCACCCCGGGCTGGCGGCGTTGCGTGGCCACCTCGAGGCGGCCGGCGACGCCATACTCCTGGCGCGCGTCGAGGCGCGACTGGCCGAGTTGCGGGATTTTCTCGCCGGTCGGCCGCAAGCGCTGGGCACCGTGCTTGCCCACCCGATCGCCACCGGCGTCGGCCGCGCCACCGTGGCGACGGCGCGCGGGCCGCTGGCGCATGAATTGGCCCTCGATGCCGACCGGGTGGCCGGCTACGTCATCACCGCGCCGACCGACCTTCATTTCGCCGCCGACGGACCGGTGGCGGCCTGGCTGACTTGCCTGCACGGCATGGCCATGGAACCGGCGGAAGCCAGGGCGGCGCGCGCGGTCATGGCCTTCGACCCGTGCGTGCCGTGGCATTGCGAATTCCGGTAATCCGCAATCCGAGGTTGACCGCCCGACTGCGGCGGGACCTCGGAAATGCCCCGCGCTGCTCAATAGCAGCTTGCCCCGCTCAGGATTCTGGCGGCCTGATTCGTGTGCGATACAGGGCTGGAAAACGAAGAGCCAACGACCGGATACTTGCGATTGCGCACGATGTGTTCATTCTGACGATGGGCAATTCCCAAGAACTGCTGATCAGCCTATCATCAGCCATCCGTTTTCCAGCGTGGAGATGAACATGGCCAAAGGTCAGTTACGCGGCAACAAGGAAGCCAAAAAGCCCAAGCAGGAAAAGAAACCTGCTCCTCCGGCGGGCGGCTTCCAGGTGCCATCCAAGAGCGATAAGGCGACAAACGCCAAGTCCTGATTCTCCAGTCCGTCATGGCAAGAAAGGCATGGCGGACACCGCGGGTTTCCCATGATGAACGTTCGAGATATTGCCGAACAACTGGCAAGTACCGGTTACATCGTGCTGGATCAACCCTTGCTGGCAAGTCTGGCATTGCTGCTATTGGCGCGCTGCCAGGACGATGGCCATGAAAGGTATCAGGCCGCCAGGATTGGCCGTGGCTCAACAATGAACCAGATGCACGCGATACGCGGCGATGTCATCAGTTGGCTGGATGACGCGGACAGCACCGATCAGGCTTATCTCGCCTGGATGGAAGCACTGCGCATCGGACTGAATGAAGCACTGTTCCTGGGCTTGTTCGATTACGAATGCCACTATGCCATCTACGGCGCAGGCAGCGGCTATGCCAAGCATTCGGATGTATTGAACGGCAACAAGAACCGCATCCTTTCAACGGTGTTCTACCTGAATGAAGACTGGCAGACCAGCGATGGCGGCGAACTGGTGTTGTTCAATCCATCCGGAGATACCGTCATCGCGACGGTAATCCCGACATTCGGCACGATGATCATTTTCCTGAGCGAGTCGTTCCCGCACGAAGTGCTCATGTCCCACAGCAACCGGCACAGCATTGCCGGATGGTTTCGTGTCAGGGCACTTGCCACGAATGAAATGTAGCTGCGACAGCATCCTTTTCGGCCAGGAACGGTCACCCAGAGGATCGCCCCAAAGCAGACATCGGTGCTGTCAGTACGATTGCCGATTGATGGGGAAACCCTACCGGGATATTCTCTCCATCGCTTACGACCTTTGAGGCGATTCTGCCGTGTCCGTATTTTTCAGAGCATTCTGGACATTTCTGAGCCTAAACAACTCTTAGAGAACAGGAGCCATCTTGGTATCCCCACGCCTGGTCGCGAAGATCGAGTCTGAAGAACCAACTCTTCGTTTGGCGGTCCTAATTGATGCTGACAATGCACAGGCCGCCGTCATCGAAGGACTTCTTGCAGAAATTGCACGGTTCGGTGAGGCGACTGTAAGACGCATATACGGCGACTTCACAGCTCCAACAAGCTCCTCTTGGAAGAAAGTGCTGCAACGCTATGCAATCAAACCCGTTCAGCAATTTGCCTATACGACCGGGAAGAATGCGACAGACAGCACACTCATCATCGATGCAATGGACCTGCTCTACACGCGGAAATTCGATGGCTTTTGCCTGATTACCAGCGACAGCGACTTCACGGGTCTTGCAATGCGGCTGCGGGAAGAGGGACTTACTGTACTGGGCTTCGGCGAGAAGAAGACACCAGAAGCATTTCGCAATGCGTGTCACAAGTTCTTATTTACCGAAGTCCTGCGCCCAAGTACCGCACCCGAGCCGAACGTGTCGCACCAGAAAGTTGATATTGAACCCAAGGCGGCACCAGTTCATTCTGGTACTGATGCACCTGAACAAAGGCTGGAGTTTCCAAGACAGTTCGTCCTAACCGCGCTTGAGCAGTCACTTGACGACGCTGGGTGGGCGCATTTGGGCACCTTCGGTAGCTACCTCACTAAGCTCCAACCCGACTTTGATTCTAGGCTTTACGGCTACAAGAAGCTGTCGGATCTCGTCAAAGCGAAAACGGAACTTTTCGTGACGGAGGAACGACAGCCGCCGGGGTCATCCCAGAAGGTCTTGTACCTTCGTGCGAAGTAGCCTAATAGCCGTGTAGTCCACGGGCTCTGCGCGATGAGCCCGTTCAGCGCCGTTGCCCCACATTCTCAAGCGGCCGCTGTCCCGATCTGGCTATTTCCGCTTAGGGCAGCGAGCACGCATTCGGCTGAAAAGCCCGAGCGGCGGGTATCATTTCCTTCGCACGTCGTCGCCATGAGTCTCCTTCCGACGACACAACTAGCGGTCCTGATGGCTTCCGTATAGTGAAGTTATGCGTGCGCCGGGAGCCTCGCCCGCGCCGAGCGGCCGTGGTTGCCCCGGCGCGCTTCGACTTCAGGGAGGTGCTCGATGCGGCTTTCGCTACGCTTTGTCCTGCCCTTGATGCTGGTGCTGGCGGCCTTTGCCTATGCGGTGGCGCCGCTGGTGGATCGCATGACCTTGAGCTGGTTCCTGCGCGACATGGATATCCGCGCGGACCTGATCGCCAATGCCATCCATGATCCGCTGAAGGAGCAACTGGCGGCCGGCAAGAAGGCCAAGATCAGCGATTTCTTCCTGCGCATCAGCCAGGACGAGCGCCTGTACGCGATCGGCTACTGCGCGACGCCGCAGAGCGAGCCGGTGATCGGCCGCCCGCTGCCGGCTGAGATACGTTGCCGGGACCTCGATCGCTGGAGCGCCCCGGGCGCCAGCCAGTTGCCCAGCCGGCACGGCCTGCTGCATGTGGCCGTGCGGCCGATGGAAACCGAAGCGGCGCCGTCCGGACAGTTGGTGCTGGTGCACGACATGAGTTTCGTCGAACGCCGCAGCAAGGAGACGCAGCGCTACGTCTTCTACTTCTTCATGGGCCTGGCGGCGGCGGTGGCGTTGATCACGGTCATCATCGCCCAGTTGTCGTGGCGTGGCTGGGTGGCCGGCCTGCGGTCCCTGCTGCGCGGCGAGGGCCTGCTGCGCGATCCGGTGCCGACAGTCGGCGCACCCGAGTTCAAGCCCATCGCGCCGGATCTGCGCCGGCTGATCCGCGAACTCGAATCCGAATACCGCGCGCGTGACGAAAGCCAGATCACCTGGACCGCCGAGAGCCTGCGCGCCATCCTGCGCGGCGAACTGCGCGGCGACGACATCATCGTCGTCTCCAACCGCGAACCCTACATCCACCAGCAACGCGGCGACCAGGTCGAAGTGCAGCGGCCGGCCAGCGGGCTGGTGACGGCGCTGGAGCCGATCATGCGCGCCTGTTCGGGCACCTGGATCGCCCATGGCAGCGGCTCCGCCGACCGCGCCGCGGTCGACCGCCACGATCGCGTGGCGGTGCCGCCGGGGCTGGGCGCCTATCAATTACGCCGCGTCTGGCTGACGCCGGAGGAGGAGGCCGGCTACTATCTCGGCTTCGCCAACGAGGGGCTCTGGCCCCTGTGCCACATCGCCCACGTGCGGCCGACCTTCCGTTCCAGCGACTGGATCCAGTATGTCGCGGTCAATCGCAAATTCGCCCGCGCGGTGGCCAGCGAGGCGAAGACCAAGAACCCGATCGTGCTGGTGCAGGACTACCATTTCGCGCTGCTGCCGAGAATGATCCGTGAGGAACTGCCCGATGCGACGGTGATCACCTTCTGGCACATTCCCTGGCCCAATCCGGAGGCGTTCGCCATCTGCCCCTGGCGGGAAGAAATCCTTGCCGGCTTGCTGGGCAGCAGCATCCTCGGCTTCCATACGCAGTTCCATTGCAACAACTTCGTCGATACCGTCGATCGCTTCATCGAGGCGCGTGTGGACCGGGAATCCTTTACCGTCTCGCTCGGTGGCAAACTGACGGCCGTGAACCGTTACCCGATATCCATTGCCTGGCCGCCCGACAACGAGATGGTGGGCAAGCCGGTGGAGGAATGCCGCGCCGACATCCGGGCGCTGAACCACCTGCCGCCCGACCACGCCATCGGCGTCGGCGTCGACCGGCTCGACTACACGAAGGGCATCGTCGAGCGCTTTCGGGCCATCGAGCGGCTGCTGGAAACCAACCCACGGTGGATCGGCCGCTTCAGCTTCGTGCAGATTGCCGCGCCGACCCGTTCCGGCATCGAGGAGTACCGCAGTCACGAGGCCCAGGTGCGGGTGCTGGCGCAGCGGATCAACGAACGCTTCGGCGGCGATGGCCCGCCGCCGATCGTGCTCAAGGTGGAACACCATGAGCCGCGGCAGGTGTACGAGTACTATCGCGCCGCCGAGTTCTGCCTGGTCAGCAGCCTGCACGACGGCATGAACCTGGTCGCCAAGGAATTCGTCGCGTCCCGCGACGATGGTCGCGGGGTGCTCATCCTGAGCCAGTTCACCGGTGCCGCGCGCGAATTGCCGGAGGCGCTGATCGTCAATCCCTACGACGTCGACCAATGCGCCGCCGCCTTGCAGATCGCCCTCACCATGCCGGCGGGCGAGCAGCGCGACCGGATGCGCCTGATGCGCGGCCTGGTGGGGGAATTCAACGTCTACCGCTGGGCCGGGCGCATGCTGCTCGACGCCGCGGCGATGCGCCGGCGCGTGCGTCTGCTCGACCCGCCGGGAGCGCGGCGCTCGCCGTGAAGACGCGCCGGCCACCCCGGGCCCAGGCCGACTGGGCCTACTTCCTCGATGTCGATGGCACCTTGCTCGACATTGCCGAGACGCCCGGCGCCGTCCAGGTCGATGCGGCGCTGCTCGAACTGATCGCCTGCCTTAACCGCGCGAGCAACGGCGCGGTGGCGCTGATCAGCGGCCGCGCACTCTCCGATCTCGACCACCGGCTCGGCATGCTGCGCCTGCCAATGGCCGGGCAGCACGGCCTGGAGCGGCGCGACGCCGCCGGCCGGCTGTGGCTGCACGCGCCACCGCCCGAAGCCAAGTGCGCCATCAAGAAGGCGCTGGCGCCGCTCGTGGAGCGCCACCCGGGTCTGCTGGTCGAGGACAAGGGCCTGACGCTGGCCTTGCACTATCGACGGGCGCCGGCGCTGGCCGCCTATGCGCACCGGCTGATGGCGCAACTGGTGGCCGGCGCCGGCGGCGCGCTGGAGCTGCAAAAGGGCAAGCGGGTGGTCGAGGTGAAACCGGCGGGAATCGACAAGGGCAGCGCTATCGGCGAGTATCTTGCCGAGCCGCCCTTCGTCGGGCGGCGACCGGTGTTCATCGGCGACGACGCCAACGATGAGCACGGCTTTGCCGAAATCAACCGGGCCGATGGCCTGTCGATCAAGGTCGGGCCAGGCAAGACCCGCGGCCGCTATCGCCTGGCCAACGTGGCGGCCGTGCGACACTGGCTAAGCGGTGCACTGACGGAGGCGACATGAACACGCTTGATCTGGCATTGATAGGCAACTGCACGGTCGGCGCGCTGGTGGATGGCCGGGGCCGCATGGTCTGGGGCTGCTTCCCGCGCTTCGATGGCGACCCGGTGTTCTGTTCGCTGCTGAAGGAGAACGAGGACAGCGGCTTCTTCGCCATCGAACTGGTGGATTGCGAGCGCGTCGAGCAACACTACCTCGAAAATACCGCGATCCTGGTGACCCGGCTGTTCGACCGCCAGGGCGGATGCGTCGAACTGACCGATTTTGCGCCCCGGTTCGGCCAATACGGGCGCATGTTCCGGCCGACCATGCTGGTGCGCCAGGCGGTCCGGCTTGCCGGCAGCCCGCGCCTGGTAGTGCGCCTGCGGCCGGTTTGCGACAACGGCGCCGGCCGGCCCAGCGTCACCTGGGGCAGCAACCACGTCCGCTACGCAATGCCCGACCAGGTGCTGCGGCTGACCACCAACGCCTCCATCACCGCCGTTCTCCAGGAAACGCCCTTTTTTCTGGAAGACAAGGTGACGCTCCTGCTGGGGCCCGACGAGACGGTGCACGAAGCGGCCGGCGAAGTGGGGCGGCGGTTCCTCGACGAGACGGCGCAGTACTGGCGCGAATGGACGCGCTTCCTGGGCATACCCTACGAATGGCAGCGGGCGGTGATCCGGGCCGCCATCACGCTCAAGCTCAATGCCTTCGACGATACCGGCGCCGTCATCGCCGCCATGACCACTTCGATTCCCGAGGCCGCCGGCAGCGGCCGCAACTGGGACTATCGCTACTGCTGGTTGCGCGACGGCTATTTCGTGGTGAACGCGCTGAACCGCCTCGGCGCCACCCGCACCCTGGAGCGCTACCTGGGCTACATCGTCAACGTGGCCGCCGCGGCCGGCGGCGGGCCCCTGCAGCCGGTCTATGGCATCGACGGCCGGGCGGCGCTGGAGGAGCGTACCGTCGCATCGCTATCCGGCTACCGTGGCATGGGGCCGGTGCGCGTCGGCAACCAGGCCTACCGGCAGGTCCAGCACGACGTGTACGGATCGGCGGTATTGGCGGCCACGCACATCTTCTTCGACCAGCGCCTGACGCGGCGCGGCGACGAGGGTCTGTTCCGGCGTCTGGAGCCGCTGGGCGAAAAGGCCGTGCTCTGTTTCGACCAGCCAGATGCCGGCCTGTGGGAATTGCGGGGCGGCGCGCGGGTGCATACCTTTTCGGCGGTCATGTGCTGGGCGGCCTGCGACCGCCTGGCGCGGATCGCCGGGCATCTGGGCCTGGCGGACCGCGCCGCCTATTGGCGTCGGCACGCCGACGCCATGCACGGCGCCATTGTCGAGCGGACCTGGAGCCAGCGGCGCAAGGCCTTCGTGTCGACCTTCGATGGCGAGGCGATGGACGCGAGCCTGCTGCTGCTGGCCGAGGTCGGCTTTGTCGCGGCCGACGACCCACGTTTTGCCGGCACGGTCGAAGCCGTCGAGCGGGACCTGCGCCGCGGCGACTTCATCTTTCGCTACGTCGAGAAGGACGATTTCGGCGAACCCGAGAACGCCTTCCTGGTCTGCTCCTTCTGGTATGTCAACGCGCTGGCCGCCATCGGGCGCCGCGACGAGGCGCGCGCCCTGTTCGAGAAGCTGCTGGCCTGCCGCAATCGTCACGGTCTGCTGGCCGAACACATCGACCCGAAGACCGGCGAACAGTGGGGCAACTTCGTGCAGACCTACAGCATGGTTGGCCTGATCAGCGCGGCGATCCGTCTGTCGATTCGCTGGGACCAGGCGTTTTGACCGCCGGATTCGGTTCCTGTGCCGCCATTTGTTCGAGATGGGGCAGCAGAACCTCGTAGGCGATTTCGATGGCCGTCACGGCGCTGGCCAGATTCGCGGTCTTGCCCGCGCGCCCATCCATTTCCAGGGTCTTGGCCGCCTCGGAAATCGTCGTCAGACCCAGTGCGGCGCTGCTCGACTTGAGTTGATGCGCGATGGCTATGGCGCTCACGGAGTCCGCGCGCTCCACGGCCAGCTTCAGCTTGACGAGCTCGCCCGGCGCGGTATCGATGAATAGCCGGATCAGCCGCGGGATGAAGTCCTGCCGGCCCAGTTGGCGCAGGGTTTGCAGCGGCTTCGGATTGATACCGACTTCGGTCGGACTTTCCGCCGCGGGAGAGGCGCTCGGCGCGTTCGGGACGTTCGACGAGTTCCGCCCCGTCCAGCGCTCGAGCATGGCCCGCAGTGTTTCGCGGGCAAAGGGCTTGGTCATGTAGTCGTCCATGCCGGCGGCCAGGCATACCTCCCGGTCGCCGCGCATGGCGTTGGCCGTCAGGGCGATGATCGGCACGCGCGGCGCGGCCGCGCCGCGCGGAACCGACTCCGCTTCCATGCGCCGAATGCGGCGGGACGCTTCGAAACCGTCCACGTCCGGCATCTGGCAATCCATCAGCACCACGTCGAAAGCTTCGTCGCGCAGGGCGGCGATGGCTTCCGCGCCGTCGCCGGCGACACATGTTCGGCACCCCAGCCAGGCGAGCATGACGCGGGCGACTTCCTGATTGACCGGATTGTCCTCCGCCAGCAGGACGTTCAGGCCGAGTGGCTCCGGAGTCGTCTTGTCCTCGATGGCGGCTCTGGCTGTGGTGTCCGGCATCACGCCAAATACCTGGCGCAGCGTGCTGAACAATTGACCTTTGCGGACCGGCTTGTGCAGGTATTGGTCCAGGCCCGCCTCAAGGGCGGCGCGGGCCAGGCCGGGGTGGTTGATCGACGTCAACATGATCAGTCGGGCCGACGCGAGAGCCGGGTTGGCCCGAATGCGCCGCGTCATGTCGATACCATCCATGTCGGGCAGCGTCATGTCGAGCAGAACCGCGTCGTGGGGGGCGCCGCCGGTGGCGGCCTGGCGCAGGATGGCGATGGCTTCCTGGCCGCTGGTGGCCGTCGCCGTCCGCATGCCCCAATCGTGCAGGTGGTGGACCAGAATCGTCCGGCCATGCTTGTTGTTGTCGACGATCAGGACGCTCTTGCCGCGCAAACCGTCGCCATCGGATTCGCAGTCAGCCGGCGCATGGCCCTGGGCAACGCCGAGGCGGCTGGTGAACCAGAAGGTGCTCCCTTCTCCGGGCGCGCTGGTGACTCCCACCTCGCCACCCATCAAGGTCGTCAGTTGGCGGACGATGGCGAGCCCCAGCCCGGTGCCGCCATAGCGTCGGGCGGTGCTGTTGTCCGCCTGGGCGAATTCGTCGAAGATCGCGCCTTGCTTGTCGGCGGCGATACCCGCGCCGGTATCGGCGACCTCGATGCGCAGCAGCACGTCGGATTCCGTGCGCTCGGCGAGGCTGACGTCGACATGGATCTCGCCATGAGCGGTGAATTTGATCGCGTTGTTGATCAGGTTGGTGAGAATCTGCCGCAAGCGGCCGGAATCGCCGCGCACCCAGGGGGGCACGGCGGTCGAGATCATGCAGCTCAGTTCCAGCCCCTTGCCGTAAGCCCGCTCGGCGAACAGGCCGACAGCCTCCTCGATGGCGTCGCGAAGGTGGAAGTCCACCGGGTCCAGTTCCAGTTTTCCGGCTTCGATCTTGGAGAAATCGAGAATGTCGTTGATGACGGTCAGCAGCGCCTGCCCGGAGTTCATGATGGTACGGGCGAAGCCGCGCTGTTCGTCCGTCAGCCTGGTCTCGAGGAGCACTTCGGTCATGCCGATGACGCCGTTCATCGGTGTGCGGATCTCGTGGCTCATGTTGGCGAGGAACATCGACTTGGAGCGGTTGGCCTGCTCGGCCATGTTCCGCGCCTCGGTGGCCTGGCTGGCCGCCACCTCGAGTTCGCGGTTGCTCCGGGCCAGCTCGGCGCCCCGTTCCGCCAGTCGGCGATCCCGCTCCTCGATCTGGGCCAGCATCTCGTTGAAGCCGACCTTCAGGTTGCCGACCTCGTCCATGGCCAGACCGTCGTCGGGATTGACCCGGACCGTGAAGTCCTGGCGCTCGCTGACATGGCGCATCGAGTCGGCGAGCTGCAAGATCGGCGCGACGATGCGCCGTTGCATACGTTCCGAATACAAGGATCCCAGCCAGCCGGCAAGGAGAACCACCATGGCGATGAACAGGGCGTTGACCAGCAACTGGCCATGGAGGCGCTGGAGGCTGGCGCGGACGCGCAGATAGCCGATCGTTTCGTCGTTTAGAACAATCGGGCTCAGGTAGTCGACCCCGTTGAGGCGCAGGCGATTTATCGACATCCGGCCGGCACCGGCCTCCGAGAGATGGGCCTCGATCCAACCGTCTGAGTCGGCGTCGGCGTCGGTGCCGGCGCCTTGTCGCCGGTAGGTGGACAGGACCTGCCCGTCGGCCGTCAGCAGGGCGCCCGACTCGATGTCCGGATCCGCCTGCAAGGATCCGAGCAGCTTGGCCGCCTGCCGGCTGTCGCTGAATTCGACCGCTGCGGTCGCGTTGCCGGCCACCATGGCGGCGACGACGCCCAGTCGTTCCAACAGGGAGCGCGAGTAAGACACCGTCTGGAAACCGAGGATGACCACCGCGACCACGGCCAGGGTCACGCCGACCGTTGTTGATATGCTATGCCGCAGTCTGCCGCGGATCGAGGTATTGCCGGACTTGGATGGCGACAGGACCATGATGGCGTGTCAGTCGACCAGTGTCGCCAGCTCCAGGAGCGGCGCGCCGATCTCCAGTCCGTTCTCCCGCGCCGTTTTCAGGCTGACTTCGAAGCCGACCCGGTTCTCGCCCCGCACCAGGCCGATGACGCCACCCTTGCGCGCGAACTCGGGGCCGTCGCCGACGGTCAGCAGCGGTTTGCCGCGCAAGGCGTTGACCGCGCCAAGCGCGCCGCTCCAGTCGCGCTGGCTGGCGGGCAGGTAATAGACATGGCAGCCCTTCAGGTCCGCCAGCGCAAAGCCGGAAATCTTTCGTTGCTGTATCGGGTGTTCGCCGATCAGGCGGCCCTCCGCGGCGGACAGGGCCTCGGCCAGCGGCGACTCGCCGGTCATGCAGATGACCAGCGGATCCTTGGCGGCCATGGCCGACGCGGGCCAGTTGACGAACTTCAGTATCTTGAAGATCAGCACCGCCTTGATGCGTTCCTCGCGCGGCACGCTGGGCTCGGCCTGAACCGCGCCAGAGCACGCGGCCAGCACGACGAGCAGGATCAACGCCCGCCGCGGCAGTCCGCCGAAGCGGGCCGCGCCTCGCGCGCTCACGGCGGGCCGGTGCGACCAGGGCATGTCTATGGTCCTAGAACTTCACCGACAACTGGGCGCTCACCGTGCGCTGCATGAGCAGCAGGGGGACATCCTGGGATTCCGACTTGAACTCCGCATGGCGCTTGTGGAGCAGGTTGTGGCCGATCAGCGCCACCTCCACGCCCTTGCTCGGCCGCCAGGCGAGACGGGCGTCGAGCTCGGTATAGGCCGGTATGGAAAACCCATAGCCGACGTCCGACAACCGCCCCACGTGTCGCAGCCAGAGATCCACGTCGGTGTCGTTGCGCGGATTCCAGGCCATGCGCAGCGAGGCCTGGGTTTCCGGCGCGCTGCGTTCCCGGTCGGTGGAAAACGAATTGCCGTTCTCGTCGATGGTCATCCGGAAATGGCTGAGGGCGGTCTGGAAGCGGAGATTCGAAACCGGGCGCCAGTCGAGCGACAGCTCGGCGCCGTGGCTCTGGCCGCTGGCGTCGTTGCCCGCCTGGGTGAATTGCATCAGATAGGTCTGGCCGGGCAGGGCCAGGCAGAACGGCAGCGCCGCCCCCGAGGGCATGCATACCGGCGTCAGCAGGCGACCGGTCCGCAACTTCTCGTAGTCGTTGTAGTAGACCGACAAGTCGCCGCTCAGCGTGCTGCCGAAGCGGTGCTTGACGCCCGTTTCATAGGCGACGAGATACTCCGACTCGGCCAGGCCGCCGCCCTGGATGAGTACTGGCGCGGGGATGGCAGCCGAAGGCCGTTCAACCAGGAAGTTGAGCGCACCGCCCCGGTCGACCCGGCTGGGGGTGCGCGCGGCGCGTGCCACGGAGCCCCACACCGAGGTGGATTCCGCCGGCATCCACAGGAGACGGACGTTGGGCTGGAATTCGACGCCGGTGTAATCGTTTCGCTCCAGCTTGCCGCCGACGGTGAAGATGACTTTCTCCGGGACGAGCGTGATGTCGTCCTGCACGAAGGCGCTGACCAACTTGCGCCCCGTCGACCAGGGGCTCATGACGAGATACTGGAGCGCGGCGAGCGGGGCGCCGGCGGTCGATGGCGCCATGGCGTCGTGGCTGTAGCGGTAGCCAAAGCCCGTGACGATGTCATGATTGGGCAGGCGACGGCTGCGATACTGGAAGTCCAGATCGTAGGTGCCGCGGGTTTCCTTGAAGTGCACCGGCCAGTCGCGCTCGGTGTGATCGACGTAGGTCTGGAGGGTGAAGGAGTCGGTGGCCGACAACTCGCGCTGCCAGCGCAGCAGCAGGTTGCCGCCCGATACCGCTTGTGTCGTCTGCGCAACGGCGTTGTAAGGGGGAACGACGAAATTCAGGTTGGTCAATTCGCCGGCTCGACCGCTGTAGTAGTCGCCCTGGAAGGTGACCGCGTCGCCGCCGGTGGGCGCCAGGTCGGCACGGAAACCGGCGCGGGACTGATGCCAGGCATCGCCCGCCGCCGCGCCGGAGTCGGCCGTCACCGAGGCATCGCGGTCGAAACCCTTGATGTACGCGCGCCAGTGGCCAAGCGCGCCGAGCTCGCCGCCATAGCGAATGGTGGCCGCGCCGCGCTCTTCGCCGCCGGCCCGGACGGAAAACAGGCCGCCCTGCGTGCTGGCGGCCGACTTGGTGATGATGTTGATGACGCCGTTAACCGCGTTGGCGCCCCACAGGGTGGCGCCCGGACCCCGGATCACCTCGATGCGCTCGATGTCTTCAAGCACCGTATCCTGCACATCCCAGTAGACGCCGGAGAAGGTTGGCGAGTAGACGCTGCGTCCATCCATGAGGACCAGCAGCTTGTTGGTGAAGCGCCCGTCCAGGCCGCGCGAACTCACCGCCCAGGTGCTGGCGCTGATCTGCCCGACCTGAATGCCGGGCGCCATGCGCAGCAGTTCCGGAACGGCCGTCGCCCCCGAGCGCCGAATGTCGTCCGCCGTGATCACGAATACCGCCGCCGCCGCCCGGGACACTGTCTGCGGCTTCTTGGAGACCGAGGTGATCTCCAGATTCAGCACCTCGGTCAGATTGAGGTCGAACAGCGGATCGTCGGCGCCATGGCTGGCCAAGGGCAGACAGGTGGCGAGAGTCAGTAAACCGGCCTGCCATCGGCGGCTCGGCCCGCGGCCGGCGAAGTTCCCCATGATGCGCTCCCAAGAAATTTGGCGGTGGCCGATGTGAGTAGTGCCAACGCCGGACGAGTCGATGATGTCTCTATAACTAATTATATAGGCCCGCTGCCGAAGATGCTGATGGGAATCAAGAGTCGAGCGCTTGGCCGGCGAAACAGGGCCGGAATGGGATCGCTGATTACCGGTTCCGGCGTGGCGAAACGGAAGACACTCGGGAGATGACTCCCCACAGCCTGTTTTCATGCCGTGTCGCGGATGCGACCCAAGAGGTTGATGCCGCATGAGGCGCGGTGGGTTGTCCATGTCGCGGGCGGCACCGACATGATCGGACCCGAGGATCCGCAGTCAACCGTGGCGATGGCCGAGGAGGCCTTTCAGCAGGCCGTTGCCGAGCAGCGGGCGGGGCGGCTGCCGGAGGCCGGAGAACTCTACCGTAAGGTCCTGCTGGCGAATCCCGCGCATCCGGTCGCCAATCACAACTTCGGCGCGCTTGCCGTGCAGATGAAGGAGCCGGCCGCCGGCCTGCCATACTTCGCGGCGGCGCTGGAAGCCGACCCGACGCGAGGGCAGTACTGGCTGAGTTACATCGATGCCCTGATTCAGGCCGCTCACCTCGACGATGCGCGGCAGGTGCTGACCATGGCCCGCCAGCATGGTCTGGAGGGCGAGGCGGTGGACGCCCTGGCGCGGCGCCTGGAGGCGGCCAAGACCCAGGGAGTTGATTCCTGGGGCGCTACTCGAAGCCAACACAAACCGGCCAAGTCGGGACAATCGGACCCGGCGAAGTCAGCCCGAAAGACCGGTTCTGCCGGGGGGAAATCCCCGTCACAACGGGAAATGGACGCCTTCGGGGCCTTGTTCGCCAGCCGCCGTTTCGCGGATGCGGCAACCCTGGCACGGACGATGGTGGAGCGCTTCCCGTCGCACTGGTTTGGCTGGAAAGCTCTGGGAGTGGTGTTCCAGAACACCGGCAACGATGCGGATGCGTTGATGCCCATGGAGCGGGCCGTGGCACTGTCGCCACGCGATGCCGAAGCGCACAACAACCTGGGCATCATCCTCAAGAATCTCGGCCGGCTGACGGAATCGGAAGCCAGCTACCGCCGCGCGTTGCGACTCAATCCGGGCAATGCGCAGGCGCACGGAAATCTGGGTGCCACACTGCAACAACTGAACCGGCTGGACGAAGCCGAGGCGAGCTACCGGCGGGCGCTGCGCATCGACCCGAAGTATGCCAAGGCGCATGGCAACCTCGGCACCGTGCTGTACGACCTGGAGCGTCTGGACGAGGCGGAGGCCGCTTGTCGGCGTGCCTTGAGTTTGAAGCCGGACTGGGCCGAGGCGCACGGCAACCTGGGTCTGGTCCTGCGTGCGCTGGGGCGGCTGGACGAGGCCGAGGCAAGTATCCGGCGTGCGCTGGCATTCGACCCGAACTACGCCGAGGCGCACAGCAACCTGGGTACCGTCCTCAAGGATCTCGGGCGTCTGGACGAGGCCGAAGCGGGTCAGCGCCGGGCGCTTGAGCTCGAACCCCGGCTGGCGCGGGCGCATTGCCGGTTGGGCGCGATTCTGTATGAGACGGGCCGGACCGAAGAGTCCCGAGCCAGCTACCTGCGAGCGCGGGAAGCCCGTCCGACCGACTTCGAGACGCAATGCGGCCTGGGCATCGCGCTAAGGGAACTGGAATTGCTCGACGCCGCCGAAGCCAGCCTGCGGCAGGCCGTGGCGACAAGGCCAAACAACGCGGTGGCGCTCGGCAACCTCGGACTGGTCATGATGGATCTTTGGCGACTGGACGAAGCCGAAGCCCTTTTCCGACGGACGCTGCAACTCCAACCGGACGCGGCACGCGTGCACAGCAATCTCGGCAGCGTCCTGAGTTACAAGGGTCGCCTCGACGAAGCCGCCGCCTGTTTCCGCCGGGCGCTGGAGATCGAGCCCGGCCTGGCCGCCGTGCGCAGCAATCTGCTCTATTTCCTGACCCAGTTCTCGGCTGTCGAGCCACAGGCCCTGTTCGCCGAACATCGCCGGTATGGCGAATTGCTGGAAACGCCCCTGTGCGACCAATGGCCCCGGTTCGAGGAGTCGCGGGATCCGGAACGAGTGCTGCGGCTCGGTTTCGTTTCCGCCGACTTGTGCAATCATGCCTTGGCCAGCTTCATCGAACCCATCCTTGTTTCCCTGGCGCGCAGTCCGCGGCTTGTGCTGCACGCCTATTCGAGCTACGCGATCGAAGATGCCGTCAGCGGACGCCTGCGGCAATACTTTGCGCTGTGGCGCTCGGTTGCCGGCTTGGGCGACGCCGCCTTGGCGAAACAGATACATGATGATCGAATTGACATCCTGCTCGACCTCTCGGGACACACGGGCAAGAACCGCCTGCTGACCTTCGCCCGCAAGCCCGTGCCGGTGCAGGCCAGTTGGATGGGCTATCCTGGCACCACCGGTCTGCGCGCCATGGACTACTATCTGGCGGATCCGTTGTTCTTGCCGGCCGGGAAATTCGACGATCAATTCACCGAGAAGATCGTCCGCCTGCCGGCCAATGCGCCCTTCCTGCCAAGCGCCGAGGCGCCGCCAGTGAGCCCGTTGCCGGCACTGAGCAAAGGCTATATGACCTTCGGCAGCTTCAACCGCCTGAGCAAACTCAGTTCTCAGGTCGTTGCCCTGTGGGCGCAACTGCTGCGGGCGCTGCCGGAATCGCGAATCCTCCTGGGCGGAATGCACGAGGGGGAGGGCCACGATGTCCTGATCGATTGGTTCGCGCGCGAGGGTGTGGCGTCAAGCCGTCTGGATTTCCATCCTCGGAGCGCGGTGGATCGGTATCTGGCCTTGCACCACCATGTGGATATCTGTCTGGACACTTTTCCCTACAACGGGGCGACGACGACGCTGCACGCGCTTTGGATGGGCGTGCCGACCCTCAGCCTGACCGGTACGACGGCCGCCGGGCGAACCGGCACCGCCATACTCGGCCACGTCGAGCTGCAAGACTTCATCACCGAGGACGCGGCTGAATTTGTCGCCCGGGGATTGTCCTGGGCCGGGCGGCTGACCGAACTGGCTGATATCCGCGCGGGCCTGCGGGGGCGCATGGCAAGGTCCGCGATCAGTCGGCCGGCGTTGATCGCCGCCGGTCTGGAGCGCGCGTTGCGCGTCATGTGGCGGCGTTGGTGCGCGGGCCTGCCGGCGGAGTCCTTCGAAGTCAGCCGGCGGGAATTGAACGACGCGGGCCTGGAGGAGGGATGATGAGCGGCGCCGGGAACCGATCTCCGATCTACGTGACGCAACCCGTGCTGCCTCCCCTGGAGGAGTTCATCCCGTATCTCCGGCAGATATGGGACAGCAAGTGGCTCACCAACAACGGCCCCTTTCATCAGCAACTCGAACAAGCCTTGTGCGAATATCTCGGCGTCAAGCACGTCGCCCTGCTGACCAGCGGCACGGTGGCGCTCATCACCGCCCTGCAGGCTCTGCGCATCACCGGCGAAGTGATCACCACGCCGTATTCCTTCGTGGCGACCGCGCACTCCCTGCTATGGAACGGCATCAAACCGGTCTTCGTCGACATCGATCCGGCAACGCTCAATCTGGACCCGGCGCGTATCGAGGCGGCCATCACGCCGCAAACCACCGCCATCCTGCCGGTGCATTGCTACGGACATCCCTGCGATGTGGACCACATCGAGAAGATAGCCGACAACTATGGATTGAAAGTCATCTACGACGCGGCTCACGCTTTCGGCGTGCGGCATCGCGGTGGCAGCGTGCTCAACCATGGCGACCTGTCCGTGTTGAGCTTCCACGCCACCAAGGTTTTCAATACCTTCGAAGGCGGCGCCATCGTCTGCCAGGATGCAAGGACCAAGCAGCGCATCGACCACCTGAAGAACTTTGGTTTCGTCGATGAGGTGACCGTGGTCGCCCCAGGCATCAACGGCAAGATGAGCGAGATCAACGCGGCCTTTGGCCTGCTACAGTTGAAAGGCATCGATGCCGCTCTGGAAAGTCGCAAGGCGATCGCGCTTCGTTACTGGTCGGCCTTGTCCTCCGTCGCCGGAATCCGCTGCGTCTCGCCAGCGGATCAGTCGGGATCCAATCATGCCTACTTCCCGATCCTGGTGCGGCCCGACTTTCCGCTGAGTCGTGACGAGCTTTTCTTGAAGATGCGGGAACAGGGCATCCATGCGCGCCGCTATTTTTATCCCCTGATCACCGATTTTCCGATGTACCGGGGCATGGCCTCGGCGGCCCAAGGCAATCTGCCGGTGGCCAGAACGACCGCGGACCAGGTGATTTGCCTGCCGATTCACCCGGCGCTGACCATGGATCAGGTCGATTTCGTCTGTGGGATGATCGCGTCCTGAGCAGCACATGAGTCGTATCGCGATCATGCAGCCGTACTTTCTGCCCTACATTGGCTACTTCCAGCTCATGGCGGCAGTTGATCTATTCATCGTGTATGACAATATCAAGTACACGAAGAAGGGCTGGATCAACCGAAATCGCATACTGCGGGACGGCGCGGACACGCTGATCTCGCTGCCGCTGAAGGCGGGCGCCGACTCGCTGCATGTCCGCGAGCGGGAACTGGCGGCGGATTTCGATCCGGGCAAGCTGCTGCGGCGGGTCGCAGAGGCCTATCGTCATGCCCCGGGCTTCGCCGAAACGCTGCCGCTGGTCGAGCGGATACTTGGCTATCCCGACCGCAATCTGTTCGGTTTCCTTCATCATTCGATGGTCGAGACCTGTCGGCACCTCGGTATCGCCTCGCAAGTCGAGGTTTCCTCCACCTTCGCCATTGACCACGGGCTCAAGGCGCAAGAGAAGGTTCTTGCCCTCTGCGCGGCCGCCGGCGCGGAGACCTACGTCAATGCGATCGGTGGTACCGACCTCTATTCGAGCTCCGCTTTTCGCGCCCGTGGCGTGGAGCTGAGGTTCCTGAAGCCGCGGCCCTTCGAATATCATCAGTTCGGTGGCACCTTCGTGCCTTGGCTTTCGATCATCGACGTATTGATGTTCAATTCGAAGCAGGCGACCGCCGAAGCCATACGCGACAATTTCGACCTGTTATAGGACGACCTGGACCGATGCGTTACCTTCGAATTTCAGCGGGCAGTCCGGAAGGGGAAACTCAGTGAGCGGCGACGAGATCGGGCACCTGGAATCCATCACGCCTTTCTACCAGGAAGGGGACTACATGGACGAGTTGCTGATCGAGCGCGAAATCGATATTGTCCGGCGGCTTTGTGGCGGGGCGGGCGGGCGGGCGCTCGAAGTG
>JBGAQX010000064.1:0-17542 GCA_044220545.1 Rhodocyclaceae bacterium | reverse complement strand
CGGCTTGTTCGGAACTCGACTGTGACAGACTCTGCGCCGTTGCCGAGACCTGCCCAGCGGCGTTGTTGAGCGCATCCGATGCGACATTCACCTCGCTGATGATCTGCGTCAGCTTGCCGACCATGGTTGCCATCGCGCCCATCAACTGCCCCGTCTCATCCTTACTCTCCGACTTGATCTTCACAGTCAGGTTGCCTTCCGCCAGTTCATTTGCGGCGGCGGCGGCTTCGGACACCGGCTTGGTGATGCTGCGCGTGATCCACCAAGCAAAGGCGATGGCGATGATGGCGGCGACGATCGAGATGATCGTCACCAGCTTTGCCGCGGTAGTAGCGGCTTCATCGGAATCCTTGCCGGCCTTCTTCATCAGTTCGTCCTGAAAGTCAATCAGCTTGCGGATATCCCCCATGTAGTCGTCGGTTGCCGGGCGCATCGGGCCGTAGAGCTCCTTGAGCGCGGCATCGCGCTCGTTACGCTGGACCATCCCCAAGTATTTCTCCAGTTCGGCGACATAGATCTTGCGGGATTGCTGTATCTCGCCAAGCAGCTTTTTGCCCTCGTCGGAAGTGATTTTCTTGTCCAGCGAGTCGACGTTTTCCGTGATGGTCTTGCGTGCTTCGGCGATACGGGCAAATTGCTTCTTGATATCTTCAGGGTCGTTCATGAGCAGCAGGTTGCGGTTGATCTGAGCAACCGTGTTCATGGCCCGAACGACGTCAATCGCATCGATGGTCTTTGGATACTTGTCGTTGACCAGATTTTCGATTTCACCGTTCAGCAGGTTGATGCGCGCCACGCTGAGAATGGAAACGATGATGAGCAAGGCAAGGGTCAGGCCGAAGCCGATGCCGAGCCGGATTCCGATTTTCAGGTTGTTCAACATGGTGTTGTCTCCGTGGTGAAAGAGGAATGAGGAAATAGGCGTGGAATGAGACGACTGTGACGAGGCATGGCTTACCAGAGGCGCGCACTCAGATAGGTCGCACCGGCGAACGCCAGCCATTGTGGCCCGGCCTGAGACAGGCGTGTCGCGGCGCCAAAGTCGAGCACCAGTCGTCTGGTCACGCCATAGCTGGCGGCGGCAATCAGCTGGCTGGCGGCAGGGGTGCCACGACGATAGACGCCTGAGGTTTCCAGGGCGATAGTCCAGTCCTCGCCGGCGGGACGGGAAACGGCGATGGCCCAAGGATATTGCTGCCGCGCGAGGCCTTCCTCGGCGAGGCCTAGCCGGGTCACGCCGAGGTTCGCGTCGATCCGGTGTTGGCCGATGTCGCGGCTGTAGATGGCAGTGAAGCCGTAGTCGGTCTTGCCGGTACCCAGACCGTGGGCGGCGGTGGCCAGTTTCGCACCCCATTCCAGGCCGAACGCAGCGTCGTCACCGGCGGTCCAGCGATGCTTGAAGGTTAGCGTCGAGTCACCGCCGCCGTGCTGCAAGGGGCCTCCCGCATCGCTCTGGCGGACACGAAGATCGCTACCCAGCATTACGCCGAAATCTTCACTGAAGGCCACCTTTGCCAGCCAGGGCATGTTGTTCTGCCAGTTCGCGCCGCCCCCCTTGGTCCGCGCCATCCCGGCTTCGATTTCCAGCCAGCCAGGTAAGGAAAGTTCCGCCGGGTTGGACACTGTGGGTCGGTAGGGCGTGGCGGTTGGTTCTTCGTCAGCGCACGCCGCTTGGCCGGTCAGCAGACTGGTCAGCAAAGCTATGGATAGTGCGATTGCGGGACGACTCATGAGCAAGGGGCCTCGAGATGACGGCTTCCGGCACTACAGTGCGCCTTTAGCTCTTCGGATTGGGCAGCCAACTGGGTCAGCGCCTGGACATCGAGGATGAGGGCCACTTCGCCGCTGCCGAGGATGGTCGAGCCACCGATGCCGCGCAGATGCTTGAACAGGCTGCCTAGCGGTTTGATGACGGTCTGGAACTCGCCCAGCAACTGATCGACGACCAAGCCGACCTTGCGGCCGCCGGCAGAGATGACGACGACGTTCTCGCGCACCGGCGCGTCGCCGAGCACATCGAAGAACTCGCGCAGGCGGATGAAGGGCAGCACCTCGCCGCGCAGATTGAGCATGTGGCCACGCGTGTCGTCGGCGCGCAGTTCGAGGCACTCGACCACGTTGTCGAGCGGGATGACGTAGGCGGCCCGGTCGACCGAGGTGAGGAAGCCGTCGATGATGGCGAGCGTCAGGGGCAGGCGGATGACGAAGCGCGAGCCGACGCCCAGCTCGGTCTTGATGTCGACCGAGCCGCGCAGCGCCTGGATATTGCGTTTGACCACGTCCATGCCGACGCCCCGGCCGGACAGGTTGCTTACCTTATCGGCCGTCGAGAAGCCGGCCTCGAAGACCAGGTTGACGATTTCCTGTTCCGAGAGCGTCTGGCCCGGCTGGATCAGGCCGCGCTCGATGGCCTTGGCTTCGATCCGCTCCTTGTTGAGGCCGCCGCCGTCGTCGACCACCTCGATGACGATGCTGCCCGAATCGTGGAAGGCGTTGAGCTCCACCCGGCCCTTGGCCGGCTTGCCGGCGGCTTCGCGTACCGGGGCCGGTTCGATGCCGTGGTCCATGGCGTTGCGGACCAGATGCATCAGCGGGTCGCCGATCTTCTCGACCACCGACTTGTCGAGTTCGGTCTCCGCGCCGCTGATGACCAGTTCGATATCCTTGCCCAGTTCGTGCGAGACGTCGCGCACCACGCGGTTGAAGCGGTTGAAGGTTTCGCCGATCTGCACCATGCGCAGTTGCAGGGCGGAATCGCGAATGTTCTCGACCAGGCGCGACAGCACCGAGGTCGCCTCGACGAGGGCGCCCTGGCCGCTCTTCTGGGCCAGCAGGTTGGCCGAGGCGCCGGCGATGACCAGTTCGCCGACCAGGTCGATCAACTGGTCGAGCTTGTCGGCCTGGACGCGGATCAGGCGCGCTTCGGCGCTCTTCTTGTCGGCCACCTGCTTCTGTTTGGCGGCGGCGGCGGCGACGATTTCCGGCTGAACCATTTTCTTGTCGACCAGGATCTCGCCCAATGGCGGCGTCGGCTGTTCGACCGCCACGGCTATCTTGGCCGCGGCCTGCTGGCGGCGCAGACCCTGGTCGAGTTCGTCCTGAGTCAGGGCGCCGGACTTGATGAGGATCTCGCCCAGCCGCATGGTTTCTTCCGGCAGGCGCTCGATCAGCGCCAGGTAGTCGTCGACCTTGCTGTGTGGGGGCAGGATGTGCAGATCGCATTCGTCGCGGCAGAAGGCAAAGACATTTTCGATCTGTTCCTTGCTGGCGTGGCTGCGCAGGGTGATTTCGAAGCCGAGGTAGCACGACTCCGGATCCATGTCCTCGGCGGCCGGGATGGCGTCGCACAGCGTCTCGAGGTGCGCAATTTCGCCCAGGTTGAGCAGGAAGCGCAGGAAGGCCAGCGGCTCGACGCCGTTCTTCAGAACATCGCGACCGAAGCGGATCGAGACATGCCAGCAATCGGCGATCGAGGTGTCGCCGCCGCTGCGCTCGATGACGCCCACCGTCGCTTCGGCGACCATGCCGGCCGTGGTAGCGGGCGGGTTGGCGCCGGCATAGGCGCGCAGGGCGTCGGCCGTGACTTCGCCGGCTTGCTGGAGGCCGGCGTCGGCGTCCATGTGGCCCTGGTCCACGCGGTCGAGCTGGGCGCCCAGGTGGTCGCAACCCTGCAAGAGCGTGGTGATCAAGTCGCCGCTGACCTGGATCTCGCCGTTTCTCAGCCTGTCCAGCACGTTCTCGAGGACGTGGGTGAACTTTTCGATGTGGTGCAGTTCGACCACACCGGAGGCGCCCTTGATGGTGTGGGCGGCGCGGAAGATGGCGTTGATGGTTTCCGCGTCGATGTCGCCCTGTTCCATGCGCAGCAGGCCGTCTTCCATGGCGGCTAGTTGCTCGCGAGCCTCCTGGGCAAAGACGCTGACGATCTCTTCCATGCGGATATCCTCCATCGCAATCGGTGGCCTAACGATCGGCGGGAATGACCATGGGGTCGCCGAAGAAGGCGTCCATGTTGTAGAAGTCGATCACCTCGCGCACCGCCGGGCTATGGGCGATGATGCGCAAGGCGTGGCCGAGACGCTGGCTTTCGCGCTTGACCAGCACCAGCAACTGGAAGCCGGCCGTGTCCATCTCGCTGACGTGCGAGAGGTCGAGTTCGAAGATGGGCGCGGCTTGCAGGCCGTTCATCAACTGGCCCTTGATCTCCAGGGCGTTGTAGATGGTCATCGGGCCGTCGAGAATCAGATGGGCGGCGCCATCGGTGGTCGTCTGGGTGGCGAATTCCGTCACGGTCATGGCTCCTGTGGGCTTCAGAACAGTTCGACCTTGGGGCCGCCCTGGGTATTGGCGCCGACGCCGTCCTTGAGGGCGCTGTGATGGCTGTCGCGCTGCGAGTTCATCACATAGCTGCTGTAGATCTCGTCGAGATGCGCCGAGAGCGGCCGCAACTCGAACGAGGGGTCGTCGAACCGATCCAGCCGGTCGGCGAGCAGCGCCGCGTGGCCGTCGAGGCGGTCGAGCGCGTTGACGACCTGCTCGATCTGCTGGCGCGTGACGTCCTGAAACTGCACGCTGGCCAGCGCATCCATGAACATGGCTGACAAGCGCTGGCTGGATTCGCGCATCCGCACCAGCATTTCGGCGTCGTGGGCGGCCATCTCCCGATAGGTCTCGCCCAGGATGTTGAGCTGCGTCCCGAAATGGAGGAGGGCGTCGCGCTCGCCTTCGACGTTGGTATTCGACAATTTGTCCTGGAACTGGGTCTCGATGGACGTCGCCACCTGCTGGATGCCCTGGTTGATCTGTCCGACCGCCTTGTCCGCCTGGGCCGAGAGCTTGCGCACCTCGTCGGCGACCACGGCGAAACCTCGCCCGGCCTCGCCGGCGCGCGCCGCTTCGATCGCGGCATTGAGGGCCAGCAGGTTGGTCTGGCCGGAAATGCTCTTGATGAGTTCGACCAGCTTGGTGAGGGAGCGCGCCTCCTCGACGACCGTTGCGATGCGCTTCTGATCTGTTTCCGCTTCATTGACGCGCTGGGCGATGTAGGAATCCAGCTTGGCGACCAGGTTGCGATTCTCGGCGACACGCTGTTCCGACGCGCTGACCAGATTGTTGCTTTCCTGCGTCGTGGAGTCGACGAAGTTGCTCAGGCTGGCGACGATCTCGTCGATGCCCTGCAGCCGCTCGGTGATGTCGTAGGCGGCCTTTTCCGTTTGACTGACGATGGTGCCGAGCTGGCCGCGCACCACGTCGTTGAAGGTCTTGAGCTGCTTCAGTTCGCCGGCCACCTGCTCGGCGGCGTCGACGCGGGTCTGGGCGCGGCTGGCCTGTTCGGCTTCGCGCCGGCTCAGGCCGAGCACCATGTCCCGATACATGGCGAGGGAGACCAGCCGTTGCGAAAGGAACGCGGCGAGGATGATGACGAAGGTGCCGATGGCGTCGCCGACCGGAGAATCGATGCCCATCGACGGCTGGAACGTGTGGTGGAACCAGTCGTTGAAGAAATAGACGACGATCGACGCGGCCAGACCGACCACCAGCGCAACCGCTGTCGCGCGCCTCAGCGCCTGAGCGAGGTCCATGGCGCCCCTTACCTGAGAACGAGCTTGATGGTGTTGAGCAATTCGTCGGCGGTGGCCGGCTTCACCAGCCAGCCGGACGCGCCGGCGGCCTTGGCCTCGGCGCGCTTCGACTGTTGCGATTCGGTGGTGAGGAACAGGATGGGCATGAACTTGTAGGCCGGCAGTTTGCGGACTTCCTTGATGAAGTCGATGCCGTTCATGCCCGGCATGTTGAGGTCGGTGATCAGCAGGTCGATCTTGGTGGCGGACTTGAACTTGGCCAGGCCCTCGTTGGCGTTGGCCGCCTTCTCGACCGCGTAACCGGCCTTGCCGAGGATGTTCGAGATCGAGAGCAGAATGGTGGCGGAATCGTCCACCAGCATGATCGTCTTCACGGTAATTTCCCCTAAATTTTCTCGGACATTGCCCGATATCTGTTGTCAGCCGATTATGCGCCGAAACGGCTCTCGAACGTACCGGATCATGAAGGCTTAACGGCATCCCGGCCCGAGTCTTGATGGCGAGGCTGAAAATATCGCGATGCTCCTGCCAGTCGGGGTTTTCGAGATATGGAAATTGCCTTTCGTTGCCCCGGGCCGGGTGCTAGAGTGGTCTTGAGGGTAGTACTAAAGGATAAGCAATGAAAACGCTCTTCTGGTTGCAGGCCGGATCGTGCAGCGGCGATTCGTTGGCCATTTTGAGCGCCGAGGCTCCGAGTCTGGAGCAATTGCTCGCAGCGTCCGGGAGCGAGCGGATCGAGTTGTTGTGGCATCCGTCGCTGTCGCACGCAAGCCCCCGACACTACCGCGAATTGATTGATCGCATGGCCCGCGGCGAGCAGTCGCTCGATATTTTCTGTGTCGAGGGCAGCATCGCCACCGCGCCGCGCGGTACCGGCATGTGCGACAGCTACCGCGGGCGGGCCAAGATGGGGATCGTGCGCGATCTGGCCCGGCACGCCGGGGTGGTGGTTGCGATCGGCACGTGCGCCGCCTTTGGCGGTATCCATGCGGCCGAGCCGAACCCCGGCGATTGTGTCGGCCTGCAGTTCAGCCATGCGGAGCCGGGTGGCCTGCTCGGCGCCGAGTGGCGCTCCGCGCGCGGCTTGCCGGTCATCAATGTGGCTGGTTGCCCGGCCCATCCGCATGCCATGACGCAAACGCTGGCCATGCTCGCGGCGGGGCTGCCGATGAAGCTCGACGACCTTAACCGGCCGGTGGAGTTCTTTGGCAGCATCGTGCATCAAGGCTGTTCGCGCAACGAATGCCACGAGTACAACATCGAGGATACGGAGCTCGGCGGCAGCGCCTGCCTGTTCTTCAACCTGGGCTGTCAGGGGCCGATGTCCCGGGCGATCTGCAACATCGACCTGTGGAATGGCGTCAGCAGCAAGACGCGCGCCGGCGTGCCGTGTTTCGGTTGTACTTCGCCGGATTTTCCGCGCGAAGGGGACTTGTTCACCACCGAGAAGATCGGCGACGTGCCGATGCGGCTGCCCCTCGGCGTCGAGCGACCGCGCTACATGGCTTACAAGAATCTGGCCCGGGCGGCGGCGCCGCAACGCCTGAAGAAGCCGGAGTCCTGACATGGCGCGACTCGAACTCAGCGTCGATCTCAATCGGGTCGAGGGCGATCTCGAAATCGGCCTCGTCGTCGAGGACGGCGTGGTTGTCGAGGCGCGCGCCATCGGCACGCTCTATCGCGGCTTCGAACAGATTCTGGTGGGTCGCGCGCCGCGCGACGCGATGGTCATCACGCCGCGCGTTTGCGGCATCTGCGGCACCTCCCATCTCTATGCCGCCGTATTGGCGCTGGAACATGCCTGGGAAGTCCCGGTACCCGGCAACGCCACCCGCATTCGCAACTTGTGCCTGTTCGCCGAGGGCATGCAGAGCGACATCCGCCAGACGTTTCTTTTCTTCGCGCCCGACTTCTGCCAGGAGCGCTATCGGCTGCATCCCTTGTTCGCGGACGTGATGACGGAGTTCGAGCCTTTCCGTGGCCGAACCTACCTGGAGACGCTGGCCGTCACGCGGCAGTTGGTGCGGATCGTCGCCGAATTCGGCGGCCAATGGCCGCATTCCTCCTACATGGTGCCCGGCGGCGTCACCAGCCCGCCGGAATCGCGGCGCCTGTTGGCCAGTAGGGCGGCGCTGGATGCCGCCCAGGCCTGGTACGAAACCCGGGTTATCGGCGCGCCGCTCGACGAGTGGCTGGCGCTGGAGAGCGCCGACGCGCTGTTTGCCTGGCTTGAATCGCCTGCCCGCATCAATGGCGCGCTCGGCCTCCTGTCACGTTTTGCCCGTTCCATCGATCTGCATCGCCGGGGCGTGGGTACGCCGCACATGCTGTCCTTCGGCGTGGGCTGCGACCCCGAACGCTGGGGACCGCCCTACGACGCCCACTTGCTGCGCGGCGGCTTCCTCGACGGCGACAGCGGACAGATCGCAGCTCTGGATCAGGCCCGGATCAACGAGCACGTTCGCCATTCGTGGTTCCGTCCCTACGCCGGCGGGCGTCACCCGTGGCAGGGCGAAACCATTCCGGACTACCGGCCCGGCACCGATTGTTACACCTGGGCCAAGGCGCCGCGCTACGGCGACAAGGTGGCGCAGACGGGACCGCTGGCCGAGCTGCTGATCGCCGGCGACGCGCTGGTCGGCGACCTTTACGCGCGCGAAGGCGGCAATGCCTGGCTGCGCCAGTTTGCCCGCGTGCGCCGGATCGGCGTGGAGCTGCGACAGGCACGCCGCATGCTGAATGAGCTGGCCGCGCATCTGGACGAACCGCATTTCCTGGCGCCCGCGGCGGGAGCGGAGAGGGACGGCCAGGGTTGCGGCATGGTGATGGCCGCTCGTGGCGCGCTGGGCCACTGGATCAGCATTCGCGACGGGCTCATCGAAAAGTACCAGATCATCACGCCGACCGCCTGGAACGCCTCGCCGCGCGACTCACTGGGCCAGCCGGGGCATTGGGAGCAGAGTCTGGTCGGACTGAAGGTGGCCGACGAGGACGATACCGCCGAGATCGCCCACATCATTCGTTCGCACGACCCCTGCCTGGTCTGCACGGTGCATTTCCTGGAAACCGGCCGGCGGCTGAGTTTTCCGCTTTGAGAGGGCAGGCTCCATCGCGCCATTCGCCATGCACACCGACCCATCCTCCACCCAACCGGCGCGGCATGTCATCTTCTTCGGCAATGCGCTGCACGGCGACGACGGCTTCGGCCCGGCGGTTTTTCGGCGCCTGTCCGGGTGCGAATTGCCGGCGG
Source organism: Rhodocyclaceae bacterium (assembly GCA_044220545.1). Taxonomy (GTDB): domain Bacteria; phylum Pseudomonadota; class Gammaproteobacteria; order Burkholderiales; family Rhodocyclaceae; genus Fen-999. The sequence continues at coordinate 8,710 of JBGAQX010000064.1, read as the reverse complement.
ACGTTCGGCTGTTCGAGGCGGGAACGCGCGGCCTGGATGCGCTGATGCTGTTCGACGGTTGCGCCGAGGCCATTGTCGTCGATGCGCTCGAGCCGGGCGGCCATCCGGGACGGGTCATGCGCGCCGATCCGCGCGCTTTGGCGCTGGAATCGTCGCTGCCGGGACACGGTGCCGGAGTCGGCTATCTGCTGGCGGCGCTGGGCGCGCTCGGCCTGCCCCTGCCGATGGTCATCACCGCCGAAGCGGAGCGGCCGCGGCCATTCTCGCCGGGGCTGTCGGACGCCATGGCGCGGGCGGTGGATGAGGCGACCGCGCTGCTGTGCCAGACGCTGGGGATCGACCATGCCTGACCGGGGCGATCGGCAGGTGGCGATTCTGCGGGCGGAGATCGCCGCGCTGCGCTTGGCCAACGAGGCGCTGGAGAAGCGGATGCTGGCCGAGGCCGAGCATACCGATACGATGCTGGCCGAGGTGGAGCGGCAGCGCAACGCCCTGCGCAAGGCCCACCAGACGCAGGAGCGACTGAGCAGCTTCGTTCAGCGCGTCATGGATAGCGCGGGGAGCTTGCTGATCGTGCTGACGTCGGATGGCCATGTCGGCATGTGCAATCGCCGCTGCGAAGCGGCGCTGCCAGGCGGTGCGAATCTGGTTGGCAGCCTGCTCGACGACTTGCTGCCGGCCGACGAGCGTGCCGCGCTGGCGGCCAGACTGCCGGTCCTGCCCTGGCCGGTGCATTCCCCGCTGTTCGAATGGATCGTTCATCGGGGCGGCTACGGCGCCGAACATCGGCTGCTCGCTCCGGATGGCGGCTATCGCAGCTACCTCGTCGAGGCCGCGGTGCTGTATAGCCCCCAGGGCAAACAGGAAGGCGCGGTCATCAGCGCAACGGACATCACGCAGATCAAGCAGGCGGAAGACGAGTTGCGGCGGGGTGAAACGGCCCTTCGGCGCCAGAACGAGCTGTTCTCGTCGCTACAGAACAATCTTCCCGTCGGTGTCTTCATGATCGAGGTGCCCGGCGGCCGGCCGCTCATGGCCAACAGTGTGGCGATGGAGCTGCTGGGACGCGGGATCCTGCCAGACGCGGGTACGGACGAGCTTTCGGTTGTCTACAAGGTGCGCAAGGTGGGCGGCGATGGGCCCTATCCCAGGGAAGAACTGCCGATCATACGGGGGATGGCGGGCGAGAAATCGCATGTGGACGACATGTTGATCGAGCGTCCCGACGGCACCGAAAGGCTGCTGGAGGTGTTTGGCTCCCCGGTGGTGGACGACGAGGGCCGTGTGTGGGCAAGCCTGGTGAGCTTCTTCGATATCACCGAGCGCAAGCGGGCCGAGCTCGAACTCGACCGCTACCGCGACCACCTTGAAGACGTGGTCGAAGAGCGCACCACCGCCTTGTCCATCGCCAAGGAAGCCGCCGAGGCCGCCAACCGCGCCAAGAGCACCTTCCTGGCCAACATGAGCCACGAACTGCGCACCCCCATGAACGCCATCATGGGCATGACCGACATGGCGCTGCGCCGGACCACCGATCCGGGGCAGATCGACCGCCTGACCAAGGTCAGCCAGGCGTCCAGCCACCTGCTCGAAATCATCAACGACATCCTCGACATTTCCAAGATCGAGGCTGAGCGTCTCAGTCTCGAAAAGATCGACTTCAAGTTGGCCGGCGTGGTGGATCACTTGCGCGGCCTGGTTGGTGGCAAGGTGGCGGAAAAGGGCCTGGCTCTGCGCATCCAGGTCGAGCCCGATCTCGCCGGTCTGCCGCTGCGGGGCGATCCGCTGCGGCTTCGCCAGATACTGTTCAACCTGACCGGCAATGCCATCAAGTTCACCGACCGAGGAACGATCGACGTGCGCGTGTCGCGGGTCGCGAGCAGTTCGACGACGGTTCTGCTGCGCTTCGAAGTTCAGGACACGGGCATCGGCATCGCTCCAGAGGATCAACGCCGCCTGTTCAGCGCCTTTGAACAGGCGGATGGCTCGATGACGCGCAAGTATGGCGGCACCGGGCTCGGGCTGGCGATCAGCAAACGGCTGGCCCAGTTGATGGGGGGCGATATCGGTGTCGATAGCCAGGAGGGGGCCGGCAGCACCTTCTGGTTCACCGTTCGCATGGACAAGGCCTTTGACGGCGGCTGCGCAGAGCTGGACATGGCGGACGACGCCGCGCACGAGCTCGCGGCTCGCTACGCGGGTGCGCGGGTGTTGCTGGTCGAAGACGAGCCGGTCAGTCAGGAAGTCGGGAAGGAACTTCTGGAAGAGGTCGGCCTGAATGTCGAACTGGCCGGAGATGGCGGATCGGCGGTCGAGATGGCGCGCTCCGCCGACTACGACCTGATTCTGATGGACATGCAGATGCCGGTGATGAACGGGGTCGACGCCGCGCGCGCCATCCGCGCCCTTGTCGGCCGGGCGCATACGCCCATCCTGGCCATGACGGCCAACGCCTTTGCCGAAGACCGGCAGCGCTGCATGGAGGCGGGGATGAACGACCATATTGCCAAACCGGTGGTGCCGGCGGTGTTGTACCAGACGATGCTCAAGTGGCTGAGCAGGACTGGATGATGAAAAGGGAGCAACAGAAATGATCGACCTGCATTCAATACGCTTTCGCCTTTCCGCCGTCCTGGCCGGGGCCATTGTTGTGTTGCTGGGCGGCTTCGCCGTCTATCTCAACACCGAAATCCACGGTATCAACGAGCGGGATGAAACCCAGAAGCTCAAGAATACGGTGGCGTTGATCCACGGCTTGGTCGCGCAGACCGATCAGATCTTGCGGCAGCAGGCCGACGCCTGGAGCCGTTCGTTCCGGACTACGCTGGGCAACGGCTATTCACTGGACGAGAAGGCCAGCCCGCCGGTGCTTAAGCTGAATAATGTCGCCATGAACGGTCGGTCCTTCGAGGTGGACGCCTTCAGCGGTGGCGGCCAGGGCAACGTGGCGACTCTCTTCGTTCGTAGCGGCGACGATTTTCTGCGCGTGGCCACGTCGGTCAAGAAGGAGGATGGATCGCGGGCGGTGGGCACCCCGCTGGGCAAGGAGCACCCCGGCTATTCGGCATTGATCGCCGGACAGTCCTATACCGGCAAGGCAAAGTTGTTCGGCCGCGACTACATGACCCGGTACGAGCCGATCCACGACCCACAGGGCAAGGTCATCGGCCTGACATTCATTGGCATGGACATCAAATCGTCGCTCGACTACGTCAAGCACACGATCAGGGACGTCAAGCTCGGCGAGTCGGGTTATGCCTACGTGCTGGACGGCGGCGCCGGTTCCGCCGCGGGCACGTTGCTGGTCCATCCGGCCAAGGAGGGTGTCAACATCGCCGACTCCCAGGACAGCAGCGGCAACTATTTCATCCGGGAAATCCTGACCAAACGCAGCGGCTTGATCGTCTATCCTTGGCTCAACAAGGAAGCCGGCGAAACGCGGGCGCGGGACAAGATCGTCGTGTTCGACGAGTACAAGGACTGGCAGTGGATCATCGCGGCGGGCAGCTACGCCGAAGAAATCTTCAGTCTGGCCAGCCGGGTCAAGAAACTGATGGTCGTCGCGACTTTCGTGCTGACCATTCTGCTGCTGCTGGTTCTGGTCTACTACCTCAATCGGATGGTGATCGCCCCGATGAAGGATCTGGTGCTCACCGCGAGAAGCATCGCCGATGGCGATCTGACCGTGAAGATCGGTACTACCCGCAAGGACGAGGTGGGCAAGGTCTTGACCTCGATGCACGACATGGTGGAGCGCCTGAAGCGCATCATCGTCGAGGTGCGTACCGCCGCCGACAACCTCTCGAACGCTTCCGGCCAGGTATCGGCCACCGCGCAGTCGCTGTCGCAATCGTCATCGCAGCAGGCGGCGTCGGTCGAGCAGACGTCGGCGTCGATGGAGCAGATATCGGCCTCGATCACCCAGAATACCGAGAACGCGCGAGCGACCGACGTCATGGCCGCCAAGGCGGCCAAGGATGCCGGGGACGGTGGCGAGGCCGTGATGCGGACGGTGTCGGCCATGCAGAGCATCGCCGGCAAGATCGGCATCATCGACGACATCGCCTACCAGACCAATCTGCTGGCGCTGAACGCAGCCATCGAAGCGGCCCGGGCCGGCGAACACGGCAAGGGCTTCGCCGTGGTCGCCTCGGAAGTGCGCAAGCTGGCCGAACGGTCGCAGGTGGCGGCCCAGGAGATCGGCGGTCTTGCTTCGTCCTCCGTGAGTCAGGCCGAAAGCGCGGGAGCCCTGCTGACCCGGATGGTTCCCGCCATCCGCAAGACCTCCGACCTGGTTCAGGAGATTGCCTCGGCCTCGGCCGAGCAGTCGTCGGGGGTGGCGCAGATCAACGGGGCGATAGGACAGCTCAGCCAGGCCACCCAGCAAAGCGCCTCGGCTTCGGAAGAGCTGGCGGCAACCGCCGAAGAGCTCGAATCGCAAGCCGAACAACTGCAAGAGACGATGACCTTCTTCCACCTCGACGAGGACCAGGGACGCCGCGCCGGAAATTGAAGAGGGGCAATGCTATTCTTTCGGCGCAACCCAATAACCAGTGGAGTCATCGTCATGCGCATTCGTCTGCTCGCCGTGCTCGCCTTCGCCGCCGCGTTCCTGTCCGGCTGCGGCTACAACCAGATCCAGATCAACGACGAGGGCGAACCTGGTGTCCACCGTGCAGGGCTATGCGGCGCACGAGAAGGAAGTGCTGACCCGCGTCACCGAGGCGCGCGCCAGTGTGGCCGGCATGAAGGCGACGCCGGAACTGATCAACGACGAGGCGGCGTTCGCCAAGTTCCAGAAGGCACAATCGGAACTCTCCGGCGCCCTGGCCCGGCTGCTGGTGGTGGCGGAGAACTACCCGCAACTGAAGGCCGACGCCAATTTCCGCGACCTTCAGGCACAACTGGAAGGCACCGAGAATCGCATCACCGTGGCGCGCAATCGCTACATCCAGGCGGTGCAGGGCTACAACATCTCCGTGCGTACCTTCCCGAACAACCTGACGGCGATGGCGATGGGCTGGAAGACCAAGGCCAATTTCACCGTCGAGGACGAGAAGGCCATTGCGACGCCACCGGCGGTCAGGTTCGATACCCCGGCGGCGGCGAAGTAGCGGTTTGCCGATCTCGATGTTGCGCTGGCTGGCGGCACTCTGGTGCCTGGCCCTGCCCGCCGTCGGCTGGGGCGCGGATGTCGTCGCCCTGCCGACCCTCACCGCGCGTGTTACGGACCTGACGGCAACCTTGACGCCCGAGCAGTCGGCGGCCCTGGAGGCCGCGACGGCCGCCATCGAGGATGGGAAGGGCGCCCAGGTGGCGATCCTGCTGTTGCCGACCACCCAGCCGGAGAGCATCGAGCAGTTCGGGATTCGCCTGGCCGAGGCCTGGCGGATCGGCAGGAAGGGCGTGAACGATGGCGTCATCGTCATCGTGGCCAAGAACGACCGCAAGATGCGTATCGAGGTGGCTTACGGACTGGAAGGAGCGATTCCCGACGCGCTGGCCAAACGCATCGTCGACGAAACGATGGCGCCGCGCTTCAAGCAGGGCGACTTCGCGGGTGGCCTGCGGGCGGCGGTAGACGACCTGGCCAGGCTGATCCGGGGCGAGGCCCTGCCGGCCCCCGCCGCGTCGGCGCCACGGGAGGGGCCGGGTGAGGAATCCATGGTCCTGCTCTTCATCACGGTGGCGCTGAGCACGGTGCTCAGGGCAATGCTCGGCGTGACGGGATCGCTGGTGGCCGCCGCCATCGCCGGCTGGCTGGCCTGGACGGTGTTCGCCTCGTGGCTCGCCGTGGCGATTGCCGCGGTCGCCGCATTTGTGTTTTCCTTCGCCCGGGATGGCGGTGGCTGGCATGCGGGGGGCACGGGTGGCGGTTTGGGCGGCGGCGGTTTTTCGTCCTCGGGCGGCGGCGGTGGTTTCTCGGGCGGTGGCGGCAGTTTTGGCGGCGGCGGCGCGTCGGGGGATTGGTGAAATGGATCTCGGTCGTCTTTTCAAGCATCTATTGACGCCCGGCTGGTGGGCGCGACGGGCCTTTCGGGCCGCCGACCGGGAGGCGATTCGGGCCGCTGTCGCCGCTTCCGAGCTGGGCCATCGCGGCGAGCTGCGTTTCGTGGCGGAGGGACCGCTGCCGTTGCTGGCGCTACTCAAAGGGCGGACGGCGCGCCAGCGCGCGGTCGACCTGTTCGATCGGCTCGGTGTCGCCGGGACACGGGAAGCCAGCGGTATCCTGATCTACCTGCAGTTGGTGGACCGCCGGGTGGAAATCCTTGCCGACCGGGGCATCGCCGCCCGGGTGGCGCAGCCGGAATGGGACCGGATCTGCCGGGAGATGGAAACTGCGTTCAGCCACGGCGCCTATCGACGCGGCGCCCTGGAGGCCATCGATCGGGCGACCCGGCTGCTCAGCCTTTATTTTCCCGCTCGTCCGGACAACCCTAACGAACTCGACGATCGCCCCGAACTGTTCTGAGCGTCAGTGGGTGCGGTCTTCGAGGTGGATGACGTCGTCGTGGCGGCGCTGGTTTTCGAGATGCCGGTTGCGGAGCAGCCACATGATGCCCGCGACGAATACGCCGAAGATGGGAATGATGACGAAGATCGAGAGGTTGGCCTTGACCAGCAGGGAATAGATGCCGGTCATGACGAGAATCGACAGGTTCTCGTTGAAGTTCTGCACCGCGATGGAGTGACCGGCGCCCATCAGGATGTGGCCGCGGTGCTGGAGCAGGGCGTTCATGGGCACGACGAAGAAACCCGACAGGGCGCCGACCAGCACCAGCAACGGCACCGCCAGCCACAGGTCGCGGACGAAGACCATCAGGATGACGATGACGCCCATGCCGATGCCCAGCGGTATGACGCGCACCGACTTGCGCAGGGAGATCATCCGGGCGGCCAGCGCCGCGCCGATCGCGACGCCGACGGCGACGACACCCTGTAGCAGGCTGGCTTTCGACAGGTCGAGATTCAGGGCCGCCTTGGCCCATTCGATGACGATGAATTGCAGCGTGGCGCCGGCGCCCCAGAATAGCGTGGTGACCGCCAGGGATATCTGGCCGAGCTTGTCGCGCCAGAGCAGCCGCAGGCAATGGTTGAACTCGTGGATGAGGTAGGCCGGATTCTTCTTCAGCGGCTTGTGGTCGACGCCGGTGTCCGGAATGTAGAGGTTGAACAGCGCGGCCACCACGTACAGGACGGCGACGATGGCCAGGGTCATTTCCGCCGTGGTGTCGATGCCGGTGTCGATGAACGGGAAATCGAAGCCGAGCAGGCTGCTGGCAACGTCCGGGCGGATCAGGGCGCCACCGAGGACGACGCCGAGAATGATCGCCATGACCGTCAGGCCCTCGATCCAGCCGTTGGCCACCACCAGCAGCCGATGGGGCAGATACTCGGTGAGGATGCCGTACTTGGCCGGCGAATAGGCCGCGGCGCCAAGGCCGACCACGGCATAGGCGAGCAAGGGGTGGACATCGAAGAACATCAAGCCGCAACCAAGCACCTTGATGCCGTTGCTGATGAACATCACGCGCCACTTGGGCATCGAATCGGCGAAGGCGCCGACGAAGGCCGCCAGGGCCACGTACGAGACCGTGAAGAAAGTCTTGAGCAGTGGTTCGTAGGCCGTCGGCGCGTGCATGTCGCGCAGGATGGCGATGGCGGCGATCAGCAGCGCGTTGTCGGCGAGCGCGGAAAAGAACTGCGCCGCCATGATGATGTAGAAGCCAAGGGTCATGGGCCGGGCTTTTATATCACGAAAGAAAGACGCCCACGTTGCGCCGCGCGCGGTTTCGGGCGCCGATCCGCGCCGGGCGACAGTTCGGCCGAAAACAGGCTCTATCAGGCTACCTTATATCCGCAATTTGTGATTGAATATCACGCCAGACTAATAGAAAACCACCGAGGGGGACTGTCTCATGGCGGATCGCAGGCTGCAGGTGTTTCACGCCGTCGCCAAGCAATTGTCGTTTACCAAGGCCGCCGAAATCCTGTTCATGACCCAGCCGGCGGTCACGTTCCAGATCAAGCAACTGGAAGAGCACTTCAATACCCGCCTGTTCGATCGCGGCCATGGCCGCATCACGCTGACACCCGCCGGCGATCTGGTGCTCACCTATGCCGAGCGGATTCTTGGTCTGTCCTCGGAGATGGACGTGCGCCTCGCCGAAATGACCGGCGAGATCGGTGGCTCGCTGCTGGTGGGCGCCTCGACCACCATCGCCGAATTCATGCTGCCGCGCATCCTCGGCGAGTTCAAGTCGGCCTATCCCAGCGTGCGGCCGCGTCTGGTGGTGGCCAATTCGGAGACCATCGAGACCCGGGTGGCGGAGCATACCCTGGATATCGGCTTCATCGAATCGCCGTCGCATCAGCCGAACCTGGAAACCGAGAGCTGCTGCGGTGACGAACTGCAAGTCATTTGCAGCCCGAAGTTCCCGCTGGCGAAGTTCAAGGAACTCACTCCGCAGCAACTGACCGAATATCCCTACATTTCCCGCGAGCCGGGTTCGGGCACCCGTGAGTTCACCGACACGTACTTGCGCAAGGCCGGAATCAGCGTCGAGCAGATGCAACTGGTCATGGAACTGGGCAGCCCGATTGCGCTCAACGGCGTGGTCGAGACGGGGCTCGGTTTCGCCATCGCCTCCAGCGGCTCGGTACGCAAGTCGCAGCGCCTGGGCGACCCGATCGCCATTCCGCTCAAGCC
>JBGAQX010000063.1:0-13848 GCA_044220545.1 Rhodocyclaceae bacterium | reverse complement strand
ATCGCCTTCGCCGCCGACGACACGCCCAAGACCGAAATCAAGGGCAACACCAACATCAACGCCCTCGGCGTGAACACCAACGCCGTCGCCATCGGCAAGGGCAACACCGCCAAGAACGCCATCGGCGCCATCAAGGGCGGCACGACCATCAAGGGCAACACCAACATCAACGCCCTCGGCGTGAACACCAATGCCGTCGCCATCGGCAAGGGCAACACCGCCACCAACGACATCGGCACCATCGGCGGCAAGTAATCGCCTCCCTGCATGCCTGAACCCCAAGGGGCAACCCTTGGGGTTCTTCTCGGCTAGCAGCCACGAAGCCATCACCGATCTCGCAACAGGTATCGCCATGCACAGGCTATTTCTGGCTACCGCTTTGCTGACGGTCCTATCCGTCGCTACTCCGACAGCCTGGTCACAGTTGCCAGACAGCGTGCAGCGATCCAGCAGCCCACAGGGGTTCCAGGTCCAAGGCAGCGGGCCCGCTGGCACCACGGGCGCCAAGAGCACTGGTGCGAGTTCTGTCGGCAAGGAAAGTGCCGGCACCACTGCCGCCGCGACCACCGGCAAGAGCAGCGTCCAAATTCAGGGCAATACCCGCATCAACGCCGCGGCCACCGGCACCACCGCCACCGCCCTCGGTCAGGGCAACAAGGCCGGCAACGACCTGGGTGCTATCGGCGGCAAGTAGGCGGGCAAGACGTCGGGACGCTAAGGCGTGACCGAAAGAATTTCGAAGGCTTCCACGGGTTCGCTGCGTCCCTTCACTGTCAGCACGTGACGCGCCCCGGTCTGGATCCCAGTTCCGACCGCCGAGACGGTATCACTGCTGGCCAGGATGGCACAGTGGGTTTCCTTGGTCTTGCCCTCCAGGCGAGACGCCAGATTCACGGTGTCGCCGATAGCCGTATACTCCATTCGGCTGCTTGAACCGATGTTGCCGATCACCGCCTCTCCGGAGTGAATGCCAACGCCGACGTCGAATTCCGGCAACGCGCGCCCGACAAACCGGGTGGACATCCACCCCCTGAACTCGACCGCCACGGCGTGCAGCGCCACAGCGGCGCGAAGCGCCCGCAAAGCGTGGTCAGGCTGTGGCAGGGGGGCGCCAAACTCGGCCATGATCGCATCGCCAATGAACTTGTCGATGGTCGCCCCCTCCTTCAACAACACGGCGCAAGCGCGTTCAAAATAGGTATTGAGCATTTCGACCACCTCCCGGGCCGACAGGCGCTCGGACAAGGTGGTGAAGTTTCGGATGTCGGAAAACAGCACGGTGACCGTGGTCGTCTTGCCGCCGAGTTCCGGCAACTCGGGCGACGCCAGCAGGGCGGTCATCACCTGGTCGGAAACATAGCGGCCGAACATCTTGCCGATGCGGGCGCGTTCTCGCTGCTCGCGACTGAGTCGCAGGGCAGCCAGGCCGGTCAGGACCACCGCCAACCCGATCTGCAAGTGAGCAACCGGGAAGAGCAGGTCGAGGCCGAACAAGGCGTAGCCGGCCATGGCGGCCATGGCGGCAATGACGGCCATCAGGGCGATCGCCTGCCAAGGTGACAGGCGCACGCCGACAAAGGCCAGAAAGGCGAAACTACTCACGAAGGCGATCACGCGCCAAAGACCCGGCACATCGTCGACGAAGCGACCGGCAAGCAGGGTTTCAACGACATTTGCCTGAATTTCCGGACCCGACATCAAGTCCTGTGCACCGGCAAGGTTGGTCGAGTAGGGCGTCGAATGAACGTCGTTGTTGCCCGAGAAGCCGGCACCGACGATCACCACCTTCCCCGCCAGTGCCTTGATCGCCGGATCGGCAAGAGCGTCTGCCGCCAGCAGTCGTTCAAAGGAAATCTTGATCGCGGTTCCCGGGGGACCGCCATAGGCGATCTTCAGGTCGTCATCGGCCGTCAGGCGCCGATTGCCGAATTGCCAAGTCTCCGCCCGAGGATCCTGACCGGAAAACCGGATGGCCGCGAGCATGCCGAAGGACAAGGCCGGGAAGCCTTCCCGCCGCGCAATGGCGGCGTTCGCCTCGGTCGGTCCGAAGCGGCGGACGGTGCCATCGGAATCGGTACGCAGGTTGGCCAGGCCAAGATGGCCGGGGATGTCATAGTCCGGCAAGGCCAGCAGATAGTCCGGGCTGGGCAGCAGGAAGTCCTCGGCCTGTTTGCCGTCGCGCGTCCGGAACGACGCCATGAGCACGTCGTTGCTATTGAGTTCCTGACGAAACGAGCGGTCGTAGTCGCGCAGGGGGTTGTCGAGCCGAGGCAGCTTGAGCTGTTCGATCCAGCGTTCCGGGCTGACGCTGAACGAGTAGTCGAGCGCGACCGTCCTGGCGCCAGCCGCTTTCAGGGTCGCGATGGCCCGGGCGAAATACGGTGTCCAGAACACCAGCGGGTCGTCCGGATGGGCGGCCAGACTCGGGTCGTCCACCATCACCAGCGCCACATGCTCGGGCACGTGCCGCTTGCCGGCTAGACGATGCCACAGATCGGAATACAGGTGTTCCGCACCCATCGCCCAGCCCGACTGGTAGAGCGCCTCGGCGGACAGGGTGGCCACGATCACCGATATCAGGGCCAGCATCCAGGCCTTGGTAGTAAGCCGCTTCAGTGGCACCACGACAATCCCCCGGCCGCTCAGGCGCTCAGGCGCCGAAAGCGGGTGGTGGACAGTCGATTCATCCCGGCCAGGGGCGCATGGCCAATCGGCTCGGCGACCGCGCTGGCGATCCTCATGATTGCCCCAGAAAGAGTTGATAGGCCGGATTCTTCGATTCATCCCAGTGCCGGTAGCCCAGGTTCTTCAGGAATGCCCGGAACGCCTTCATCTCCTTGGCCGGCACTTGCATGCCAACCAGCACCCGCCCGTAGTCCGCGCCATGGTTGCGATAGTGGAAGAGCGAAATATTCCAGCCCTTGCTCATCTGGTCGAGAAAATTCATCAGCGCGCCCGGCCGCTCGGGAAACTCGAAGCGGTACAGCAGCTCGTCGGTCAGCCCCGGTGCGCGGCCGCCGACCATGTGGCGGATGTGCAGCTTGGCCATTTCGTCGTCGGTCAGATCGAGCGTCGCCAGCTCATGGCGGCGCAGCGCTTCGACCAGCTTGAGCGATTCCGCCCGATTGGCCACCTGTACGCCGGCAAAGACATGCGCCTCCTTGGCATCCGAATAGCGGTAGTTGAATTCGGTGATGGCGCGCTTGCCGATCAGGCCGCAGAAGCGCTTGAAACTACCCGGCTTCTCGGGAATCGTCACCGCCAGCACCGCCTCGCGCTGCTCGCCCAGCTCGGCGCGCTCGGCAACGAAGCGCAAGCGGTCGAAGTTCATGTTGGCGCCGCTGGCCACCGCCACCAGCGTCTTGTCCCTGGCCCCGGTCGCCTTGGCCCAGGCCTTGGCACCGGCCACGGCCAAGGCCCCGGCCGGTTCTAGAATCGAGCGGGTGTCCTCGAAGACATCCTTGATCGCGGCGCAGATGGCATCGGTGTCGACCAACACGACTTCATCGACATACTGCTGGCAAAGGCGGAACGTCTCGGCGCCGACATACTTCACCGCCGCACCGTCGGCGAACAGTCCCACCGTGTCGAGCCGCACTCGCTTGCCGGCGGCGAGCGACCGGGCCATCGCATCGGCGTCGCTGGCCTCGACGCCGATGATCTTCGTCTGTGGCCGCAACCGCTTGACGTACGCCGCGACGCCGGCGATCAGGCCGCCACCACCGATGCAACAGAACACCGCATCGATCGGCTCGGGGTGCTGGCGCAGGATCTCCATGCCAATGGTGCCCTGGCCGGCGATCACCTCCGGATCGTCGTAGGGATGGACGAAGGTCAGCTTCTCCTTCTTTTCCAGCTCCAGGGCGTGGGCGTAGGCCTCGTCGTAGGATTCGCCGGCCAGCACCACCTGCGCCATGGCGCCGCCATGCTTCCTGACCGCGTCGATCTTGATCTGCGGCGTCGTCACCGGCATGACGATCACCGCCCGGCAACCGAGCTTCCGCGCCGACAGGGCCACGCCCTGGGCGTGATTGCCGGCGCTGGCGGCGATCACGCCGCGCTTGCGCTGCGCCGGGGTGAGATGGGCCATCTTGTTGTAGGCGCCGCGCAGCTTGAAAGAGAACACCGGCTGCATATCCTCGCGCTTGAGCAGCAGCCGATTGCCGATCCGCGTCGCGAGATTCGGCGCCAGGTCCAGGGGCGTCTCGATGGCCACATCATAGACACGGGCGTTGAGGACTTTTTCCAGATAGTCGGGATGCATGGCGAAAGCAGGTGGCAGCGGGGAGCGCAAGCCTAACAGGCCGGTCCATGGACGGGCAAGCCGCAACGCAACGAGCGGTCACCATGGTGGCGGCGGCCTGGCCTTCGGATCAGGCTGGCGGCGCCTTGCCGCCGACATGCCGCATCAATGCCTGGCGCAGGGCATCTACATGGTCGCGCACACGAGCCGCCAGTTCGGCACAAGTGCCGCCCCGGGTATCGTTGTCGAACCCGGCGGCCAGTTCCAGCTCGCGCGCCATCTGTTCCCCGTCGCTGGCCGCGAAGGTGGCGAACAGGCCCTTCAGGGTGTGGGCCACACGCTTGAGCGACGGCCAGTCGCCGGCCGCCAATGCAGCCTCCAGTTCCCCGATTTCTTCCGGCGCGCTGGCGACAAACATCGCCGCCACCTCCTGGAGCACCTCCGCGTCGCCGATCCTCTCCAGAGCCACCGCATAGTCGAACACCGGCTTGTTCACCGATTCGTTCGGCTCGGCCGCCGCCACCCCGGTCGGTGGAGACGGCGAGGTCCCGGCAAACAATCTGAATAACTCGTCCTCCAGTGCCTTGCGGCTGATGGGCTTGGCGATGTAGCCGTCCATGCCCGCCGCCAGACAACGATCCCGATCTTCCCGCAGGGCATTGGCCGTCATGGCGACGATGGGCAGGCGCGGAGCGCCGTCCCGGTCTTCCCGCTCGCGAATGTGCCGGGTGGCGGTGATGCCATCCATCTCGGGCATTTCCATGTCCATCAATACCAGCGCGTAGGGGGTGTCGTTGAGCCGGCGCAGGGCTTCAGCGCCGTTGTCGGCCATGTCGTGCGCCAGCCCCAGGCGGTCGAGCATGGCCGCGGCCAGTTGCTGATTGACCCGGTTGTCGTCCACCAGCAGCACCCGTCCGGCGACCCGGCTGGCGATGGCCGGCACACCGGCCCGGGCCGAACCGCCCGCCGACTGCTCCGGAGCCGGCGCCACCTGTAGCGGCAGCCAGAACCAGAAACAGGTACCAACGCCAGGCGCGCTTTCCACTTCGATGGCGCCACCCATGGCCTGGATCAACTCTTTCGAGATGATCAAGCCCAGGCCGGTCCCGCCGTACCTGCGGGTAATCGAATCGTCGCCCTGGCTGAAGGCCTGGAACAACCGGGCGAGCGACTCCTCGTCCATGCCGATGCCGGAATCGCGAACGCTGAAGAAGATGCGCCCCTCCTCGGGCGCCACGCGCAACTCGACCGATCCCTGTTCGGTGAACTTGACCGCATTGACCAGCAGGTTGATCAATACCTGGCGCAGCCGGGTCGGGTCGCCACGGACGAACTTCGGCAAGTCCGGCGAGATGCTGGCAACGAAGTCCAGGCCCTTGCTCGTGGCGCGTTCGGCGATGATGTCCTTGACGGCCTCGATGGTGGCGGGAAAATCGAAGGCGATCTCTTCCAGAGTCAGGCTGCCCGCCTCGATCTTGGCGTGATCGAGCACCGCGTTGATCAACTCCATCAGGTGCCGGCCGGAGCTGTTGATCAGGTTGACGTAACTCTTGTGCGAGGGTGACAACGGCTCCGCCTCGAGCAGATCGGCAAAGCCGATGATGGCGTTGAGCGGCGTGCGCAGCTCGTGGCTCATGCGCGAGACGAATTCGGACTTGGCGCGACTGGCCCGCTCGGCGTCATCCCTGGCGGCGCGCATCTGGTCGACGGCCCGTTCGAGCCGCCGGTTGGCCTGGTTGATGCGCCGCACGAAGGCCATGGCGACCAGCCCGGCGAGGGCCATCACCAGCGCGATCAGGCTCATCTCGACCAGCTTGAGCTTGACGCGCTGCGCGGACAATTGCGCTTCCAGCGCCGCCAGCCGCTCGCTGCTGGAATAAAAGAGACGGTTGGCGTTTTCGCTGGTCCGCTGGACATAGGACGGCAGTTGTTTGAGAAAGATCGCGAATTCCGGCTCCACGCGCTCCAGGCAGGACTGGTCCTGCCTTGCCAGGCAGTCGATGCGCCGCAGGACCAGAAACTCCAGCGTATCGGCCATCTCGCCCATCTTGTCGAGCAGGGGGGCGATCTCGATCGACTCCATGACGTATCCCTGCGACTGACCATCGGGGTGGTAGGTCGCGGACTGTGTTGTTTCCTCGTGACCTTCCAGATTCAGCAGCAGAATCCGCTCCACGGTTCCGCCCTGCTTCAGGACATCGAGATCGCGCTCGGTCCTTTCGATATGGCGATCGATAGTGTGGCGCACGCGCGCCACGTCGCCATCGCTGGCGGCGGCCATCATGCGATACAGGTCTGTTTCGACGCCCTGGATGTTGCGCACGATGTCATCGCCGACAAACAACCGTGCTCGCTCGTTGTCGCTCTTTTCGCGCAGATCGTCCTGCAGGTCGTCGAAGAATACCTTCAGACCCAGGATCACCAGCAGACAGACGACGGCGATGCCCATCAGCCAGTAGATGGGCGAATTGATCAGCGCGGCGGGCTTGCGCCCTGGAGCGTTCATGGGATGAGCGACTACTTGCCGACAGCGGCCTTGTTGTCGAGAAAACCGTGTTTGCGAAAAATGGCCTGGCCTTCGTCGCCGGCGGCAAAGGTCATGAAGCGCTTGGCCACATCGGCGTTCCTTGTGCCCTTCAACTGGATCAGCAGGAGGGCCTGCGGCTTGGCAATCTTCGCGTCGAGATCGATGACATCGAGCCGGGCCGCGTTGTCGGCGAAGAAACCGGTGGCACGCCAGCTCAAGGTGATGTCGGCCTCGCCTTTCTTCATGGCGTTCGCCAGGCTGCGCGAATCGGGGGCAAGAAAAGCCGCCGCCCTGACCACCTGAGGATAGATGCCCAGGCGATCAAGGATGGATCTGGCTTCCTGACCGACGCTGCCGGATTCGGCATTGCCAAGAATCGCCACCAGATCCTTGCGCAGCATTTCGCGCGGATCGGCCTTCACCTGCTTCGGGTTGCCCTTTTGCACCATGAGCGCCATCTGGTTGTAACCAACGTTGACGTACTCGCCCAGCAAGCCTTCACTCTGATGCTTGTCACGATAGCTGGGCTCACCGGGCAGATACCAGTCGCCGACACCACTCTTCTTCGCCGACTGGTAGAGATCCTCCGAGCCGCCCTGGGCAATGGCGATGCGGACGTTCGCGCGCTTCTCGAAGGCCTGGGCGATTTCGGTCATTGGCCGCACCATGGTGATGCCGCAATAGAGCAGCATTTCCGGACTGACCGTCTCCGCAGCCGCGGCCACCGGCACCAGCGATGCAAGAGTGAACGCCGCAAGGCGGCAAAGCAGTTTGCGCAGCATGAGGATATCCATCCCGGATCGACAGTCCATTCTAATCAATCGACCGGTTGATCGCGGCATGCCCGGACGTCGGAGTGCCCGTCTTGGAAATCCGCAGAAAATAGACCAGCACGATCATCCCCGCCAGCAGCACGCCGCCGCTGGCGGCAAGCCAGAAGCCGGCGGCGCCACGTGCCGCCCCGAGCAGATCGGTAAGCCCGAGCGCGTAGCCACCACCCAGTCCCACGCCCCAGAGGGAGATCGCATAGACCACCATCGGCACGGTGGTCTTCTTGTAGCCGCGCAGCACATTCACGGTGACCGCCTGCAGGGCATCGGCCAAGTGGTAGAAGGCAATGATGGCGATCAGGGAAGCCGCCGCCGCCCGCACCTGAGCGTCAGGCGTGTAGGTGGCCGCCAGCCATTCGGCGCCCAGCCAGAGGCACAGGCTGACCAAGGCCGAGACCGCCAGCCCCAGGCCGAGGCCGATCAAACCGGTGCGCCGCGCCGTCACCGCGTCGCCCGCCCCCAGGGCCTGGCCGGCCAGGACCAGCGCCGCATGGCCCATCGACAGCGGGATCATGAAAGTAAGGACCGTCAGGTTGGCGGCGATCTGGTGCGCGGCGGACACGGTCGGCCCCAGCCGGGCGATGAACAGCGCCATGAAGGTGAATGCCGTGACATCGACCAGCAAAGTGACGCCGATCGGCAGACCCAGGCGCAACAAGGCCAGCATGGCGGCCGGCTTTGGCCGCGTCAGCCGGGCGAAGATACCGAATTCGGCATATTCGGTTTGCCGGGCGCACCACGACCAGGCCAGGGTCGCCGTACCCCAGGAGATCGCCGCGGTAGACGCGGCGCAGCCGGCCGCCCCCATGTCCAGGTGGAACATGAACAGGGCATTGAGCGGGACTTTCGCCGCCAGGCCCAGCAGGTTGAAGGCCATGATGGCGCGTGGCCGGCCGATGCCGGACATGAAACCGTAGAAAATGCGAAAGGCCATGGCCGGGGCCATGCCCCAGGAAACTGCATCGAGATAGGCGCGCACCTTGGTTTCCACCGCCGGCGTGAGCTTTGCCAGCGCCAGAAACGGCTCTGGATGCCGCAGCAGGACCATGCCAAGCAGCGAGAGCAGCAGCGCCAGCCAGGCCGACTGCCGGACATCCTCGCCGATCTCGGCCCGGCGGCCGGCGCCGGAATGCTGCGCCACGGTCGCGGTCAGGGCCAGCAGCACGCCCATGCAGGTCATGAACACGGTGATGTAGATGGCGGTGCCGATGCCGACCGCCGCCAGGTCGAGCGCCGACAACCGCCCGGCCATCATCGTGTCGATGACACCGTTGGCCACCACGGCCACCTGGGCCACGAGCACGGGCCAGGCGAGATGGGCCAGGCGACGGAGAATGGATCGGCTCGTGGTCAGCATGGTTTTTGCAGTGCAACGAATGGCCTAGAATACCAACCTTTGCCCCGCCGCCCAGCCGCATGACCGCTCGCCTGAGGGAGATTCCCTACAACTACACCTCGTTCTCCGACCGGGAGATCGTCATCCGTCTGCTCGGCGACGACGCCTGGCGGGTGCTGGACGAATTGCGCAGCCAGCGGGTCACCGGCCGCTCGGCGCGCATGCTCTACGAGGTGCTGGGCGACATCTGGGTGGTACGGCGCAACCCCTATCTGGAAGACGACCTGCTCGCCAATCGGCAACGGCGCGAGGCGCTGATCGGCGCCTTGCGGCACCGGCTGGCGGAGATCGAGAAGCGCCGCGCCGGCAACCAGCCGGTCGCCCGTCTGCTCGAAGCGGCCGCGCAGGCCGTCCATGCCTTCGAAGTCTGGTTCGGCGCCACGGAGGCCCTGCGCCGGGGCGTAAAGAAGCGCCTGAGTCGGCATACCCGCGGCGACAACATCGCCTTCGACGGTCTGGCACGCGTTGCGCACGTCACCGATGCCACCGACTGGCGCGTGGAATATCCGTTCTGTGTCCTCACCCCCGATAGCGAAGATGAGGTCGCGCCGCTGGTGCGCGGCTGCATCGAACTCGGCCTGACCATCATCCCGCGCGGCGGTGGCACTGGCTATACGGGTGGCGCCGTGCCGCTGACACCCAAGTCGGTGGTCATCAACACCGAAAAGCTGCTCGACATGGGGCCGGCCGAAGAAAGGATCCTGCCCGGCGTCGATCGCGCCTACGCCACCATCCGCACCGGCGCCGGCGTCGTCACCCGCCGGGTGATGGACCGCGCCGACGACGCCGGCCTGGTGTTCGCCTGCGACCCGACCTCGGCCGACGCCTCCTGCATCGGCGGCAACATCGCCATGAACGCCGGCGGCAAGAAGGCGGTGCTGTGGGGCACGGCGCTCGACAACCTCGCCTCCTGGAAAATGGTCACCCCGGACGGCCACTGGCTGGAAGTGGAACGCATCGGCCACAACCTGGGCAAGATCCACGATCAGGAAACCGCCACCTTCCGCCTCAAGCGCTCCGACGACGGCGGCCGGATGCTCGGCGAGGAGTTCCTGAGCATTCCCGGCAAGACCTTCCGCAAGACCGGCCTGGGCAAGGACGTCACCGACAAGTTCCTCGCCGGCCTGCCCGGCGTGCAGAAGGAGGGCTGTGACGGCATCATCACCTCGGCGGTGTGGATTCTGCACAAGATGCCGCCGGTGACGCGCACCGTCTGCCTGGAGTTCTTCGGCCAGGTACGCGACGCGGTGCCCTCCATCGTCGAGATCACCGACTACTTCAAACCGGGCCGGGGCGGCGCTCGGTTGGGCGTGTTGCTGGCCGGCCTGGAGCACCTCGACGAGCGCTACATCAAGGCCGTTGGCTACGCGACCAAGGCAAAACGGCACGGCCGGCCGAAGATGGTGCTGATCGGCGACATCGTCGGCGACAACGAAACGGCCGTGATGCGGGCCGCCTCGGAAGTGGTGCGCATCGCCAACTCGCGGGCCGGCGAAGGCTTCATCGCAGTTTCCGCCGAGGCGCGCAAGAAGTTCTGGCTCGACCGGGCGCGCACTGCAGCCATCTCGAAGCACACCAACGCCTTCAAGGTGAATGAGGACGTGGTGATTCCGCTGCCGCGCATGGGCGACTACTGCGACGGCATCGAGCGCATCAACATCGAACTGTCCATCGCCAACAAGCTGGCGCTGTGCGATGCGCTGAGCGAATTTCTCTCCGGCCCCATCAACGGTTGGCCGCTGCATCTGGGCGACGCCTCGCTCGACAAGGAAGAGCTGGTCGGCGACCGTCGCGAGCAGGCCCTGGCCGCCGTCGGTGAATGCCGCGCCCGCTGGCAGACGCTGCTCGACTACCTCGATGCGCCCTGGCCACCACCCGAGCCGGTGCCACTGTCGCGCCACTGGCACCCGCTGCCGCTGCCGGCCAAGCGTGTGCCGCTGAAAGCCTGGCATCCGGTCGCGGCGAGCGTTTTCCACAAGCTGCAGGACCATTCGGTGCGCGTCTCCTGGAAACAGGAACTGAAGCCGCAGTTGGCGACCATCTTCGACGGTAACGTCTATCGGCCGGTGCTGGAAAAGATCGACGCCCTGCACCAGGAGGTGCTGCGCGGCCGCGTCTTCGTCGCCCTGCACATGCATGCCGGCGACGGCAACGTGCACACCAATATCCCGGTGAACTCCGATCGCTACGAGATGCTGCAAACGGCCTACCGGGCGGTGGAGCGCATCATGCGCCTGGCGCGGTCGCTCAACGGCGTGATCTCGGGCGAGCACGGCATCGGCATCACCAAGCTGGAATTCCTGCACGAAGAGGAAATCCGCCCGTTCCGCGAATACAAGCGGAGGATCGACCCGGAGGGCCGTTTCAACAAGGGCAAGCTGATGGCCGAAGCGGACCTGCGCAACGCCTACACGCCCTCCTTCGCCTTGCTCGGCGTCGAGTCGCTGATCATGGAGCAATCGGAGATCGGCGCAATTTCGAACATGGTCAAGGACTGCCTGCGCTGCGGCAAATGCAAACCGGTCTGCTCGACCCACGTGCCGCGCGCCAACCTGTCCTACTCGCCGCGCAACAAGATTCTCGGTGTCTCCCTGCTGGTCGAGGCTTTTCTCTACGAAGAGCAGACGCGGCGCGGCGTCAGCCTCCAGCATTTCGACGCGTTCGCGGACATCGGCGACCACTGCACCGTCTGCCACAAGTGCGTGAAGCCCTGCCCGGTCGATATCGACTTCGGCGATGTCTCGATCGCCATGCGCAACTTCCTGCGCAGCCAGGGCAAGAAGAAATGGAACCCCGGCGCCGCCGCCGCGATGGCCTTCCTCAACGCCAAGGATCCGGCCACCATCAAGCTGATGCGCGCCGGCATGATCCGTCTCGGTTACCGGGCACAGCAGTTCGGCTATCGGCTGGCCAGGTCCTTCGGCCTGATCCAGGACACGGTTCGGCATCCGCCGGCGACGCTGGGCCGGCCGGCACTGAAGGCCCAGGTGATTCACTTCCTCGACAAGCCGATGCCGGCCAGTGTGCCGGCGCGCACGTCCCGCGCGTTGCTGGACATCGAGAGCGACACCCTGATCCCGGTGATCCGCAATCCGAAGAAGATGGCCGGGCTTGGCGACGACGATCGGGAGGCCGTGTTCTACTTCCCCGGCTGCGGCTCGGAGCGCCTGTTCTCGCAGGTTGGCCTGGCGACGCAGGCCATGCTCTTCGATCTCGGCACGGTGACCGTGCTGCCGCCGGGCTACCTGTGCTGCGGCTACCCGCAGACCTCGAGCGGCAACGAGAACCTCGGCCAGGCGATCACCACCCAGAACCGGGTGCTGTTCCATCGCGTCGCCAACACGCTGAACTATCTCGACATCAAGACCGTGCTGGTTTCCTGCGGTACCTGCCTCGACCAGTTGGAGAAATACCAGTTCGACAAGATCTTCCCCGGCTGCCGGCTGCTCGACATCCACGAGTATCTTCTGGAGAAAGGCGTCACGCTGGACGCGATCGAAGGCACGCGCTTCATGTACCACGACCCCTGTCACACACCGATCAAGACCGCCAACCCGATCAAGGTAGCCAACAGCCTGATGGGGCAGCAGGTCGACCTCGCCGACCGTTGCTGCGGTGAATCGGGCACCCTGGCCGTCACCCGGCCGGACATCTCCACCCAAGTGCGCTTCCGCAAGCAGGCCGAGCTCGAGGAGGGTGCCGCGAAGCTGCGCGGCGACGGCTTCGGCGGCGAGGTCAAGGTGCTCACCACCTGCCCGTCCTGCCTGCAAGGCCTGTCGCGCTACCGCGACGACGCCAGTATCTCGGCCGACTACATCGTCGTCGAAATGGCCAGGCGGCTACTGGGCGCGGACTGGCAGGAAAGGTACGTCGCCGCCGCCAATGCCGGCGGCATCGAACGGGTACTGTTGTAGGCGAGGCTGGGCCGGTCAGACATACGGCCGGGCTATCAGGACGGCGCGAAAGTCGTTCACGTTGGTGAGGGTCGGCCCGGTGACCACCGAGTCACCCAGCGCGGCAAAGAAGCCATGGCCGTCGTTGTCGGCCAGGCTGTCCCGGGCCTTGATACCCCGAGCCCAAGCGCGCGCCAGACTGTCCGGACCCACCCAGGCGCCGGCAATTTCCGCCAGGCCATCGACACCGTCGGTATCGCCGGCAAGCGCATGGACGCCAGGCTGGCCGTCCAGGGCAATGGCCAGCGCGAGCAGGAACTCGACGTTGCGGCCGCCGCGGCCCCGGCCGCGCACCGTGACCGTGGTCTCGCCCCCGGAAAGCAGCACACAGGGCGCCGTGAAGGGCTGACCCCGCCGAACCACCTGTTGCGCGATGCCGGCCATCACCTTGCCTACATCGCGGGCTTCCCCTTCGATGCTGTCGCCGAGGATATGCGCGGCAATGCCGGCCCGGCGGGCAAGGTCAGCGGCGGCGGCCAGCGCCATCTGGGGCGTTGCGATGATGTGTGCCTCGGCGCGGACCAGGCGCGGATCACCCGGCTTGATGCTCTCGGCCGCGCCACTTTCGAGCAGAGCACGCACACTTGGCGGCACGGCGATGCCGTGGCGGCCGATGATGGCCAGCGCGTCGGCGCAGGTGGTGGGGTCGGCGACGGTCGGGCCGGAGGCGATGTCGACCAGCTTGTCGCCCGGCACATCCGAGATCAGCAGTGTCACGACCCGGGCCGGGTAACAGGCGGCGGCCAGTCGCCCGCCCTTGAGCGCCGACAGGTGCCGGCGCACGCAGTTGATTTCACCGATGGTGGCGCCGCTTTTGAGCAAGGCCCGGTTCACCGCCTGCTTGTCCTCGAGGGTCAGCCCGGCGGCCGGCGCCGCCAGCAGCGCCGAGCCGCCGCCGG
>JBGAQX010000016.1:0-56508 GCA_044220545.1 Rhodocyclaceae bacterium | reverse complement strand
CCTTGCGGTCCGTGATGTCGGTCAGCATGCCGATGAAAGTGACGCCTGTTTCGTCGGCCAGCTCGTTGGTGGCCAGCTCGAGCGGAAAGAGCGAGCCATCCTTGCGGCGTCCGGTGACCTCGCGGCGCTGGCCGATGATGTTGGACTGATGCGTACTCAGATAGCGGGCCAGATAGCCGTCGTGCTCGGAGCGCATCGGTTCGGGCATCAGCACGTTAACGTTCTGCCCGACCAGGTCCGCCACGTCGGCGTAGCCAAACATTCTGGGGACGGCCTCGTTGGCCACCAGGATGATGCCCCGCGTGTCGATCTGGACCACGCCGTCGAGCATGTTGCTCAGGATGGAGCGGGTACGCGCCTCGCTGTGCGCCAGCGCCGCCGTGCGCTCGGCGACCAGATCCTCCAGGTGCAGGTGGTGGCCTTCCAGTTCCGCCCGCGCCTCGCGCAACAGCATGTCGCCGCGCTGGCGCAGGACGAAGGTGGCGAGAACGTCGGTGACGGCAACAAGAAATTCCTCGTGCGACGGATCGCGGACGGCGCCGGCGGGCAGGTAGAGCACCAGCACGCCGATCACTTCCCGCTGATTCAGCATCGGCACGCAGTAGTGGCCGTGATCGGCCATGCCTGGATAGGTGACGTCGTGCAGCGCGTCGACGCGGTCGGCAAAGACGACCTTGGCGCTGGCGGCCGCCTTGCCGCACAGGCAGTGACCGAGCGGCAGGTGGGCGCATTGCGCGAGCACGCCCGGCGTCAGGTTGCGCGAGACGGTAAGTTTCAGACCCTGGCCGTCCTCGGTCATCAAGTGGATGCCGCCCCGCGGCAGCACCGCCAGCCAGGAGGTGGCCAGCAGTTGCTCCAGGCAGCGATCCAGCGTTTCCTCGAGAGCACCGCCATGCAGCACGGTTTCCAGCAATTGGCGCAAGGTCGCCTGTTGCTCCCGGTCGCGCCGCGTGCCGAGCTCGGCGGCGCGCAGGCTTTCGTAGTTGCGCCACAGCGCAACAGTGGCGATGGCGCTGAGCACGGCCATGCCGGCGATGGCGGCGAATTCGGCGTTGTAGGTCCGGGCCGAGACACCGACCTCCA
This sequence comes from Rhodocyclaceae bacterium, assembly GCA_044220545.1. Classification (GTDB taxonomy): domain Bacteria; phylum Pseudomonadota; class Gammaproteobacteria; order Burkholderiales; family Rhodocyclaceae; genus Fen-999. The sequence continues at coordinate 55,425 of JBGAQX010000016.1, read as the reverse complement.
TGATGACCGCCAGCAGCGCCGGCGCCAGGACGCCCCAGGGCATGGTGATGAGCAGCAAGCGGCCGTGCGGATCGTCGGCAAGCAGGCGCCGGGCGTAGGGGAGGCGAGGATGCAGGAACAGGCCGGGTCCGCCCATCAGGCACAGCGCCACGGCGGTGTTCAGGGCCATTGGGGTGAAGAGCGCCTCGGTGGCGCGACCGTTGACCACCAGGAGATACTCGGCCAGTCGATGGAGCGGCAGGGCGACCGAGAAGATCGCCAAGGCGCCCAGTGACAGCACGGGTGGATCCTTCCATTGCAGCAGGGCGAGCGCAATGCTCAGCGTCAGCAGCACCAGGCTGGTGGACACCGCCGGCCCGGGCCCGACCTCGCCGGCGATCAGGTACGCGCCGCTGATCAGCGCCGACAGACCGGCGCCAGACGCGATCAATAGATTTTGAGCCGGCCTTGGTTGGTTCGGCGTCAGCAGAAAACCAGCGCCGAGCCCCGCGATCAATACGATGGCCACCGGCCGCATGGGCGGCAGGTCGGGCAGCACGGAACTGAGAAGACTTATGTCCCACCACGACCCGAGCGCGGCCAGGATGGCGATGACGATGGCCGAAGCAGCGGCGATTGCCGGCGCCCGCGCCAGCATCTCGCCATGCTTGATCAGGGAGGGCTCGCCAGACGCCAATCCCAAGCTACCGATACTCACCGCGCCACCTTCCCCCGAGGAGCCCCTTCACCGCGACGGAGCGATCAACGTCTTGATAACGGCATGGCCGCGCCCAACTTTAGGGTGTCGGCCGATCGGCGGCCCGTCGACGCAACTGATCCAGCAAGGCATCCAGTTCGTCGGCGACCCGCATGGCGAGCGCCGTGCAATCGGCGCCGTCATTCCGCGCGCTGTCCTGCAGCCGGCCGGCCAGTTCCTGAAGCGAGCGGGCATCGATATTGCCCGCCATGCCTTTGATCGCATGGCCGATGGTGCCCATTGCCTCGATGTCCTGGCGCAGCGCGGCATCCCTCAGTTGTGTCGGCACCTCGCTCTGGGTGCGCAGTACGGTGTTCAGCAACTTTTCGATGAAGGCGTGCTTATGGCTGAAGCGTTTGGAAAGCGCCGCCCAGTCGATGAGGTCGGCGTCGGCGGGGGCGGCGGCAACCACGGCCGCCACGGTCGCCACCGCCAATGGCGCCTGCCGGTTCGCTACGTGGCGCCGGATGGCGGCGACCAGCGCGTCGATGTCGATCGGCTTGGTGACATGCTCGACCATGCCGGCGTCCAGGCACTTGGTCCGTTCGTCGGCCAAGGCGTGGGCGGTGAGACCGATCACCGGTAGATCGGGCGCCAGGACGCGCAGTCGGCGGGTTGCCGTCAAGCCGTCCAGTACCGGCATCTGCACGTCCATCAACACCACATCGAAGGAGTCCCGCTGTTCCCGCGTCGCCAGATGGTCGATGGCTTGCTGGCCGTTTTCGGCAAACACCACCCGGGCGCCCTCTTGTTGCAGCAGGTCGGCCAGCACCAGCCGGTTGATCTCGACATCTTCCGCGGCCAGTATCGAGAGACCGGCCAGACGCGGGCCGGCCGGCAAGGCCGGCTCGACCGGCCGCTCGGGGGCCGCGGTGGCCGGCAGGGTCAGGCGCAGGGTGAAAGTGCTGCCGCGGCCAGACGTGCTGGCGACTTCGATGTCACCGCCCATCAGCCGCGCAAGCTGGCGGCTGATGGCCAGGCCGAGGCCGCTGCCGCCGTACTGGCGGGTGGTCGAGCCGTCGGCCTGCTCGAACGCGGTGAACAATCGCTCGACCTGTTCGGGGCTCATGCCGATGCCGGTGTCGGTGATGGCGAAGGAAGTGAGGTCGGCGTCGCGCGTCACCGTCAACCGGACCTCGCCAGTCGCGGTGAACTTGATGGCATTGCCGACCAGATTGATGAGTATCTGGCCGAGGCGCAGCGCATCTCCCATCACCCAGCCGGGGAGATTGTCGGCCAGCGAGGAACTCAGGGTCAGACCCTTGCCGGCGGCGGTATCGGCCAGCAGGCTGATGGCGTGGTCGGCGGCGGCGGCCAGCGCCAGCGGCCGCGTCTCGATGGCGAGCTTGCCGGCCTCGATCTTCGAGAAATCGAGAATGTCGTTGATGACGCCGAGCAGGTGCCGGCCGGATTCGAGAATCCGGCCGCAGGTTTCGCCCGATTTGCGACCCTCGTTTTCGCGCATGCCGATCTGCGCCAGACCCAGCACGGCATTGAGCGGCGTGCGGATTTCATGGCTCATGTTGGCGAGGAAGTCGCTCTTGGCTTGGGCGAGGTATTGCGCCTGATTGAGCGCCTCGTGGGTCGCCGCCTCGGCGGCCTTTAGCTCCGAGATGTCCTGCACCGCCCCGTGGGCGGCCACCGCGCAGCCGTCGGCGAAGACCATTTCGGCCCGCTCGCGCACCCACTTGACCTGACCGTTGGCGACAATGCGGTGCTCTATGTCGTAAGGTGTGCCGGCCAGCGCGGCTTTCCAAGCGGCCATGACGCGCTCGCCATCGTCGGGATGAAGGCAGGCCGCGAACGTGGCGAGCGTCGTCGGCTGATCGGGCGGAATGCCGAAGATGCGGTAGGTTTCCGCCGACCAGATCAACTTGTCCTCGACAAGGTTCCACTGCCAACTGCCTACGTGGGCGATGGTCTGGGCGCGTACCAGGTCGCTGGTGCGCGAAGCGACCAGCAACTCGAGCTGCTGGCGGTGGTCTTCCAGCGCCACCTGCGCCGCGCGCGCGGCGGTGATGTCCTGGACCATGCCGATGGCGCCGGTCGGTCGGCCATCGCGGTCGAACACCGGCTCGCCCTTGGCGGTCAGCCATTTCACCGCGCCGCCGATCAGGATGCGAAAGTCGATGTCGCTCGGTTCACCCGCCAGGGTCGCCCGGCGCGTCGCCAGCAGGCCATCCAGATCGTCCGGGTGCACCCGGGCAAATAGATCCTTCCAATAGATCGGGCCGGGTGGAATCTCGAAGATGCGATAGGTCTCGGCGGAGCCGGTATAGGTTTCAGCGAGAAATTCGGCTTGCCAGCTACCGATATGGCCGAGTGTCTGGGCTCGTTCCAGCAGGGCCTCGCTGCGTTTCAAGGCTGCTTCGGCGCGCTGGCGCAGAATGAAGGTGGCGAGAATGTCTGCCACCGAGACCAGGAACGCCTGTTGCGCGGGGTCTCGCCGCGAGCCGGCCGGCAGGTAAAGCACCAGCACGCCGACGACCTCCCGCTGATTCAGCAGGGGCAGGCAGTAGTGGCCGTGATCGGCCATGCCCGGATAGACGACCTCGTGCCGACCATCGAGATGATCGGTGAAGACGACCTCGCCGCTGGCCGCCGCCTCGCCGCACAGGCAGTGACCCAGCGGCAGATTGCCGCATTGTTCCAGCACACCCGGCGCCAGGCCGCGGGCGACGACCAGTCGCAGATGCCGGCCGTCTTCGCTCAGCAAGTGAATGCCGCCACGCGGCAGCACCGCCAGCCACGGTATGGCCAGCAGCCGGTCCAGGCAGTCGCCGAGCGTCGCCTCCAGCGAGCCGCCGCGCAGGACGGTTTCGAGCAACTGCCGCAGCGTCGCCTGTTGCTCGCCGTCGCGCTGTGTTTGCAGCTCGGCGAGCTTGCGCTGGGTGATGTCGATGTGGCTGATGACCAGCCCGTCGATGGCGCCCTGGAGACGGTTGGCGCGCATGGCGAACCAGCGCTGCTCATCCGGCGAATGGCAGGGGTACTCGAGCGTGAAGGTATTGCTCCGGCCATCCAGCACCGCCCGGATACCGGCCAGGGCCTCGGCCGCGCCGGCTTCATGGACGTGGGCGCAGGTATCGAGGTAGTTGAGACCGATGCCGTCGATCGTCGCCGGGTCGGCGCCGTTGCCGGCGGCGAAATTCCGCCAGGCCTGGTTGACCCGGATGATGACGCCCCGTTCGTCGAGCACGGCGATCGCATGGGAAAGCGAATCGATCATGGCGCGGGTCAGACTTTCGTTTTCCGCCAGGGCCGTCGCGGTGCGCTTGCGCTCGGTGATGTCGCGGGCTATGCCCAGCACGCCGATCAGTTGGCCGTCGGCGGAGAGCATCGGCGTCTTGATGGTCTCCAGGTCCTCGCGATGGCCATCGTCGGCATAGGTGATCGATTCCTCGTTGATGCGCGGGCCGCCGGCGGCGATGGCGGCGCGGTCGTGGGCGCGGAATGTTTCGGCCAGTTCGGTCGGGAAGAAGTCATAGTCGGTGCGGCCGAGAATGGCCGCCGCCGGTTTGCCGAAGAAACGCTCGAACTTGCGGTTGCAAGTCAGGTAGGCGCCCTCCGGGTCCTTGAGCCAGACCAGGTCGGGCAGTGTCTGCACCACGGTATTCAATCGCGCCTCGCTGTCGCGCAGAGCGGCTTCGGTGACTTGCAGCCGTTCATGGCCGCGCCATAGAGCGGCGCTCGCCAGCGCACTGAACAAAGCCAGCGCGGTGACCACCGGAAAGGACAGATTGCCGCCACGGGCCTCGACGGCCAGCTCGATCGCCACCGCCAGGATCACCGGGCCAACCGTGCCCCAAGGCAGTGCCCAGCGCAGGAAGCGGCCACTTTCGTTGTCGGCGAACATGCGCCGCGTCAGCGGCAAGCGCGGGTGCAGAAAGAGGGCCGGTCCCGCCAACAGGCAAAGCGCCAGCGTGCCGTTGAGCGCCATGGCGGCGAAGGGGCCGCCCGGAGGGGTGCCCTGGACGGCAAGGGTGATGGTGAATTTAGCCAGCCGGTAGAGTGGCAGCACCGTGGCGAACACCGAGAGCGCGGCCACCGTGACGGCGGGAACCCTGGGCAGTTGCAGCAGGGCCAGCGAAATGCCCAGGGCCAGGAAAACCAGACTGCCGGCGGTGGTGGGGCCGGAGGGCAAATTGCCGTTCAGCAACAGAAAGGCCAATGCGGTGGTGACGACCAGACCGGCGCAACCAGTCGCCAGCAGCCTTCGCCACCCGTGCGCCTCGGCGCCGGTCAGCCACAGGCCGGCACCGGTAACGAGTATGAGCAGAATTCCCGGCGGCCGCATGGGCGGCAGACCGGAGATGCCCGAGCGCAGAATTTCGCTGCCCAGCCACCAGCCGAGCGCCGCGAGCAGGGCGATGGTCATGGCGGCGATGGTGGCAAAGGTCGACAAGGGCAGCAGGTATCGCCCCATCCTGGTCAGAGCGGATGGGGTGGCCGCCGATGCCGTGTTGCCATTTGTCACCGCTGAGCACCTTCCCTGAAGCACTGTTCGTTCGGCCGATCCGTGACGCGAAGTCTTAACCTGTCCACCCATGGCCCGCCAGCGGATAGCTGTATGTTTCGGACCGGAGCGGTTGAACTTTAGCAGTTTCGCAGGATTGATTAGCGATAAGCGATTACCGCGCGTGCAGGCGCACGGGCAGGCGCCGCGCGCCGAACGGCTGGCCGAAGTGCCCGAAGCGGCCGGCGATGGCGGTGTGGCAATACTCGCAGCGACCGGCGTCGTCGAGGTGGTAGCCAAGAATCTCGTACCAGTCGCGTTCAATCACGGCCTTGCCGCAGCCGGGGCAGTGGGTGGTGTCGCCGGCCTGGTCGTGGACATTGCCCGTATAGACGTAGCGCAGCCCGGCATCCATGGCGATCCGGCGGGCGCGGCGCAGCGTGTCGGGCGGCGTGGCTGGCGCGTCGAGCAGCTTGTAGTCGGGGTGGAAGGCGGAGAAGTGCAGCGGCACGTCGGGGCCCAGTTCCTTCGCGCACCATGCCGAGAGCGCCTTCAATTCCTGGTCGGAATCGTTCTGTCCGGGAATGAGCAGCGTGGTGATCTCGAGCCAGCAGTTGGTCTCGTGCCAGACGTAAGCGAGCACGTCCAGGATGGGTTGCAGGTGTCCGACGCAGAGCTTGAAATAGAAGTCGTCGGTAAACGCCTTCAAGTCGATGTTGGCGGCGTCCATCTTGGCGTAGAACTCCTTCGCCGCCGGCAGGCGCATGTAGCCGGCCGTCACGGCGACGGTCTTGATGCCCAGCGCGTGGCAGGCATCGGCGGTATCCATGGCGTACTCGGCGAAGATCACCGGATCGTTGTAGGTGAAGGCGACGCTTTGCGAGCCATGACGCTGGGCGGCCCGGGCGATGGCCTCGGGCGTCGCGTCGTCCATTAGCGTGTCCATCTCGCGTGACTTGGAGATGTCCCAGTTCTGGCAGAACTTGCAGGCCAGGTTGCAGCCGGCGGTGCCGAACGAGAGCACCGACGAGCCGGGATAGAAGTGGTTGAGCGGCTTCTTCTCGATCGGGTCGATGCAGAAGCCGCTGCTGCGGCCGTAGGTGGTCAGGATCATCTGGCCGCCTTGGTTGGCGCGCACGAAGCAGGCGGCGCGCTGGCCGTCGTGCAATTTGCAATCGCGCGGGCAGAGGTCGCACTGGATGCGGCCGTCGCCCAGGTCGTGCCACCAGCGGGCCGGCGCGCCGGTCAGGAGTTCTCGGGTTCCTTCCATTTCCGCACCTCGTAGCGAAACAGCTTCACGTCCGGTGCCCAGAAATCGGCGGGCAGGCCGGCTTTCTGCTTCAGATGGGTAAAGAATTCGCGGCGGTCGGGCAGGTTCTCCCAGACCTGCGGCAGAAAGGTGCCGCGCTGGCCGCGATGTTCGAAGATCACGCCGTCGATGCCCGGCCGCAACTGACGGATCGCGTCCTCCTGGTCGGAAAACCTCATCGGCGACGGCGGCGTCAGCAGCGACACTTCGACGCGGGTCCGGGCGAATTCATCGGCGGTGAGCGGTGCAAAGCGCGGGTCGCGAAAGGCGGCGGCCCGCGCGTTGCCGCGCACATCGGCGTCCAGCGGGCGCCAGGCTTCCAAAGAGCCGATGCAGCCACGCAGACGACCCTGCTGCGTCAATGTGACGAATACCGCTCCCGGGCCGTTCAAGGTGGCATCGTCGGGTTCGGGGGCCGACGGCTGACCGAACTCGGCGCCGATGGCGTTGCGGGCGCGGATCAGCAGGGCCGGCCCGAGCTTGTCAGTCATGGCCCGGTTCAGCGAAGGCGAAGGCGGCGTAGCCGACTACCCGGGTCTTGTCCCCGGCGGTATCGCCGGAGTTGCGCAGATCGAGCAGCGTCGGCGTCAAATTGCGGTGCCGCGCCACCTGTAGCAGGCCGTTGATCGGCGTGGCGCCGCAGGCCTGTTCGTGCAAGGCGAGCGGCTGGCGCCGCAGTACGCTATCGGCGCTGGCGCGATCCATCCGGCGAGCTTCGGCATAGGGCAGATAGTGGGATAGATCCGAGCTGACGACGATCAATGTTTCCGGACCGCCCCACAGCAACTCCATCACCTCGGCCACCTGCTCGACCGAAGCGCCGCCGACGACGAAGGGCGCGATGGCGAAGCTGTCCAGCACCACCTGCAGGAACGGCAACTGCACTTCCAGCGAATGCTCGGCCGCATGGGCGGCATCATTGACCTGAACCTGCGGCAGGCGGCTGGCGGCGGTCACCGCTTCATGATCGACCGGTACCTTGCCCAAGGGCGTGGCGAAGAAGTCCGCCGACGATACGGCCAAGCCGGCCACCCACTCCCGGTGCGCCGGACCGAAAATCACCACTCGCCGAACGCGCGCCGCCAACGGCCGCAAGCTCGCATAGGCGCTCGCCGCGACCGGCCCGGAGTAGATATAGCCGGCATGCGGGACGATCAGCGCCTTGGCGTCGATGGCTTCGGACGTGGCATCGTCCAGCAGCGAATACACCTCGGTGTCCAGCGCGCTGGCGTCGCCCGGATAAAAGGCGCCGGCAACCGCCGCGGGCCGCATCGACAATGTCCGCATTTCATTTACCTCCTGCTTTCTTTATGGGGCAGGGCCGGAGACTATTCAAGCAAGGAGAACCATCATTCCAATACCGATGCCGACCGCGACGGCCGCCAGGCCCGGCAAGGTCCGCCACGCCAGCGCCGCGCCGCCGATGCTGACGACCAGGCCGGACTTGAAAGCCAGATTGGCCAGGGTCGCCAACGCGATGGAGACGACGGCCTGCTGGTCGCTCAGCTTGTCCTGATTGTGCAGGCGCAGGCTGGAGAGTGTTATCGCATCGACGTCGGTGAGGCCGGAGGCCAGCGCGACGGCGTACAGGCCCTTGCTGCCGGCGATGTCTTCGAGCCAGGCGGCGAGGAACAACACGGCGGCATAGAGCAGGCCGAAGGTGAGGGCGGTCTTCAGCTCGGTCGGGTTGCGCACTTCGGGCATGGGCAGGGCCGAACCCTGGAGCAGGCCCCGCCAGCCGAGCATCGTCGCCGCCATGCCCAAGGCCAGGCCGGAGCCGAGGACGAGGGCCAGCGAGCCGAGCAGCTTCGGTGCTACCACCGCCGAGACCAGCAGCAGGCGCAGCATCACCATCAGGTTGGCGAGCAGGATGACGACGGTCGCGGTGCGCGCCAGATCCGGTTCGCCGCGCGCGTGGCGCGCGAAGACCATGGTGGTTGCCGTGGAGGAGACCAGGCCGCCGAAGAAGCCGATCATCGGCGCGCCATGCTGGCTGCCGGCAACGCGCAGCGCCGCGTAGCCCGCCAGCGATACGCCGGAAATCAGCACCACCATCCACCAGATCTGGTGGGGATTGAAGGTGTCGAAGGGGCCGAAGTCGGTATTCGGCAGGATGGGCAGGATGACGAAGGACAGGGCGGCGAACTGGAGGATGGAGATCAGGTCCGTGTGGGTCAGGGCGCGGGTGATGCCGTGCAGTTGCGCCTTGAAGTAGAGCAGTGCCGTGGTGGCGATGGCGACCATGGTCGCCAGCGCGCCGTGCCCGTACCAGACGGCCGCGCCGAGGCCGTAGCAGATCATCAGAGCGATGATCGAGGTGGTGGGCGGGTCGCCGTCGTCGGGCGGGTCGATGGTCACGGCGGCGATCATCATCGCGGCCACCGCGAGCAGCCCGATGGCCACCATCCAGACGCCGCCGGTCTTGTCCGCAATCAGCGCCGACAGGCAGCCGAACATCGCCACCAGCGCGAAGGTACGCAACCCGGCCTTGGGGTCCGGTTTGCGCTCTCGTTCCAATCCCATGAGCAAGCCAAGCGCCAGGCTGATGGCAAAGGCCTGCACATGCTCGAAGGCGATGGGCTGGAGGGGACTCATCGCTTCATTGTATAGAATGTCCGCCCATGTCCTGCCATGCTCTGGTTCCCGCCGCCGGCGGCGGTTCGCGCATGGGCGCCGAGCGCCCGAAACAGTACTTGCCGCTGGCCGGTCGACCGCTGATTCATCACGCGCTGGCGACGCTCTGCGCGGTGCCCGCCATCGAGCGCGTCCATGTCGTGCTGGCGCCGGATGACCACCATTGGGTCGACGGTGATTTCGCGGCCCTGGCGCCCAAGCTCCGTGTGCTTCGTTGCGGCGGCGCGACGCGGGCGGAGAGCGTCGGCAACGGCCTCAGGGAGATGCGCGGCGAGGTGGCGGACAGCGACTGGGTGCTGGTGCACGATGCCGCGCGCGCCTGCCTGACGGTGGCTCATGTCGAGGCGCTGATTCGCGCCGTGGGCGACGACCCGGTCGGCGGCATCCTGGCGGTGCCGGTGGCCGACACGCTGAAGCGCGAAGGGCACGGGCGTATCGCGACGACCGTGCCCAGGGAGAATCTCTGGCAGGCGCAAACGCCGCAGATGTTTCGCCATGGCCTGCTGACCGAGGCGCTGGAGTTCGCGCCGGCCGTCACCGACGAAGCCGGCGCCATCGAGGCGCTGGGCCTGCATCCGAAGTTGGTGGCGGGCGACGCCACCAATTTCAAGATCACCTATCCGCTCGATCTGTATCTGGCGGAGATCATTCTCCGCCACGGAGGGCGCCGCAATGAGCAGTGAATTTCGTGTCGGCCAGGGTTACGACGTTCACCCCTTGGTCCCCGGGCGCAAGCTGATCCTCGGTGGCGTCGACATCCCGCATTCCGCCGGTCTCCACGGCCACTCCGACGCCGACGCGCTGCTGCACGCCATCACCGACGCCCTGCTCGGCGCGGCGGGCCTTGGCGATATCGGCCGCATGTTTCCCGATACCGACGAGCGGCTGCGCGGCGCCGATAGCCGCGTACTGCTGCGTGGCGCGCTGGCCTCGGTGAGCGCCGCCGGCTGGCGGGTGGGCAATGTGGATGCCACGGTGATCGCCCAGGCGCCCAAAATCGCCCCTTACGTCGCTGCCATGGCCGCCAACATCGCCGCCGATCTCGGCATCGCGAGCGATTGCGTGAACGTCAAGGGCAAGACCAACGAGCGCCTGGGTTTCGAAGGCCGCCAGGAAGGCATCGCCACCCAGGCGGTGGTGCTACTGGTTCGTCGCTAGCCAGCGCCGGATCCGGTCGCAGACCTCTCGGCTGCCGAGCAGGTCGAAATGGTTCAAGCCGTAACAGACAAGCTGGTGGGCCTCGGGAATCGGCAGCGTCAGCGTGGCATTCTCGTGCCGGCCCAGCGCGCTGTCGACCGGCACCAAGCCGTCCCCCGGCGGTGGTCGACGTGAGCTCCCCGGTCGCGCCTGCCGGGTCGCGGCGATGGCATAGCATTCAACGCCTTCGGGCAGCGGCACCGGCGTAACCGCGCCCCTGGCGGGCTGGCCATCGCCTCCTTGCCAGTCCTCATCCAGGATGCCGCCGTGGCGCAGGTCCTTGATGCCGGCGCTGCGGATCTTGCCCAGCCGGGACAGCGGTTCCGTATAGGGGCTGATGCCGGCGAGCAGGTCGACCTGGTTGCCGACCCGTTCCAGCGGTGCGCCATGATGTGGTGTGCCAAGGAATACCAGTTTCTTCAGTTGCCTTGGCCACGCATGGTTCGCCAGTTTCGCGTAGTGACACGCGCTGCGTGCGACCAGCCCGCCCATGCTGTGCCCGACGATGACCAGTTCGCCTACCGGAACCGGCCATTCCCGCAGCAGCGACTCCATGATGTCGGCAAACTGGCGGCCGTTGCCGGAGATGTGACAGCCGCTGTTGTAGTGGAGGTAGAGCGACGTGTAGCCGAGATCCCGGGCCAGCACGGCGCCGTGGTCGTGTCCGGCGCGCTCCCATTGCCGGTCGTTCATGCACAGGCCGTGTACCAGCACCAGGAGTTTGCCTTGCGGGGCGGCGATGTCGGCGGCCAGGGCCTGCCGTTCAAGCCGCAGCGCTTGTCCCTCTTGACGCAAGTTCATGGCAATTGCCAGGGGGTTGCCCGAGGCAACCAGAAAATCGCCAAAGATGCCATTGATGGCGGCCAACAACGCTTCGCGACGAGGGGACGAACCGCTGTCGCCTGGTAACGGCTTGGCTAGCGACAACGCGAGGTCGAGGCCGAGGCCGATTGCCCGGGTGACGCCACGAATGGTGCCGTAGACCAGTCCGGAGATACCGCCTGCTCGGCCCGCCGGGACGGTACCCAGGATGGGTGAGACACCGGCGATATTGCGATGCATGCCCTCGACGACATCCGTCACGCCCGACACGGCGGCAACGACCAGTTGGCTGACACCGCGCAAGTCGGAGGCAATGTTCGTCATCGTGTCGTGGGGCTTGGTCGGCTTTCTCGGCATGATCAGCAATTCCTTCCCTGCCGGGTGAACGGCCGACGGCTTGTGGACATCGTGCGCGGTGCGGTCTTGCCGGCAAGGAGCTCCCGCATCAAACTGGTCTCACGCTGGTTGATGATGGCGAGAAACTCATGCGCGCCGGCCATGCTTCGGAAGGCCTGGAAGCCTTGTTCGAGGAATCGGTGCAAGTCCTCCAGCCCGGCAAGTGCCGCGGGTTTGCGCATCAGGCGGAGGGATACTTGAATCATCGGCAGATGCGTCAGCCGATCGAGCGCCTGGCCGATCTCTTCGATCAGGGCGATCTGTAGCTCCCTGTCGGGCGCGCGGTCGCAGGCCCGATAGGCGGTGGCGTAGGTCTCGCCGTCGATGTGCCGGCAGTCGACACCGATGCGGCGCATGGCCAGTACCATGTCGGTATCCAGGGATTCGGACAAGGTATCCATACGCACCGCTTCGACCAGGGTGGCCAAGGCTTTCTCCGGCAGGATGCGCAACATGATCGGCAAGACCCGCGCCAGTTGCTCGTCGCGGCTGCTGAAGTCCTTCGGCCCGTAGAGATCGGTGAGGAAGAACTCCGCCGCCGCGTGGTAGCGGGGGTCGGCCAGCACGTCGGCGTAGGTGCGCATCAACCGCTCCGCCTGCCATTCCTTGAGACCATGGTAGTCATCCGGTCTGGGGTCGCCGTTTCGAGCGGTGCGCAGTTGCCGCACTTGGATCAGGTACTCGGCCAACTGATTGCCGAGTGCCTCTTTGGGCGTAGGTTCCATGCGACGATTATCCGCGCCCGTGGGTGGCCTGGATTAGGGGGCGTCGCCTACCAGCCGTCGACCGACGGGCATAGACTGTTCCGACCAATGAGTTAAACGTTGCCGGAGACGGGTGGAGATGAACGTAGCGGCGGAGATGGCGACAAGGCAGCAGCCCCGCGATGTCGGCGAGGTGTTTGCCCGCATGCACGCGGCCAGCCGTGGCGCCTCGCCGGTAGCGCGGACCGTGCGCGAAGGGCGGCTGGATGCCTTGGCGGCCTTGGTTCATGACCATATCGGTCAGTTCATCGCGGCGATCTCGGCCGATTTCGGCCATCGGTCGGCCCATGAGACGCGGCTTCTGGAAGTTTTCCCCGCCCTCGAGGCTGTTCGGCACGCGCGACGCCACGTCGGCGCCTGGATGCGCCCGCAAAGCCGCGCGCCTTCCCTCTGGTTTCGTCCAGGACGCGCCCAGGTGATGGCGCAGCCGTTGGGCGTCGTCGGCATCATCGTGCCCTGGAACTACCCGCTGCTGCTCGCCCTGTCGCCGCTGGCGGCGGCGCTGGCGGCGGGCAACCGGGCGCTGGTGAAGATGTCGGAATTCACGCCCCGCACCGGCGAGCTGCTCGCCGAGTTGTCGTCCCGCTATTTCGACGGCGACATCGTCTCCATTGTCCTGGGCGACGCCACCGTCGGCGCCGCGTTTGCCCGCCTGCCGTTCGATCATCTGTTGTTCACCGGCTCGACGCGCGTCGGCCACGAGATCATGCGCGCGGCGGCCGACAACCTGACGCCGGTCACCCTCGAGCTGGGCGGCAAGTCGCCGGCGATCGTCGGACCGGACTATGCGCTGGGCAAGGCGGTCGAACGGATCATGGTCGGCAAGCTCATGAACGCCGGCCAGACCTGCATCGCGCCCGACTACGTACTGGTGCCGGAAGGCCGGGCGGAGGAGTTCCTCACTGAAGCGCGCGCGCTGGTGGCGCGCTGCTACCCGGATCTGGCGAACACTCCCGACTACTCCTCGATCATCAACGACCAGCACTACCAGCGGCTCCGCGGCTACGTCGAGGATGCCCGCCGGCAAGGTGCGCGCATCGAAGCCCTGGCTCCGGATATTGCCGACGCCACGGGGCGGCGGCTGGCACCGGTGGCGCTGCTGAACGTCAGCGACTCGATGCGCGTCATGCAGGAAGAAATCTTCGGTCCGATCCTGCCGCTGCTGACCTACCGGAGCCTCGACGAGGCGATCGGCTATGTCAACGCGCACCCGCGGCCGCTGGCCCTCTACTGCTTCGAGAACGATCGGCGCCGGCTGGCGCGGGTGCTGGACGAGACCGTGGCGGGCGGGGTGACGGTCAACGACACGATCCTGCACATCGCCCAGGAAAACCTCCCGTTCGGCGGCGTCGGGCCCAGCGGCATGGGCCACTACCATGGCCTCGAAGGGTTCAAGACCTTCTCCAAACAGAAGTCGGTCTTTCATCAGTCGGCCGTGAACGGCATGTCGCTCTTCAATCCGCCTTACGGCCGCTGGTTCGAGCGTTTGACGCGCTTGCTGATTCGGTGAAGGCCATGCCCAGTCGCCGCACCTTTCTGAAGACGGGCATTGCCGGAGGAGTTTTGCTGGCGGCGGTCGCCGCCCTTCACGAACCGCTGGACCGCTGGACCAGGAAGGAACTGGTTGGTCGGATGCCGCGTGCTGAAGCGCGCCGGGTGGCGCTGACGGCCATCATTCCGGTCATCCTGCAGGGTGCCCTGCCGACCGACGCGATCGAGCGGGCGGCGGCGGTCAGCGGCGCCATCGATGGCGTCGCCGTCGCGGTCGCCGCGTTGGGCGCGTCGGCGCAGGAGGAAGTCGCCGAACTGTTTGCTTTGCTGTTGTTCGCGCCGACGCGTATCGCTGTCGCGGGTGTGTTGCCGGCGTGGGAAGAGGCTGGCGAGGCTGATGTGACCGCCTTCCTGACTCGTTGGCGAACCAGTCGCCTGGGGCTGCTCCAGAGTGGCTACCATGCGCTTCACGATCTGGTGCTGGGTGCGTGGTACGCCGACCCGGCCCACTGGGCGGCGATCGGCTACCCCGGTCCGCCACTGTTGGGGAAAGAATGATCAAGGATCCCTATCCGGCCGGCATCGCCAGCGGCTGGCGCCTGCTGAACGCGGTCGAATTCGTCGCCGACCGCGAGGACGAGGCCGATGTCGTCATCGTCGGCAGCGGTGCCGGCGGCGGTCTGGCGGCCGAGCTGCTGGCGCGCGCCGGCCTGAGGGTCATCGTCGTCGAGGAGGGGCCGCTGCGCTCGACCGACGACTTTCACATGCGCGAGTCGGAGGCCTACCCGTGGCTCTATCAAGAGTCGGCGGCGCGCAAGACGGCGGACAAGGCGATCAACATTCTTCAGGGGCGCTGCGTTGGCGGCTCGACCACCGTCAATTGGACCAGTTGCTTCAGGACGCCGGAAGCCACGCTGGCCTTCTGGCAAAGCCGCTTCGGTCTCGCCACCTACACTTCCGATGCGCTCCGGCCCTGGTTCGAGATGGTCGAGCGCCGTCTCGCCGTCCACCAATGGGACATGCCACCCAACGTCAACAACCTGACCCTGCGCGACGGGGCCGCCCGACTTGGCATCGCCACCCACGCCATACCTCGCAACGTCACCCGCTGCTGGAATATCGGTTACTGCGGTACGGGGTGTCCGACCGGCGCCAAGCAGTCCATGTTGCTGACCACGCTGCCCGCGGCGCTGGAGCACGGGGCCACCATCTATTACGGCCTGCGGGCGCAGCGTCTGGTTCTGGCCGGCAACGGGGCCCGGCTGCTCGAGTGTCAGGCCATGGATGCGCAGGGCATCCATGTCCGGCCGGTACGGGTCAGCCTGCGGGCGCGCCACTTCGTGCTGGCCGGCGGCGCCATCGGCACGCCCGCGCTGCTGATGCGCAGCGCCGCGCCGGATCCCCACCAACGGCTCGGTGGTCGGACCTTTCTGCATCCGACCGTGGTCAGTGCCGCGCTGATGGACGGGTTGGTGGAAGGCTATGCCGGCGCGCCGCAAACGATCTATTCCGACCATTTCCTCGACGACCGGCCGGTGGATGGGCCGTATGGCTACAAACTGGAAGTGCCACCGCTGCATCCGGTGCTGGTCGCCACCACACTCCATGGTTTCGGCCCGGCGCATGCGGCCCTGATGCGGAGCCTGCCCCGGGTCCAGGTGATCCTGGCTTTGCTGCGCGATGGTTTCAATGACGCAAGCAAGGGCGGCCAGGTGAGGTTGCGCGGCGACGGTACGCCCATGCTCGACTATCCGCTCGACGAAATGCTCTGGGAGGGTGCGCGCCGCGCCCTGGCGAGCATGGCGGAAATCCAGTTCGCGGCGGGCGCCAAGCGCGTCTACGCGGTGCACGAGGCATGCGCGGGCTGGGACGACTGGAGCGCGGCCCGGGCCGGCATCGCCGCCCTCGAGATGCGTCCATTGGCGATGCGCATCGTCAGCGCCCACGTGATGGGCGGCTGCGGCATGGGCATGGATCCCCGCGCCTCGGTCACCGATCCGACCGGCAGGCATCATCAACTGGAGAATGTCACCGTGGCCGATGGCTCGCTGTTCCCGACCAGTGTCGGCGCCAATCCACAGGAATCGATCTACGGCATCGTCGCGCGCAACATATCGTTGCTGGCGCCGGTGCTGGGCGGCCAGCCGGCGCCAGCCCTGGCCTGACGGGGATACATCGATGGCCGCCAAGCAATTGCGCTGGTTGTTGTTGATCGAGGCGCTCTCGTATGCCGGGCTCGGCCTGTGGCTGGTCGTGCGGGCCGACTGGAGTCCCGGTCAGTCCCTGGGCCTGGCCGCCGGCCTGTTCGTCGCCTTGCGCCTGATCGCCGTCACGGTCAGTTTCCTTTTCTATCGGGCTTTCCCGAGCCAGGCAGGGCCGGCCGGGCGGCTTGGCTGGCGCCGGATGCTGGCGCTCTATCTCGGCGAAGTTGTCTGGATGATCCTGTTCTTCGTGGTCATCCAACCCTTCGAGTGGGTCTGGCTGGGGCCGGACCGGCTGGGGCGCCCCCCCATGGGTCGCTTGCCGCTACTGCTGGTGCATGGCTTCCGCTGCAACCGGGGTATCTGGTTCTGGCTGCGCGGGCGGCTGGAGCGGGCGGGGTGGATGGTGGCGACGGTCAACCTGGAGCCGCCCGGGGCGGGCATCGACGCCTACGCACCGGTCATCGCGCGGCGCATCGAAGAGGTTCTGGCCGCCACCGGCGCCGTGCAAGTCATCGTGGTTGCCCACAGCATGGGTGGTTTGGCGGCGCGGGCATACTTGCGGGAGTACGGGAATGCCCGGGTGGCCGGTCTGGTCACGCTCGGCAGCCCGCACCGGGGTAGCCGGCTGGCCGCTCTGGCCTGGGGCAACGACGGACGGCAGATGCGGGTTGGCAACGACTGGCTGCGGGCGCTGGCCGCACCCGGGGCGGTGCCGCTGCCACCTCGCTGTGTGTCGATCCACAGCGGCCACGACAATCAGGTGATGCCGCGCGAGTGCGCCAACCTGCCGGGCGCCGAGAACATCGAGGTGGGCGGCGTTGGCCACCTCGGCATGATGGTCTCGCCGCCGATGCTGGCCGCGTTGCAACGGGTGCTGCGAGCGGACTGATACGGCGGCAGACCCGGCTTCACCGGGCTAGAAGTGCAATCCGCGCATGATCTGGCTGAAGGCGATCTGGTCGGCGGACGGTGCCACGGAGCCACCATCCTGCTTGTGCTGCGCCGCCGCCGAGTCGGGGAACATCCGGTAGGCGGTGTTCATGATGATCTGGGCGATGCGCGGCGCCAGGGCGTGCAAGGTCTGACCGGCGACGCCCAGCCGGGTGGCGATGCGCACCGGCCGGTGCACGATGGCGTCCACGATCAGGTCGGCGGCTTCGTCGGGCGTCAGCATCGGCACGTGTTCGTAGATCTTGGTCGGAGCAACCATCGGTGTCTTGACCAGCGGCATGTTGATGGTCGTAAACTCGATGCCGCGATCGATGAACTCGGATGCCGCGCAGCGAACGAAGGCATCGAGCGCCGCCTTCGATGCGACGTAGGCGGAAAAGCGCGGTGCGTTGGTCAACACGCCGATCGAGGAAATGTTGATGACGTGGCCCCGGCGCTGTTCGATCATCTTCGGCAGCAGCCCCATGGTCAGCCGCAGGGCGCCGAAATAGTTGACCTGCATGGTGCGCTCATAGTCGTGCATGCGGTCGAAGGAGTTCTCGATGCCGCGCCGGATCGAGCGGCCGGCATTGTTCACCAGGATGTCCACCCCGCCGTGATCGGCCGTCAGGGTCGCCACCAGCGCCGCGCATTGCTCCTCGTCGGCAACGTCGACGGAGTAGGCCAGCAACTCCAGGCCCAGCGCCTTTGCCTCGGCCTGCGCCTCGGCCAGCTTGGCCGGGTCGCGGGCGATGATGACCGTCCTGGCACCGGCCTGGGCGACCTTGAAGGCCGCGGCCTTGCCGATGCCGCTGGAACCTCCCGTGATCAGCACCACTTTGCCTTCGACGCGCCCCCGCAGGCTGCGGTCGATGAACAGGTCGGGGTCCATGTGGCGTTCCCAATAGTCCCACAGCCGCCACGCGTAAGTGTCCAGCGGCGGCACCGCGATGCCACTGCCGGCCAGTGCCTTCGTCGTCTCCTTGGCGTCGAAGCGCGTCGGATAGTTGACGAATTGAAGGATGTCCTTGGGCAGTCCCAGATCCTTCATCACCGCGTTGCGGATGCGCCGTACCGGCGTCAAGGCCATCATGGTCCGGCGCACTCCGCGCGGTATGAAGCCGAGCAGCGCGGCGTTGATGCGCATGGCCATGGCCGGGGCATGGCCGGCCTTGGCGAAGATGTTGAGCAGGTCGCCCACCCGCATCGGATTCGGGTCGGTCAGGTGGAAGCAGCGGCCGTCCAGACCGGGGCGCCGCGAAATATGGGCCAGGGCGGCGACGACGAAATCGACGGGCACGACGTTGAGTCGTCCGCCCTCGAGGCCGATGGTGGGCATCCATGGCGGCAGGAGCCGGCGCATCTTCTGGATGAGCTTGAAGAAGTAGTAGGGCCCGTCGATCTTGTCGGCTTCGCCGGTACGCGAGTCGCCGACGACGATGCCCGGGCGATAGACACGCCACGGGACTCGGCACTCGCTGCGCACGATGCGCTCCGAGTCGTGTTTGGTGGCGAAGTACGGGTGGTCGAGGTTTTCCGCCTCCTCGAACATGTCCTCGCGGAAGATGCCTTCGAACAAGCCGGCGGCCGCGATGGAACTGACATGGTGGAAGCAGCCGGCGCCAATTTGTTGTGCCAGATCGACGGCGTTGCGGGTTCCGTCGACGTTGGCGACCTTCTGATCCTCCGCGCTCGCATCGAGCTTGTAGAGTGCCGCCAGATGATAGAAGTGGCTGACCTTGCCCTTGAGTTTGCGCAGATCGCTCTTGCTTACGCCCAGGCCGGGCTGGCAAAGGTCGCCCGCGATCGGGATCGCCCGCTTGCGGTCGGCGCGCCAGAACTCAAGGAGCGCGCCGAGCCGCTCCGTACTGGTATCGCGCGTCAGGAAGTACACGACCGCGTCGGTATCCTCCAGGAGTTTGGCGACCAGTCGCTTGCCGATGAACCCCGTTGCCCCGGTGACGAAGTAGATCATTGCTGCCTCCTTGTTGTATCGGCTGGCGGCCCCGACCGAGCCGCCGCGCCGAATTGCGACCGCCAAATCATAGCAATGATGCCACGGGCGAATGCCTCCCCGCGCTCTTTAGTGTGCCTCCTCTAATGAAGGTGACTACACTGACATCGTTGGTTGAATCCTCATCCGAAACGTTCCACCGCCGCGCTACCGTGGCGGACTTCCCAAAGGAGATCATCATGGTCAAGAAGCTCAAAGCCCTCGGTACCGACAAGCAACTGTCCGCCACCATTCGCGAGTCCGCCCACCAGATCTGGCTGGCGGGGCTCGGTGCCTTCGCCAAGGCCCAGCAGGAGGGGAACAAGGTGTTCGACGCCCTGGTCCGCGAAGGGGAGGAAATTCAGCAGAAGACCCGCAAGATCGCGGAAGACAAGGTGACCGAAATGGCCAGCAAGGCCACCGGCACGTGGGACAAGCTGGAGCAGGTGTTCGAGAATCGCGTGTCCAAGGCGCTTAACAGCTTGGGCGTGCCGACCAAGAAGGATATCGATGCGCTGACCAAGCGCGTCATGGCGCTGACCGCCGAGGTCGAAAAGCTGAATGGTCCGGCGCCGGCCAGGGCGGTGGCCAAGCCAGCCGCGAAGCCAGCCGCCAAGCCCGCGGCCAAGCCAGCCGCTCGTCGTCCCACCGCCAAAGCGCAATAGCCCGATCGGCTTGCGAGATGATCGACCATGCCAGCGCGGCTGCCGGTCCAGGGAGGTGAAATGACCAGGGGGGGCCGGCGGTCCCGAATGGGCCTCGCGTTGGCGGGTGGCGGGCCATTGGGCGGTATCTATGAGATCGGCACCCTGATGGCCTTGTCGGAGGCCTTGGACGGTGTCGATTTCAACGACTTCGATATCTATGTCGGGGTGAGCGCGGGTAGTTTCGTTGCGGCGGGTCTGGCGAACGGCCTGAGTCCCGCTTACCTGTGCCGCATGTTCATCGACAGCGAATCGGCCGAAGTCCCTTTCGAGCCGGAGATGCTGCTCAAACCGGCGCTCGGCGAGTATGCGCAGCGCGCGGCAAGCGTGCCGCAGTTGCTGCTTGATGCGTTGGGCGGCTATCTGCGCAACCCCTTGCGGCATGACTTTTTCGCGACCTTCCAGCGACTGACGCGGGCCATCCCGACCGGTCTGTTCAGCAACAAGGGCATCAGCGCGTTTCTTGAGCGGTTGTTTTCGGCTCCAGGCAGAACCAACGACTTCCGGCAGTTGTCGCGGCGGCTGTTTCTGGTCGCCACGGATCTCGATTCCGGCAACTCCGTGGCGTTCGGCGCCGAGGGGCACGACCATGTGCCGATCGCCGTGGCGGTTCAGGCCAGCGCGGCCTTGCCAGGATTGTTTCCGCCGGTCGAAATCGACGGTCGCTGGTATGTCGATGGCGCCCTGAACAAGACGCTGCACGCGTCCGTCGCCCTCAAGGAGGGTGCGCGATTGGTGTTCTGCATCAATCCGCTGGTGCCGTTCGATGCGGAACTGTCGGCCAGACACGACCACAAGCAGCGCCGTCGGTTGATCGAAGGTGGCTTGCCGGTGGTCCTCGCGCAGACCTTCCGGGCCATGATCCACTCGCGCATGCGCGTCGGCATGTCCAAGTACGACAAGGAGTACAAGGATGCGGACGTCATTCTTTTCGAACCCAGCAGAGACGATGCCGACCTGTTTTTCACCAACATGTTCAGCTACTCGGGCCGCAAGCGGCTCTCGGAACACGCCTACCGCCGGACCCGTGCCGAACTGCTGCGCCGCTACGACGAGTTGTCGCCACGGTTGGCGCGCCATGGCGTGACCATCGATCGTGAATGTCTGCTCGACTCGCAGCGCTCCCTGACACGCGCCATGGCCGGACTCAATCGGGGCCGGGCCCGGGCATTGGGCGAGGCGGCCTTGCAGCTTTCGGACGCGCTCGACAATCTGGGCTATGCGCTGAAGCGGCGGCAGACCAGCAAGTCGGGGCTTGCGGGCTGACCCGCCGGCGCTTGGCGGCGTGGCGCGGCTTTCTGCTATGCTCAGCCGAAACTCCGGAGGGGCACGATGGAACGCAAGCCGAAGCGGCGGACTCGCGAACGTATCCTGGAAACGGCGCTGGCCCTCTTCAACGAGTTCGGCTCGCCGAATGTCACCACCCAACTGATCGCCGACGAACTCGGCATCAGCCCTGGCAATCTGTACTACCACTTCCACAGCAAGGACGAGATCATCGAGTCCCTGTTCGCCGATTTTGAGCGCGGCATTGAGGAGACGCTGTCGGCGCCGACCCGACGCGTTCCTCACGTGGAAGACATCTGGCTATTCCTGCACCTTGTTTTCGAGAGTATCTGGCGCTGCCGGTTCCTGTATCGCGACTTGAACGAACTGCTGTCCAGCAACCGTTTTCTCGAAACCCATTTCAAGCGCATCGTCGAGCACAAGGTGCGCACCGCCACGCTCATCTGCCAGGGCCTCGTCACCACGGGCGAAATGCGCGCCACGACCGCCGAGATCCAGGCTCTGGCCGCCAACATGACGGTGATCGCCACTTATTGGCTGTCGTTCGAGTTTGCCCGCGATCCCCGCCGGCCGGCCGATGGCGCCACCTTGGCGCGCGGCGCGTTTCAGGTCATGTCCCTGGCGGCCCCCTACCTGACCGGCCATTCCCGGAAATTGTTCGAGCAACTGTCGCGCCAATATCTCACCGCTTAACCACGGCAAGGAGGAGAACCAAGAATGGCGAAGTCCGCTGGCAAGAAAACCGCCCAGGCGAAACCGGTCCACGTCTTCGCGGGGCCAGCCCTGAAAAAGAACTGGGAGCGGCTGCATCGGGGTGATCGCGAGCCGTTTCCCGCCGACCCGGCCGTCCAGGAAGCCTGGCGCCTATTTCACCAGGGCGACTTCGACCAGGCGATCAAGGCGGGGCTGGCGATCGGCCTGGTCGGCTACAACGCCGCCAACAAGGCCGCCATGATCCGGGCCAACTACGTCGAGACCGACGAGAAGCGCAAGCTCGACCAGTTTCTCGCCGTCGCCGCCCGGTGCGAAGAAGTGCTGGCGGCAGAGCCGGACAATGCCAATGCCCGGTACTACCTGGCTTACGCGCTTGGCCGCTACAGCCAGGGCATTTCGGTCATCAAGGCGCTGGCCCAGGGACTCGGCGGGCGAATCAAGGAGGCATTGGAGGCCACCGTCAAACTGGCGCCCAAGCATGCCGATGCCCACATTGCGCTGGGCACCTATCATGCCGAGGTGATCGACAAGGTTGGCGCCATGGTTGGCAGGCTCACCTATGGCGCCAGCAAGGACACCGCCACCAAACACTTCGAGACGGCCCTGAAGCTGGCTCCCGATTCAGCCGTGGCGATGATCGAATACGCCAATGCCCTGGTGATGATGCACGGCAAGAGCAAGATCGACGAGGCGACCGGGCTCTACCAGCAGGCCGCCGCTTGCGCCGCCGCCGACGCCATGGAAGAACTCGACGTGGCGCTGGCCCGGTCGGAGCTGGAAGACTGAGCCCCTATTCCGCAATTCCCCGGAAGCGCTTGGGAACGGGCCGCACCGGGGCGGCCCGGGGTGGCTTCGTTCCGCGTCCGGGCGCCTGTTTCGGGGTAACCGGGGTCTTGGCCCGCAGGGCAATTGACGGGGCTATTGGTGAGGCAATTGGCGTATCGATGGGCCGCGTTTCGCCCCATATCTCCGCCTCGATGCTGGCCGGATCGACCGCCTCGGACCAGCGGCCCAGCAGCAGGGCCAGAAGCATGGTTTCGAACTCGTGCTTGAAGAGAGGGGCGATCGTCTCCGGGTCCGGCACCATGCCATGGTCCGTGATCAGCCCGAATTGCACCATGCCGGCGTAGCTGAGAATCGAAACGCCCATGCCGATGTCTCCGGACTGGGGTACCCAGAACATTATCTGGCTCAGTTTGGCGCCGGCCAGGTAGAGCGGCTCGCTCGGTCCCGGCACATTGGTCATGACGGCGCTTGCCTTGGCGGCCAGCAGGTCGAGCGCCTGGTTTTGCAGGAACTGCGGCACCAGGCCCATGGCATAGAGCAGGGCCAGGGACACGGGCGGAAGATAGGAATTGCGCAGCTCGCGCATCCGCCGGCGCACCTCGAATACGCGCGCGAAGGGGTTTGCCTCGAAGACGGGCAGCAGCAGCGTCACCAGGCCGAAGCGATTGCCGAGCTGGTCCTCGTCCGCCGCCGAGCGCATGTTGACCGGCACCATCGCCCGGATCTCCACGCCATCGACCGAGTCCCCCTTGGTCAGCAGATAACGGCGCATTGCTCCGGCAACCGCCGCGAGCAGGACATCGTTGACCGAGCAGGCCATGGACTTGCCGACCGCCTTCACCTCATCCAGCGGAATCGGCTCGGACCAGGCGATGTTCTTGATCCGGCCCGCCTTGCCCTTGAATCGTGTTGGCGAGTCCTTGGGCAGCGCCGCCAGCTTCAACAGTTCCGCCACGATGCCGACCCCGTCCCGGCCATAGCCGGCGAGCTTCTCCGGGTCGGTCAGCGGTTCCAGCAGCGGCGCCCAGAAACGGGCTTCATCCCTTTCGTCGGTGTGCCGACCGCGTGGCCGGGGTGTTGGCGCCGTCGCCGAGCTGCCGGTCAGCGAGAGCATGACGCCGATCAGGGCTATGCCATCGGCAATGCAGTGGTGAATGCGGACAACGATGGCGGTGCCACCCTGGTAATCCTCGACCACATCGAAATGCCACAGTGGATGCCGTGGATCGAGCGGCTGCACGGCCAGCCGGCTGGTCAGTTGCTGCAGGCGGGTCTTGGCGTCGCCGCCGGACAGGCGGTGCAGGCTGAGGTGATTGTCGATGCTGAAGTCCGGATCGTCCGCCCACCAGGCACCGGTCAGATCCTGCTCCACCCGCTGGCGAAAGCGGCTGAAGCGTTGCACCAGACGCTCTTCGAGCGTCTGCCGGTAGCGATCCAGGTCCAGGGGCGTTTCGAGCACCAGAATGCCGGCAATCTGCATCAGGTTGGTTGGCCGGTCCATGCGCAACCAGGCCGTATCCACGGCGGACATGCGTTCGCGCTTCGACATCGAGAGGCTCCGCGGAATGAATGGTTTGAGCTGCCAAGGGCAACCCTCCGGTAATATAGCCGAAGCGTAAACACAGGAGGGAGAGCACCGTCATGACTGAATCCGCGAGCGCCCTGCGGGCCCGCTTCGATGCCGCCGTTGCCGATTCCAAGACCCTGCCGGAACGGCCGGACAACGCCACGCTGCTGAAGCTCTACGCCCTCTACAAACAGGCCGTCGAAGGCGATGCGCAGGGCAAGCGGCCCGGCTTCACGGATATGGTCGGCCGAGCCAAGTACGATGCATGGGCGGCGCTCAAGGGCATCGACAGTGCGGCGGCGATGAAGGACTACGTCAAGCTGGTGGCGTCGTTGAAGGGCTGATGGCGGGCGGGTGGCCCGCCGCGCATTAGCTCTCGGCGCCGAAGTTTTCGTCGCAGAACGCGTGGATCTCCCGCTCGATCCGGCCGCGCAGGGCCATCAGCAGGAAGCCGAGCTTGACGTGGATCTCCACGTCCTTCTTGCCGACGGCAATTTCGCCCGACAGGCCGGGTCGCTGAAAACGCAGCTCGGCGCCGTCCCAGGCGTACTCGATGCCGAATTCCTCGGACAATTCCTCGGCGATGTGCTCGGCCTTCTGGCGGGCGCGCTTGAGCGCCAGGCCATGGGTGCGGCGAACATGGATTTCGCTCATGGATCGTCGCCGGTCAGAGATCGCGCAACGCGCGGCGCAGGATCTTGCCTACGTTGGTCTTGGGCAGGTCGCCCCGGAACACCACCTGCCGTGGAATCTTGTAGCCGGTCAGGTGGGCCCGGCAGTGCTCGATGACTTGCGCCTCGGTGAGATTGGGATCCAGCTTGACGACGAAGAGTTTGACCCCTTCGCCGGTCTTCTCGTCCGGCACGCCCACCGCCGCCGCTTCCAGAACCCCGGGATGCATGGCGACAACGTCGTCGATCTCGCTTGGATAGACGTTGAAGCCGGACACCAGGATCATGTCCTTCTTGCGATCGACGATCTTGATGTAACCACGTTCGTCGACAATGGCGATGTCGCCGGTGCGCAGAAATCCGTCGGCCATGATCACCTTGGCCGTTTCGTCGGGTCGGTTCCAGTAACCGCGCATCACCTGGGGCCCGCGAATGCAGAGTTCTCCGGCCTGGTCGATGGGCAGGTCGAAGCCCTCGTCATCGCGGATGGCCACGTCGGTGGAGGGCACCGGCATGCCGACGCAGCCGTTGTACTCGGCAAGGTCGAGCGGGTTCATGGCGGCGGCCGGCGAAGTTTCGGTCAACCCATAGGCTTCGACCAGCGGTACGCCGGTAATCTGCTTCCAGCGCTCGGCAACGGCCTGTTGCACCGCCATGCCACCGCCGAGAGCAATGTGCAGGGCGTCGAATTTCAAACGGCCAAACTCCGGATTGTTGTTGAGGGCGTTGAACAGCGTATTGACGCCGGTGATCGCCGAAAACGGGTACTTTGCCAGTTCCTTGACGAAGCCTGGAATGTCGCGCGGATTGGTGATGAGGACATTGGTGGCGCCGACCTTGAGGAAGGTCAGGCAATTCGCGGTCAGGGAAAAGATGTGATAGAGCGGCAGGGCGGTGATGATGATCTCTTGGTCGTTCAGCACCGGGCTGATCCAGGCGTGCGCCTGTTGCAGGTTGGCGACGATATTGCGGTGGGTCAGGACGGCGCCCTTGGAGACGCCGGTCGTACCGCCCGTGTACTGCAGGAAAGCGATATCGTCGTGTCCGACCTCGACGGGCTGGAGGCGCAGGCGCGCGCCCTCCGCGAGCACGTCGCGCAGCCGCAGGGCGCCGGCGATGGTCCAGGGCGGAACCATCTTCTTGACGTGCTTGACGACGGTATTGACCAGCATGCGCTTGGCGAAGTCGAGCAGATCGCCGAGCTCCGTGACTATCACATGCTTGACCGGCGTGCGTTCAACCACCTTCGCCAGCACGTGGGCGAAATTCTCGACGATGACAATGGCTTCGGCGCCCGAGTCCTTGAGCTGGTGTTCCAGTTCACGCTCCGTGTACAGCGGGTTGCAGTTGACCACCGTGTAGCCGGCACGCAGGGCGCCGAACAGGCAGACTGGGTACTGGAGCAGGTTGGGCATCATCAGGGCGATGCGCGAAGCGGGCGGCAGCTTCAGGACGTCTTGGCAGTAGGCGGCGAATGCCGCCGACAGGCGATCCAGCTCCTCGTAGGTGATGGCCTTGTCCATGTTGATATAGGCGGCGCGCGGCCCGAAGCGGCGCACGCTGGTGGTGAACAACTCGCCAACCGACTTGAACTGGTCGACGTCGATGGTCGCCGGTACCCCTTGCGGGTAATGCTTGAGCCACAGCTTGTCCATGGTTTCCCCCCTTTCTCTTTGCCGTCCCGTATCGTTTCCGAACATCTCGCGGTGGCGCGCCACCGGGCAATAGCCGTCTTGGCCCGCGCCGACGGTTCTTCATGTGTGTCTTTTATCCGCCAGATTTCCGGAAAATGCAAGCGACCCCCGCCACCACGCCATCGGCCGCCGGTCGCCGCTGGGATAGAATCGACCGGTCACTGCCGCCGGGGTCTCGACCAGGATTCTCGGCTTGTTTCACGCGAAGGCCACGATTGCGGGGCGACGCTCATGGACGACCGCCGGGAGTTGAACCAACGCCTATGATCGACAGGATCGGCAAGTACCGCGTCATCCGCGAGGTGGGCAAGGGCGCCACTTCCACGGTCTATCTGGCCGAAGATCCCGATCGTCCCGAGCCGGTGGCGATCAAGTACGTGCGATTCGACGGCAACCAGGAGTTGAAATGGACGCGTCGTATTCGCAAGCTCTTCCAGATCGAGAGCAATGCCGGCCGGTGCCTCGATCATGCCAATATCGTCCGTGTCTTCGATTCGATGGTTGGCGAAGCCGAGGCGTATCTGGTGATGGAGTATGTCGACGCGCCGGGGCTCGACCAGTTCGTCCAGTTCGATCGCCTGCTGCCGGTTCACGACGTCGTTGGCATCGTCTTCAAGTGCTGCCTGGCGCTCGACTATGCCTTCAAGCAAGGGATCGTCCATCGCGACATCAAACCGGCCAACATCCTGGTTGCCGGTGAGCGCTGCGTCAAGATCGCCGACTTCGGCCTGGCGATCAACCTGCACAAGCAAAGCCAGGAGGACTCGACATTCATCACCGGGGTTGGCTCGCCCTCCTACATGTCACCGGAGCAGATCAAGGGCTACCCGCTCGACCAGAAGACCGACCTCTATTCGCTCGGCGTGGTCCTCTACCAGCTGCTGACCGGAAGGCTGCCCTTTCGCGCCACCAATCAGGCGCAGCTGATCTACAAGATCATCAACGCCGATGCGCCGGCGGTCTCGTCGCTGAATCCCGACGTGCCGGAGCAGATGGATCGGGTGGTGCGCAAGGCATTGGAGAAGGATCTGTACTCCCGGTACCGGAACGGCGCCGAGATGGCCAAGGATCTGGCCGCCGTGCGCTACCAGATTCTCGACGACACCTATGTGCCGATGGATCGCGGACGCTTCGATGTGTTGCGGACGCTCTCGTTCTTCCGCGAGTTCGCCGACATCGAGATCTGGGAGGCGCTGCGCATCTGCAAGTGGCGGGACGTCGAAGCCGATACCTTGCTGATGGCGGAAGGGGAAGAGGAACGCAGCTTCGGCATCGTCGTCGACGGCTTGGTCGAGGTCTCCCTTTCGGGCAAGCGCCTGGCCCGCCTTGGCGCGGGTGAGGTGGTTGGCGAAACCGCCTATCTGAATTCCGCGCTGCCCCGCCGGGCGACCACCGTGACCACGCTGACCCGAATTGTGTACCTGGAGGTGAATCCGGCCGCGCTGGCGATGGCTTCGGAGGAGTGTCTGGAGCGCTTTCGCCAGACACTGGTGGCCACGGTGGTACGACGATTGTCCCAGGCCAACGAGGTGCTGGCCAAGTCGGGCGAAGCGGCCCACGAGGCGCGGCGTACGGAGCGGCTGGAACTGGAACTCGACCTGGTCGAGGCCTGGAAGCGCGGTTGATGGGCATCCGGCGCACAGGGCGGATCGGGCGGATCGGGCGGTATGATGCGCACGGTATGCGTTTTCTCATCCACCGCGAGTCCCCCCGTCGATGAAATTCAATTCCGAGCGGCTGCGCCGCTGGCAGCGCGAGATGCTCTTCGTCGAGACCGACGAAGATTTCGACGGGCTGATGGGCCTCCTGCGCCAGGGGCGGCCACCCATCGATCTGGCCGATCGACTGGAGCGCCTGCTCGGCGCCGTTGACGGCGCCCTGGTTCGTGAGGAGCAGGCCAGGTCGGGCGATCAGCATTCGGTGATCGCCACGCTTGAGCAAGCCAAGGAACAAGCCGAAGCCGCCAGCGTCGCCAAGAGCGAGTTTCTCGCCAACATGAGCCACGAGATCCGCACGCCGATGAACGGCATTCTCGGCATGACGGAACTGGCGCTCGATACCCGCTTGTCCGACGAACAGCGCGATTACCTCAAGACCATCCGGGTTTCCGCCGAGGCGTTGCTGACGATCATCAACGACATTCTCGACTTTTCCAAGATCGAGGCCGGCAAGCTGCGCTTCGAGGATGTCGACTTCGCCGTCGCCGACGTCATCGGCGAGACCGTCAAAGCCTTGGCGCTAAAGGCCCAGCAGAAGGGGCTGGAGATCGTGCTAGCGGTGGAGCCGCGGGTGCCGCGCGTTCTGGGCGGCGATCCGAGCCGCCTGCGCCAGGTGATCATGAATCTGGTGGGCAACGCCATCAAGTTCACCGAGCGCGGCGAGATCGAGATCCGTGTGCGGCTGGAGCGTGGCGATGCCGCGGGCGTTGTGCTCCAGGTACAGGTGCGCGACACCGGTATCGGCATTCCACCCGCAAGCCAGCAGCATATCTTCGACGCCTTCGGGCAGGTCGATAGCTCGATCTCGCGGCGGTTCGGCGGCACCGGCCTCGGTCTGGCCATCTGTCGCCGCTTGGTGACGATGATGGGTGGCCGCCTGTGGCTGGAAAGCACACCGGGGCAGGGCAGCAGCTTTTACTTCACGGTGGGCTTGCGCCGGGCGCCGACAACCGACCTGTCGATTCCGGAAGTGGATTTTCTGGCGGGCCGTACGGTGCTGGTCGTTGACGACAATCGTGCCAGCGCCCGGCAATTCGGCCTGCAACTTCAGGCGCTCGGCCTCAAACCGCGACTTGCCTTCAGTGGCGCCGATGCCCTGATGCAAGTCGCCGAGGCGCGCGCCGGTGGAAGCGTTTTCGATGTGGCGCTGGTGGATGTGGCCATGCCGGACATGGATGGATTCTCGTTGGTGCGGCAATTGGCCGCGCGGGAGCTGTTGCCACGACAAGTCATTTTGCTCACCACGATCCTGCGGCAGCGAGCGGATGGCGCGCAAGCCGAAAAGCTGGGCATTCGCGTGCGGCTGACCAAGCCCTGTCTGCCGGGGGAACTGGTCGATGCGCTGCGAATGCAGGCGCGTGGCGACGACGAGAAGGTGCTGGATTCCTTTGATGTCGAGCGCTCGCTGGTCGAGGCGGCCCGGCCGGCGCCAACGCCGTTGCGAGTCCTGCTGGCCGAGGACAATGCGGTCAATCAAGCGTTGGCGACCAAACTCCTCGAAAAGGCCGGGCACACCGTGGTGGTGGCCAACAATGGTCAGGAAGCGGTCGAGTGCTTCGAAGCCGATCGCTTCGACGTCATCCTGATGGACGTCCAGATGCCGGTACTCGGCGGGCTCGACGCCACCCAGGCGATCCGCACCCGTGAGCAGCGGCGCAGCTTCGTTCTGGCCGGAGGGTGGAAGACCACGCCGATCATCGCGCTCACCGCGAACGCCATGGCTGGCGATCGGGAGGCCTGCCTGGCGGCCGGCATGGACGACTACCTGAGCAAGCCCATTCGCTCGGCGGACCTGTATGCCGCCATCGACCGGCTGACCCGGCCAGGCCCGGGCGACGCATCGCGGCGGCCGTCACCGGTCGCAATGGCCGGTGGCGGGGTATCCCAGGATATCGCCGACATCCAGCGGACCCGGGAGCAACTCGACGGCGACGATACCGCCGTCGGCATACTGATGGATGTCTTCCTGCGCGATGCTCCGGGGCAGCTCGACCAAATCAGGCAGTGTCTGCACCAGGGCGATGCCGATGGCGCCCATCGGGCGGCTCATGCGCTCAAGGGCAGCGCCGGCGTATTTCACGCCCAACCGGCCACCACGGCCGCCGCCCAGGTCGAGGCGGCCGCCAGGAGCGGCAACGTGCAAGCCGCGGCACAGGCGTTGCCGACCCTGTTCGCCGAAACGGAGCGACTTGCCGCGCTGCTGCGCGGCATTCGGCAAGCCTAGTCACCCTCGCGATCAGGCTACTTTGCTTCCTTCTTGAGTTCCATGATGGCGGCGACGGTTTCTTTCGATGCCGTCGCAAATGCCGCGGCGAGAGAAGCCTTGGCACCGGGACGATCGCCGGTTTCCACCTTCTTCACCACGTCGCCCGCGCAACGATGAAAGTTGGCGTGCTTGCCGACCAGATCCTTGTAATGCGGAAGCGCCTTATATTTGGCGCCGTCGCCGTAAATCCATTTGCCCAGATCACACAGGTTGTCCCGGCAAATGGTGTCGCTCTTTAGTTGCTCGGTACTCGTGCCGTCAATGAACTGGCTCAGGCGGACTTTCCACTTGATATGGGCGGCAATCGCGTCGTCGAAATTCATAATCCCTCCTCGTGAAAGACATTCTTATATGACAGCCGACAGATGAGTTCTCTGACGAAATAAATATAGCACCATGCCGGTTCTGGAGGTTGAACCAAGCGTGAGTCCGAAACCGCCACAAGTTTGCGGCATGCGCTAGTATCAGTCTGTGAAAGCCGAAAGCAAAGCGGGTGCGTGGGAAGGTTGGCCACATCGCCACGAGAGCGAAGACGGACCATGAATGGCTGGAGGAGCGAGTGACATGAATACACCGATAGGTCGCATGAGCATCCGCGCGCGGATATGGGGAATGGTGATACTTTTTCTCCTGAGCCTGATCGGCGTGAGCATTGTCGACATTCAGACCATCGCTCAAGTGCAACTGGACGAAAAGAAGCTCAAGACCCGTCACCTGGTCGACGCGGCGCA
Organism: Rhodocyclaceae bacterium; assembly: GCA_044220545.1. GTDB lineage: Bacteria > Pseudomonadota > Gammaproteobacteria > Burkholderiales > Rhodocyclaceae > Fen-999. Next base: position 24,355 of record JBGAQX010000016.1, on the reverse strand, counting down.
TAGCGTGATCGGGCACTTCCATGGCTTGCAACAGTCCGGACGCATGGATGAGGCCGCCGCCCAAGCCGCGGCCACGGCGGCCCTGAAGGCGATGCGCTACGAGGACAAGGAATATTTCTGGATCAACGATCTCGCCACGCCGGTGCCCAGGATGGTCATGCACCCGGCCGTGCCGGCGCTGGACGGCAAGGTTCTCGATGCCGAGCGTTTCAATTGCGCGACCAGTCAGCAGGTTGGCCTGACGGGGAAGGTGATTGATACCGGCGGCAAGAAGAACCTGTTCGTGGCGTTCAACGAGGTGGTCAACCAGGGAGACTCCGGCTATGTCACCTATGACTGGCCGAAGCCCGTGGCCGGTGGTGGCACGACCACCGAACTGTTTCCCAAACTGTCCTACGTCAGGAAGTTCGGCCCTTGGGGCTGGGTGGTGGGCTCGGGCATTTACATCGACGACGTTCAGCAGGCCGAGCGTGCCCAGCGGATGAAGAGCTTCAGCGTGGTGCTGGTGGTAGGCCTTCTCCTGATCGGCATCGCCACCTTGCTGGCCCGGTCCATTACGCGACCGTTGTTTGAGACGATCGCGGCCATGCGTGATATCGCCCAAGGGGAAGGTGATTTGACCAAGCGCCTGAACGTGAGCGGTGCGAATGAAGTCAAGGAACTTGCCACCTGCTTCAACCAGTTCGCGTCGAGGATTCAGTCGTCCATTCAGCAGGTGTCTCAGGCCGCCGTGCGGCTGCGCGACTCCACCGTCACCTTGCAGGGCGTTGCCCAGCATACGGCGCAGAGCGTGCAAAACCAGATCGGCGAGGCGGCGCAGGTCGCCGAGTCGGTGCAGGGACTGGCGAGCCGGGCGACGGACATCAATCAAAGCGCGGAAGGGGCCGCCGCGGCGGCCGCGTCGGCCGACCAGGAAGCCAGCGCGGGGCAGGCCGTGGTCGCGGAGACGATCGAGTCGATCAACACGGTGGCTGTGGAGGTGGTCAAGGCGACCGATGTCATCCACGACCTCGAGAAGGACAGCCACGATATCGGCGGCATCCTCGAAACGATTCGTGGCATTGCCGACCAGACCAACCTGTTGGCGCTGAATGCCGCGATCGAGGCGGCGCGCGCGGGCGAGCAGGGGCGCGGTTTTGCCGTCGTGGCGGACGAGGTGCGCAAGCTGGCGCAAAGCACGCAAGACGCCACCGCGCAGATCCAGGCCATGATCAGCAAGTTGCAGAGTAAGGCGGTCGACGCGGCGCGCGTCATGGAAGCGGGGCGCAGCAAGGTCGAAAACAGTGTCGGTCAGGCGGGTCGCGCCGGCGAGTCCCTGGAAAAGATTACCCGTGCCGTCGCCACGATCAGCGACATGAACACCCAGATTGCGACCAGCGCCATGATGCAGAATGTCGAAACGGACCAGATCGGGACGAGCATTTCGGCGATCGACGACATGGCTGACGCCACCGCCGACGACATGAAGAGCACCGAGACTGCGTTGGCGGACTTGGCGACCATGGTGGCCGAGTTGCAAGGCCTGATTGGCCAGTTCAAGGTGGACTAGCGGTCAGGCAAACGACGGACCGACCTTTCCCCGTGGCCGATCAGAATGCGTCGGCCGGGAGGTCCAGAAACTCCTGCTCGACCACGCGAGCGAAAATATCGCCCAGCGTGGTTGTCGGCGTGAAGTCGATCTGCACGCCATCGAAGTATTCGGCCACCAGATCGGCGAACTCGGACTGCTGCTCCGGCGTCATGCGCAGGTCGGCGAACAGCCGCAAGTCCGGCACGATTTCATCCAGTTCCAGCCCGAAAATTTCGGCGACGGCGGCGTTCAGGCTCATGGTCATCAGCGCCTTGACGGAACTCAGCTCGGTGTTGCCGGCCTTGATGCACATGTCAAGCCACCTGGGCGGTGGGGGCCGCCTCGACAGCATTGCCTGAACGGGTGAACATGCCGCGCGTCAGTTCAAGGGCCAGTCTTGCCGACGATTTCCGGTCGATCGACAGGCCGAGTAGTCCATCCCGGGCCCACATCACCTCGCATTGGTAGGGAAGGTCACGGTCCGCCGCCGACAGGCGCAGTGTCGTGGCCTGGCCACGGGCAAAGCCGTGGGTGCCGCCAGGCAGTTCAATCGACACACCGCCGAGGCTGACATTGACCAGCCGGCAGTCGATGGCAAGACCACCTGGCCCCATGACGCTGACCGATCGGCTGAGTCCGACCCGGTCACATACGCGCGCGTCCGGCGCGTCCGTGATAGCACCCATGCTTGCACTCATGCTCAACAGTTCCTTGGCGTTCCAGAGGCGGTGACGAACGATTGTCCGTCAGCCCCCGACTGATTGGGAGGTCCAGACGCATTAGATCATGAGCCGCATGCCATGAGTCTCCCCGGCGCCGTTTGATTGGTCGGGGTAGTGGTAGGCTTTGCCGATGCCCGATGCCCATTCGAAGCAATCCAGGACACCGCATTGCCGGGTCTTCTTCGCCATCTGGCCGGATGCCGCCGCCGCTGCCGCGCTGCACGACGTGGCGCGCCAGAATGGCAGGATCTGTGGCGGACGTGTCATGCGGCGGGACTCCTTGCACATCACCCTGGCGTTTCTTGGCGACATTCCGACCGAGCGGGTGGCGGAACTCAAATACATTGCCGGAGGTGTCGTCGCCCGGCCATTCGACCTCGCTGTCGACCGGTTGGGCTACTGGCGGCACAACCGGATTCTGTGGGCTGGCGCCGATGCCGAGCCTCTGGCGGCTTTAGCGGAGCAGTTGTCGGCCAAACTTGTGTCGGCCGGGTTCCGGCTCGACGCGCGGCCCTTCGTGGCCCACATGACTCTGCTGCGCGACGCCGAGTGTGCCGGTGCGCTCGGCATACCCGGTCCGGTGCGCTGGCCAGTGACGGAATTCCTGCTCGTCCAGTCGGGTCTTTCGCCGGCCGGCGCCCACTACGAGGCCATCGGCCGCTGGCCCCTGCTGGGATAGAATCGATCGGACGTTGCCAACGAGCTTCGGCCGGATTACCCGCCGCCTAGGTTCAAAAACCACGCTGCCCGCCCCGGAGTGGCTGAAGGAGCAAAGAAATGAAACGACGAGTGCTTTCCATGCTGTGCGGGCTGATGATCTGCACCGCGACGTTCTCCGCCCATGCCCAGGTGCTGGGCGCCAACGACAAGCCGATCCACGACGCCGCACGCATGGGCAGTGGGGCCGAGGTTCAGACGATCCTGGCCAAGGCCATGGCCGATCGGGACGCGCGTACCGGCCTGGGATCGACGCCGCTGCATCTGGCGGCGACCAACCCGGATATTTCGGCGCTCAAGGCGTTGATCGCGGCGGGCGCCGACGTGAATGCGCGTGACAGCGACGGCGCCACGCCGCTGCACATGGCGGCCTATACGCAGCGCGCGGCCCACGCCCGGCTGCTGCTCGAGGCCGGCGCCGACACGACGCTGAAGACCCATGCGGGCCGCGATCCCATGTCCATGGCACGGAAAAACATGGCCAACGAAGTGGCGGGCGTGATCTCCCTGTGGATACTCAAGGGCTGCAAGGCGAGCAAGCCGTGCTGAAGCGCGCCGCGCTGGTCGCCGCCCTGGCGCTGGGGACGGGCGCGGTGGCCGGCGAAGAATTGCCGCCGGTCGAAGTCTACGGCCCCGAGGTCTGCCTGGCCTGCATCGACTGGACCGATCATCTGCGCCAGAACGGCTTTACCGCCAGTTTTCAGGGCGTTCGCGACATGGCCGCCGTCAAGCGCCGGCTGGGGGTGCCGGCCGACCTGGAGTCAAGGCTCACCGCGGTGGTTGGCGGCTACTTCATCGAAGGCCACGTACCGGCCGAAGACATCAAGCAGCTCCTGAAGGAACGGCCCCCCGCCCGGGGCCTCGCTGTTCCCGGCCTGCCACGGGGCGCGCCGGGTTTCGAGAAGTCCGCGCCGTTTTGCGAGCGGGGGTGCACCATTCTCGATGCCGAGAACACCGAGCCCATGGTGCGGCGAGAGATCTACAACACACTGCTGGTGGAGAAGAACGGCAAGACCCGGGTCTGGGCGCGGCACTGAAATTCAGCCCCCCCAGGCCAGGAGTTCCCGGAACTGGCCGGTGGCCCATTGGACGTCTTCGTCCCTCGGATTGGGGTCGGGAAACTGCCTGGTGGTTTGCTCGATGAGCCCGTCGCCGCGAACGCGGTAGCGGGACTCGATGCGTACCATCTCCTGGGGGGCGAAGTCGGGAAACACGAAGCAGATGCTTTCGGGCAGTTCCCGTGGCGCCTCGGCGCCCTTGGCCTGGGCCGCGATCTGCCCGGCCACGATGCGGCCTTGCCGGCTGGCCGCGTGGCCGCTCTTGGGGTAATGGCCGAACAGCGGTGAGACCGGGCCCAGGGAATCGCCAACCAGGAATATCCGCTCGTCCTTGCCGGCCTGGAGACTGAGCGGGTCCTGCTCGGCCCAGCCGGTGGGCTGACCAGCCGAATCCCGGCCGATCAGCCCGGCCTGCCAGACCAGCTCCCCGGCCTGCTGGGGCGGCATCAGGATCGCGTCGTCGAAGCGATATTCGTCGAATTCGGTGCCGATCTTCCGGTTGAACGGATCGACCGTCGTCACCCGGGCGTCCGGTACATAGACGATCTGGTCCGGGTAGCGGTCGGCAAAAATGCGCCGGAAGGTCGGCGAGACCGGATTGGGATCGAGCACGATCAACCGGCCCTTGATCCGCCGCGACTTGAACAGCCAGGCGATCAGGCTCGCTCGTTCGTAGGGCGCGGGAGGGCAGCGGTAGGGCATCGGCGGCAGGTTCATGACCAGGTCGCCGCCCTCGAAGCGCGCGAGCTTCCGCTTGAGCGCCGCGGCCTCGCCACCGGACTGCCAGGCGCTGGGATACTCGGTCCGGGCCTGATCGACGGCGCGGCTGTCGTTGCCGAACCAGGCGCCATAGTCCTGGCGGATGCCCACGGCGAGCACCAGCCAGTCGTAGCCCACCACGCCGTCGGCACAGACCACGAGCCGACGGTCACGGTCGATGGTCCGTGCCTCGGCTCGAAGAAAGGTGTAACCGTAGGCGCGGGCCGCCGCCGCATAGTCGTGGATCAGATACCGGCTATCGACCAGGTCCACGAGCCACTTGTTGCTGAGCGGGCAGGACCAGAAGGCCGGGTTCTTTTCCAGGAGAACCACCTCGAGTTCGGGCGCGTTCGCGGTCAGGTGCCGGGCACAGGAGAGTCCGCCCCAGCCACCGCCGACGATGACGACGCGTTGGCGTTTCGAGCGGGGCAGGAGCTCGGGGGGCGCCGTGGCGACGAGGGGGGCGCCGAGACTGGTCGTGCTCGCGGCCAGGGCGCCCAGACCGATGAGGAAATCGCGGCGACGGCTTGCCATCGTCAGCTCCGGAACAGCCTGGCCAGGGCGGCATCGAGCTCCGCCGGCTTCAGGAGCCCTTCGAACCTCCCCACTGTCCGGCCGTTGCCGTCGATGATGAGTGTGTACGGCAGCCCGCCCTTGCCGTTGCCCAGCGCCTTCATCAGCGGCAGGCCCGTGTCCTTGGCCAGCAGCACGGTGTAGTCCATTTCGTAGGCGCGGGCGAATTCGCCCACGGTAGCCGCCTGGTCCTCGATGCCGATGCCGACCACCTGCAGGCCATGGTCGCGGAACTGTCGCCGCACCCTGACCAGCTCGGGAATCTCCACCCGGCAGGGACCGCACCAGCGCGCCCAGAAATTGACCAGCAGCGGCTTGCCACGGAGCGCGGCCAGCGGGTAGGGTCGATTGCCGACATCCCACAGGGTCGCCGCGAACAGCGGCGCCGGATCCGGCAGCGCCACCGGCTCGACCGCCCGGGCCGCTCCGACCCACGAAATGCAAAGAATCAGAAGTAGTGCTCTCACGTGTCTGGCGATGGTTCTCGATTCGGTTGGCCGGGCTCGGCGACGTGTACTACCGCGCATGATAGACCGCAAACCCGGCCGCGCCCGGCCCCCATCCGGGCCTGAAGCAAGCATGGGCCTTCGGCCGCCCAGCGCCGCTGGGATAGAATCGGCCGGTCATCGCCGGCGAGATATTCCCATGGCCCTCGGCTTCTTCAATGCGAACACCACGACCCCTCGTCTGGCGCGCCTCAGGACGCTGTCCCTGTTCGTCGAACTTTCGCCCGCCGAGCTGGCGGTCGTCGATGCCCTGATGCATGAACGCGACTACCTGCCCGGCGAAGTGATCTTCGACCAGGGCGAGGAAGGCCAGGCGGTCTATATCGTGCTCGACGGCGAAGTGACGATACGCCGCCACGAACCCGCCAAGGCGGGCGAGGTGGATGAACTGGCGCGACTGACCGTCGGCACCTTCTTCGGCGAGCTGGCGCTGCTCGACAGCGCGCCGCGCATGGCCCAGGCCCAGGCGGTCACGGCCTGCAAGCTGGCCGTGTTCTTCCGCGACGACTTCCTCGGCCTGCTCGACACCCACGGCCGCATCGCCTCGAAAATCGCCCGCCAACTGGCGCGCCACATTGGCCGGCGCCTGCGCGAACTGGCCATCGCCGTCGGCGCGCATCAGCATCTGTAGATGAACCCGATGCGCGACGCGATCCGTCCCGGCGCCGGGCCTGTCGTCTGGGCGGCGATCGTCGGCGCCACGCTCGGGTTGCTGCTGGTATTCCAGCAGACGCTCTGGCTGGTGGTGCCCTTCCTGCTGGCGCTGATCCTCTACTATTTTCTCTACCCGCCCATGCTGGTGCTGGTCTTTCGCGGCATGAGCCGCGATGGCGCGGCGGCGGTGGTGATGAGCGCTTTCCTTGTCGTGGTCGGCGCCTGCGTCATACTGGTCGCGCCCTGGGTGGCGACCCATGCGCTCGATTGGCAGGCTTCCGTCGAGCGCTATCTCGAAGGCGGCATACGGCTGCTGGATGGCAGTGTGCGCGGCCTGGAAGCGCGCTTCAGCGTGTTGGCCAAGGCGCGTCTGGCCGATGGGCTCGCCAGGGGGCTGGCGGAGTCCCGAAGCATGGCCGCACACATCGAGCCAGTCGCGATGGGCATCGCCGCCTGGACACCCTCGCTCCTGCTGGCGCCTTTCCTGGCCTTCTTCTTCCTCAAAGATGGTCGCCGCTTCAAGGCCTTTCTCGGCCAGGCGGTGCCCAACGCCTTCTTCGAAAGGACGCTGTATCTCCTGAACGAGGTCGATCGAACGGCGCGCGCCTACTTCCAGGGGCTGATCAAACTGACCGCGCTCGATACCGTCACGCTGGCCATCGGACTCTGGATCATGGGTTTTCCCGGCGCCTTGGCGCTGGGCCTGATCTGCGCCGTGCTGGCCTGGGTTCCCTATGTCGGCTCCGTGCTGGGCGGGCTGCTCGTGGTCCTGGTGGCGGCCACCGACTTTCCGGATACGCCGGCCATGGCCTACTGGTCCGTGGCCCTGTTCGTCGCCGTGCGCCTGCTCGATGATTTCGTCTATATGCCGCTCACCGTCGGGAAGAGCCTGGACATGCATCCGGTGATGACGGTGCTGATGATCTTCGCCGGGGGTGCCGTGGCCGGCATTCCCGGTTTGATGCTGGTGCTGCCCGTGCTCGGCGTGGCGCGGGTGATCGGCGAGACGGTGGGCATCGTGGTCACCGACGCACGCCTGATGGCGCGCCATCGACAGGCGCGACGCCTGCGCAAGAAGCTGGCCCGGGCCGACCTGTAGCGGGTTGCGCGCGTGGCGACGCGGGATGTCGCACACTCCGGACGGTGGTCCGGTTGACCTAACTCAAACAATTCCCACGGCCCGGTTGCGGCCCGGCGCCTTTTGCCGTCGAATCACCACCTGACGGAAACCAAGGCTGAGCCCGGCAATAACAACTTAACAGGAGTGGGCATGGGTGACGTTCATCTTCCATCGACCGCCGCGACGGTGGCGGTCGGCGTATTCATCTCGGATGACCCGCGCGATCTGGGCTGGGTCAGGCAGAACGTACCCTGCCAGACCGCCTGTCCCGCCGGTACCAATGTGCCGGCCTACATCCGGCGCATCGTCGAGGAACAGTTCGGTTCCTCCTACGAGGTCAATCGCGAGGCCAACGTCCTGCCAGGCGTGCTCGGCAGGATCTGTTCCCGGCCCTGCGAGGCCAAGTGTCGTCACGGCTGGGACGGCAACGGCGAGCCCGTGGCCATCTGTCACTTGAAGCGGGTGGCGGCGGACATGATGGATGCCGGCCATCGCATGACGGAACGCCTGTATGCGCCCACCGGCAAGCGCGTCGCCATCGTCGGCGCCGGGCCGGCCGGTGTTGCGGCGGCCCACGACCTGTCCTTGTTCGGCCACGACGTGGTGATCCTCGAGCGCGAGCGGCACCCGGGCGGCATGATGCGCTATGGCATTCCGGAGTTCCGTCTGCCGCGCGCCGTGCTCGTGACCGAGTTGCACAACGCGCTGCGCCTGGGTGTGCAGTTGCGCACCGGCGTCGCCGTCGGCAATGGTCCGGGCCAGACGCCGGTTTCCCGGTTGCTGGCCAGCCACGACGCGGTGCTGCTGGCCACCGGCTGCATGGCCGCCACCCCGGTGCCCTTGCGCGGTGAGTGGCGGGAGCGCGATATCACCGCCGTTCCCGGCGTCGAATACGGCCTGGATTTCCTGCTGCGCATGCACCGGGGCGAGGCGCCGGTCGTCGGTCGCCGGGTTGCCGTCATCGGCGCCGGCTTCACGGCCCTGGACTGCGCGCGGGTGGCCGTGCGCCTGGGCGCGGCCGAGGTGACGATCCATATCCGCACCGCCGAGGAATACATCCCGGCCAGCCCGGAAGAGATTTTCGAGGCCAAGCGCGAGGGCATCCGCATCAGGGGGCTGCGCTCGCCGATGGGCCTGGTGGTCGGCGCCGACGGACGTCTGGCCGGCGTCGAGTTCGCGCAGAACCGGCTGGGCGGCTGGCGCGAGAACGGTCGCCGCCAGGCGCTGCCCATCGAAGGCTCGGAATTCGTCGAGGAATGCGACACGGCGATCGTCGCCATCGGCCAGCAGACGGTGCACGACTTCAACGACACGCCCGTCGAACTGGACCGCTGGCACAACGTCCGCCTCGGCGACAGCGGCATGACGTCGCACAACGGACTGTTTGCCGCCGGCGACTACGTCAGCGGCGCGTCCACGGTGGTCAGCGCCGTCGGCCACGGCCGGCAAATCGCCCGGCGCATCGACACCTGGCTGCTGGGCCGGGCGCGGCATCGACAGGTGGTGCGCATCGAGCCGGTGGCACAGCCGCTGCGGGAACGCGCCTTCGATTTCATTCCGCGCCAGACCATGCCGACCGCGGGCCTGGTCGAACGCGGCAAGTCGCTCACCTGCGAGGTGGAAACCGGCATGGATCAGCACCTGGCCGCCGAGGAAGCCAAGCGCTGTTACCTGTGCAACCTGCGTTACGAGATCGACGTCGATCGCTGCATCTACTGTCGGGCCTGCATCGAGGTGGCGCCGCGCACCTGCATCAAGCTGGTCGACGGCGTCGAGATCGGCGCCGACGGCAGCTACGGCAAGCTGACCGAGACCAAGGAGTGGAACAAGGTCGCGGCGATCTGGATCGACAACAACGAGTGCATCCGCTGTGGCGCCTGCTACAACGTCTGCCCGGTGAAGTGCATAGCCATCTCGCGCTGCGAGCTGGCCGAAGTGGAGGTGTGACCGTGACGGCCGTTCGCCACCATGTGGTCATCGGCAGCGGTGTGGCCGGCAACCAGGCCGCCGAGACGCTGCGCAGCCGCGACCCGGAGAGTCGCGTGACCATGATCACCATCTCCCGGTTGCCCTTCTTCAATCGCTACGATCTGCCCCGGGTGTTTCGCGGTGAGCGGGATTGGCGCCGGCTGGTCATCTATCCCGCCGACTACTATCGGCGCAATCGCATCGCCCTGCGCCGGGCCACCAAGGTGGTCGGCGTGGACAGCGCCCGGCAGCAACTGACCTTGGCGCACAAGGAGGTCATTGCCTTCGATTCGCTGCTGGTCGCCTCCGGTGCCAGGCCCTATCTGCCCGAAGAGCTCTCCGAATTCCGGTCGCTGATGCATGGCTTCGCCGGCTTCCGCGAGGCCGTCGAGGTGGCCGACGCGCTGCCCCGGGGCGGCCACCTGATCATGCTCGGCGGCGACACCATTGGTCTCGATCTCGGCCGCACCCTGCTCGATACCGGCTACCGCGTCACCTTGGTCGCCGGTCCGCAGCTCTTCTGGCCGCATGAGGTCACGGCCGAGGAGCGGCCGGAGCTCATCGAGGCGCTGAAGCGCATGGGTTTCGCCGTCATCGACGGCACGGTCCGGGGTTGCATCCAGGCCATCGAACCAGGCGCCCCCGGGCTGCCCGCCCGCCGGTTGGTGTTCAGCGATGGTTCGGAGTGCCATGGCGACGTGGTGATGCCGTTCTTCGGCGTTACGCCCTCGCTGGACTTCATGCTCGGCTCCGGGGTCGACATCGAGCGCGGTCTGCTGGTCAGCCCCAATCTGCGCACCACCCACGAAAACATCTATGCCGCCGGCGATGTCTGCCAGATCTGGACGGATCGGGAACGGCACTACTGTTTCTACCATGGCTGGAAGAACGTGCGGGCCATGGGCGAACTGGCGGCGCGCAACATCACCGGCGCCAACGAGCCCTGGGTGCCCACTCAGGACGAGCGCCTGCGACTGACGGCCGACGGCCGGATCGAATCGCCGTTCTGGGAGTATCAATGATGCGCACCGACATTCAGTTTGCCATCGTCGGTTCGGCGGGCGACGGCACCATCGCCGCGGGCGATATCCTGCGCCGGGCCATGGCCGGGATGGGCTACCGGGTGATCAGCTTCGATGTGTACCCGGCGGAAATACGCGGCTTCGGCAAGTGCATCGCGCGCTTGCGCGTCACCGACTCCCAGGCCTATTCGCTGAAGCCGAAATCGGACGTGCTGGTCTCGCTGGACGACAGCCACGCGATTCCCCACGTCGGCGAGGCGCGCGAGTCGGGGGCGGTGGTCTACGAGAGCGGCTCGGTGATACCCCTGGCCGAGGGGGCCCACATCAGCGGCCACATCGATCCCGGCCAGATTCCCTACTACGTGCCGATTCGCGAACTGGCCGAGAAGAGCACCGGCTCCGCGCGTTCCCGCAATATCGTGGTGGTCGGCTACCTGGCGGGCCTGTTCCGCCTGCCGATCGAACCGGTATTGAACGCGGTGAACGGCAAGTTCAAGAACAAGGCGGAGCTGGCGGTCAAGAACGAGGCGGCGCTGCGCGCTGGCTACGAGGAGGGCAGTCGCTGGTTCCGCCTCGACGACATCGTTTTCGGCCCACCGCCGGCCAAGGCCAGCGGCGCCCATCTGGAAATGATCAGCGGCAACGCCGCCGTGGTGCGCGGCGCGCTCGATGCCGGCATCGACAACTTCTTCGGCTATCCGATCACGCCGGCGACTTCCATCATGGAACGCCTGGCCAGCGAGATGCCCAGGCATGGCGCCCGCCTGCTGCAAACCGAGGACGAAATCGCCGCCATCTCGGCAACCCTGGGCGCCGGGTATACCGGCGCGCGCGCCGCCACCGCGACCTCGGGACCGGGTCTGTCGCTGATGGCGGAAATGCTCGGCATGGGCGTCATCGCCGAGATTCCCGGCGTCGTGTTCGTCTCGCAACGCGGCGGGCCATCGACCGGCATGCCGACCAAGACCGAACAGTCCGACCTGAACATGGCGGTCTATGGCGGACATGGCGACGCGCCGCGCATCGTCATCGCGCCAACCAATGTCGAGGGTTGCTACCGCTGCGCCGGCAAGGCCTTCGAGATGGCCGAGGCCTACCAGACGCCGGTCATCGTCCTGCTCGACCTCTATCTGTCGAATCGCTACGAGACGGTGCCCTTTCCGGAGAATCCGCCTTTCCAGGCCGACATGAACCGCTACGCGGATACGCGGGGCGGCAGTCCCGCGTTCCAGCGCTATGCCCTGACCGCCGACCACATCAGTCCGCGCACCGTTCCCGGGCAGCCGGGCGGCATGCACGTCGCCACCGGCCTGGAGCACAACGAACTGGGTCGTCCCAACGATCAGGCCGAGATGCACGCGGCAATGAGCCGCAAACGGCACGAGAAGCTCAAGGCGGCGCTCGCTCATCCCGATTTCACCTGTTACAAGCGCTTCGGCGATGAAGGCGCGGTGGACGTGGGCATCGTCTCCTGGGGGTCGAGCGTCGGCGAGTGCCTGGAAGCGATGCTGCTGGCGCGGGCCGAAGGAATTCGCTGCGCCACGATGAAGGTGGTGATGATCTGGCCATTTCCGACCGAAGGGGTGGCCGGCTTCATGGACGATTGCCGGGAGGTGCTGGTGCCCGAGGTCAACTATCAGGGCCAGTTCGCCAACATCCTGCGTTCCCACGTGGTCCGGCCGGTGACCAGCCTGGCGCGGGTGCCGGGGGCGCCGCTCAAGGTCGAGGAAATCCTCGCCGAAATCCGTCGCCTGGCCGGTCTGCAATCGGCCAGACAGGCGGCTTGAAAGGAACGATGCCATGGGTGATATGCGTGACGGGGGTGACATGGGTGAATTTCGGCCGGTCTATCTCGAAGAGAGACTCAAGCAGGTCGCCGAGAGCGGCCGCCTGGGCTATCGTTCCAAGACCCTGCCGACCTGGTGTCCGGGTTGCGGCTATTTCGCCATCGTCGAGGCGGTGGCGGCCGCGCTTTGCCAACTCGGTGTGCCCAACGAAGAGGCCGTGGTGGTCTCCGGCATCGGCTGTTCGTCGCGCTTCCCCTTCTTCATGAATACCTATGGCCTGCATACCCTGCATGGCCGGGCGCTGCCGGTGGCCACCGGCGTGAAGACGGCGAATCCGGCCCTCACCGTGGTGGCGGTCGGCGGCGACGGCGACGGCTTCGCCATCGGCGGCGGCCATGTGCCGCACGCCGCGCGGCGCAACCTGGACATCACCTACCTGCTGTTCGACAACGGGATCTACGGCCTTACCAAGGGCCAGACCTCGCCCCTCTCGGCGGTCGGCTTCCGCACGCCGACCTCGCCCTACGACAACCCGGATCGGCCACTCAATCCGCTGATGATGCTCTTGTCGTACGGGGCAAGCTGGGTCGGCCAGTCCTATGCGGGACACCCGGAGCACCTGCGCCGCATGATCGGTGCGGCGATGGCGCATCGCGGTTTCTCCTACCTGCACATCCTTTCGCCCTGCGTCACCTTCGACAAGACACACCGCACCTATACCAACCTCGGCATGACCGTGCGCGAACTGAGCGCGGAACACGACCCAGCGGACAAACTGGCCGCCCTGCGCGAGGCCATGGACGATGCGACGCCCGCCCTTGGCCTGTTCTATCGCGAACACCGGCCGACGCTCGATGACGCGCTCGATGGCCTGGTGCGCAAGGCCGGCGGCGAAGCGCGCCAGGCCAGGACCGATACCGGCCGGTTGGTGCGCAAGGCCCGCTAGCGACCGGCTACGCCGATCCGGCGGGCCGGTTGCGCATGAAATCGGCAAGGTCGGTCATGGCAGAAACTCCAGCAGCGCCGCCACCGCCTGTGCGATGCCGGTGGGTGCCGGACGGGGTGGCGGGCGCCTCGCCCACAGGTTGTCGAGCGCCGGCAGCAGCTCGCCGCGCAGCGCCTGGGCGCGGCTGATTTCGATGGCGCGGGCGTGGTGGGGCAGCCAGTCGAGCAGGCAGGGTTCCTCAGGCCAGTCGGGCCGGCGCAGGTAGAGCAGAGGCACACCGTGCACGGCGGCTTCGGTGAAGCTGCCATAGCCCGGCTTGGTGACGATCGCGTCCGCGCTGGCCAGCAGGTCGTTGAAGGGCACATCGCCATCGACGAATTCATCGGGCCGCAGCCAGAGGACGTCCTGCCGGCGCGGCCAGTCGGCCACCGGCAGCGGGAAGTCGAACCCGCCGAGCGCCACCAGTACCCAGCGGCGGTCCAATGGCAGGCCAAGGCGGCGCGCCACCTCGGGCCGACCGAGTTCGGGCGGCGCGGCGAGCGGGCCGATGGTCAGGACATTGGCGAGGTCGAACATCGGCATGCCGGGCGTTGTGCGCAGGAACATGGCGGCGCTTCGGTAGGCGGAGAGCATCTGTTTGTGGACGGGCGCCAGCCAGGTCTCGTGCCGGAAGAAATGCAAGACCAGATCCGCCCAGTTGAGCGAGCACAGGGCGACGGCGGGAATACCGGCGCCGGCGGCGCCGGCCAGCGGCAGATAGGCGACGTTGGTCAGCACCAGGTCGGGCGCCAGCGCCGCGAGCAGCCCGGTTTCCTGTCGCACGCGCGCCGGCCAATCGGCGTGGTGGGCCTGATACCGGGCGGCGCTGGCCGGCAGATCGACGTCCAGGGCATTCTTCATGACGAATCCGAAATCGCTCGCTGCCTCGATATGATCGAATGCGCCGTCGATGCGCCCGGCCAGACGGGCGCGGGACAGGCCGCTGCGCAGGGTCAGGCGCAGCGCGGGACGAGCCTGGCGCAAGGCGTTCAGTATCGGCGCGGTCTGCGCCAGGTGGCCCAGGCCGTGGCTGGAAATGTCCACGAAAACATGGGCCATGTCAGGGCTTCGGCAACGTGATGCGGGCGATCAGGCCGCCCCCCTCGCGCGGCAGGAGGTCGAGCGTGCCGCCATGGCCGCGCGCCACGCGATCGACGATGGCCAGGCCCAGGCCGGTGCCGATGGCGTCGGTGCGGGCCGCCTCCAGGCGTGTGAACGGCAGCTTGAGACGCTCTGCGTCGGCGGCGGCAATGCCCGGGCCCCGGTCGCGAACGTCGATGGCCACGGTGCCGCCGTTGCCGGTCAGGCAGAGCTCGACGGGCCGGTCGGCGCCGGCATGGCGCAGGGCGTTGTCGACCAGGTTGGCGATGGCGCGGCGGACGGCCTTGGGCCGCAAGGGCAGGGTGATGGTTGCCAGTCCGCCGACGTCGACCACGACATCGGCGCCGCGCCGGCGGTACTGGCCCGCCAGTTCGTCGAGCAGCGCGGCAAGGTCGGTCGCCGCGACGGCTTCGCCGGCGTCGGTGCGGGCGAAGTCGAGAAACTGGCCGATGCTGCGGTCCATTTCCTCGACGTCGGCCACCATGTCGCGCTGGGTCGCGGCGTCGGCGGCGGACATTTCGATGGCCATGCGCAGGCGGGTCAGCGGAGTGCGCAGGTCATGGGAGATGCCGGCCAGAATCAGCGCCCGGTCTTCGTCGAGTCGCGCCAGATCGGCATTCATCTGGTTGAAGTTGCGCGCCAGGGTGGCGATTTCCCGTGGGCCGCTTTCGGCCACCGGTGCCGGGCGCCGGCCCTGGCCAATCTCGGCGGCGGCCCTTTCCAGAGACTTTAGCGGCCGGGTGACGCGGAACATGATCAGCCAGGCGCCGGCCAGCGAGAGCAGCAGGGCGGCGGCGCCCCAGCCCAGCCATTGCAGCGGGAAATGGCGCTCCAGGCGCTCGCGCGGCAGGGCGACCCAATAGGCGTCGTCCTCGATGCTGAAACTGACGAACAGGGCCTGCTCGCCGTCGCGCTCCAGGGCCAGGCGGGTGGTGTCGCCCAACTGCTCGCGCACCAGCGCCTCCAGGCGCCGGAGGAAGGGGCGCTCGGGTAACGGCGCGATCCGGTCATCCGCTTCGGCCGGATAGATGTGGATGCCCTCGCGGTCGGACAGTTCGCGCAGCAAGTGGATGCGCGCCTCGGGTCGGGCCGTGATCAGCGAGGTACGGGTGAGATTGACGATGCTGACGATCAACTGGCCGAGCTGGCGCGCCCGCGGTTCCCGCTCGTAGCTGGTGAAGATGTAGAACCAGGCGAGCACGGAGAGCAGCATCAGCACCGCGATCAGCAGGAAAGTGCGCCAGAGCAGGCTCTTCGGGGCCAGCCTCATTCGCGCTTCTTGCCGTCGGGAACGAAGACGTAGCCGAAGCCCCAGACGGTCTGCAGGTAGCGGGGCTTGGCCGGGTCTTCCTCGACCAGCTTGCGCAGCCGGGAAACCTGGACGTCGATGGATCGATCGAAAACATCGTATTCGCGGCCGCGCGCCAGTTCCATCAGCTTGTCGCGCGACAAGGGTTTGTGCGGGTGTTCGAGCAGCACCTTGAGCAGGGCAAATTCACCGGTCGTGAGCGTGGTGGCGGTGCCGGCACGGTTCAGTTCGCGGGTGCCGAGGTTGATCACGATGTCGCCGAATTCGATCGTCGTATCCGCTTCGCCCGGCGTACCCGGTGGTGGTGGCGCCACCCGGCGGCGCAGCACGGCGTGGATGCGCGCCACCAGTTCGCGGGGGCTGAATGGTTTGGGCAGATAGTCGTCGGCGCCCATTTCCAGACCAACGATGCGGTCGACCTCGTCGCCCTTGGCGGTGAGCATGACGATGGCGACCTCGTTCTTCTCGCCACGCAGCCGCCGGCAGATCGACAGGCCGTCTTCGCCGGGCATCATCAAGTCGAGCACGATCAGATCGTAGAGTTCGCGGGAGAGCGCCTTGTCCATCGCGGTGGCGCCGTCGACGGCCTTGACGGCGAAGCCCTGCTCGCCGAGGTAGCGCTCCAGCAGTTGTCGCAGGCGCAGGTCGTCGTCGACGACGAGGATCTTGGCGGGTCTGGCGGTTGGCTCGGTCATGGAATGGAATGCTAGCCGGATCGGGTCGATTGCGGGAGGAGACCTTACAAACGATTACAAAACGGTGCCATCGGCGGGTGAAAAGTCGCCTAGGATAGCGGTCATGAAAACTCCGCTCAATGTCTGGCTCATCGGTGTGATCGCCCTGCTGGCGGCGATGCCCGCGTGCGCCGGGCCGGGCGGTGGCGGTGGCCACGGCCGCCGCTTTGCCGAGGCGGGGGGTATGCCGGTGTTTTCCCGCCAGCCGATGGATCGTCCGATGCGCGCACAGGAGTTCCGGCGCGACGACCTATCGATGCCTGGGCGCATGTCGCTTGAAGAGCGGCGCCAGTTGCGCCGGGACATCCGTAGCGCCGGCGACGACATCTATCGCCGCCCGCCACCGGCCCCGCCGACAGGCGACGAGCGCTGACACCCGGCGGTGCCCCGTCACGCCGGGATTCACGCCGGCTTTCCTGGCCTGGATTCCGGATTCGCAACAGAATTCCGCTTTCGAATTGCCGCGCCATCCCGCCTGTGGCAACCTAGCGACTTTCACCCATCATGGAGATGACGATGCGCGAATCGATCAAGTTGCTCAGGCGTTGTTTGGCGGTGGTCCTGGTCTCGGTGCCGCTGGTAGCCACGGCCGGCCCGACCCTGGACAAGATCCGGGCGCAGAAATCCATTGCCCTCGGCTACCGCGATACCTCGGTGCCGTTTTCCTATATCGGCAACGACAACAAGCCCTGGGGCTATTCCGTCGAGTTGTGCACCAAGGTCGCCGAGGCCATCAAGCAGCAGTTGAAGCTCGACACGCTGGCCGTGAAATGGGTGCTGGTGCAGCCCTCGGACCGGATGGAGAGGGTCGCCAAGGGCGAGATCGACCTGGAATGCGGCTCCACCACCGCTTCGCTGTCGCGCATGGAAAACGTCGATTTCAGCCTGATGACCTTCGCCGACGGTGGCGGCTACATCACCGCCAGCGACAAGATCAATTCGCTGGCCGATCTGAAGGGCAGGAAGCTCGGCGTCGCCGCCGGCACCACCACCGAGCGCACCCTGCGCACCGCCTTGGCCAAGAAGCAACTCGATACCGAGCTGGTCATCGTCAAGGACCACCAGGATGGCATCGCCGCCATGGCGGCCGGCAAGGTCGACGCCTATGCCTCGGATCGGGCACTGCTGGCCGGGCTGATTCTCGGCAGCGGCAACAAGTCCGCCTGGCGTCTCGGCGGCGAGCTCCTGTCCTACGAGCCCTACGCGCTGATGATGCGTCGCGATGACCCCGATTTCCGCCTGGCGGTGAATCGCGAGTTGGCGCGCCTCTATCGCAGCCGCGAAGTCCTCGACATCTACGAGCGCTGGTTTGGCGCCATCGGCAAGGCGGGGCCGCTGCTCGAGAACCTCTACTTCCTGAACGGCCTGCCCGAATAGCGGGTTTGTCGAGCGTGGCCGTCCGGTAAAATGGCGGCCATGCGCTTCCTGGCCCTCGAAACCGCCACCCAACGCCTGTCGGTCGCCCTCTGGGACGACGGTACGGTCGTCGAGCGGGCCGTCGACCAGCCAAATGGCGGACCGGGTGGTTCCGAATGGCTGCTGCCCGCCACCCAGGCATTGCTGGCCGAGGCGGGCGTCGGCTTCAAGACGCTCGATGGCATTGCCTTCGGCGCCGGCCCGGGCAGCTTCACGGGTCTGCGCCTGGCCGCCGGATGCGCCCAGGGGCTGGCCTTCGGCCTCGATCTGCCCGTGTTCGGCGTCAATACGCTGGAGGCCCTGGCCCTGGCCAGCGGCGAAGACCGGGTATTCGCCTGTCTCGATGCGCGCATGAACGAGGTCTACGTCGCCGCCTACGCCAACGGCGTCGTCGTGCTGCCGCCCGTGGTCAGTCCGCCCGCGCAGGTGCCTTTGCCGGCCGGCGAGGGGTGGGTCGGTTGCGGCGATGGCTTCGCCAGCTATCCAGCGCTGCTGCCGGTTTTAGCGCGCATCCGCGCTGACCTGCGGCCAACCGCCGCCGCCGTGGCCCGGCTGGCGGCGCCGCGCTTGGCCGGCGGCGAAGGCCTGGACGCCGCCGCCGCCGCGCCCCTCTATGTGCGCGACAAGGTGGCCTTGACCACCGCCGAACGGCTTGCCCGTGGCGGCACCAAGTAATGAGCGCGGTGCTGAAGCCTCGCCTGGATTTCGTGCCCATGCGCGAAACCGATGTCGATGCCGTTACGGCCGCCGAGCAGCGCGCCTACGATTTCCCCTGGACACGGGGCAACTTCGTCGACTCGCTGAAGGCCGGCCATAGCGCCTGGGTATGCCGCGAAGACGGCGTGCTGGTCGGCTACGCCGTGCTGATGAGGGTGGTCGACGAGGCCCACTTGCTCAACATCACCATCCTGCCGGAGTTTCAGCGGCGCGGCCTGGGCGGCGAGTTGCTCGGTCAACTGTTCGAGGTTGCCCGCCGCCACGGCGCCGTCCGCATGCTCCTCGAAGTACGTCCGGGCAACGTCTCCGGCCTCGCCCTGTATCGACGCTTCTTGTTCAGCGAAATCGGCCGCCGGCGGGGCTACTACCCGGGCCTCGATGGTCGAGAGGACGCCATTGTCATGGCGCGCGAGTTGTGAGTCGGCGCGACAGCATTCTCCGGGAGATCGGTCTCGGGCCACTCTGGCGGCTGCGCGATCGACCCGAGTCGGGCGATGCGCCCGCCGCCGAGTCCGATGCGCCGGCCGAGCCCGACACATCCGCGGTGGCGACGCGAACCGCGGCGCCACCGGCCCCCGTGGCCGCGACGCCAGCGCCATCATCCCCCGCCGAGGCGGGTCGGGCCACCGAAATTGCCGCCATGGGCTGGGTGGAACTGAAGACGGCGGTCTCCGCCTGTCAGGCCTGCGCGCTTGGCCGGGAGCGCAAGCAGGCCGTGCTGGGCGTCGGCGACGTCGAGGCGGACTGGCTGTTCGTCGGCGAAGGTCCGGGCGCGGAAGAGGACGAGCGCGGCGAGCCGTTCGTCGGCCAGGCCGGCAAGCTGCTCGATGCCATGCTGGCGGCGATCGACTTGCGGCGGGGCGACAACGTCTATATCGCCAACGTGGTGAAGTGCCGCCCCCCCAACAATCGCACTCCGGAGGCGGAGGAGACGGCCGCCTGCTGGCCTTATCTGGAACGGCAGATCGCCCTGCTCAAGCCGAAGCTGATCGTCGCACTGGGGCGACCGGCCGCTCAGACACTGCTGCGCAGCGAAGTGAAGATTTCGTCAACGCGCGGCCGCCTGCTCGAGTTCAACGGCATCCCGCTGATCGTCACCTACCATCCAGCCTATCTGCTGCGGAATCTGCCCGACAAGGCCAAGGCCTGGGAAGACCTCTGCTTCATGCGCCGAACCATGAGGAATCTCGATCAGTCGTAGCTGTCGGGCCGGTTTGGCGTCAAAACAATTCGATCTTCTTGCCTTGGCCGGTGCTGGCCGGCTTCGGCACGACCAGGGATTTTTCGTATTCGCTTTCCGCCTTGACCATCGCCTGAACGTCCGGCTGGTTGACCGGATTGCGGCGGCAGAAGGCATCGCCGGAAATCGGGTCGATGAGCACCTTGCGCGACCAGGCGCCGCCGAAATCGGAAGCGACCAGCGGAATACGCTCGCGCTCCAGCCACTCGCGGGCGAACGTCGCGTTGCGTTCGCCGATGGCCATGTTGATCGAACTGACGATGTTGCCGCCGCCGAACGCCTTCGCCACCAGACGGCCGCTTTGCGCGCCCTTGGCGTACATGGCGTTGCGCAACACCTCCATGGCGTAGTCGCCGTTCAGGACGATGTCCTCGTCGGCCAGGTTGCGGCTGGCCCGGCTGGGCAGCAGGAAGTGATTCATTCCCGCCAGCCTCAGCTTCGGGTCGTAGAAGCAGACCGCCACACAGGAGCCGAGCAGCGTCGCGATGGGCCGTTCGGTCTGCACCGACCAGCCGCCCGGATTGATATTGAGCGCCTGCCGTTCGAGGTCGCGGGCGGAGATGGGTGGTGGCGGGGGCATGGGCGCGATTCGGGAAGGTCTACTGGCGGCCGTAGGCGATGATTTCCTGCGGAATACGATCCAGCGGCACCGCCTTGTCCACGCCACCGAGGTCGATGGCGACCTTGGGCATGCCGAACACCACACAGGTCGACTCGTCCTCGGCCAGCGTCTGGGCGCCGGCATCATGCATTTCCTTCATGCCGCGCGCGCCATCGTCGCCCATGCCGGTCATGATCACGCCCAGCGCATTGCGGCCGGCGACCTGCGCCACCGACCGGAACAGCACATCGACCGAAGGCTTGTGGCGATTGACCACCGGTCCGTCGGCCACCTCGACGTAGTACTGCGCGCCGCTGCGCTTCAACATCATGTGGCGGCCGCCGGGCGCGATCAGCGCGCGGCCGGGCAGCACCCGGTCGCCGTCCTTCGCCTCGCGCACTTCCATGGCGCACAGGCTGTTGAGTCGCTCGGCGAACATGGCTGTGAATTTTTCCGGCATGTGCTGGACGATGACGATGCCGGTGGTGACCGCCGGCAGCCTGGTCAGCACGGCTTCCAGCGCCTGCGTGCCGCCGGTGGAGGTGCCGATGGCGACGACCTTGTCGGTGGTGTTGGCCATGGCGCTCATGCCGGCCGCCTGTGCGGCCAGCATCGCGTCGGCGGTCAACTTGGGGCGTGGTGGCGGCGTCACGGCGCCCGGATGAACGCGGCGGATATTGGCCCGGGCGGCCGCCCGCACCGCCGAGACGAGATCGTTGCCGGCCTCCTGGAGGAACTGCTTCACGCCCATCTTCGGCTTGGTGATGATGGCCAGCGCGCCGGCGGCCATGGCCTCCATGGTGGCGGCGGCGCCCTTTTCCGCCAGGGACGAGCAGACGATGGTCGGCGTCGGGCGCTCGGCCATGATCTTCTTCAGGAAGGTCAGGCCATCCATGCGCGGCATTTCGATGTCGATCACCAGCACATCGGGCCACTGGATCTTCATGCGTTCGAGCGCGAACAGCGGGTCGGCGGCGGCGCCGATCACCTCCATGTCCGGTTCGCGCTCCAGGGTTTCCTTGTTGACCTGGCGGACGACCGCGGAGTCGTCGACGAGCATGACCTTGATCTTTTGCATGGCTAGCCGGGCAGGCGATAGATGGTGGGTTTGACCGGCTTCAGGGTGTCGTTGATGCCGTTCAGGCTTTCGGAATGGCCGACGATCAGATATCCGCCAGGACGCAATTTTTCCACAATCCGGTCCACCACCTGTCGCTTTGTTTCATTGTCGAAGTAGATCATCACGTTGCGCAGGAAGATCAGGTCGAACTTGCCGATCTCCGGCAAGGTCGCGTTCAGATTGATTTGCAGAAAACGCGTGTGGCGGCGCAATTCCGGCGCGATGAGAAATCCGCCCTCCTGACTGCGCACGCCCTTGAGGCAGTACTTGCGCAGGTAGCTTTGCGGTAGTCCCCGGGTGCGATCCAGCCAGTACAGGCCCCGCTGGGCAACGGCCAGCACGCGGGTGCTGATGTCCGAGCCGAAAATCGACCACGGCGCATCGACGCCCAGTTCGTCGGCCAGCACCATGCACAGGGTGTAGATCTCCTCGCCGGTCGAGGAGGCGGCGCTCCAGACATCGAAGGGCCGGCCCGCCGGTCGCTGTGGCAGGACGACCTGGCGCAGAAAATCGAAATGCGCTTCCTCGCGGAAAAAATAAGTCTCGTTGGTGGTCAGCAGATCGACCATGGTCTGCCGCTCGTCCGGCGCGTCGCCACGCGCCACCAGACGGTGATACTCGCCGAAGGTGGCGAGCCCGAGCGCCCTTAGCCGCTTGCCCAGCCGGCCGACCAGCAGCACCTTCTTCGAGTCGGCCAGGCTGATGCCAGCGATCTGGTAGATCAGGCGCTGGAACTGGGCGAATTCGGCGTCGGTGATGTCGGGATGGTTGAGATTGCGCATTCAAGTGCTTGGCCATGGCTGGAGCATATCGAGGGTGTCGTCCCGCCGGCGCCGGGTTTCATGTCTTGAGGGTGAAGAAGCCCATCAGGTCTTGCAGTTGAGCCGCCTGGCCGTTCATCTCTTCCGCCGTCGCCGCCAGCTCCTCGGAGGCCGAGGCGTTCATTTGCGTCGCCTTGTTGAGTTGGCCCATGGCGCCGTTGATCTGCCCGACGCCGGAGGTCTGTTCGTGCGACGTGGCGGCGATTTCCCGCACGAGGTCGGAGGTTTTCTTGATGCTCGGCACCATCTCGTCGAGCAGATGGCCGGCTTTTTCGGAGAGGCTTACCGACGAGGTGGCGACCTGGCTGATCTCCCGCGCGGCAACCTGCGAGCGTTCGGCGAGCTTGCGTACTTCCGCCGCTACGACCGCGAAACCCTTGCCCGCATCGCCGGCGCGCGCGGCTTCAATGGCGGCATTGAGCGCCAGCAGGTTGGTCTGGTAAGCGATGTCGTCGACGATGCCGATCTTGTCGGCGATCAGCTTCATCGCATCGACCGTGTCGCGCACCGCCTGGCTACCATCGACCGCCTGCTGAGAGGCCTTGCCGGCGATCTTGTCGGTCACGTTGGCGTTTTCGTTGTTCTGGTTGATCGAGGCGGTCATCTCCTCGATCGACGCGGTCGTTTCCTCGACCGACGCGGCTTGTTCGGAACTTGACTGCGACAGCGATTGCGCCGTGGTCGACACCTGCCCGGCGGCGTTTATCAGGGCATCCGCCGCGGTACGCACCTCGTCGATGATGCGGGCGAGGCTTTCGTTGGACTTGCGGATCGCGTACAACAGACTCGACTCGTCCTTCGCCGCGACGACGACTTCATCGCTCAGATCGCCCTTCGCCACGCGATGCATCACCTCGACCGCATAGGCCGGTTCGCCGCCCAGTTGTTTCAGCAAATTGCGCGCGATCAGGAAGGAGATGGTCAGCATCGCCAAGATCGCGACCGCCGCAACCACCACGATCTGCCGCTGCTTGCTCCGGCTTTCCACCGCCAGTTGTTCCTTGGTCTTGTCGGCCTCGCCGGCCAGCAGCGCGATGCCGTCGAGCAGATCCTTCTTCAGTGCCCGCCATGCCGGTGTCTCGTCCTTGTTGAGGCGCGCCTTGGCGTCGTCGAACTTGCTCGCGCTGATGTCGGCCACGACGGCCGTCCGAGCGGCCTGCTGCTGCTGGGCAAGCTTTCCGATCTTCTCGATCACGGGAGCGAGATCGGTACGTCCGGCGCTGAGTTCCTTTGCCTTCTTCAACGCCGCGTTGAAATCCGTTACCGCCAGGTCAAGGTTGTCGTAGGCCTTGCGGTTGCCTGGGTCGAGCATGATGTTGCGCAGCGCCTGACCGCTTTGCAGGCCTTGCGCATACATCTCGTTGAAGGCGGCCAGCCGTACCGCGTCGCGATCGACGAACTCGTGGAAGCGGTGCTGGTTGGTCTGCAGGGCCAGCACGGCGATCACCACCGCGACCACGAACAGCACGAGACTGACGCCAGCCAACGCCAGTAGTTGGGTCCTGACTTTCAGTTGAGCGAGCATGGCGGAACCTCATTCTTCTGTTACACGCGTCAGTTCGAGGGGACTGCCTCCTGCCCCGACTGGCTCATGTCGGCAAGCACCGCCATCTCGTTGACGGACAACACCTTCTGGATTTCGAGGATGATGACGAACTTCTGATTGACCTTGCCCATGCCGGCGATGAAGTCGGCGCGGATCCGGGCGCCGAAGGAGGGGGGCGGCTCGATGTCGCCATCCTGGATTTCCAGCACCTCGCTGACCGCGTCGACCATGATGCCGATATCGTGCTTGGCGTCTTCCTGCGTCACCTCGACGATGACGATGCAGGTGCGCCGCTGCACTTCGCTCGCC
>JBGAQX010000062.1:0-17148 GCA_044220545.1 Rhodocyclaceae bacterium | reverse complement strand
CCAAAATCAACACCACCAACGATTGCTGCGGAAGACGGCATGGATGCCGCCAAGCCAATACTTGCGATTGATGCTGCGATAAGTTTTTTCATTTTAACTCTCCAAGCTGTGGTCATCGATTAGCCGGGTCGTCTGGCTGACAACATCTAAGCAATGCGCGTGCCAACAAAATGCTCAGTGATATTTTTTCATTTATAACCAGTACTTAACATCAATTTCGACATAATCCAAAGGCCTCCGTGCTCGCCCACCAAGTATCAAATGTAAAGTCCTCCGACACTGCAAGCGAAGCGTCTAGTGCTGTCTCGCACCGAGATTACGAGTCTCACTTTCTACATCACCGTTGCGGAGATCGAAATTTCGTTGAACCTTACTTAAGCACCTGCTCACTGCGGCTTACGATACTATGCTAGCCAGATCAATTGTCGGAGCACTTGATGAGCGGTGGAATTATCCCTTCAGTCCGCAAGATTCTGCGTAGGCTGTTTGGCTTTCTGCCCCGCAATCAACGTTTTGCCATCTACCGTTCCTTCGTCGATTGCGACCCGGAGCCCGGTGATCGTCTTCAATTGAAGATTGCCGATACCAGGGAAGAACTGGAGGCGTGCTTCCGGTTGCTCCACGATGCGTATGTCAGCAGCGGCTTCATGAAGCCGGACCCGTCCGGCATGCGGGTCACGATCTACCATGCGCTGCCGACGACCACAACGTTGTGCGCCAAGTACGATGGCGAGGTGGTCGGCACCTTGTCGCTGATCCGAGACAGTGCGTTCGGGTTTCCGCTTCAGTCGATTTTCGACCTGAGTGGCGTCCGCGCCAAGGAAGGCAACATCGCCGAGGTTTCCGCTTTGGCGGTGCATCCGAAGTTCCGCAAGACCGGTGGGGCGATCCTGTTCCCGCTGATGAAGTTCATGTACGAGTATTGCACGACGTTTTTCGATACGCGGCATCTGGTCATCGCGGTCAACCCCAACCGGATCGAGTTGTACGAATCGCTGCTGTTCTTCCAGCGGCTGACGGCAAATGTCGTCGAGAACTACGACTTCGCCAACGGTGCGCCGGCGGTGGGCGCCTGGCTCGATTTGCACCATGCACCGACCATATTTCAGCGAGTCTACGGGGCAAGAAAACCGCGCAAGAACCTGCACGCCTATTTCACCGAGGTCAAGCTGCCGAACATCAAGTTGCCGCAACGGCGCTACTACACGACCAATGACCCTGTTCTGACGCCCGACCTGCTCGATCACTTCTTCAATGTGCGTACCCACGGCTTTGCCAGCCTGGAAGACCACCGGAAGGAACTGCTGCATTCGATCTACGATTTGCCCGAATACGATGCCGTGCTGCCGCACACAGCGACGCTTGTCGGAACAGGAAAGAAGCAGCGGCGCTATCAGCGCTACTCGTTCAAGTGCCCGGGCTACCTGACCGTGACAGGCGGCGGTAGCAAGGTGCATTACCCGCTACAGGTGATAGAGGTGTCCAAGTACGGCTTCCAGGCGCGGGCCAAGCGACCGCTGCCCCTCAATATCTGGAGTGACGCGACGGTGCACCTCGGGCAGATGGAAACGTCCACGGTCAAGGCCATTGCCGTTCGTGACAACATCAATGGCCTGAACGGCTTCTACGGCTTCAATCTGGGCGAACCGGATGTCGTATGGATGAAATTCGTCAATGCCCTGACGTCCGGACAGACCCACGGCGACCTGGAAAACGCGACCCGCTTCATGGTGTGACTCAGAAGCTGTAGCGTACTTCCGAGTAGACCCGGTCGCGCTTCGCGTACTGACCGAATAGCCCCAGGGGCGGCCCCTTGAAGACGTCCGCGCCCATCAGCAGGCGCCAGTTTTTCTGAAAGTTCCACTGCACGCGCGGCCGGAACAGCCAGTCGGTGCGGTTCAGGCTGGCAATCCAGGTGGCCTGCGCTTCCCAGTTGCCGGCGAACTTCTTGTTCAGGTAGAGGCTGTAGCCGTTTTCCTTCTGCTCCGGAACGATGTCGGGATGATGGTCGAAAAAGACCCGCTGGAACAACTGAACATTGAACCGCGCGTCGGCCGGCAGCGTGAAGTCCAGGCCCGCCGCCCAGTCCAGCGTGTTCTGGGCAGCCAAGCCGTCCGGATCGGTCAGAGTCAGGATGCCGAACTTGCGGCCCCGGGTGTAGACCGCCTCGCCCTTGAGCACCACCGAACCGAAGTCCTTGGCCACGGTGCCGCCGGTTTGCGCGATGCGCTCGTGACGCGCCTCGAAGGTCATGGTGGGAACGGGCGCCAGAACCGTTTCGCGATAGAAGGTCGGCGCGATGTCCATGCTTCGGTAGTGGAAGGCCGACATGTCCCAGCCGCCCCGGAGCGTGGTCAGGCGCAGGCCGTAGTTGCCGTTGCCGAGGTTGCGCGCCGGTCGCACCTCGTTGCGATACTGGCCGACGAAACCCGGCAGCACGGGCTGGTAGGGATAGAACTCGGCACCCGGCTTGCCGATGTCGTCGTAGCTTGCCACCGGCACCCAGAGCAGCTCGGCGTGAAAATCGTCCTTGAAATATTCGGCCCGGGCCGCCCACTGCGGTGTTCGCAGCGTTTCGAAATCCGGCAGAATGAACTCCCGCAGGTCGCGGGCCGACACCACGTCGGCAAAGAACAGACCGACCATCTCGCCCCACACCACGTGCTGCCGGCCGAGACGAAAATCCCAGTCGCCGGCGCTGGCGTCAAGGTAGGTCTCGCGCAGGGTCGCGTTGGTGCGCTGGTCATGGGCCACGGCCGAGGGGTAGAAGCTATTGACGTCGAAGACGGCATCATAATCGAGCCGCACGTTGGCCTTCCATTTGAGTCCGTCGCCCAAGGAGCCCTGACCGCCGAATTCGCCGCGCGTGCGCAGTTTCGACCAGTGCCGCGGATCCTCGGTGGTTCGGGCCGCTTCCAGTTGCACGAAGCCCTTGAATGCCGGACTGCCCGGCCCAGTCTCCGACTTGGTCGCGCTGGCACCAGCCTTGGCCTTGGGCGAGTCTTCGTCGTCGCCGAACAGGGCATCGCGACTACCCTGGGCCCAACACGACGACTGCGCCACCAATACCATTCCGGCCAACGCGGCAACCACGGCCGCCTTGGCAGCCAATCGACTTCTCCCCTGAACATCCATATCGATCGTCCTTGTCATTGCGGCGGCTCGCCACCTTCGTCCTGGTCCGGAATGTGCGCAATCATCAGTTCGCCGTTACGCCGAATCCCCAGCGCATTCACGCGCCCATCTTCAATCTGCACCAAGCGATCAGCCAGCTCGACCACGCGCCGATCGTGGGTGGAAAAAATGAACGTGGTGCCCATGGCTTCATTGATCCGCTTCATCAACCGGAGAATGCTGACCCCCGTCTTCTTGTCGAGGTTCGCGGTCGGCTCGTCGGCCAGCACGATGCGCGGTGAACCCGCCAGGGCCCGGGCAATGGCGACGCGCTGGCGCTGACCGCCGCTGAGCTGGTTCGGCCGGTTCTGCATGCGATCCGCCAACCCCACCACATTGAGGAAATGACCGACCCGCTCGCGCCGCTCGGCGGCGCTGAACTCCGAACGTTGCAGCAATGGATACTCGACGTTTTCCGCCGCCGACAGGACAGGCAGCAGATTGAAGGTCTGAAAGATGAATCCGATCGACCGGGAGCGCAAACCAGCCAACTGGTCGGCCGTCATGCCGGCAACGCTCTGGTCGTCGATGAAGATATTGCCGGTGGTCGGTCGATCGATGCAGCCAATCAGGTTGAGCAGCGTGGTCTTGCCGCTGCCGGAGGGACCGGCGATGGCAAGAAAGACCCCCGCCTCGACGGACAGCGAGATATCATTGACCGCACGGACGAGCTGCTCGCCCACCATGTAGTCCTTCGAAACATGCTCGACGCGAACGACATTCATGATGGCCGCACCGATTGGCGTGACTCCATTCGGAATCCGTACTCACTCATTCGATAACCATCCGGAGCCCGGTGAAAAAATGACGAATGGCCGATTCTATGCCAATACGCGTTCAATCCTCGTCTCTCTAGCATACGCGTTCGTCGCCGCCGCCAGCGCGCATAGCACAGCCCAGGAATCCGCCGCGAGAGAGGATGCGGATCCCGAGGCCCAGGCCATCGTCGAAAAGGCCGACCAGATCCGCTTCCCGGCGCAAGGTTTCCAGGTCGATGTGGGCATCACGACCACGCTGGCCGACAAGTCCAGCGAGGTCCGCAAGTATCGGGTGCTGTCCAAGGGCAACGAAAACAGTGTGGTCATGATTACCGAGCCGGCGTCCGAACGCGGCCAGATCATGCTGATGAAAGGGCGTGACCTGTGGATATTCATGCCCGAGGTATCGCAGCCGATCCGGCTCTCGCTCGCCCAGCGTCTGACCGGCCAAGTGGCCAACGGCGACCTGGCGCGGGCCAATTTCGCCGGCGACTATTTTCCGAGGATCACCGGCGGCGAAACGATTGGCGGCGAAAGTTATCATGTTCTCGAACTCAAGGCGGTTGATCGCAGCGTGACATATCAGCGCGTCATCTACTGGGTGAATAAGAAGAACTTTTGGCCGCTAAAGGCGGAATTCTTCTCCCTCTCCAATCGCCTGCTGAAGCGCTGCCGGTACGAGAACTATCAGACCATGGCCGGAAAGATGCGCCCGACGCGCATGGTCATGGAGGATGCGCTGCGCGAGGGAGAGCAGTCCGTGCTGGACTATCAAGCGATGAAACTGCGCGACCTGCCGGACAAGATATTCACCAAGGACTATCTGAAGAAGCTCGATTGAGCCTTCTCGCACGCCATGTCGCGGGTATTTCCTGATAGCCTTGGGCGAACTTTGACGGCCCCCGGCTCGTCAAGAACGTCGTCCACGTTGCCAGAAATGTCAGAAACCCTACCCTCCGGCATCAACATCGCAAGTTTCTCCGAAGGCTATCGGAAATTCTTCGAAGTGGTGCCCGCCACGACCGATCAGCTCAAGTGGCACAGCTACCACCTGCGCCACGAGGTCTATGCCCGCGAACTGGGCTGGGAGCCGATCCGCGCCGACGAGATCGAAACGGACAGCCACGATGGCCACTCCCTGCACTGCCTGATGCGCGCCGTGGCGACCCATATGTTCGTCGGCTGCGCCCGCCTCATTCTGCCCGACCCGGCGAACCCGGCCGCGCCCCTGCCCTTCGAGACCAACTGCGCCGAACAACTGGATGTCGGCATCATCGACCCGGCGCGCATGGACCGGTCAAGAATCGCCGAAGTATCCCGCCTTGCCGTGGTCGGCCAGTACCGCCGGCGACCGGGGGAAGCCGGGACGGCCTTCACCATCAACGACGAATTCGGTATCGCGCCACGGATACGCCTGCCCTACCTGACACTGGGCCTCTACCTGGCGCTGATCGCCCAGGCGCGCTGGCACAAGGTCGAGACCGCGTTCGTACTGGCCGAACCGGCACTCGCGCGCAGCATCGGCCACCTGGGAATCCACATGCGTGCGATCGGCGGTCCGGTCGAACATCGCGGCCAGCGCATTCCCGCCATGATGGACATCGAAGCGGTGGTCACGGAGATGGTGCCCTACATCCGCCCGTTCTTCGAGACGATCAGCGCCGAAGTCAATCGGGCGATGCAGGCGGCCACCTGAGCTGTCCGGCCCTGCTTCCTTGGCCACGCCAGTGTGGCCGTAAGACCTTGCGCTCAAGCGGCCTTCCGAGGCGAACCGGTCGCCGCGGCGAACCGAATGAAGTTGCTGTACGGCTGGCGGCTACAGCGGTCGCGGCGATAGCTTCCGGCCTGACGCTGCCACGCCGGGGCAAAGTCGAACCGTTCGTCCAGGGCATCAAGGTCGAGATGCAGCAGGACGGCCGGGGCGCCGCCCACACGATCGCACCGGCGCTCCGGTCCCGCCAGGCGAAAGCCGAGCAGACGCCGGTAGTGCGCCACATGGCGCGGATTGACCTCGATTACCACGTCGCTCACTTCCTTCTTGGCGCCAACGATGTAGGCGGCCTCGAACAAGGCGTTGAGCACGGCCGTCGTATCTTCACCCGGAGCGATGGCCAGCCCGGTCAGTTCGCAGATGGTGCCGCCGCATTGACGGATGAAGTCGAGTTCGTCGCGGTACAGGCCATCGGCCAGCAACCCCTTTTCCGAATCGAAACGCACGGTCATCGTGCCCACAGTCAGATGATCGCGCCGCACCTGCAGCGTCTCGTGGCTGTCACCACCGGATGGGGAAACCGCGCTGCCCACCGCGTAACCGCGCCACGAATACATCCGCCTGATCAATGTTTCGACTTCGTGGCGTTGCGGCTGAGTATCGACCGAATAAATACGATAATTGCCACCTTCGAGAATCAGATTTTCCACGGGTTGCCTCTCGCTTGCGGTTCCGACATTGGATTCAGCAAATTGCCGCTTCATTTAACTAAAGTAAGAATACCGGCAGGACTGCCGACCCGCGCGGTGTCGGGGTACAGCGACATTCGCACTCATTTGGGGGCTCATGCGGCGATGACGACCAAGCGTAGATAATCCAATGGTTGCATTACACGACGACGGACCAAAGCATACGCCAATGATGCAGCAGTACCTGGCGCTGAAAGGTCAGCATGCCGGGCTGCTGCTTCTGTACCGCATGGGCGACTTCTACGAGCTGTTTTTCGATGACGCCCAAGAGGCGGCGAAGCTGCTCGACATCACACTGACGGCACGTGGCCAGTCGGCCGGCAAACCGATTCCCATGGCCGGGGTGCCGTTCCACGCCCTCGAACAGTATCTGGCCAAGCTGGTGAAGCTCGGCAGGTCGGTGGCCATTTGCGAACAGATCGGCGATCCGGCGACCAGCAAGGGGCCGGTGGAGCGAGCGGTGACGCGCATCGTCACGCCCGGCACGCTGACCGACGCCAACCTGCTCGATGAGCGCAACGACAGCCTGCTGCTGGCCATCGCCCGGGACCGCCAGCGGGCCGCCAGAATAGGCTTGGCCTGGCTCAATCTTGCCAGCGGCGCCTTCCGGCTAACCGAGGTCCCCGCGGCGCAACTGGCCGCGCAGCTCGAGCGGCTGCGGCCCGCCGAGATCCTGGTCGCCGATGGCCAGGCCGGCGAACCGACCGACGGGCGCGGCAACATCGTCAAGCGCTTGCCCGATTGGCACTTCGATGGCGAGACCGCCGCGCGTCTTCTGGCCGATCATTTCGGCACCCGCGACCTGGGCGGTTTCGCCGCCGAAGACCTGCCGCTCGCCCTGGGAGCTGCCGGCGCACTGTTCCAGTACGCCCGCACGACACAGATGCAGTCGTTGGCGCACATCACGGCCCTGACCGTCGAACATGACGGCGAGTACTTGCGGCTGGACGCCGCCACCCGCCGCAATCTTGAAATCACCGAAACGCTGCGCGGCGCGCCCGCGCCCACGCTGCTCTCGCTACTCGACACCTGCTCGACCAGCATGGGGTCGCGCTGGCTGCGGCACTGCCTGCATCATCCGCTCGCGGACCGCGGCGTGGCCGCCGAACGGCAGGCGGCGGTCGCCGAACTGCTCGGCGAGGCCGGCGATGGCGCCAACGGGGCGGTACGCCGCCAATTGCGCGGCATCGCGGACATCGAACGCATCACCGCGCGTGTCGCCCTGAAGAACGCCCGGCCGCGCGACCTCGCCAGTCTGCGCGACAGCCTGGCACAGTTGCCGGCCCTTGCCGAACCGCTGTCTGGCGCGACCACGCCCTTGCTGGCGCGGTTGGCCGGGGACCTCCCGCCACCCGCCGACTGCCTCGAATTGCTGAGGGGAGCCGTGGCGCCGGAACCCGCCACCCAGTTGCGCGACGGCGGCGTGATCGCGTCCGGCTGGTCGCCCGACCTGGACGAACTGCGCGGCCTGCAAGCCAACTGCGGCCAGTTCCTGCTTGATCTGGAAACCCGCGAGCGCGAACGCACCGGCATCGCCAGCCTCAAGGTCGAGTACAACAAGGTGCATGGCTTTTACATCGAGGTCAGCCACGCCAACACGGCCAAGGTGCCCGACGACTACCGGCGCCGACAGACGCTGAAGAATGCCGAGCGCTACATCACGCCCGAGCTGAAAGCTTTCGAAGACAAGGCGCTGTCGGCCAATGAACGGGCTCTGGCGCTGGAAAAGCGGCTCTTTGAGGATCTGCTCGACCGGCTGGCCGCCTGGATCGTAGACCTTCAGCGCATCGCCCGCGCCATCGCCATGCTCGACGGCCTCGGTGCCTTCGCCGACGTGGCGGCTCGCCTGGACTGGCGGCAACCGACCTTCGTCGCCGAGCCGTTGCTCGAAATCGAAGGCGGCCGCCATCCGGTGGTGGAAGGCGAAGTCGACAATTTCATCGCCAACGACACCCGCTTTTCGGCCGCCCGCAAGCTATTGCTGGTGACCGGCCCGAACATGGGCGGCAAATCAACCTACATGCGCCAGGTGGCGCTGATCGTGTTGCTCGCCCACTGCGGCGCCTTCGTGCCCGCGCGCGCCTGCCGGCTGGGCCCGGTCGATGCCATATTCACCCGCATCGGCGCCGCCGACGACCTGGCATCGGGACGCTCGACCTTCATGGTCGAAATGACCGAGGCGGCGGCCATCCTGCACGGCGCCACCGAAAAATCGCTGGTGCTGATGGACGAAATAGGTCGCGGCACCTCGACCTTCGACGGCCTGGCGCTGGCCTTCGCCATCGCGCGTCACCTGATCGAAAAGAACCGCGCCTACACGCTGTTTGCCACGCACTATTTCGAACTCACCCGCCTGGCGCAAGACTACCCGGAATGCGCCAACGTGCATCTCGACGCCGTTGAACACGGCCACAAGATCGTCTTCCTCCACGCGCTGGAGGAAGGCCCGGCCTCGCAGAGCTACGGCATCCAGGTGGCGGCACTGGCCGGCATTCCCGCCAGCGTGGTGCGCGACGCCAAGCGACGGCTGGTGCGACTGGAAAACCGCGAAGCCACGCTCATGGCCAATAGTCCGCAGACCGACCTGTTTGCCGGGCTACCGGAACCGGCCGCCGAAGCCGAACCGCATCCGGCGCTCGACGCGTTGCGCGAAACCGACCCCGATACGCTGACGCCGCGCCAGGCGCTGGACAGACTGTACGAGCTGCGCAAGCTGGCCGACTAGTCGATCCGCCGGGTCGGCCTAATGATGGTGATGCGTGCCGGGCGCGTGAATATGGCCGTGGCCGACCTCATCCACCGAGGCGGTGCGCACGTCGGCCACCGTGCAGGAAAAGATCAGCGCCATGCCGGCCAGCGGATGGTTGCCATCGACCACCACCTTGTCATCGGCAATGTCGGTGATCGTGTAGAGCTCGCCGTCGTCGCCTTCCTCGGTGGCCCGCTCGAATTGCATGCCCACTTCGATGTTCTCCGGAAAGATGTCGCGCGGTTCAATCATGACCAGCTCCGCGTCATAGTCGCCGAACGCATCTTCCGGCGGCAGCTTCACCTCGAGCACATCGCCGATCTTCTTGCCCTGCAATGCCTCCTCTATGCGCGGAAAGATTCCGTCATAGCCGCCGTGCAGATAGACCAGGGGCTGCGCGCCCTCGTCGACGAGAGCGCCGTCGCTGTCGGTGACGCGATAGCTGAGGGTGACTACGGTGTTTTTGGCGATTTGCATGAGCTACGGCTTCCGTTGAGTTGCTTGACCAGTTGAAAGACCTCGGCGGCGTGGCCCTTGGGGCTGACGTTGTAGAGGGTATGGCGGACCACGCCTTGTTTGTCGATGATGAATGTGGAACGTACCACGGTCAGCTTCTTGTGACCGTCGTGTTCGCGATAGTGATAGACACCGTACTGATGGCCCACCTTGCCATCGATGTCCGAGAGCAGCCGAATGGACAGTCCATGCTTGTCGCGAAACTCGGCGTGGGCCAGGCAGTCGTCGCGGGACACCCCCATGATCACGCAGCCGAGACGATTGAAATCCGACTCATGATCGGAGAACTCGATCGCCTCCTGCGTGCAGTAAGGCGTGCCGTCCTTGGGATAGAAGAAGATGACCGAATGCTGCTTGCCACGCAGCGACCCGAAATCGAAGGTCTCCATGTCGGCGTCGGGCAATGAGAACGGCGGTGCGGTCTGGCCTGGCTGCAACATAACCGGACTCCTCTTTCGGGGTGACGAGCCGATTCTAACCGACAGACCGCCGCTTTCCGCAAGCCCATCGACTCACGCCACCGGGGCGTGCGTTTCGAAGCGGCGATGGCCGCTGGCAAGATATTCGCCGGAACGCATCTCGATCAAGCGTGAAACAGTGCGCCGGAACTCCTCGGATTGTGCGCCACTGGTATAGAGCGACTCCGCGGGACAGTCGGCGGTCAGCACCAGCTTGACCCGATGGTCGTAGAGGACGTCGACCAGCCAGGTGAAGCGCCGCGCCTCCGAGGCCTGATCGGCGCCCATTTTCGGCACTCTGGACAGCAGCACACTATGAAAGTAATGCGCCACCTCGAGATAGTCGTTTTGCGAACGCGGGCCACCGCACAGCGTGGCGAAATCGAACCAGACGACGCCGGGCGCCCGATGGATGACCGGCACCTCCCGACCATGAATCACGAGCGGCCGATCGTGGCCCTCGCCACCGGCGATCCGCCGGAAGGTTCGCATCATCGACTGATCGGCGGCGGCGTCGGCCGGCACGTGGTAGATGTCGGCCTCCTCCAGCGCCCGCAGTCGGTAGTCGATGCCGGCGTCGATCTTTATCACGTCGAGGCGGTCGTTCAAGAGGGCTATGGTCGGCAGCAGGCGATCCCGTTGCAGACCGTTGGGATAGAGGCCGTCGGGGGCATAGTTCGACGTGACGCAGAACAGCACGCCCGCGTCGAAAAGGGCTTCCATGAGGCGACCGAGGATCATGGCGTCGGCGATATCGGAGACGTGGAACTCGTCAAAGCACATCAGGCGGGTTTCCTTCGCCACTTGCGCGGCGACGCGCGCCAGCGGATCGGCCTCGTGGTGATACTGCTTCAGCCGCTCGTGAACCTCATACATGAAGGCGTGAAAATGCACGCGCCGCTTGCGTTGATAGGGTACCGCGTCGAAGAAGCAATCCATCAGGAAGCTCTTGCCCCGCCCGACACCACCCCAGAACCAGACCCCCCGGGGCAGTTCCGGACGCGCCAGCAGCTTGCGCAACCGGCCGCGCCGGGCGGCCTTGAACGCCAGCAGTTCGTCGTAGAACTGCTGTAGCCGCATGGCCGCCAGCAACTGGGCGGGATCGGCGACGATGCCGCGCTTTTCCAGGGCCGCGTTGAAGGCCCGGATCATGCCGTCCTGGGGAACGTTGAGGATGCGATGAGGCATGGCCGAGATGGCCACCAGGCGGCCGCGGAGATCGCGGTCTCCGCGCCGCCGGTGCCAACGGTGGCGGGTTAGAAGTGCAAGGGCCGCTTGTCCACCGCCAGCGCCGCCTCGTGCATCACCTCCGACAGGGAGGGATGTGCATGACAGGTACGCGCCAGATCCTCGCTGGATGCCCCGAACTCCATGGCCACCACGGCTTCGGCAATCAATTCGGAAGCGGCCGTGCCAATGATGTGAACACCGAGGATGGTATCGGTCTTCGCGCAGGCGAGGACCTTGATGAAGCCCGTGGTATCGCCCTGCCCGAGCGCCCGACCGTTGGCCAGGAAGGGAATCTGACCGGCACGATATTCGACCCCCTCGTTCTTGAGTTGGGTCTCGGTCTTGCCGACCCAGGCGATCTCCGGGTTGGTGTAGATCACCCAGGGTATGACTTCGTAATTGACGTGCCCGGCCTGGCCGGCGATCAGCTCGGCGACCATGACGCCCTCTTCCATGCCCTTGTGCGCCAGCATCGGTCCGCGGATGACGTCACCGACCGCCCAGATGTTGTCGAGGTTGGTCCGACAGTGATGGTCAACCTCCACACAGCCCCGGCCATCGAGCTTGAGGCCGATGTTGTCGGCTCCGAGCCCGGCGGTGTTGGGCACCCGGCCGACCGATACGATCAGGCGATCGCATTCCAGCGTGTAGCCGCCGTCGCCGGTCTCATACTCGATGGTGATCGCCTTCTTGCCCTGCTTGACCGACGTGATTTTGACACCCAGATTGATCTTCAGACCCTGGCGTTGAGTAAAGGTCTTCCAGGCTTCCTTGGCCACCGCCGGGTCGGCGGCGGCCAGGAAGTCCGGCAACGCTTCGAGTATGGTGACATCGGCACCGAGGCGCTTCCACACCGAGCCGAGCTCGAGACCGATGACCCCCGCCCCGATAACGCCGAGGCGCTTGGGTACCGCGTCGAACGAGAGGGCGCCGACGTTGTCGCAGATCACCTTGTTGTCGACCGGTATGCCGTCCAGGTGGCGCGGACTCGATCCGGTGGCGACGATGACATGTTTGGCATCGACAACCTCCTCGGCATCGTCCTTGCCAGCCACCCGGATCTGCCACATGTCGTTGTCGCGTCCGACGAAGCTGCCGCGACCGGCGAGGAGCGTCACCGTGTTCTTCTTGAACAGGCCCCGGATGCCCCCGGTGAGCTGCGTCACGATGTTGTCCTTGCGCCGAATCATCGTGCCGACGTCCATCTTCACGCCCTCGGCGGTGATGCCATGCATGAGGAAGTCGTGAGTGGCCTCGCCGAACAGCTCCGACGAACGAAGCAGCGCCTTCGAGGGGATACAGCCGACGTTCAGGCAGGTGCCGCCCAGGCGTACCTCGCCCTTCGGATCGGCATAGGCATCGGACTCGATGCACGCCGTGGCGAATCCAAGCTGGGCGGCGCGTATCGCCGCCACATAGCCGCCGGGACCGCCACCGATCACCACCACGTCGAATTGCTTGTTGGCCATGTCAGCCTCCGATCAAATATCGAGCAACAGGCGCGCCGGATCTTCCAGCGCTTCCTTCATCGCCACCAGGCCGAGCACCGCCTCGCGACCGTCGATGATTCGATGGTCGTAGGACATGGCCAGGTAGTTGATCGGGCGGATGACGATCTGGCCGTTCTCGACCACCGGCCGGTCCTTGGTCGCA
Organism: Rhodocyclaceae bacterium; assembly: GCA_044220545.1. Lineage (GTDB taxonomy): Bacteria > Pseudomonadota > Gammaproteobacteria > Burkholderiales > Rhodocyclaceae > Fen-999. The sequence continues at coordinate 4,150 of JBGAQX010000062.1, read as the reverse complement.
TGGATGCCGAGGATGGCCGACTGCGGCGGGTTGATGATCGGCGTGGACAGCATGGAGCCGAACACGCCGCCGTTGGAGATGGAGAAGGTGCCACCGGTGAGTTCTTCGAGCGACAACTTGCCGTCCTTGGCCTTCTGGCCATATTCGGCGATCTTCTTCTCGATCTGGGCCAGGCTCATCTGATCGGCGTCGCGCAGGATGGGCACGACCAGACCGCGCGGACTGCCGACGGCGATGCCGATGTCGAAGTAACCGTGATAGACGATGTCGCTGCCATCCACCGAGGCGTTCAGCACCGGATAGCGCTTCAGCGCCGCCACAGCCGCCTTGACGAAGAAGGACATGAAGCCGAGACGAACACCATGCTCCTTCTCGAACTTGTCCAGATACTTCTTGCGCAGCTCCATCACCGGGGCCATGTTGACCTCGTTGAAGGTGGTCAGGATGGCGTTGGTCGATTGCGACTGCACCAGGCGCTCGGCAACGCGGGCACGCAGGCGGGACATGGGCACGCGTTGTTCGGTGCGCTCGGCGACGATGGCGTCGGCGCTGACCACGGCCGGATCGGGCAGAGCGGGTCTGGCGGCTGGCGCCGCCGCCATGGCCGGTGCCGGCGCGGGCTTGGCCGCCGGGGCGGCGCTACCCAGCACATCGGCCTTGGTGACCCGCCCACCGGGGCCGGTCCCGGTCACCACGGCGGCATCGATACCCGTCTCGGCCAGCGCCTTGCGCGCGGCCGGGCCGATGCCCGCGATTCCCGCCGACGCGGCCGCCGACTTGCCGGTGGCTGGCGCCGCCGCCGGTGCCGCCTTGACCGCTGCCGGCGCCGCACCGGCCGTGGCCTTGGCCTCGGTATCGAGATGGGCGATGACCTCGCCGGACGCCACCTGCTCGCCGTTGCCCTTGATGATCTTGACGATCACTCCCGCGTCGGGCGCCGGCAGTTCAAAGCTGGGGAACTTTGACTTCGATCAGCATGATGTCTCCATTATTCCTTGATGCCGAGAGCGGCGTTAATGACCTCGTCCTGTTGCAGCGTGTGCTTGGCCGCGTATCCCACGGCCGGCGAAGCGGAAGCCGGGCGGGCCGCGACGTCGAGCGTCTGGCCCTTCTTGAGAACCTTGGAAAGGGTGTGGTGCTTGGCATACCAGGCGCCCTGGTTGAGCGGCTCTTCCTGGCACCAGATCAACTCCTTGAGGTTCGGATATTTCTTGAGTTCCTCACCCAGCCGCCGGTCGTCGAACGGATAGAGCTGCTCGACCCGCACGATGGCGATGTGCTCGAGCTTCCGCTCGCGCCGCTCGGCCAGCAGATCGTAGTAGACCTTGCCGGCGCAAGTCACCAGCCGTGTCACCTTCTTCGCCTCGAGCTCGTCGATTTCGCCGATGATGGTCTGGAACGTACCGTTGGCCAGATCCTCGAGCGGGGTGGTCGCCTCCTTGTTGCGCAGCAGCGACTTGGGCGTCATGACGACAAGCGGCTTGCGCTGCTTCCTGAGCATCTGCCGACGCAGCAGATGGAATATCTGCGCCGCATTGGAGGGCACGCAGACTTCCCAGTTGAACTCAGCCGACAACTGCATGTAGCGCTCGACGCGCGCCGACGAATGCTCGGGCCCCTGCCCTTCGTAGCCATGGGGCAGCAGCAGCACCAGGCCGCAGCCCCTGCCCCACTTGGCCTCGCCGGAAGACAGGAACTGGTCGATCACCACCTGGGCGCCGTTGGCGAAGTCGCCGAACTGCGCCTCCCAAACCACCAGCTCATTGGGCGCCGCCGTCGCGAAACCGTACTCGAACGCCAGTACCGCCTCTTCCGACAGAACGGAATCGAAGCACATGAATCGCCCTTGCTCTTCCTGGACGTGCTGGAGCGGCCAGTAGGTGCCCTCGTCCCACTTCTCGCGATTCTGGTCATGAATGGCGGCATGACGATGGAAAAACGTGCCCCGACCGACATCCTCTCCGGAAACGCGAATATTGAAACCCGCCGCGACGAGCGTGGCATAGGCGAGGTTTTCGCCCATGCCCCAATCGACCGACAGTTTGCCTTCGCCCATCAGCTTGCGGTCGTCGACGATCTTCTTCACGCGGGAATGCAGCGTGAAGTTGGCCGGAATGTCGGTGAGCCGTTTGGCCAGCCGCTGCAGCTCGGTTATCGACACCGTCGTGTCGCACTTCTCGGTGTAGGGCATGCCGATGTAGGGCGACCAGTCGACATGGAACTTGCTCTGGTAATCCGAAATGACCGGATCGATCAGGTGGCGCCCCTCGTCCAGCGCGGCGCGGTAGTCCTTGATCATCTGCTCGGCCTCGTCGCCGCCGATGACGCCCTGCGCGGCGAGTTTCTCGGCATAGTGGGCACGGGTGCCGGGATGCTGGGCCACCTTCTTGTACATCAGGGGCTGGGTCACCATCGGCTCATCCTGCTCGTTGTGGCCGAGTTTGCGGAAACAGACGATATCGACAACCACATCCTTCTTGAATTCCTGGCGGAATTCCATGGCCATCTGGGTGACGAAAGCCACCGCCTCGGGGTCGTCGCCATTGACGTGGAAGATCGGCGCCTCGACCATCTTGAAGATGTCGGTGCAATAGAGCGACGAGCGGTAGTCGCGCAGGTCGGAGGTAGTAAAGCCTATCTGGTTGTTCACCACGATATGTACCGTGCCGCCAGTGCCGTAGCCGCGCGTTTGCGAGAAGTTGAGCATCTCCTGATTGACACCCTGGCCGGCCACGGCGGCATCGCCATGGATCAGCACCGGCAGCGCCCGCGCCTTGCCTTCGGCGCCGCGCCGCACCTGACGGGCGTAGACCGAGCCGGCGACCACCGGATTGACGATCTCCAGGTGGGACGGGTTGAACGCCAGGGTCAGATGCACCGGGCCGCCCGGGGTGCCGACATCGGACGAATAACCCATGTGGTACTTGACGTCGCCCGCCGACAGGACCTGGGCCTTCTTGCCCTCGAACTCCTGGAACAGCGTCGAGGGTTGCTTGCCCAGCGTATTGACCAGCACATTGAGCCGGCCCCGGTGGGCCATGCCGATGACGATCTCCTGGACACCCAGGCTACCGGCGACGCCGATCAGGTGATCCATCGCCAGGATCAGCGACTCGCCACCCTCCAGCGAGAAACGCTTCTGCCCGACATATCGCGTATGCAGGTAGCGTTCGAGAGTTTCCGCGGCGGTCAACTGGCGCAGGAAGCGCTTCTTCTGGTCAACCGTATAGGTGGGCGCGGCGCGCACCGGCTCGAGCCGTGCTTGTATCCAGCGCTTCTGGCCAACATCGGAGAGATACATGTACTCGGCGCCGACACTGCCGCAGTAGGTTTGTCGCACCGCTTCGAGAATTTCGCGCAGCATCGGCTGCGCCTGGGTACAGGCGGCGAAGGAACCGGTGCTGAAGGCGCTGCCGAGATCGGCCTCGGTGAAACCGTAGTAGGCCGGATCCAGTTCCGCGACCGCCGGTCGTTCCTGGCGCTTCAATGGGTCGAGGTTGGCCCAGCGATTGCCCAGGAAGCGATAGGCGTTGATCATCTGCAACACCTTGACCTGCTTCTCGTTCGAGGCGCTGCTGCTCGGCGGCCGGTGCAGCGTGCCGTCCTTGGCGCGCAGGGCGAAGGAATTGACGATCGGCGCGTGGGGCACGTCGGGCCCGCTGTAGTCGCCGACACCCGGCATCTGAGCCAGCTTGTCGAAGTAGTCACGCCAGGCCGGCTCGACGGCGGTCGGGTTGGCCAGGTAGATCTCGTACAACTCCTCGATGAACGGGGCGTTGGCGCCGAAGAGATACGAGTTGCTTAGCATTTGTCTCATCATGTCATCACCTCTCTTTATGGGGATGGACAAAAAAAGGGGCAGTCGCCCGCCCCCTTTCACCCGGCGTTAGCGCTTGTCCATGGGCGGCACGTCGCGATGCGGGGCGCCCGTGTAGAGCTGGCGCGGCCGACCGATCTTCTGTTCCGGATCGCCGATCATCTCGTGCCACTGGGCGATCCAGCCGATGGTACGGGCCATGGCGAAGATCCCGGTGAACAGTTGCGTCGGGATGCCGAGCGCCTTCTGCACGATGCCGGAGTAGAAGTCCACGTTCGGGTAGAGCTTCTTCTCGACGAAGTACTCGTCTTCCAGCGCGATGCGTTCCAGCTC
>JBGAQX010000015.1:0-57117 GCA_044220545.1 Rhodocyclaceae bacterium | reverse complement strand
TCAGCAGCAGCGCTACCTCCAGTTTCCCTTCGGTCAGAACCTCCCGGCCCCAGTCTCACCCTTCGATCTCAGGCTCAACCCCACTACCACCTACACCCATAAGCACCTACACCTATCGGCTGTTTGAACTGTTAAAGAACGGCTGCTGTTTTGTTACGTTCAGCAGCGAAGAGGGCCGAATTATACGGAGCGAAATCTTCCGGTCAACACTTTTTCCTGACTTTTTTTTGAATGCACGCCAACCCGCTCCCAGAGCGGCTCTTCGGTTCAATCAGGACAGGCGGGCGCGGGCAAACTTGCGCTTGCCCACTTGCAGAACAACGGTCTCACCAGCCAACAGGAGCAAACCCTTGTCGGTAACCTTCTCGCCATTCAGCCGCACGCCGCCGCCATCGATCATGCGCAGCGCCTCGGAGGTGCTTGTCACCAATCCAGCTTGCTTGAGCACCTGAGCAATCGCGCCGGCGGAAACGGTCACTTCCGGCATGTCGTCCGGCATCGCGCCGCGCTGGAAACGAGCCTCGAAGTCGGCCAGCGCGTCGTCGGCATCCTTTCGTGTATGAAAGCGAGCGACGAGCTCCTGAGCCAACAGGACCTTCACGTCACGCGGATTGCGGCCATCAGCCACCTCGTTCTTTAGCTTGGCAATCTCGGAATTACCGCAAAAAGACAGTAGGTCGTAATAGCGCCACATCAACTCGTCGGAGACCGACATCAACTTGCCAAAGATCTCCTTCGGGGGCTCCGCGATGCCGACATAGTTGCCCAACGACTTGGACATCTTGTTGACACCATCAAGTCCTTCGAGCAACGGCATCATCAGGATGCACTGCGGCGCCTGACCGTAGTGCTTTTGTAGTTCCCGGCCAACCAGCAGGTTGAACTTCTGGTCGGTGCCCCCGAGTTCGACGTCCGCCTTCATGGCCACCGAGTCATATCCCTGACAGAGCGGATAGAGAAATTCATGGATGGCGATCGGTTGGCCATTGGCGTAGCGCTTCGAGAAATCGTCGCGCTCCAGCATCCGCGCCACTGTATGCAGCGCGGCCAGCTTGATCATCCCGGCCGCGCCCATGGGCTCGAACCAGGTAGCGTTAAAACAGACCTCGGTCTTGTCTGGATCGAGAATCTTGAACACCTGCTGCCGGTAGGTTTGAGCATTTTCCAGAATCTGCTCGCGCGACAAGGGTGGGCGCGTCATGTTCTTGCCGGTCGGATCGCCGATCATGCCGGTAAAGTCGCCAATCAGAAACATGATGTGATGGCCCAAGTCCTGAAAGTGACGCAGCTTGTTGATCAGCACCGTGTGGCCAAGATGCAGATCGGGCGCGGTCGGATCGAAACCGGCCTTGACCCTCAATGGCCTGCCGGTCTTCAGTCTTTCGACCAGATCCGCCTCGATCAGTAGCTCGTCGGCGCCGCGCTTGATGAGCGCCAGTTGGGACTCGATATCGACCATGAAGAGATTACCCGCCGGCAGCAGTCGATTGACGATTGGAGGAATTTTGTTAAACTCGCCCCGCCTTCAAACAGACCCAAGTGCCTAGTGCGAAAAGAAAAGAGCCGAATTCTAGCGCAACTGCAAAGCTACCGTGACACCAAGCCAGGCCCCTTCTGGGCTGCCATCGGCGTTACCGGTCTTTCCCTTTTTGGCATGGTTGCCGCATTTGGTACCGCCCCGAGCACGATGGAAATCGCGGGACTGCGCCAGCCTGTCGTTGAGCAGTTGGCACTACCCACCGTCGAAGCCCTCGACACATCGTCCGACCTATTTGTCCGTGAGGAACGCGTACAGCGTGGCGACACGGTGGCCGGCCTGCTGACCCGGCTCGGCGTTGATGACGATGCGGCACTAGCGTTCCTGCGCGGCGATGCCAAGGCGGCGGCCATGTTCCGCCAGATGAGCCCGGGCAAACCAGTCACCGCGACGGTCAACGCTGGTGGTGATCTGCGCTCGCTGATCTTTCCACTCAACGGCGGCAATGATCGCGCACTGGTGGTCGAACAAGACGCAAGCGGTTTCAAGATTGCCGAGCAATTGCTGCAACTGGACACCCAAGTGCTGATGAAGTCGGCCGAGATTCGCCATTCGCTGTTCGGCGCCACGGATGCCGCCGGGATCCCGGATAGTGTGGCAACACAACTCGCTGATATTTTCGGCGGCGATATTGATTTCCATCGCGACCTGCGCAAGGGCGACCGCTTCACCGTTATTTACGAATCGATCAATCACCTGGGCAAGATGGTCCGCTCGGGCCGCATTCTGGCCGCTGAGTTCGTCAATGACGGCCACGTCTATCGAGCCGTCTGGTTCGATGGCGCCGAAGGCCCGGGCGGCTACTACACGGCCGACGGCAAGAGCATACGCAAGGCTTTCCTGCGCTCGCCCCTGGAGTTTTCGCGGATCACCTCGGGTTTCAGCACGGCGCGCTTCCATCCGGTTCTGAAAGAAGTTCGCGCGCACAAGGGCATCGACTACGGCGCCCCGGTCGGCACCCGGGTCAAGGCGACCGGCGACGGCATCGTCGAATTTGTCGGCAATCAGGGCGGCTACGGCAAGATGGTTGTCCTGCGCCATCAAGGTCAGTACAACACGGTCTACGGCCACCTCTCCGGCTATGCCGCCGGCCTCCGCAAAGGGTCCAGGGTCGGCCAAGGCGATGTGATCGCCTACGTCGGCGCGACCGGTCTGGCGACGGGGCCACATCTGCACTACGAGTTCCGCGTCAACGGTGTGCATCGCAACCCATTGACCGTTGCCTTGCCGACGGCATTGCCCCTCGCCCCTCATCAGTTGGCGCGGTTCCGCGAGCGGACGCAGGCGGCGGTCGCTCGCCTCGACCTGATTGGCGGCAGCAGCCTCGCCCTTCTCGATTAGTGACCGCCGAGCTGTATGTCGGGCTGATGTCCGGCACCAGCCTGGACGGCGTCGATGCCGTTCTCGCCAGCTTCGACGATGACCAGGTCGAATGCCGGGCCACCCACTATCGACCCTTTGACGAGACAGTGCGCGCCGAGGCGTTGGCGCTGCAAGACGTCGGACATGACGAACTGCATCGGGCGGCCCTGCTGGCCAACCGCCTCGCCGAATCTTATGCGGAGGCCATAAACACATTGCTCGCCGAGACCGGCTTGGCCTCGACCGCGATACGCGCCATCGGCTGTCATGGGCAAACGGTGCGCCATGCCCCCGAATCCGGCTACACGCTGCAACTCAACAACCCGGCATTGCTTGCGGAGCGGACGGGCATCGCCGTTGTCGCCGATTTCCGCGGCCGCGACATCGCCGCCGGGGGCCAGGGTGCCCCACTGGTGCCCGCCTTTCACGACGCGCTCTTTCGGACTGCCGGCACGCACCGCGTCATCCTCAACATCGGCGGCATCGCCAACCTGACCGATCTCGCGCCAGGCCGGGCGACAACGGGATTCGATTGCGGCCCCGGCAACATGCTGCTTGACGCCTGGGTTCAATTGAAACGAGGGCGACCTTACGATGAAGACGGCCACTGGGCCCACCAGGGGAAAGTGTTGCCGCAACTGCTTGCCCGACTGCTCGCCCACCCCTTCCTCGCGCTGCCACCACCCAAGAGCTGCGGCCGCGAGCAATTCAACCTGGCCTGGCTGCAAACGCAATTGAAGGGCGACGAGCAGGCCGAAGACGTGCAGGCGACGCTGACCCGATTAACCACAACCGCCGCGACCAACGCAATACAAGGTCATTGCGGCCAGCCCGACGAACTGTATGTCTGCGGCGGTGGCGCCCACAATGGCGCGCTGATGTCCGCCATCGCCGAGCAACTGCCCGGTAGCGTCGTCGCGTGCACCGACATCCTGGGCCTGCGCGCCGAATGGGTCGAAGCCACCGCCTTTGCCTGGCTGGCGCGGCGTACCGTGCTGGGTCAAACCGGCAATCTGCCCGCCGTTACCGGGGCCCGCGGTGAGCGGATCCTTGGTGCCATCTATCCAGCCTAGGCCATTCCCCCGGCGCCATCATTCAATGCTGGAGGCAAAGACGTGCTTCACCCTTAGCTGGCCGCCATCGGCCACCAGCGCCAATAGTCTGTCGATGTTCGGATGCTTGCCCGGATGAACCCGGGCGTCGTCCGCATGTTCGGCATAGAGTTCCAGCCCCTTCTTTGCCGCCTCGGCGGAAATGGCGCCGTAAAGCTGGCCGAGGTGGTTATAGACGGCCAGCGAGCCGGTCTGCCCCGGCTTGTTCTCAATGGTTGCGACGACATTACCCTCGCCATCGAGCAGGGCAATCGCCTGAAGGTGCGATACGCCGGGCAGCGCCTTGAGATTTTCCGCGAAGGCCATCAGATCGCCTTGGCCAGTTGCGCGGCGATGCCGATGTAATTCGCCGGCGTCATGGCCAGCAGACGCTGCCTTTCGGCTTCCGGAATCGCCAGGCCCTGAATGAACTCGCTCAGGGCCTGACGCTCGATGCCCTTGCCGCGCGTCAATTCCTTCAACTGTTCGTAGGGGTTCTCGATGCCGTAACGACGCATCACCGTCTGCACCGGTTCGGCCAGCACCTCCCAGCAAGCATCGAGATCTTCGCGCAGGCGCGCCTCGTTCGGTTCGAGCTTGCTCAGGCCGCGCAGGCTGGAATCGTAGGCGAGCACGGCGTAACCGAAGGCCACGCCCATGTTGCGCAGCACCGTCGAATCGGTGAGATCGCGTTGCAGGCGAGAGATTGGCAGCTTTTCCGATAGATGGCGCAGGATGGCGTTGGCCAGTCCGAGATTGCCTTCCGAATTCTCGAAGTCGATCGGGTTCACCTTGTGCGGCATGGTCGACGAACCGATCTCGCCGGCCTTGGTCTTCTGCCTGAAGTAGCCGAGGGAAATGTATTGCCAGATATCACGGTCGGCATCGAGCAGGACCGTGTTGCCCCGGGCGATGGCATCGAAGAGTTCCGCCATCGCATCGTGTGGCTCGATCTGGATCGTGTAGGCATTGAACTCCAGGCCGAACGACTCGATGAAGCGCCGATTGAAGGCTGCCCAATCGAGTGTCGGGTAGGCGGACAAATGCGCGTTGTAGTTGCCCACGGCGCCATTGAACTTGGCGCTCATGTTCACCGCCGCGATACGGCTCCGGGCGCGGATCAGCCGGGCGGCGATGTTGGCCATTTCCTTGCCCAGCGTTGTCGGGCTGGCCGGCTGTCCGTGGGTGCGCGACAACATCGGCAGCTCGGCCAACTGGTGCGCAAGATCGCGAAAACGGGCAATGACCGCGTCCAGCGCCGGCAGCAGAATGCTGTCGCGCGCTTCCTTGAGCATAAGGGCGTGGGAGACGTTGTTGATGTCCTCTGAGGTGCAGCCGAAGTGGATGAACTCGGCGACGCGCATCACCTCGGGGTTGGCCTTGAAGCGGTCCTTGAGCCAATACTCGACGGCCTTCACGTCGTGATTGGTCCGCGCCTCGATCGTCTTGACGGCTTCGGCGTCGCTCACCTCGAAGCCGGCGATGGCGCCATCCAGTTCAGCAATAGTCGCGGGCGAAAACGGCGCCACTTCGGCGATATCCGCCGATGCGGCGAGCGCCTTCAGCCACTCGATCTCGACGCGAATCCGGTTCTTGAACAGACCGTACTCGGAAAAATGCGCGCGCAGGGACTCGACCTTGCCGGCGTAACGGCCGTCGAGCGGTGAAAGGGCGGTCAGAGCGTTGTAGTCCATGGCGGTGCGAGTTCGGAAAGGGAATGTGAAATTTTATCATGGCCCCTTGCGGCGACTTTCCGTCGAGTCGGGTGTCAGCCATCGTGGCCATGATGCGTATAATCGACTCGACCAACAAGCACCGACACAACACAAACAATGAAGCTGATCGGCACCCTCACCAGTCCCTATGTCCGCAAGGCGCGCGTCGTTCTGGCCGAGAAGAAGATCGACTTCGAACTGGTCATCGATTCGCCCAACGCACCGGACAGCAACGTACCCAGGTACAACCCGCTGGCGCGTGTGCCGGTGCTGGTTCTGGACGACGACGACGCGATCTTCGATTCACCGGTCATCGTCGAATACCTCGACAATCTGGCGCCCAACAACAAGCTGTTCCCGCAGACCAACCGCGAGCGCATCGAGGTCAAGCGCTGGGAGGCCTTGTCGGATGGTCTGCTCGACGCCGCTGTCGCCATTCGCCTGGAGTCGTTGCGTCCGGAGAGTCAGCGCAGCGATAGCGCCATGCGGCGCGAACGCGCTGTCATCGACAGCGCTCTGGCGATGATGGCGAGCGAGCTGGGCGAGAAACACTGGTGCATGGGCACGCCCTTCACTTTTGCCGATGTCGCGGTCGGCTGCGCCCTGGGCTATCTCGACTTCCGTTTTCCCGACATCGAGTGGCGCTCCAGCCATCCGAACCTGGGCCGGCTGCACGAGCAGCTCATGCAGCGACCGTCGTTCGCCGACACGCTGCCACTGGGCTAGGCGATGACGCCACCACCCAGGCAAACCCGCGACTCGTAGAGCACCACCGACTGCCCGGGCGTCACCGCCCACTGGGGCGCCGCGAAGACAATTTCGCAGCCATCGGCGCTCACGCTTTCCACCTCGCAGGCGGCATCCGGCTGGCGATAGCGCGTCTTGGCCGAATAGACCCAATGCGTGTGCGGCAACTTTCCGGCTATCCAGGAGAGTTGGTCGGCCGTCAGGCGATCCTTCAGCAGCGCCGGATGCTCATGGCCCTGAACCACGTAGAGGATATTCCGCGCCATGTCCTTCCCAGCCACATACCACGGCACCTCTGGCGCCCCCTTGACGCCACCGATGCCCAGCCCTTCGCGCTGGCCGAACGTGTAATACATCAAGCCCTCGTGCTGGCCGAGCACCTTGTCGCTGTCGAGATGACGAATCTCGCCCGGCTGCCTGGGCAGATAACGGGCGAGAAACTCGCGAAAGGGCCGCTCACCGATGAAACAGATACCCGTGGAGTCCTTCTTCGCGTGGTTGGGCAGACCGGCCTGTTCGGCGATCTTCCGCACCTCGCGCTTGTAGAGATCGCCGACCGGAAACAGGGTCTTCGACAACTGGTCCTGGTTGAGGCGATACAGAAAATAGCTCTGATCCTTGGTGCCATCCTCAGCCTTCAGCAACTGCCATTCGCCGAGGAACTCGCGCACCTGGGCGTAGTGACCGGTGGCGATCTTTTCGGCGCCCAACCGCAGGGCGTGATCGAGGAAAGCGCGGAACTTGATTTCGGAGTTGCACAGAACATCCGGATTCGGTGTCCGCCCCGCCTGGTACTCACGCAGGAAGTCGGCAAACACCCTTTCCTTGTATTCGGCCGAGAAATTCACCACTTCGAGGTCGATGCCGATCACATCGGCGGCGGCGGCGGCATCGATCAGATCCTGGCGGGAGGAGCAAATCTCCTCGGAATCATCGTCCTCCCAGTTCTTCATGAACAGGCCGGTCACCTCGTGGCCGGCGCGCTTGAGCAACAGGGCGGCGACAGAGGAATCGACACCGCCGGACAGTCCAACCACCACCTTAGCCACGAGAATCTCCGTAATGTCTGATCAGGTCGAGTGGGAAACGGCGGCCGGCCAGCCAATCTTCAATGCAACGCAGAACCAGCGGGCTGCGATGCCGTTCGCGGCAAGCCTCGATCTCGGTCGGCGTCAACCAGACGGCGCGCAGGATACCGGTGTCTAGCACGCGCCCCACCTCCTCCGTGCCCAGTTCGCCGGCGAAGGCGAAACGCAGGTAGGTGATGTCACCTCGCGGGCGGGGCCATTGATAGACGCCGACCAGGCTTGTCGGCCGGAAGTGCCAGGCCGTTTCCTCCAGCGCCTCTCGGGCGCAGGCCTCGACCAGCGATTCGCCTTCGTCCAGGTGGCCGGCGGGCTGGTTGAAACGGATACCGTCCTCGGTCTCTTCCTCGACCAGCAGGAAGCGGCCTTCGCGCTCCACGAGGGCGGCAACGGTAACGTTGGGTTTCCAGAGCCGATTCATGCCACGCATTCTACAGGCCGGGATAAAATCCGCTTTTCGACCCAATCCCGCTGGAGAAACACACCATGTCCATGGCCGACCGCGACGGCTTCATCTGGTACGACGGCAAGCTCGTGCCCTGGCGTGACGCCACCACCCACGTACTGACCCACTCGCTGCACTACGGCCTGGCCGTATTCGAGGGTGTGCGCGCGTACAAGACCGTCAATGGCACGGCCATCTTCCGGCTCAAGGAACACACCGACCGCCTGTTCAATTCAGCGCACATCTACCGCATGCCGATGCCGTGGGACAAAGAGACGCTGATGGAAGCGCAGAGGGAAGTCGTGCGCGCCAACCAGCTCGAATCCTGCTACCTGCGACCGATCGCCTTCTATGGCTCCGAGAAGATGGGCGTCTCGCCCAAGGGCGCCAAGACCCACGTCGCCATCGCCGCCTGGCCCTGGGGCGCCTACCTCGGCGAGGACGGCATGGAGAAGGGCATCCGCGTCAAGACCTCCAGTTACGCCCGGCACCACGTCAATGTCTCGATGTGCCGCGCCAAGTATTCCGGCACCTACGCCAACTCGATCCTGGCCAACATGGAAGCGACCGAACACGGCTACGATGAGGCGCTGCTGCTCGACGTGGACGGCTTCGTCGCCGAAGGCGCGGGCGAGAACCTGTTCGTCATCAAGGACAACAAGATCTACGAGCCGGAGATCGCCTCGGCGCTGATCGGCATCACGCGCGCCTCGGTGCATGCGCTGGCGAACGAGCTCGGCTACACGGTCACGTCGAAGCGCCTGACGCGCGACGATATCTACATCGCCGACGAGGCCTTCTTTACCGGTACCGCCGCCGAGGTGACGCCGATCCGCGAGCTCGACAATCGCCAGATCGGCGAGGGCAAGCGAGGCCCCATTACCGCCAAGATCCAGAGCCTGTTCTTCGACGTGGTCAATGGCAAGGTGCCCGCCCATGCCGACTGGCTCACATCCGTCTGAGGAACCCGAGGAACCAATCATGGCCGAATTGAACGAGACCGCGCGCGACGTCGAGGTCACCGCCCACGACCTGCCGCTGCACTGCCCGCGCCCCGGGGCACCGCTCTGGGCGCGCCATCCGCGGGTTTTCCTCGACGTACTGAAGCACGACGAAGCCGCCTGCCCCTACTGCGGCACCAAGTACCGTTTCAAGGGCGAGAAGCCCAAAGGTCATCACTGAGGCCGCCACTGAAAATTCTCATCGTGTCGCCGTCCTGGATCGGCGACACGATCATGATGCAGCCGCTGCTCATGCGGCTGCGCGAGCGATATCCCGGTAGCGTCATCGACGTTCTGGCTCCGGCCTGGAGCGCCCCGCTGCTGGCCCGCATGCCTGAAATCCGGCGCGCCATCGGCAGCCCGTTCGCCCATGGCCGGTTCGATCTCGCGGCGCGCTGGCGAGTTGGGCGGCAACTGGCCAGCGAAGCCTACGATCAGGCCATTGTTCTGCCCAATAGCTGGAAGTCCGCGCTGCCGACATTCTTCGCCGGCATCGCGCAGCGCACGGGTTTCAGCGGCGAAGCGCGCATCGGCTTGCTCAACGACCGCCGGGTACTGGATGAAGTCGCCCTGCCGCGACTGGTTCAACGCTACGCCCACCTCGCCGATCCGCCGGGATCGCCGGCGGCGCCGTCCTTGCCGCAACCGCGCCTTGCGTCGACGCCGGCCCAGCAGGCGGCCGCCAGGCAGGCATTGGGCTTGCCGGGCAACACGGCGCCCGTTGTCTTCTGCCCCGGTGCCGAGTACGGCCCGGCCAAGCGCTGGCCGGTCAGGCACTTCGCCGGTCTGGCGAACCATTTCGCTGCACAAGCCATTCCTGTCTGGCTGGTCGGTTCGACCAAGGACGCGGCCGTCGGCGACCAGATCTCGAAACTTAGTAACGGCGCGGCACTAAACCTCTGTGGCCTGACCAATCTCGAACAGGCCATCGATCTCATCGCCGGGGCACGCCTGGTGGTCAGCAACGACTCGGGGCTGATGCATGTCGCCGCCGCCCTCGACCGGCCCCTGGCGGCACTCTACGGCTCGTCGAGCCCGACCTATACCCCGCCGCTGTCGCCCCGTGCGAGAATCGTCACGCTGGGCCTCGACTGTAGCCCTTGCTTCAAGCGCGAGTGCCCGTTCGGCCACTTGCGTTGCCTCGAAGACCTGTCACCGGAAAAGGTTCTCGCCGCCTTACAAGACCATGCCTGACAAGCCGATCTTCCCCACCCCTCAGGACGCCGAAGCGGCTTTCTACGAGGCCATCGAACGCGCCAGCCTGGAGATGCTGATGCTGGTTTGGGCCGAAGACGAGGACATTGTCTGTATTCATCCCGGCGGCCCCCGCCTCACCGGCTACGCGGCCATCCGCGAGGCCTGGCGGCGCATTTTCGACGGCGGTCCGCGCATGCACATTCGCCTGTCCGGCGGCACCAGCGTGCTAACGCCATTCACGGCGATTCATTCCGCCATCGAACACGTTTCGTTGCGCAACGACGAATCGCAGCGCGCCCCCGTGGTTGCCACCAACATCTTCGTCCGTGGCGCGCTTGGCTGGCGCATGGTGCTGCATCACGCGTCGCCCGCTCCGCCCGACATCGTCAACGACACGCCCAAGATCCTGCATTAGGACGCCCAATATGCCTTCCATCGCCCCCGAAATCTTCAAAGCCTATGACATTCGCGGCATCGTCGGCCAGTCCCTGACCGCCGAGGCCGTCCGAGCCATCGGCCACGCCATCGGCTCGGAAGCCCGGGAACGCGGCCTGAATACCATCGCGGTCGGCCGCGACGGTCGATTGTCCGGTCCGGAACTGGCCGGCGCCCTGGCGGAGGGCATCAATCAGGCCGGTGTCGATGTCGTCGACATCGGCTGCGTGCCGACACCGGTCACCTATTTCGCCGCCTTCGAACTCGGCACCGAAAGCTGCGTTTCGGTGACCGGCAGTCACAATCCACCCGACTACAACGGGCTGAAGATGGTGTTGGGCGGGCAAACCCTGTTCGGCGACCTGATCCAGGATCTGCGTCGGCGCATCGAGTCGGGCCGTCTGGCGGACGGTCGGGGCAAGCTTCGCCATGCCGATGTGCGCCAGGCCTACCTCCAGCGCATCGTCAGCGATGTCAAGCTGGCGCGGCCGATGAAGATCGTCGTCGACTGCGGCAACGGCGTGGCCGGCGGCTTCGCGCCGGAACTATTCCGGCGCATGGGCTGCGAGGTGGTTGAACTGTTCTGCGAGGTGGATGGCAATTTCCCCAACCACCATCCCGATCCATCGAAGCCGGAAAACCTGAAGGATGTCATCCGGGCGCTCAAGGAAACCGATGCCGAACTCGGCCTGGCCTTCGACGGGGATGGCGACCGTCTCGGCGTCGTCACCAAGGACGGCGAGATCATCTACCCCGACCGCCAACTCATGCTGTTCGCCGCCGACGTGCTGACGCGCAACCCTGGCGCCCAGATCATCTTCGACGTCAAGTGTTCGCGCTGGGTGGCCGAATCAGTACGCAACCAGGGCGGCAAGCCGCTGATGTGGAACACCGGCCACGCCCTCATCAAGGCCAAGCTCAAGGAAACCGGGGCGCCACTGGCTGGCGAGATGAGCGGTCATGTCTTCTTCAAGGAACGCTGGTACGGCTTCGACGACGGGCTCTATGCCGGCGCCCGCCTGCTTGAAATCCTCAGCCGCTGGCAGGACGCCAACTGGCCACTCAAACATCTGCCCAATGCCTTGTCCACCCCCGAGCTGAACATCAGGATGAAGGAAGGCGAGCCGCACGCGCTGATCTCCCGCTTGCAGAGGGAAGGCCGGTTCCCCAGCGCCCGCGAACTGATCACGCTGGACGGCGTACGCGCCGAATACCCGGACGGCTTCGGCCTGGCCCGCGCCTCGAACACCACCCCCGTGATCGTACTGCGCTTCGAGGCCGATAGCCCGGCGGCCCTGGAGCGCATCCAGGACGAGTTCAAAGCCGCCCTGGCGACGATCTGGCCCGGCCTGGCGATCAGCTTCGACCATGCCGGCCACTGAACCCTGACCGGTCCGGAACACGTACTATCCGACGACCATGCATCCAACGCCAGATCAATCGTCCTTCGTCGTCACCGCCATCCGGGAACTCGATAGCGGCGTCAATGCCCACACCCGGTGGCTCGACAACGTGCACAAGGCCTTGGTCTGCGGTACCGTCCCCGATACCGACGCCGTGGATGTCGATAGCCACCGGCACTGCAAGTTCGGGCAGTGGCTCTACGGCGCCGAATCCGCCGACTGGCAGCGCTGGGCCGACGAGCTGCGCGGTGTCGAGGAATCGCACCGTACCTTGCACGATCTGGTGCAGCGCATCTTGCAATACCGGGGCCATGGGCAGTCGATTCCCACCGAGGAATACGACGCGTTCGTCGACCACTCGATGCGTTTCAAGCTGGCGGTACGGGCACTTGAATTCGGCTTGATCAGCGATGTTTGCCTGATCGATCACCTGACGGGGGTATGGAACCGCAGTTCAATGATGCAGCGCCTCGCCGAGGAGTACGACCGGATGCTGCGCACCGGGCAGGCCGGCTGCCTGTGCATGATGGACCTGGACCACTTCAAAGCCGTTAACGACCGCCACGGCCACCTCGCCGGCGACACGGTCCTGCAGGCCATCGCCAGAATCGCCAACCGTTGCCTGCGGCCTTACGACTCGATGTTCCGCTACGGCGGCGAAGAATTCCTGTTTTGCCTGCCGAATACTTCACCCGACATGGCGGTGGCCGCCATGGAGCGGGTGCGTGCCGACATCGAAGCCAGCGACATTGCCATCAAGGATGCCGGCGAGGTACGGATGACCGCGTCGTTCGGCGTCGCCGCCATGAGTTCGACGCTATCGATGCAGGAATGCGTCGAAGAAGCCGACCGTGCGCTGTTCTGCGCCAAGGCCGGCGGCCGAAATCGCGTTTGCCGCTGGGACACCGCCGACTAACGCCCAAACGCGGCCGTCGGCTCCGGGGCTCACCCCGCTTACAGCCGCTGCTCGACCCAGCCTCGTACCGACGACAGCGCCGCCGACAGATTTTCCGGCTGCGTACCGCCCGCCTGAGCCATGTCCGGACGACCGCCGCCCTTGCCGCCCACCTGCTGGGCAACCATATTCACCAGCTCCCCGGCCTTGACCTTGGCGGTCAAGTCGGTCGTCACACCGGCAATCAGGCTCACCTTGCCGTCGCTGACGCTGGCAAGCAGGATGGCCGCGGACTTCAGCTTGTCCTTCAGCTTGTCCATCGCGTCGCGCAACGTCGGCACGTCCGCACCTTCCAGCATGGCGGCGAGCACCCTGGCGCCCTTGACGTCAACGGCCTGACCAACCAGATCGTCGCCCTGCGCCGAGGCAAGCTTGCCCTTGAGCGCCGCGAGCTCCCTTTCCAGTCGCCGCACCTGGTCGAGCATGGCATCAACGCGAGCCGGCACTTCGCCGGGCAACACCTTGAGTGTTCCGGCAACGCCGCCGAGGGCGGCCTCCATACCCTGCATGTAGCTCAGCGCGTTGTCTCCCGTCACGGCCTCGACACGACGGATACCGGCGGCCACGCCGCCCTCGGCGACAATGCTGAACAGGCCGATGTCGCCCGTGCGCCGCACATGGGTGCCACCGCACAGTTCGCGCGACGAGCCGATATCGAGCACCCGCACGGTATCGCCATACTTTTCGCCGAACAGCATCATCGCACCGAGCTTCTGGGCCTCGGCGATGGGCAGCACGCGGCATTCGGTCGCTGTGTTGGCCAGTATCTCGGCATTGACGAGGTTCTCGACCCGACGCACTTCGTCGTCGGTCATGGGTTGGGTGTGGGCAAAGTCGAAACGGGTCTTGTCCGGATCGACCTGTGAGCCCTTTTGCTGCACATGGCCACCCAACACCTCGCGCAGGGCCTTGTGCATCAGATGCGTCGCCGAGTGGTTGCGCATGGTGCGGCCGCGCGCCAGTAGATCGACCTTGGCGGTGACCCCGTTGCCCACCGTCAACGTGCCGGTCTTGACCACACCATGATGACCGAAGACCGTGGCCTGAATCTTTTGTGTTTCCTCGACGGCGAAGATGCCGTGCACCGATTGCAGCACACCCCGATCGCCGACCTGACCGCCGGATTCGGCGTAGAACGGCGTGTCGTCGAGCACCACGACGCCCAGGTCGCCTTCGTTGAGCTGATTGACCGGCGCGCCATCCTTGTACAGCGCCAGCACGTTGCCCCTGGCTTCCAGCATGTCGTAGCCATGGAAAGTCGTCGCCGGCCCGTCGTAGTCCAGCGCGGCGGCCATCTTGAACTTGCCGGCGGCGCGAGCTTGTTCCTTTTGCCGGGCCATGGCGGCGTCGAAAGCGGCGGCATCGACCGTCACGCCGCGCTCGCGGCAGATGTCGGCGGTGAGATCGAGCGGGAAGCCAAAGGTATCGTGCAGCTTGAAGGCGGTCTCGCCGTTGAACGCCTTGACACCGTTCCTGACCATCTCGGTCAGGTCGGCTTCGAGGATGGCCATGCCATGCTCGATTGTGGCGAAGAAGCGTTCTTCCTCCTGGCGCAGCACGGCCATGACCCGCGCATGGCTGGTGGCCAGCTCCGGGTAGGCGGCGCCCATCTCGGCCACCAGGTCGGGCACCATGCGATGGAAAAAGGCGGCGCGGGCGCCCAGCTTGTAGCCATGACGAATGGCCCGACGGATGATGCGGCGCAGGACGTAGCCGCGCCCCTCGTTGCCCGGAATCACGCCGTCGGCGAGCAGGAAGCCGCAGGCGCGCACATGGTCGGCCAGAACCTTAAGCGACGGCGAGTTCATGTCGGCCGTGGCCGTTTCTCGCGCGGCGGCGGCGATCAGGCGCTGGAAGAGGTCGATCTCGTAGTTGCTATGCACGTGCTGCAATACCGCCGCGATGCGCTCCAGGCCCATGCCCGTATCCACGCTCGGCTTGGGCAGCGCGTGCATGACGCCGGCCTCGTCGCGATTGAACTGCATGAACACGTTGTTCCATATCTCGATGTAGCGATCGCCGTCCTCGTCGGGCGAGCCGGGCGGTCCGCCCGGAATTTCCGGGCCGTGGTCGTAGAAGATCTCGGTGCACGGGCCGCAGGGGCCGGTGTCACCCATCATCCAGAAGTTGTCGGAGGCATAGCGGGCGCCTTTGTTGTCTCCGATGCGGATCGTCCGCTCGGCCGGCACGCCGATTTCCTTGGTCCAGATATCGTAGGCTTCGTCGTCCTCGGCATAGACCGTTACCCACAGCTTGTCCTTGGGCAGCTTGAAAATGCCGGTCAGCAACTCCCAGGCGTAGTGGATCGCATCGCGCTTGAAGTAATCGCCGAAGCTGAAGTTGCCCAGCATCTCGAAAAAAGTATGGTGGCGCGCGGTATAGCCGACGTTTTCCAGATCATTGTGCTTGCCGCCGGCACGCACGCACTTTTGCGAGGTCGTCGCGCGGCTGTAAGGCCGCTTGTCGAAACCGAGGAAGACGTCCTTGAACTGGTTCATCCCCGCATTGGTGAACAGCAGGGTCGGATCCTCATGCGGCACCAGCGAACTGGAGGCGACAATCTGGTGGCCCTTGGAGGCGAAGAAGTCGAGGAACTGCTGGCGGATCTCGGCGCTTGTCATGGCGGCGTCTGGGAGTTTTGTAAAGCGTTGATTCTACGCGATAGCGGGGAGGCAATAAAGCAAAAGGCCCGCTGCGCGGGCCTTTGCGGGCTGAAAATGCGCCTGCTTAGCGGTGCTGGCGGTCGTGCTTCTGGGCTGCGATGCGGCGACTCTGGACGTTCTGGGCATGCTGGAGTTGCACACGTTCGCGCTTGGTCACCACGCCATCGGCCTTTGCCGCGGCTTCCATGTTTTCGACCCGCTGCTGGCCTCTTTCAAGGCGTGCCGCTTCCCGGGCCGTCAGTTCGCCCGACGCGACGCCCTGCTGGATGCGTGCTTCCTGGTTTGCCTGGCGCTGGTCAAGCACGGGTGTATTGGTTTGCGCCAGGGCAGGTAGCGCGGCGGCGGCTAGCAGTGCGGCAATGATCAGGTTGCGTTTCATGTTCTTGGATCCTCCAATCGTTGTATGGGATAGCCCCATGCCAGAGTAACGCGCCCCCACGGCCTCCGGCGACAGGGAAAGTGTAAGCGTTTGTGCGACTCGCTTACATTTCATCAGGTTGCCATAGATCCGGCCGATCCGTGAAGACGGCCACGCCACGGGCCAGCAAGCGTTCGGCGTCGGCCCGGCGATTGACCGTGTAGCACGCCAGCATCAGACCCTCGGCCTGGACCGCCGCCAGCGCGGTGTCGGTCAGGCGGGGGGCCGCCGCGTGGATCGCCGCGGCATGGACCTGGCGAACACGCTCCCGCCAATCGACCGGCAGGGCGTCCACCAGGAGCGCGTAACTCAGCTCGGGCGCCAGGCGCCGTGCCGCCACCAACGCCTCGGCGGAAAAGGAGGACACCACGCCACGACCGTTCCAGTGCGCGGCCAGAAGGTGGCCGGCAACCCGCCCCAGTTCCGCTTCCCCACCCGCCGGCGGCTTCAGTTCGACATTCGCCCACAAGCCGAGCTTCGCGCAGTGCGCCAGCGCCTCGACCAGCAATGGCACCGGCTCACCGCCGAGATCCAGTCGCCGCAGCTCCGCAACGGTCAGCGCCGCCACTGTGCCGCGGCCATCGGTGGTGCGGTCGACCGTCTCGTCGTGCATGAGCACCGGAACACCGTCGGCGGAGAGCATGGCGTCGAACTCGACGCCGCGGCAGCCGATGCGGGCGGCGGCGGCCAACCCGGCCAGACTGTTCTCGGGCGCCAGCGCACCGCCGCAGCGGTGAGCGATGATTCTGGGATAGGGGTTCGGTCGACGCACTACGGTGAGGGGACGTTGGCCCGCCGCATGGCGGTATCCAGGGCTTCCTTGGCCGGCTTGGTGTTTTTCCAGACAAACTCGATTTCCTCGTCGAGCAGCTCGCGGACACGGCTGCGACTGGCGCCGGAATGCATGCGCGCGTCGCCCTGCTTCGTCATGGAAAGGCGCTTTCTGGCCGCCGCGACCACCGTCGGCGACACGCCGGCCGCCGCCAGCTCATCCAGCGCCCCGGCGGTCATCGGCAGGAAACCCGTCGCACGCACCCATTCGCGCTGTACCTGCGGCCGCAGGAGAAAGGCGACAAAGCGGGCCATGACCTTGTAGTCATCCTTCTTCTTGCCGGGCAAGGCCCACAGCGCGCTGCCATTGGGCAACACGTTGGCGGGCTGAACGCCGAACACATCTTCGTAGTACGGCAATGCGGCAACGCCGACCGGAAACGGGGCGTTCTTCAATTCGGCGTGAAGCGCCGATTCGCCGGTAAGCATGGCGCATTCGCCGGAGAGAAACTTCGCATCGCCCTCCCTGCCCGGGCCGAAGTAATGAAAGTAACGGCTCTTCTGCCAACTTGCCAGCAAAGCCACATGCTTGATTTGTATCAGGTTGTTGAAGAAGAAACGATCCGGGCCGCCACTCTTGAGCACCACCGGTTGGCCGTGTTGCGACGAGAGATTCTCCAGATGGACCCAGACAAAGCGCGATGTGGTCAGCGGGCACGCCTGGCCGGCGTCGAAAAGCTTGCCGGCAACCTGTTGGGTTTCCCACCATGTTTTGGGCGCCACCTCGGGGTCGAGGCCCGCCTTGTCGAAAACCGCCTTGTTGTAGAACAACGCCGGGAGTGCCAGCGCCATCGGCAACGCTTGCGGGCGCCCCTTCAGGTCCGTCACGGCATTGACAACCTGCGGCAGGAATACCCCCGCGTCAAATTTCTGGCCACCCTCCTTCATCACGTCGACCATCGGCTTGAAGCGCGGCCGGGACTCGAAGAACAACCGCGCATCGTCGTCATCCAACAGGGCCAGATGCGGTATCTGGTGGCGGTCGGCAACGCCCGACAACTCCTGTAGCGTAACTTTCGCCTTGCCCTTCTGCTCATCATTGAAACGCACCACCAGCGTCGCCAGCGCGTCGAGCGCCGCGCCGCCCAAGGCATGCCGCAAAACAATTTCTTGCGCCACGGCGGGCTGTACGACAAGGCCGGCCAGAAAAACCAGAATGGATTTACGCATAGTGTTTTTGAAAGGTGGCATATCGAGGGCCGTAGTGTAATCGCCTGGCGGTTGCGCCGAAGCGGGACGCCGCAATGTCCACTTTCTTATCCGCTTGGCGTCTGCAATAATCGGCGCGTCATCGCGAGCACCGACACCATGAACCGTTACCAGAAAGCCGTCGCGACGATGGCGGCCATCGACATTCTCCTGTTGTTACTTTTCCCGCCGTTTGTCGACAATCCCATTCAGCGGGGGGTACCGCGCAGCTTTGAAGGCTTCTACTTCCTGTTCATGGCGCCAGCGGGGCGGGCCATCGACGAGCCGCTGCTCAGCCTGGAAATTCTATTTGTGGTGATCAACGCCCTGGCGGCGTGGCTGGTGCTGACCCCGCGGCCCAATGGCAAGCCCTACCTCGCCGAGATGGCGGCCGCCCGCGGCTTGTTCCTGTTCGGCAGTGTCAATCTGACCCTGATCTTCCTGTTCCCACCCTTCGAGCCCTATTCCACCCTCCTGCGCATGATGCCGCAGGAAGGTTTCGACGGTTTCTACTTCGTGCTGGGTGACAAGCGACATCGCCACATCTTCCTGCCCCTGCTGTACCTCGAAGTGATCTTCGTGGCCATCAATCTGCTGGTTGCCTGGCTGGTCTTCAGCCTGATTCGCGGTGGCCTGTCGGCCGCCGACCAACAGCTCGTCGAAGCCGCGCACCGCGCCGCTCCGGAAAGGGTCGATGCGCTGATGCAGGGGCTGGAGGAACCGTCGGCGGCCAAGGCCGAACCATCGGCACAACTGGGCCGCAAGAAGGAGCGCCGGCGGCGGCGAGATCCCAAGTATCGCGGCCCGGAACGCCGCGACGGCCACGACCGCCGCAACGAGCGCCACTGAAGTCTTGTGGATTGGATTGCCGTAGAATCAGCCACCCGCACCCGGCAAGCAAAGGGTTTCATGCACTCCCGTCACGCCACCGTCACTCTCGCCCTGTGCCTCGCCGTCGCCGCCAACATGCTGAGCGGCTGCGAGTTGCTCGGCATGGAGGACCCGGCCAAGATCGCGGCGGCCAAAGAGGCTGAAGGGAAGGCCGTCGGCGGTGCCTGCCGTCATTCCGGCCGGGCGCTCGAGGACTGTTACCTCATGAATCCGAAAGCGGTGAAGGCGGCCATCTTCGCTGGTTGGCGCGACATGGATGCGTACATGCGCGACAACAAGATCGACGCGGTCCAGCCCGATCTTGCCGAAGCACCGACCCGCAAGGGCGACAAGGCGGGCAGCGAAGAGCCTTCCGCCAAGACCGAGCCGGCCACGGACAGGAAGACCGGCGCCAAGCACAGTGGCGCCCATGGCGTGTCCGCCACGCCACTCCAACGGCAACTTGGCTGAGCCGGCGCGGCGGTTCCCGCCGGCCGGTCGATTCCAGTAGAATGCCCGCGCGCGCCCTGCCGGTTGGCGCGCTGCTCTGACAGTTTGGGTCGGTGTTCGGCCCGGCTGTTCGACCTGATCGGTCGATCCAGCATTCCCACACCAATCGCCTGAACCGGTACCCGCTGACGCGGGCAGGCCGTTTCGGGAGATTTCATGAAGTTTGCAGACCTCGGGCTGTTGCCCGAAATTCTCCGAGCCGTCGAAGATGCCGGCTACACCGAGCCCACACCCATCCAGATCCAGGCCATTCCGGTCATTCTGGCGGGACAGGATGTCATGGGCGGCGCCCAGACCGGCACCGGCAAGACCGCCGGCTTCACGCTGCCGATGCTGCATCGGCTGGCCCGTCATGCGAGCAGCAGTTCCTCGCCGGCCCGCCACCCGGTGCGCTGCCTGATTCTGACGCCAACCCGGGAATTGGCCATGCAGGTGCATGAAAGCGTGGTCACCTACAGCAAGCACCTGCCGCTGCGCTCGGTCTGCGTCTATGGCGGGGTGGACATCAAGCCGCAGACCGCCGAACTGCGCGAGGGCCGCGAAATCGTCGTCGCCACGCCGGGCCGCCTGCTCGACCACGTCCAGCAGAGGAGCGTCAACTTCAGCCAGGTGGAATTCGTCATCCTGGACGAAGCCGACCGCATGCTCGACATGGGCTTCATCCCCGACATCCGCCGCATCCTGGCCATGCTGCCCAAGGCGCGGCAGAGCCTGCTGTTCTCGGCCACCTTCTCGGAAGAAATCAAGAAACTGGCCGACACGATGCTGAAGGACCCCCAGCTCATCGAAGTCGCCCGTCGCAACACGGTGTCCGAGACCATCACCCACCGGATGTACGCGGTCGATTCGGACCGCAAGCGCCACTTGCTGCTGCACATGGTCAATGAGGCCCCCACCATGCAGGCGCTGGTGTTCGTCGGCACCAAATTCGGCACCGCCCGCCTGGCCACCTGGCTGGAGCGCCAGGGCGTCAATGCCGTCGCCATTCATGGCGACAAGAGCCAGCAGCAGCGCACCGAGGCGCTGGAAGCCTTCAAGAGCGGCGCCGCGCGGGTGCTGGTCGCCACCGATGTCGCCGCCCGAGGGCTCGACATCGACGACCTGCCGCATGTCATCAACTACGAACTGCCGCATGTCGCCGAAGACTACATCCACCGCATTGGCCGCACCGGTCGGGCCGGCAAGTCGGGCGACGCCACCTCACTGGTGGCGCCCGAGGAGAAGCCGCGCCTCAACGACATCGAGCGCCTGCTCAAGCTGAAGATCGAGCAGGTGGCCGTTCCCGACTTCGCCGTCGGCGTCATCGAATCCGAAAAGCGCGGTCGCGATCGCGGCCATGGCCACACTCATCGGGACAGAGACAGGGAGCGGCACGGGCCCAAGGCCCCCGTGCAGTTGCCGCCGACGGTCGGCCATGTGCCCACCGCCCCCGCGTCTGTCGCTGGCGGCTTCGACTTTCGCAAGCCCTACGAATCGAAGGTGGCGGACGTACCAACCGAAAAAGCCGCGGCGGCGGCACCACCCCGGCGGCCGCTGCGCCCGGTGGCTGCGCTGCTCGGTGGCCTCGGCAAGAAATAGCCGAACCCGCGCCCCAAGACGTGCCGACAGCGTGACCGCAAGATGGTGCGGCGCAACGTTTGGCCTTGCGCCCGCCCCTGAAACAACCGGCCTTCCGGCTCAAGTCCGGGCCGTCTTGCAAGTGCCGGCGTCTTGGTTCACTATCCGCCGCTAGGCAGGATCTGGCCTGGTCTGTTCCCCATCGTTTTCCGGAGAAATTCTCGATGTCTCGATACTTCAAGCGGTCCCTCGGATTCTCATTGGCCACGGCGATTGCGCTGTCGTCTCAATTGGCGCAAGCCCAGCCCTATGGCGGCTATCCGACCTGGGATGCCGTCCCCCCCGCTGGCGACTACGGTCCCGGTGGCTATCCGTGGAATCCGCGCGCCGAGGAGCAAAACTCCCCGGCATCCGTACTTCAGGAAGGGGTGGAGAACCTCACCCGCTTTCTCGGCGGCAAGCCCAATCGCGGCAGCCTGGCGGCTTATCTACATCAGGAAGTCGCGCCCTGGTTCGATTTCGACTACATGGCCGAGTGGGCCGCGGGCCGTCGCTTCCAGCACATGGACGAGGCGCAGCAGGCGGAACTGACGACCCGCATCAAGCAGTCGTTCCTGGAGAAGATGGCGCAAAAGTTGGCCCGTTACAGCCAGCAGCGGCTGATCTACCTGCCCGCCCAGTACGACGCCCCCGGTCAGGTGACGCTGCCGGTCGCCATCGAGAATCCAAGCGGCGGCTATCCGGCGCGTCTCGAGTTTCGTCTGCGCCAGACCGAAAAGGGTTGGCGGGTCATCGATGTCTCCGCCAACGGCATGAGCGCGCTGCTGCATTACCGGCAGGTGATCAACGAGATGATGCGCCCGCGTCAGCAGATGATGCCGCCGCCGATGCGGCCCTATTGATCGGGACTGGTTGGAGCAAACGACAAGGGCGGCCATGGCCGCCCTTGTCGTTTCGCCTGTCCGACCGATCCCTTTAGGCTTTCAGCGCGGCGAGGACCTCGTCAAGCATCTTTTTGGCATCGCCGAACAGCATCCGGTTGTTGTCCTTGTAGAAGAGCGGGTTGTCGACGCCGGCATAGCCGGACGCCATGGAGCGCTTCATGACGATCGAGGTCTTGGCCTTCCAGACCTCCAGCACCGGCATGCCGGCGATCGGGCTGGTCGGGTCGTCCTGGGCCGCCGGATTGACGATGTCGTTGGCGCCGATGACGATCGACACATCGGTGGCGGGGAAGTCCTCGTTGAGCTCGTCCATCTCCATCACGATGTCGTAGGGCACCTTGGCCTCGGCCAGCAGCACATTCATGTGACCGGGCATGCGGCCGGCCACCGGGTGGATGCCGAAGCGCACATTGACGCCCTTCTCGCGCAGCAACCGGGTGATCTCGTAAACCGTGTGCTGGGCCTGCGCAACCGCCATGCCGTAGCCAGGCACGATAATCACGTTCTTGGCATCGCGCAGCAACTCGGCCGTCTCCGTGGCGCTGATCGCGGTGACCTCGCCGGCCGGCTGGCCGTCTGCCTTGGCCACCGTGCCGCCGCCGGTACCGAAACCACCGGCGATGACGCTGATGAAGTTGCGGTTCATCGCCCGGCACATGATGTAGGAGAGGATCGCGCCACTCGAGCCGACCAGCGCGCCGACCACGATGAGCAGGTCGTTGGAGAGCATGAAGCCGGTGGCGGCCGCCGCCCAGCCCGAGTAGCTGTTCAACATCGACACCACCACCGGCATGTCGGCGCCGCCGATCGCCATCACCATGTGGATGCCGAACAACAGGCCGACCGCGGTCATCACCACCAGCGCCAGGGTACCGGCCGCCGGGCTGTGCGCCTGCATGAAATCGTAGGCGAAGTAGATCACCAGGACCATGCCGATGAGGTTGATCAAGTGCCGCGCCGGCAGCAGTACCGGCTTGCCGCCGATCCTGCCCGAGAGCTTGCCGAAAGCGATCACCGAACCCGAGAAGGTGATGGCGCCGATGTAGATGCCGATATAGATCTCCAGTTCGTGAATGGCCTTCTCCGCACCGGTGAACACGACCGAGGTATCGATATAGCTGGCGAAGCCGACCAGCATGGCGGCCAGACCGACCAGGCTGTGCATCAGGGCGACCAGTTCCGGCATCTGCGTCATCTGCACCGTGCGCGCCGCGTAGAGGCCGATGGCGCCACCGACCACCATGGTGCCGACGATCCAGGGCAGGCCGGCCATGGTGACACGCGGGCCCAATACGGTGGCCAGCACGGCGATGGTCATGCCGATGATGCCGTAGAGGTTGCCGCGCCGCGACGATTCCGGATTGGACAGCCCGCCCAGGCTGAGGATGAAGAGGATGGTGGCGCCGATGTAGGAGACGTTGGCAAGATTGGCGAGCATGACTTTACTTCCTGAACATCGCCAGCATGCGGCGGGTGACGGCGAAACCGCCGAACATGTTGATCGAGGTCAGCACCAGGGCGACGGCGGCCAGCGCCAGAATCCACAGCGTTGGCCGGTTGGTGGCCAGCGCGTCGTCCAGCGGCGGGGCGATCTGCACCAGGGCGCCGATGGCGATGATGCTGGAGATGGCGTTGGTGACGCTCATCAGCGGCGTATGCAGGGCCGGGGTGACGTTCCACACCACCATGTAGCCAACGAAGCAGGCCAGCACGAACACCGTGAAATGGCCGATGAAGGCCGTCGGAGCGTAGGCGCCGACCAGCACGAACAGCAGTGCGCCCAGGCCGAACATGAGCGACAGGGTGCTGCCGGCCATCGGCTCGCCAGCGCCGTGGCCTTTCTTGGCCGGCACGGGTGCCGCGACGGGCTTGGCCTGGGCCGGGGCGGCGGCGAGTTTGGGCGGCGGAGCTGGCCAGGTGATGACGCCATCCTTGATGACGGTCAGGCCACGGAGGGCGTCGTCTTCCATGTTGACGTTGATCACGCCGTCCTTGGTCTTGCACAGCTCCTCGGTCAGGCGCAGCAGGTTGTTGCCATACAGTGTCGAGGCCTGCTTCGCCAGGCGGCTGACCAGGTCGGTGTAGCCGATGATGGTCACACCGTGCTTGACGACGGCCTGGCCGGGCTCCGTCAGTTCGCAGTTGCCACCCTGTTCCGCCGCCATGTCGACGATGACGCTGCCCGGCTTCATGCTCTTCACCATGTCGGCGGTGATCAGCTTCGGCGCCGGCTTGCCTGGAATCAGCGCCGTGGTGATGATGATGTCCACCTCTCTGGCCTGCCTGGCGTACATCTCACGCTGGGCCTGCTGGAAACCTTCGCTCATCACCTTGGCGTAGCCGCCGCCGCCGGAACCCTCTTCCTCGAAGTCGACCTTCACGAATTCGCCGCCCAGCGACACGACCTGGTCGGCAACTTCCGCCCGGGTGTCGTTGGCGCGCACAATGGCCCCGAGGCCGGCGGCGGTGCCGATCGCGGCGAGGCCGGCCACACCGGCGCCGGCGATGAAGACCTTGGCCGGCGGGATCTTGCCGGCCGCGGTCACCTGGCCGTTGAAGAACCGGCCGAAGGCATTGGCTGCTTCGATGACGGCGCGGTAGCCGGCAACACCGGCCATGGAGGTCAACGCGTCCATCTTCTGGGCGCGGCTCAACTGCCGCGGCAGCGAGTCGATGGCCAGTACCGTCGCATTCCTGGCAGCGAGGCTTTGCAGCAGTTCCGGGTTCTGCGCGGGCCAGATGAAGCTGATCAGCGAGCCGCCTTCTTTCATGAGGCTCACTTCATCGACACTGGGGGCGCGTACCTTGAAGACAAGGTCGGCCCGGGCCCAGAGGGCCGCGGCGCTGTCGGCAATCTCGGCGCCGGCGGCACGGTAGGTGTCGTCGCTGAAATTGGCGGCGTCACCGGCGCCACGCTCGACAACGACCGAAAAGCCCAGCTTGATCAGCTTTTCGACTACATCCGGGACGCTGGCGACGCGCTTCTCGCCAGCATAGACCTCGCGTGGAACGCCAATAGTGAGTGGCATCGGAACCTCTGTAAGATAGTTGTTATAGTCGCCGGCAGCGCCTGAGCGAACGCGCCCGGGGCGGGCCCGGGCGGCGAATCCATCGGCGGAATCATACGCAGATTTTCCTCCTTTTTTTCGAAAAACCACTTATGGCGGGACGCAAGCGACGCTCGACCAAGACCGGTATGCCGCCCGGGGCGCTGGTGCACCTCGGCGAACGCAAGATCGCCCATGCCGCCATCGGCCTGATCGAGTATGGTCCGGACAACCTGGGGGAACGGCAGTTCCAGTCCATCGAGGAAAGCCGGAACTTCGAACCGACGCAACCGGTGTTGTGGCTGAATGTCCACGGCCTGCACGAACCGGAGGTGATGGCCGAGATTGGCCGCCGCTTCAAGCTCCACCCCCTCGTGCTGGAGGACATCCTCAATACCGACCAGCGCCCCAAGCTCGACGACTATGGCGACTATCTTTTTCTGGTGGCGCGCTTCTTCGATTACGACGACAAGAATCTGACCGTTACCTCCGAGCAGGTCAGCATGGTCATTGGCCGCAACTTCGTGCTCACCTTCCAGGAGCGGCCGACCGGCAACTTCAATCCGATTCGCGACCGGCTGCGCGAAAACCGGGGCCAGATCCGCCGCCTGGGCGCGGACTATCTGGCTTACGCGCTGCTCGACACCGTGGTCGATCGCTACTTCGCCATCCTCGAGGGCATCGGCGAGCGCGCCGAGCAGCTCGAGGAGGAACTGATGCTCAAAGCGACGCCTCGCGTGCTGGAAACCCTGCATTTCCTGAAGCGGGAAACCGTCACCCTGCGCCGCGCCGTCTGGCCACTGCGGGAAATCATCAACGGCCTGACCCGTGGCAACGGGTTCTTCGGCGCCGAAGTGCAGCCCTATCTGCGCGACATCTACGATCACACCGTGCACGTCATCGAATCGCTGGAAGCGATCCGCGACCTGATCGCCGGGTTGCTCGACATCTATCTGTCGACCATCAGCAACCGCGTCAATCAGGAAGTCCGGGTGCTGACGGTGATCGCCTTGATATTCATGCCCTCGACCCTGCTGGCCGGGATCTTCGGCATGAACTTCAAGGTCATGCCCCTGCTCGACAACCCCAATGGCTTCGGCATCGTTGTCGGCCTGATGCTGTGCGTGGCGGCCACCCTCGGCCTGATCTTCTGGCGCCGCAAATGGCTGGGCTGATCAGCGCGCCTGCCGACCGATCGGCGCGGCGGCCTTCTCCACTTCCTTGAGGCGAACGATCGCCAGCGAACAGTTGTCGCCACGCCCCTGAGCCCGCGTACGGGCCGCGCCGATGATCATTTCGGCCGCCTGGCGCGGCGCGAAGTCCTGCAACAGACGGCCCA
Organism: Rhodocyclaceae bacterium; assembly: GCA_044220545.1. Taxonomy (GTDB): domain Bacteria; phylum Pseudomonadota; class Gammaproteobacteria; order Burkholderiales; family Rhodocyclaceae; genus Fen-999. The sequence continues at coordinate 30,777 of JBGAQX010000015.1, read as the reverse complement.
GCTCCTCGTCCGAAAAATAGGCCCAGACACCGTCCGAGCACAGCAGGAAACAGTCGCCAGCCACCAGCGGCGCGCTTGCGCCGAGGTCGATGCGCGGCGTTTCCTTGTCGCCCAGGCAGGAGATCAGAATATTCTTGTTCGGGTGCTGCTCGGCCTGGGCCTCGGTAAGAAAGCCCTTGTGCACCAGATCCATCACGTAGGAGTGATCGAAGCTGCGCGCCAGGCACTGGCCATCGCGGAAGTGATAGATGCGCGAATCACCGCAGTGCGCCCAGTCGGCGCGCCCAGGCTGGAGAACCAGCAGGCAGGCCGTGCTGTGGGGGTCCTGTTCGCTGGTATAGCGCGTCAGGCCGATGCCGTCATGGGCATCGCGAATCGCCGATTGCAGCATATCGCGCACGGAATCCGGGCTGGGGCCGTTCGCTTCGAAGTTCTGCCGCGCCGTATGCACCACCTGCTCGGCGGCCAGCGCCCCGCCGGTATGGCCGCCCATGCCATCCGCGAGCACCGCCAGCAGCGTGCCCTTTGCCTTGGGATGGGCGAAGATGGCGACGCGATCCTGCTGTTCCTGCCGATCGCCGATATGCTGGGCGGTGCAGGCTTCTATGGTCAAGGGCATGAGTTGGATTATAGGCCAGCAGTTGGCGGCCACAGTCGGCCGATATACTACTAAAGTCAATCCACCACCTGACGGAGATCCCCATGTTTCCCGGCCGCGGCTACAACGAACTCAAGGTGGGCGACCAGTTCGAGTCGTCCATGACGCTCACCGAAACACACATCGTCCTCGGCGCCGGCCTCTTCGGCGACTTGAATCCCCTGCACGTCAATGAAGCCTGGGCAAAACAGGGAAAGTTCGGTGGCCGCATCGGCCATGGCTACCTCACCAGCAACATCATGGCCGCCCAGATGGGCATGATCCTCTACGGCACGGCCATCGCCTATGTTGAACACTCGATCCGCTTCACCGCTCCGGTGCGCGCCGGCGACACGCTGACCAGCCTCTGGACGGTCACGGCGAAGGACGACAAGCCCAAGCACAATGGCGGCATGGTCTCGTTCTCCGGCGTCTGCCTCAATCAGGATGGCACCAAGGTCGCCGAAGCGGAGGCGAAACTGCTGGTGGCGAACAACGTCTGAGCGGCGGCGCCTGATCCGACTGCTCAGACCGCCGGTTTGCCGCCGGCGCCGAATACCCGTCGGGCGGCGGTGACCATGATGAACACCTCCTCGCGCGAGAGGTGTGAAAAGCGCTTCTGGAGGGCATGGCAGGCCTGTTGTTCGCGGGAGTCCTCAGTTCGCGCCGGGGCTGATTCGAAGAAAGGCTCGAGTACGTCGTAGGCTTCGACGAATATCTCGCGCAACCGCAAGCTGACGCGCCGATCCCCGTCGGGCGCTCTATTCGCTTCGCTCATGGCGGGGGCCATGCTCAAACGTCGCTGGCTCCATGCCCGCCACGCTCCATCAGGGCCAGGCGCTCATCGAGCAGTTCTATCCAGTGTCGTACCGGCAGCGCGGCGCCTTCCTGCAAGTGCGTGATGCAGCCGACGTTGGCGCTGGCGACCGCCACCGGCTGGCCGGCGGTCAGCGCCGCCAGCTTGTTGGCGCGCAGTTGCAGCGAAATCGTCGGCTGCAACACCGAATAGGTGCCCGCCGAACCGCAGCAGAGATGGCCATCCGCCACAGAGGTGAGTTCGAAGCCGGCGGCGGCCAGCAGCGCTTCGACCACACCGCGAATTCCCTGGCCATGCTGCAAGGTACAGGGCGCATGGAAGGCGACGCGGGTCCTCGGCAAACCGTGGCCGGCGAACAAGCGCGCCAGGCCTTCGCCTTCGGCCGCCACCACTTCACCCACATCGCGCGTCAGCGCGGCGATACGCTCGGCCTTGGCGGCATAGCGGGCATCTTCGCGCAGCAGGTGGCCATAGTCCTTGACCTGAACGCCGCAGCCGGATGCCGTCATCACGATGGCCTCGGCGCCGGCCTCCACGTGCGGCCACCAGGCGTCGATATTGCGGCGGGCATCGTTCCGGGCACCCGCGCCGTCGTCGAGATGGAAGCGCACGGCGCCACAGCAACCCGCCTTGCCTTCCTCGACCAGGCTGATGCCGAGCCGATCCAGCACCCGCGCCGCCGCGCCGTTGATGCCCGGCAGCAACGCCGGCTGCACACAGCCGGCCAGCGCCAGCATGCGCCGCGCATGGCTTGGCGCCGGCCGCCGCCCCACCGCCTGGGCAGGCGGCACCTTGGCCTTCAATGCGTCTGGCAGCAGCGGCCTGAATGCCTGACCGAGCTTCATGGCCGACCCGAACAGCGCCGGGCGCGGCAACAGGCCCCGCAGGACATTGCGCGCCATCGCATCGACACCCCGCCGCGGCAGGCGCTCGGCCACCACCTCGCGGCCGATGTCGAGCAGCCGGCCGTACCGCACCCCCGAGGGACAGGTGGTTTCGCACGAGCGGCAGGTCAGACAACGATCCAGATGCAGGCGGGTCTTTTCGCTGGCCGGGGAGCCTTCCAGAACCTGCTTGATCAGGTAGATGCGGCCACGCGGGCCGTCCAGTTCGTCGCCCAGCAACTGGTAGGTCGGGCACGTGGCCGTGCAGAAACCGCAGTGCACGCACTTGCGCAGGATGGCCTCGGCCTCCTGGCCGGCGCTGGTGTGACGAATGAAGTCCGCGAGATGGGTTTCCATGAGCGGAATTTACACTGAACGCGGCTGTCTGTTGCGCAGCACGCTCGCGTCATTGATTCCGGCCCGGCAACCTTGCCTGGCGCTGCGGCTAACCGGCGGCGATGTCGTACTTGCGCAGACGATAGGCGAGCTTGGGGCGACTGATGCCCAAGAGCCGCGCCGCTTGCGACAAATTGCCGTTGGCCTGCGCCACCGCCGCGCGCAACATGGCCACCTCGGTATCGGCAAGGCACTGAATCCTCTCGGTGGGCTGGGGCAGCTCGATGCCCGCCGCGGCCTCGTCGGCGGCCAGCACGATGTTGCCGTTGCGACGCAGGACGAAGGAGGCCGAATCGATCTCCTCGCCGGCGGTGAGCAGATGGCAGAGGTCCAGGGCGCCGCCGTCGTCGGCAAGGATCACGGCCCGCTCGATCATGTTCTCCAACTCGCGCACGTTGCCTGGCCAGTCGTAGTTGAACAAGGTATTCACCGCTCGCTCGCGGAAGCCGGTGATGGTCTTGCCGTGCTTCTTGGCGAAATGCTGAAGAAACCAGTTCATCATCAGCGGTATGTCGTCGCGGCGCTCGCGCAGCGGCGGTACCTTGATCGGAAAGACATTGAGGCGGAAGAACAGGTCCTCGCGAAAGCGGCCCGCCTTGACCGCCTCACGCAGATTGACGTTGGTGGCGGCAATGACCCGGACATCGATCTTGCGTATCCGGGTGTCGCCGACCCGCTCGATCTCGCCCTGCTGAAGCGCGCGCAGCATCTTGCCCTGGGCGGTAAAACTGAGCGTGCCGATCTCGTCGAGAAACAGGGTGCCGCCGTGCGCTCGCTCGAAACGACCGGGCCGGGAGGTCACCGCGCCGGTATAGCCGCCCTTCTCGACGCCGAACAGCTCCGACTCCATCAGGTGCTCCGGGATCGAGGCGCAGTTCACCGCAATGAACGGGCCGGCGCCCCGCTTGCTCAAGCGATGCAGGTTGTTGGCGAAGATTTCCTTGCCGACACCGCTCTCGCCGAGGAAGAGCACGGTGGCTTCGGTGGGCGCGGCCTTCTGCACCATGTGGCAGACCATGTTGAAGCCGCTGGAAATGCCAACCATGCCGAAAGGGTTCTCCCGTGGCGTGGCGACCCGGGTCCGCGGGCGCGTCGTCGCGGGCGGGGCGGCCCTCGAACGGTGACCCCATTTGACGAAGTCGCCGATTTGCAGGAAGCGCAGGTCATCCTCGGCATCCTCCCACTCTTCCACCGGCTTGCCGACCACCCGGCACTTGTCGTGGCCCATGCTGCGGCATTCGATCTCCCGCCAGAGGATGGGCCGGCCCATGAAGGTACTGGTAAAGCCGCAGGCGTAGCCCAGCAGCATCCAGCACACCGGCTCGTTGCCGATGCCGTAGCTGGCGATGTGCGTCTCCGCCTCGGCACAATCCACCAGGTAGAAGTCACCGTAGTAATGGCCCTTTTCGACGTCGATGGCGAGGGCGTTGGGCACGCAGTGGACGATGCCCTCCAGCGATACCAGTTGCGGCCCGGCCAGAAAGTCGTCGTAGCTGTTCGAACCGGCCCGTACCTTGCGGGTCATCTCGGCGTCGCGGGCGCCCGCCTGGTAGCCAATGCGGGTGATCAGGCCTCGCGCGGTCTCCTTGCCGAGACTCTCGATGAGCTCCTGGCGCAGCACGCCCATGGAACTCACGTGCCACAGCATCATGCGCTGGTCGTCGAGCCAGATGCGGCCCTGCTGGGGCGCGAAGCGAAGTCGTTTGGCCAGATCCTGAATGTCGGGAACGCGAATCTCGGCGGGACCGAGCTCCCCCGATGGCGGCGGTTGCTCGGCGGCCGGCCGGCCGGCCTTTTTCTTGGTCATCGCCTCCTCCGTGGGCTTGCGCTTCGTACCCGGGCTTGGGGTCGAACTCTTCTTTCATTCTATGGAAATTCGGCGGCTGCAACGGCTTTTCCGAGCCAGAGTTCACACGAAGCGATCGAAATGGATCTGCCCGAACGGCACCTTGTGCTCCAGCATCAGCAACTGCTGGACGGCCTCGATCATCGGCGGCGGCCCGGCGAAGTAGAAGTCGTGGTCGACGAAGGGCTTGGCCAAACCACTCGCCAAGACCTCGTGGACGAAGCCCCGGGGGCCGTCCCAGCCGTCGTCCGACGCCGGCTGGGACACCACCGCATGAAAGCGCAGGCGCGACCCGAAGTCCGGCAGGTCGGCCAGGAAGGGCCGGGCGCAAAGGTCGGCGGGGGTGCGCACGCCATAGAAGAAATCCAGGCGCCCGGCCCCCGGCCGGTTCATCGCTGCCCGGGCCACGGACAGCATCGGCGCCAGCCCAGAACCCCCGGCGATGCACACCAGATCCCGGGGACTGTCCGGTCTCAGGTAGGCCATGCCATAGGGGCCATCCAGCGGCACGCTGTCACCGGGACGCAAGGATTCGTACAGTGCCGTGCCACCAGCTCCGCCGGGCACGCGGCGGATGATGAACCGCCAGATGCCGTCGCCGTTGGCCAGGTTGCTCATCGAAAAGGCCCGGGCGCCGGCAGTATTGGGCAACTGCAATAGCGCGTACTGGCCCGGCAGGAAGGCGGCCGCCGCGTCGGTGCGAAAGGTGAACTCGGCCATGTCGGCGGTCAAGGGCCGGCGCTCGACCAGGGTGGCTTCCAGTTGTCGGGGCGGCACCGCGGGCCGGTATTCGTCGCCGGTGCGCACGCGCACCGTACAGTCGGACAGTGGCCGGCATTGGCAGGCCAGACGCTTGCCGCGCTTGCGGTCGCGCTCGGTCAGTCCCGGGGCGGCATCCCAGAGCGTCGCCACCTCGCCATCGACGAGTTCAAAGCGGCAACCACCGCAACCGCCGACGCTGCATTCGTGGGGAAAGCCAACGCCGGCGCGCAGGGCGCCGCGCAGCAAGTTTGGTTCGTCGGCGGCGACCCGGAAGCTCCCGCCGCCCTCGATGTGGATCGTGTGTTCCATGGGGTCAGCCGGGCGGGGCCTCGGCCCCGCCCGCTCCATCAGAGGCCGAGTCCCTGGCGGAAGGCGCGCACCGCCTCCCGGGCCTGGCTGGCGGCCTGCGGCGCATCCGGCAACGCGGCGCAATAGGCGTCGATGGCGGCATCGCCCAATGGCTGCCATTTCGCCACCCAGTCCAACAGCACCTGGCGATTGGCCGGCGTCTCGAGGGCCATCTTGACCAGCGCCGACGCCCAGCGGCGATGACGCTGGGCATCGTTCAACTGGGTATCGGTGAGCAGCCCCAACAAGGTGTCGCCGTTGTGGCGCGCAGCCTGGCCCAGGCCCCGCAGCACCGCCTCCTCGACAGCCGGGCGCAGAACCAGGCTGAAAGCAACGAAACACTCGGCCCAGTCCCAGGCCACCAGAGCCTTCTCCGCAAGCTCGCGGAAGCCCTGCCAGGCGGGGTCGGTCTCCCAATAGCGGCGCTCGTCTTCACCGAAGCCGACGTCGCCGAAGGTCTTGGCCAGCTCCGCCGTGCGATAGGCCGTATGGGTCAGCCAGCGCAAGGCATCGGCCGACTGGTAGGCCGCGCAGTTGGAGATGGTCGAGGCCGGGGCGATCTGTGTCAGATAGGCGGCACCCATCTGCACGGCGTGGAAAAGATATCGACCTGGCGTATATAGCCGCGCCAGGCTGCCCGCCCAGGTACGCTCGAGCATGGCGTCGTGGCCGCGGGCCGAGAACTGGTCGAGGAGACCCGACACATAGGTTTCCTGGCCGTCCTGGAGCATGTTGTAAGTGCGATAGACGATCTCGTCGGGATCGCGGAAGGCGTTCCAGTCCGCATGCTGAATCGGGCTCGCGTTGCGGTTCTTCTTGAACCACTCGGCCATGGCCATGTTCGGGTCCAGCTCGAACGGCGCGTTCGGATTGTCGGTGGTGTAGTGCAGGTTGGTGGAAACGATCTCGTACTCGCTCGGCTTGCGGCGACGGCCGGCCAGATGGCTCCAGGTCTTGAGGGGCTTGAGGATTTCGGGTGCGTTCATGTTGGGTGTCTCCCCGGTTCAGAGTTTCTTTTCGTAGTAGAAGCGGACGTGGTCCACCGTGGTCTCGATGCGGCCGGCGAAGGAGCCGAGATTCACCTCCAGCTCCGACATCCTGAAAGGCCGGCCGAGGGTGCGCTCCAGGGTCTCCCGCCTCAGGATCAGCTCGTCGTCGGTATCGATGCGTACGTAGGCCACCTTGTCGTCCACGCGGATGGTCTTGCCGGGGTTGTCCTCCTGCGCCGCTTCGATCACGCCTTCGGTGATGTCGCTGCTACGCAGTACCGGGCCAACGCGATTGTTGCGGTAGCCATCGGCGGTTCTTTGCTCAGTCACAATGTCTTCCTCCTGATGTTCATGCGTGGGCAAACAGGGGCGTGACGCCCTCGGTGTCCACATGGATGTCGTCGCCCTCGACCTTGACCGGATAGCGGGCCAGCTTGCAGTTGCCGGGGTTGATGCCGTCGCCGCTGTTACCGTCGAACGTCCACTGGTGGGCGCGGCACATCACCACCCGGCCATCGAACTTGCCTTCGATCAGCGGGATGTCCTGATGCGGACAGACCGCCTGGTAGGCCTGGACTGCGCCGCCCTCGGGCCAGACCAACAAGATCTCGTGGCCGTCGAGTTCGACTTCGGTCATATCACCTTCCCAGAGTTCGTCGAGGGTGCACACTTTGCGAAATGCCATGGCTAGCCTCAGGACGGATCCGTGAAAATGAACTCGATGCATTCCATGGGCTTGATGTCGGTCTCGCACAGTTTGCTCTGCCGGGGGAAAAACTCGCTCGCCCCTTGGCGGCGGACGCGCACCACCTTGCCCGGCTGGGCCTTGACGCGCCGACCGACCGAATGATGCGCGGCGGCGGCGGCCACCTCGTCCATGGTGTTCTCGGTATCCACCGGCAGCAATTGCAGGACGAAGTCGTGCTGGAAGTTGGAAATCAAGGGAAACAGTGCCATTTCTTTGCTCCTCTCTGATGACCGCTCAGGCGGCCTTCTTCTGATAGGGGTTGTTGCGGTAGGCCTCGGCCCAGGCGTACTGGTGGGCGTCGTCGCCGATCTCGCCGGGGGCCAGGCTCATGTATTGCAGTGCGCCCATGAGGTTGGGCGGCTGGATCTGGCCGGCCAGGAAGCGGTCCACCAGCGTCAGGTGATCGCGGTAGCGAGCGGGGTCCTGCTCGAAGACCCAACGGTCGATCTCGGAATTGAAGTGGTAGAGGCGGCCCCGATACTCGAGCGGATAGTCGCGCACGTTCCAGCCATCACCCGGAATGGCGCAGATCGGAATCTGGCTCATGTTGCAGACGATCGGCAGGGTCTCCGGAAAGGTCAGTTCCCGCTTGCCGGCCAGCAGGTTGTCGATGATGACGTCCCAGGCCTTGCCGAAGGTGTCGTTCCAGCCCGGATACTTTTCCTCCAGCCAGTCGCGGCACTCGGGGGTCATGCCGGCCGCCTGGTTCCACCACAGCGTGGGGCGCCAGAACCAGAGGCCCATCTGGTAGGCATGGTGCTGATAGTCGAACTCGGCGATCATCTTCTCCCAGTACCAGGGCAGGTCCAGGCCCATGTCGATCAGCGAGCGCTCGAACTGGCCGACGATCCACTCCTGCATGAATTCCTTGAATGACTGCTTGCGATGGCTGAGCGGCGTGTTGTAGTCCATCGAGGTGCCGGTCAGCAGGCTGAACAGGCGCCACGCGCGCGCGATCGCCACATCCACCAGCTTCTGCGCTTCCGCCTTGCGGCCATTGCTGATCAGCACCTGCAAGGCCGGGCCACCGATCTGGGCGTGGCGCGACTCGTCGGTCTGGATGCTCGAGATCAGGCTGGAGAAAGTGAAGTCGCCGGCTTCGGCGGCATCGGCGGCCAGACCGAGGAACTGCATGTTGGTGAAGCCGGTCTCGAAGGCAAAGGTGAGCATGACCGCGATATCGGTGGCACTGCGGGCCATGAACAGGTCGTCGAAGGTATGGCGCGCGGCAATCGCACCCCACTCGTTGGTGTGGTAGGCCTTGTGCGCCCAGTCGAACTGACGGTCTTTGGAGCAATGCTCGTGGGGGAAGAACAGTTGCAGTTGCGCATGCCGGTTCTCGTCGAGCATGCCGAAGGTGGCCATGTTGCGCATGCCCGGCGCCTGACCGAAGCGCACCATGCGCGCCTCGGCGCTCATCGCCGCGTACTCGCCCACGGCGATGGCGCCGTAGTGGGCCTTGAGGATCGAGAGCCAGCCGGGATCGGCATCTTCAAACAAGCGATTGCGCTCCAGCGCCGCCTTCACCGAATAGGCGCCGGCATCCTTCTCGCGCTGGATGCGCACGTACTCGGGGTAGGACGTCTTGTAGGGTTCGTCGTAGATTTCCCACTTGTCTCGGGCGACACCCTGAGCGCCGGTCATCACATCCGGAAAGAGTTCCGCCTCGGTGACATGGGTCGGGGTCCAGTTGGTACTGCGAGCGATGTCGTACCACTCGCTGCGTTCTAGCAAGGCCACGTGATTCCTCCTCAATTGATCAGTCTCGACTCGGTTGCCGGCCGGCGTTCCCGCCCGTTCCGGCAAGCATGTTCAGCAAGCGCCATGCCCATGGCCTTGGTAAAACCAACTGGTGCGTCGCACCAAGTTGCCGGACCCCGATCGATAGGCACATGCGCGACGTTTCCGGGCCGGGCGATGCCGCGGCACAACATGCAAGCGGTGACCGGTCGTTTCACCACTTGATCAAATCATCGAGATGTTGAGATTGATCTGCATTGTTACGATTTCGTCAAAATCTCGAGATCGTGGCGCGACACGGGGCGACCGATGAAATCCGCGCGAAGGGCCCCCGGTGCCGGCTATGCCGGGCCGACACACCCGTTGTAGATCGGCCCGCCGACGGTGCGATAGGACTCGAGCACCGCCACCGCGTCCGCCCGCAGCAGATCGCCGGTCACGAACATGCCCCGCCGGCGCAGTTCGCCGGCCCAGTCGGGATGTTTCGGCCCCTCGTCGAAGCCGATGGCGCGGGCATCCGCCTCACGGGCGGCGAAAACCAGCCGCTGCACGCCCGACCAGGCCACCGCGCCAATGCACATGGCGCAAGGCTCGCAACTGCTCACCAGCTCGCAGACCGGCAGCCCCGGCGCGCCGAGATCATGGCTACACAGTGCCTGCTGGGCGAGAGACAGCGCAAGAACCTCGGCGTGCGCCGCCGAGCAATGGTTCCGCACCACGAGATTGGCGCCGGCCGCCAGCAGCCGGCCGCTGGCCGCTTCGAACACGGCCGCCGCGAACGGCCCGCCGCTGCCGGTAGCCACGTTGCGGCGCGACAGGTCGATGACAAAGGCCATGCGCTCGGGCAACCCGGGCAGCGGCGGGCAAACGGTTCGCGTCAACCACTCGGGCAGCACAATATGCAGCGCGGCCGGCAAGATCGCGCTCACTTAGCGGCGATCCAGGTGCCGTTGCAGCCAGAACTCGAGCAAGGCCAGATGCCAGACCTTGGCGCCCTGTAGCCGCGTGTAATGGTCCATCGGCGCGGCAAGCAGCTTCGCCACCATCTCGCGCCGAAACAGGCCGCGCCGCCGGCAGGCATCGCTATCGAGCACGCCGCGCATGAAATCGAGGAAGGGTCCCCGGGGAAACTTGAAGGCCGGTACGGGGAAGTAGCCCTTCGGCCGGTCGATCACCGCATCGGGAATCAGGCCACGGGCCATGGCCTTGAGTGGCCACTTGCCGCCCTCCTTGAGGCGCAGCTCCGGCGGCATGCTCATGGCCAACTCCACCAGTTCATGGTCGAGGAAGGGCACCCGCGCTTCCAGACCCCAGGCCATGGTCATGTTGTCGACGCGCTTCACCGGGTCGTCGACGATCAGCGTTGTCGCATCGAAGCGCAACACCTGGTCGAGAAAGCTGTCGGCGTCTGGCTCGGCAAGGCGCCCGGCCACGTAGTCAGCGGTCACGTCCGGCACGGCATACTCCGCGCCGACGGTGGCCAGGTATTCGTCCTGGTCGCGGTCGAAGTAGTGGCGCCGGAAGCGCTCCACCGGCGTGCCGCTTTCGGCATCCATGAGCGGATACCAGAAATAGCCCCCGAACACCTCATCGGCGCCCTGGCCCGACATCACCACCTTCACGGACTGCGAGACGCGCTGCGCGAGCAGGTAGAAGGCGGCAACATCCTGGCTGACCATCGGTTCGGCCATCTGGTCCACCACCTCCGGCAACACCGCCAACACCTCGGCGTCCGGGATCAGGTATTTGCGATGGCGGGTGCGGAAGTGGTTCGCCACCGTATCGGAGTATTGGAATTCGTTGCCGCTCTCGTCGCCCGCGTCACCGAAGCCGATGGAGAAAGTTTGCAGGTCGCCGTGGCCGAGCTGCGACAGCAGGCCGACCAGCAAGCTGGAATCTAGCCCGCCCGACAACAGCACGCCCACCGGCACGTCGGCCGCGGTCTGCTGTCGCTCCACCGCCGCCAGCAGCGCGGCGCGCGCACGGACCAGCCACGCCTGCTCGCTCAGAGGATGCGCCGGGCGCAGCGCCTTGAGCCGCCAGTACGGACGCGTCTCGCTCTTGCCGTCGGCGGCAACGGTCATGACATGGCCGGGCGCCAGCTTGCGCACCCCCTTGAGCAAGGTGAGCGGCGCCGGCACCACGGCATGCAACGTCAGGTGATGATGTAGCGCGACCGGGTCGATGCCGGTATCGATGCCGCCCGCCGCCAGCAAGGCCGGCAACGTCGACGCGAAGCGGAAGCGTCGGCCGTCCTGGCAGAAGTAGAGCGGCTTGATGCCGGCCCGGTCGCGGCCGAGAAACAAGGTCTGCTCCGCCTCGTTCCAGACCGCGAACGCGAACATGCCGTTGAAGCGCTCGACGCAATCCTCGCCCCAGGCGTGATAGGCCTTGAGGATGACCTCGCTGTCGCCTTCGGAAAAGAAACGATAACCGAGCGCGGCCAGCTCCCGGCGCAGTTCCCGGTAGTTGTAAATGGTGCCGTTGAAGACCAGCGTCAGACCCAGGGCCTTGTCCACCATCGGCTGATGGGAATGCGCGGACAGATCGATGATCGACAGCCGGCGATGGCCGAGAATCACCGGTCCGTCGGAATAGCTGCCTTCGTGATCCGGTCCGCGCCGGGCCAGGCGCGCCATCATGCGCGACAGCCCGCTCCAGTCCGCCTCCCCGCCGTCAAAACGCAGTTCGCCGCAAATGCCGCACATCGGCGGAAGGCTCCGAGCCGGGCTTAGCGAATCTTCAGCAACGCCACCTCGAATACCAGGGTGGCATTGGGCGGAATCACACCGCCGGCGCCGCGCGCGCCGTAGCCGAGGTTGGGCGGAATGGTCAGCTTGCGCACGCCGCCCGGCTTCATGCCCTGCACGCCCTCGTCCCAGCCGGCAATCACGTGGCGCGCGGCAAGCGCGAATTCGAAGGGTTCGTTGCGATCCTTGCTCGAGTCGAACTTGGTGCCGTCGGTCAGCCAGCCGGTGTAGTGGACCGATACCGTCTGGCCGGCGCGGGCTTCGTCGCCACTGCCTTCGGTGATGTCTTCGATGATCAGACCGCTGGCGGTAGTGATGGCGGGCATGGTGTTCCTTTCGTTGGTGGACATATCAGAAATCGGGATAGAGGCGGCCGCGGTTGAGGACGCCCCGCGGGTCGAAGGCGGACTTCAGACGGCGATGAATCTCCATCAGCGTTGCCGGCAGTGGCTGGAAGGTACCGCCCGACCGGTCACCGCCGCGAAACAGCGTCGCATGGCCACCGGCGGCGGTCGCCCGTTCGCGCAGGCGGGCCGCGTCGCGACCGCCGCGCAGCCAGCGCTGCGCGCCGCCCCACTCGATCAATTGAGGGCCGGACAGCGCCAACGGCGCGACCACCGAGGGTAGCGACATGCGCCACAGCGCTTCGTCGCCGGCAAAGAAATCCAGCCGTTGATCGCGCAGGTCGCGCCAGAAGGCCGCCGCGTCATCGTTGGCGAGCACGGTACCGCCGAGTGTTTCCCGGGCCGACGCCACCGCCGCGCCGGCACCGGACAGGCGCACCGTGAGCGTGTCGCCGTACCAGCAGGTCGCGGCAATGGGCAGCGGCTTGCCGGCCCAGGCATTCATGGCATCCAGCGCCTTTTGCTCGGGCATCTCGAAACGGAGGGTCGCTTCGGCCACCGGCCGCGGCAGTACCTTCAGCGAGACTTCCAGGATCAGCCCGAGCGTCCCCAGACTGCCGGTGACGAGGCGCGAGACGTCATAGCCGGCCACGTTCTTCATCACCTGGCCGCCGAAGTTGAGCACACGAGCCTCGCCGTCCATCAGCTTCACGCCCAGCACGAAATCGCGCACCGCGCCGACGGCGGCACGGCGCGGACCGGACAATCCGGCGGCCACCATGCCGCCAACCGTGGCGGCACCGCCGAACGCGGGTGGCTCGAAGGGGAGAAACTGGCCCTGCGCGGCCAGCGCCGCCTCAACCTCGTCGAGTGGCGTGCCGGCACGGGAGGTGATGACCAGTTCGGTCGGCTCGTAGGCGACGATGCCGGCGTGCGCCCGGGTGTCGAGTATCTCGCCGACCGGGGTGTTGCCGTAGAAATCCTTGCTGCCGCCGCCGCGCAGACGCAGTGGCGCCTCCTGGCTGGCGGCGCGAATGCGGGCGGCGAATTGCTCGGTGGCGTCGATCATCAGAAGCGCTCGATATCTGGAAATTTCAGCTCGCCGCGATGAACGTGCATGCGACCGAATTCGGCGCAGCGGTGCAGCGAAGGCACGGCCTTGCCGGGGTTGAGCAGGCCCGCCGGGTCGAACGCCGCCTTGACGGCGTGGAACGCCACCAGTTCGTCGGTGGCGAACTGCGCGCACATGCCGTCGATCTTCTCGATGCCGACGCCATGCTCGCCGGTGATCGTGCCGCCCAGCTTCACCGACAGTTCGAGAATCTCCGCGCCAAAGGCCTCGGTGCGGTCGAGCTCGCCGGGCACGTTGGCGTCGTAGAGGATAAGCGGATGCAGGTTGCCGTCGCCGGCATGGAAGACGTTGATGCAGCGCAGGCCGTAACGCCGCTCCATGTCGGCGATGGCGCGCAGCATGTCGCCAACCCGCTTGCGCGGGATGGTGCCGTCCATGCAGTAATAGTCCGGCGAAATGCGCCCGGCGGCCGGGAAGGCGGCCTTGCGGCCGGCCCAGAACTTGAGTCGCTCTGCCTCGTCCGCGGACACGCGAATCCCGGTGGCGCCGCTCGACTCCAGCACCGCCCGCATGCGGCCGATTTCCTCGGCGACTTCCTCCGCCGTGCCGTCGGATTCGCACAGCAGGATGGCCGCCGCATCGAGGTCGTAGCCGGCATTGACGAAGGGTTCGACGGCGGCCGTGGCCGGTTTGTCCATCATCTCCAGACCGGCGGGAATGATGCCGGCGGCGATTACCGCCGCCACCGCCTCGCCGGCCCGTGTGACGTCGGCGAAGGACGCCATGATCACCCGCGCCGTGGCCGGCTTGGGTATCAGCCTGACTGTCACCTCGGTAACGACGGCCAGCAGTCCTTCCGAGCCGACCATCAACGCCAGCAGGTCATAGCCGGGCGCGTCGAGGGCGTGATTGCCGAACTCGACCACCTCGCCGGCCATGGTGACGCCGCGCACGCGCAGGACGTTGTGCACCGTCAGGCCGTATTTCAGGCAATGCACGCCGCCGGCGTTTTCCGCCACGTTGCCGCCAATGCTGCAGGCGATCTGCGAACTGGGATCGGGCGCGTAATACAGCCCGTGCGGCGCGGCCGCCTCGGAGATGGCCAGATTGCGCACACCGGGCTGGACCACGGCCACCCGCGCCACCGGGTCGAGGTGCAGCAGGCGCTTCATTTTCGCCAGGCTGAGCAGGACACCATGCCCGTGCGGCAAGGCGCCGCCGGACAGCCCCGTCCCGGAGCCGCGCGCCACCACCGGCACGCCGAGGCGCTGGCAGGTCTGGAGTACCGCCACCACCTGCGCCTCGTTCTCGACCAGGACCACGGCCAGCGGCACCTGACGGAAGGCCGACAGACCATCGCATTCGTAGGGCTTCAGATCCTCGGCATCGCTGAGCAGGTTGCCCGCCGGCACCTGACGCGCCAGCTCGGCCAGCAGCCGAGGCCGGTCGACATCGCTGAAATTCTGGTCCTGCCCGGCCACGTGCCGCCGGTTGCTGGTCATGGGGTCGCTCATGGGATCAATATTGCCCGAAAGTCCTTGGCCGTGCAGCATCGCCGCGGCTATAGCGACAGCGAAACAGGATCGGAAGCCAGCGCCGCAATGGCCGCCTCCGCGTCGGTGCCCTGCCGCCGATGCCGGGCCAGCAGTTCCTGGCCAACCTCCCGCCAGTGCGCGCCACCGGCGACGGCCGCGTCGATCAGCGGCGCCGGATCCGTCGACATCAGCCAAGCGTCGTAGGCGGCCACCAGGCGGGGAAACAGTTCCCGCCGCAAGCCGTCGAAATTGGCGAACCAGAAGTGCAGCGATGCCCAGGACTCCGACTCGATCAGCGCCGGCAGGGTCGACAGGCAATCGGCCAGGTTGTCACGCACGGCGCGCGCCAGCAGTTCCGGGCGGCGACTGGCAAAGCTGGCGATCATCGGCGCCCAGTCCGGGCCGAGCAATCGGCCGGCGGCATGTTCGCCGCGCTCGTGCAGGATCAGGGTCTCGGTCTCCCGATCGGTCATGCGCGCCAGCGCGGCCGCCGGGGCTTCGTCGTAGCCGTAGGCGGCCAGTGTCCGGGCCATGGCGCCGGGCTTCTGCTTCATGCCCCACGCCTCGGCCTTTTCCCAAAGCCACTGGCGCAGCGCCTCGCGGCGCACGATCACCGTGCCACCCTGCAAGGCGGCGGGAATCGCCGTCAGGTCGCGGGCGTATTCGCAGTCGCAGACCAGCACCGTCAGTCCGTCGTGCCGCTCGCTGCGCGCCAGGCGCCCGAGAAAGAAATGCGGCTTGTGAAAACGACCGATACCCGCGCCATAAACCAGGCCGGCGGGAATCAGCGCATCGTTGATGGCGGCAACGGCGAACGGATCGTGGAACGCGTCGGCCAGGGGCAGCGGGGCGAACTCGTGCTCCACCATGGCTTCCCAGAGCGCCTCGCGCTCGCTGATCCAGCGGCCGACATCGTCGCGGGGTGGCACCGCGCCGGGCGGCAGATCGTGCTCCCAGCGGTAGAACTCGCGCATCTCCAGTAGATAGGTGCACAGCGTCATGTCGCGGGCGTGGCGCGCGTCGGCGATGTGGCAGTTGCGCTGCACCGCGTCGAGCAGGGGCATCATGCCGGCGATCATGTCTTGTGCCGTTTGCGCAACTGAAAGGCGGCAACGCCTTGGACGATCTCGGAAAAGGGCAGCGCGGCCAGATCGCCGAATTGCTCGCGCGCCAGCAGCACCAGCTTGTGCACGTCGGGCGCCGGCGCCTCCGCATCCAGCACCTGCCGCAAGCCTTGCAGGCCGCCACACTGGATCTTCATCACCATCGCGTGTGGCAGGATGCGTTGCGTCGAAGTAAGCTTCAGCGCGAAGGCCGACTTCTCGCGCAGCAGACCGGACAGCGCGCCGCACTCGGCGCGCGCCAGCGGCGAGGTGCAAGCCACCGTCTCGCGTTCGGCCAGAGCATGGCTGGTGGCCAATTGGCAGACCGCGCAACGGGACAGCAGCGCCTTTTCGAAAACGCAGGGCAGCCGGTTGATTTCGCCCCGGGCGGATCGGTAGGCCGCCTCGTCCATTGTGCCTACCAGTCGTCCCCGGTGAGCGGTTCCCCTTCGCGCACCTGATTCAGGAGTTCTTCCGCCTGTAGTTCGTTTTCGGCGAACATCACCTTGACCAGGGCGCCGGCGGGCAGATCCGGCAACTTACGCAGCCGCTTCGCTTCGGTGGAGGCGTCCTTGAAGACATCGAACTGGGTCACCTTTTCCAGTTGCTTGACGGGGCCGAGCTGGGTAACGCGATAGACGTAGTAAGGCATGAATGGTTCCGTGGTTCCGGTTATTCGACGTAGCGTTTGGCGGCCTTCCGGCGGCCAGGTTTGCTCTTCTGGATGATGACGCCCTTGACGCACGACAGGTCACGGATACTTGCGGCCGAATAGGCGGGGTTCAAGGGGCGCAGCTGCCAAGCTTCGCCGAAGCGCGCCAACTGACGAAAAATCCACTCGCCGTCGAGCTGCGCGAGGACATAGGAACCGTCCTGGGCCAGCCCTTCGGGCTCGATGATGATGATCTCGCCTTGGATAAACTCGGGCTCCATGCTGTCGCCGAGAACCATCAGCGCGAAAGCCTCGGCCTCGCTACAGTCGCTGTCGCCCGATGTCGCATCCGGCGCGACGGCGATGGGGATGAATCGCTTTTCCTTCATGTCCTCAGTTCCCGTCCAGCCAACGCACCAGATAGTACAGCCGCACCCCCTCGGAGGAGCGCGAAGGCCCCATCACCAGCGCGGGATGCCAGCCGGGCCGGACGGCAGCCCGCGCCGCGGCCTCGTCGGCAACCACTTCGACGCAGGACTCGGGAAAGCGCTTGCGCTTGCCGGGCGTGGTGGCGACCAGGGCATGGCATTCCTTGACCAGCGGCGCTTCGAGATCGATATAGACGCCTCCCTTCACTTGCGATTACCTCCCTTGCAGTACGCGCAGGTGGCCAAGCAGCGGCGCCACCAGCGGATCGATCTTCTTGCGCAGCAGCGCACCGACCGCCGTGGTGCGCACCAGGATGTCTTCGGCGTCCTGGTTGCTCGACGCCGCCAGCGTCGCCATGGCCAACACCTCGCGCTCGTGGCCGGCCAACGCTTCGCGGCCGTCCGCGCCGCGCACCGAGGCGAAGTAGCCGCCCACCAGGTCGAGCAACACATAAACCGCCTCATGCGCCGGGGCCTTGTCCAGCGCCAGCTCCATCGCCTTCAGCCAGGCCTGGCCGGCCGGCGCATAGCAGCGGGCCATCATCTCCGCCCACGGATTGACCGGCATTTGCGCGACGACCGCCGGCAATGGGCGCGCCGGTTCTTCGGCCGGCAACGCATCGGGCAGTGATTCGAGAAAGCCGATCAGGTAGTGGGGCCGGCGCCGCGCTTTCTGCCAGAGCGAGAGGAGCGCGGTCGCGTCGAGCACGCGGGCCGCCAGCACGGCGCGCACGGTGCTCATGGCGGCCATCGGCTCTGCCTCGAAGGGCAGGTTCTCGATCAGGAAATCAGCCAGCACACGCCCCATGGCGCCGCGCCGGACTTCCGGGTGCCCCAACATGACCCGCGCCACCTCGACCGTCGGCGATGCCCACCAGGCGCGGCGGGCCAGTTCGTCGGTGAGCGCCGGCGCATGCGCCACGGCCGCGACGGCCTCCGGCTCGCCCAGCGTGAGCAAGGCCGCCAGCTTGGTCGGGTTCGACTGCCCCATGCGCGTCCACCGGCGCAGGTGTACCGGGTAACCGCCGGGCGAACCCAGCGCATGGCCGCCCAGCGTTTCCCGCACGCGCGTCAGGTACGTCTCCGGACGGCAGTTGGGGTTCAGTGCCACCTTCGCCTCGCCCTTCCGCGTCAGCGCATGGAGCGTCAACGCGCCCTCGCTGATGCGCACGGCAAGGACTTCGCCGGCCAACAGCACGGCCAGACGCAGCGCATCCTCGGCGGAAAGTTCGGTGCTCATGGGTCGAACATACCACCGTGGCGGCCCCGCGCAGCATCGGCGATTCTTATACAGCCATTGCCGCACTGGCAGCGCGGCAATGGCTGTGTTGTTGGCGTGCCACAATTCCAAGTCCCCGTCGCAACAAGGGCATTGACTCTCCGCGCGCCTCGCGTACTATTACCTTAGTGATAGATAGATCACTCTGGGGGGCCGCCCCGGTTTGGCGCGCTGGGAACTGGACCCAGCAATGCGACCCGACTGCCGCGGCCCCCTAACCTTTTGGGAATCCCGTTCCATCAACCGACCAAGGCCAGGCGCCGGCCGGCTAGTCGTTCAGCCGCAGGCGTCGCCCCCATGGAACTGGTTTGTTGCCCTTGACCAGCCACAGCACCGGGTAGTCCGGCTCGACGGCGGGGAACTGGCCATCGGCATCGGTGAAGTAGATCAGCGCATCCGGCCGCAGGCCTTGATCCTCCACCCAGGCGAATACCGGCGTGAAGTCGGTGCCGCCACCCCCCTGGAACTTGCGCGGCAACTCGAGCGACTGCCAGGGATCGAAACGCCAGGGTGCGCCGGGCGCCAGCGCGGCATCGCAGGCAAGCAAGGAAACGCGTACCGGCAGCGCCCCCTTGATGGCGTTCAGCTCGGCAACGAACCGGGCAAGGTCCTCGTTGCCCACCGAACCGGAAATGTCCAGTGCCACGACCAGTTCGCCGGCGCGGCTCCTCAGGCTGGGCAGGATCGCCTCACCACCCAGGCCACCCAGGCCACCATGGTCGCCACGCCGATGCGGCCGCTGGTAACTGTAGTCGTCGCGGGCAAGCTGCGTAAGGTACTGGGCCAGCAGGGCGCGCCACGACACCTTGGGCGCCAGCGCCGCCTCGGTCAGCCGAGCCAGCGCCCCGGCCAGTTTGCCGGCCTCGCGCGCCCGCTGCGCCGCCGCGGCCAGATGGCGCTGCCACTGTTGCTCCAGTTGCTCCTTCTCCTTGCCGGAAAGCGGCGGTGGCGGGCCGTCGAGCCCCTCGCCGGCGCCACCCCGGGGCACCTTGGACGTCGCGCCGCCCGCCTCGGAATCTTCTTCCTGGCGGCTGCCGCCGCCCTGGCCCTGGACTGGTTGCTCACCGCTTCCGCCCTGCCCGCCGTCGTCATCACCATCCCAGACATGATCGTCCAGGGTTTCGTTGTCCAGCGTATCGTCCAGACATGGGTAGATTTCTTCGGCGGCCATGCCGGCGTAGACATCCAGCACGATCGCCTCGGCCGGCGGCATCAGACCCTCGGCCACCAGCAAGGGGTTGACCGCGAAATCGCAGGCCAGGTCCCAGCGACGCTTGATGCGATGGCCCCGGCGGGCAAAGTGGCCCAGCGCACAGTGTAGCGCCTCGTGAGCCAGGACGAACTGCGCCTGAGCGGTGGATAGATCGCTTATCCACTCCGGGTTGTAGTAGAGCTGGCGGGCATCGGACGCGGTGGTGCGGCACCAGCCGCCGGCCGCCACCAGCGGCAGGCGCATCGCCAGCGCGCCCAGGAAAGGCTGGTCGAGAATCAGCCGGGTACGCGCGGCGGCAAGCTTGTCCGCCGCCCCTTCTTGTTCGGCAATCCTGTTGGCCGCGGCCTCAGTCATAGAGCATCAAGTCGGCAACGGTACCCGCCCATGCCGAGAACTGCGGCACGGCGAAGAGCGGCTGACCGATGCCCCGGTGCATGTCGGACACGAGCATGACGCCCATCTCCTTCAACGGCAGCCGGGCGGCGTAGTCGAGGATGCGGCCCCAGACGATCGCCGCGTCGGGCGTGCCCTTGACCCGCAATGCCCGCCCGGCCAGCGCCGCGGCGACGGCGTATTGCAGGTCGATCTCCGTCGGCACCGTCGCGTCGTTGCCGGCGACGATGGCGTCGAGGTCCGGCAGCCGGTCCAGGCTGTCGATATAGGCCGCGCATTCGATGCCGGCGGCCTTGCCGACGCAGGCGGCCAGGGCGCCCGGCAACAGATCCGGCCGGTCGCCAAACTTCCGTAGCGCCCGGTGCGCGAACTCCCAGGAACGCGGGCTGGGAAAAGCCGCTTCCGTCCCGTGCGCGGCGCCGATCTGGTTGGCCGGATCGAAGTCGAACAGCAGTTCCGGCTTGAAGCGCAAAAAGCCGACCAGCCGATCGTCGATGCCGTGGCCGTAAGCCCAGGCGACCCAGTCGTCGAGATGAGTGGCGAATTCGAAGTGCGAGAAACGATTGGCCAATGGCGCCGGCATGGCGTAGGTGACGCCCCGGTCGCCCTGGCGGTTGCCGGCGGCGAATATGGCCCAGCCCGGCGGCACCTGGTATTCGCCAAGCCGCCGGTCGAGGATCAACTGATAAGCCGCCGCCGATACGGAGGGTGGCGCCGAGGTAATTTCGTCGAGAAAGAGAATGCCGCGCCCGCCATGGCGCCGGGCATCCGGCAGCATCGCCGGCACCGCCCATTCGACCTGGTCACCGCTACGGAACGGAATGCCGCGCAGATCCGAGGGCTCCATTTGCGACAGGCGGATGTCGATCACCGGCGCGCCATGCCGTTCGGCGATCTGCGCCACCAGTTGCGATTTGCCGACGCCGGGCGGTCCCCAGAGCATCACCGGCGTATGGTGGCCAGCCTCGGTGGACAGGAACTCCCGGTCGAGAATGATGGCGAGCTGGGCCGGACGCATCACAGCACCGTCGCCACGATGTGATCCGGCGCGAGGCCGGCGGCGTGGAGCGCCGCCATCGCCGCCTCGACAAAGGCATCTTCACCCGCCACATAGATGTCTCGGCCAGCGGGGTCGGGCAGCTCGGCCGCCAGGGCCGATGCCGCGACCTGCCCTGCCGACGCCGCATCCGGCGCCTCGTAGGCCTGGTAGGTGAAGTTATCCAGGGCATCCGCCCAGGCGCGGCACTGGTTGGACAGGTATTGACCGCCGGGCCGCGTCGCCGCCCAGTGGATGGCGATGGCCGGGAAGCTGTCCAGGGCCAGCGCATGTTCCACCAGGCTGCGCACTGGCGCAAAACCGCTGTCGCAGCAAAGAAAGGCGATGGGCCGCCCCGTCGCGGGCCGGAGCACGAATTCGCCATAGGGACCCAAGACGTCGACCGCGTCGCCGGCGCGCAGGGCTCCGGCAAACAGGCGGGCCGCAAAGCCATCGCCCGCCTCGGCCTGGGCACGAGTGACGTGGAACATCAGATTGCGATCGTCGCAGGGGCAGGAAGCCAGCGGGTAGTCGCCGTGGAAACCGCCGCCGCCCGGGCCACTCAGCGTGACGTTCTGTCCGGCCAGGAAGCGCAAGCGGTTGGTACGCGGGGTCTGCAAGTGCAACAGGTAAGTCCGGTCGTCGAGGGACGAAACGCTTTTCACCTTGGCGACGATCTGCTGCTCGGGAATGTCGGTGGCCGATTGGGCTTCGACCATTTCAATCACCAGATCGGATACCGCCGTATGCGAGCACAGCAGCTTGTAGTTCTGCGCCCGTTCGGCGGCCGACAGCGGGTAATCGGTATTGTGGATCTGGCGCAGTTCGCCCTGGACAACCCGAGCCTTGCACAGCCCGCAATTGCCGTTGCCGCAACCGTAAGAAGGCGCCAGGCCGGCGCGCAGGGCGGCCGACAAGACGGTCTCGGAGCCTTCGACGAAGAACTCGTGGCCGGAAGGCTTCACGGTTACATGGGCGGTCATCACTCGCAGCATGTTGTCCATGACCGCCACCGTGTCGACGGGTTCCTGGCTGCCCAGCACCGAAGCCAGGCCCTCGTCGAGCACCCGGCCGAGCTCGCGGAGCTGGTCGGCCGGCGCGGCATTCGACATCGTCTCGATCTTCTCGCGCAGCGCCTCGACCAGGTCGTGATACCGGGCCAGGTGCCGGCGCACGTCGTCGAGTTCCTGGCTTTGGGCATACAGGCGTTGCGCCAGCACTTCCTGCGAGGGCATCAGCCGCTCGCGCACCCGTTTGCCGAAGGCCTGCTCCTTGATCTGGGTGACGCGCTCGAAGGCGCCGGCCACTTCCAGACGCAGATCCGGGTAGACGCGTAACAGTTCGTCGCTGGCCACCATGCCGTCGTAGGCCGCCAGTTCGCCGTCGCGCATCTTTCTTTGCAGCTCGCCGCGGGTGACTCCAATCAGTTGCGCGGCTCGTGACAGGGTCAGGAGTTGGGGCATGTCGCCTCCTTGAATCGGTCTAATTGTTGTGGCGGCAGAATACCCTGTTTTTCCGACGCCAGAACGGGCTTGATCCATAATCGCGGCATGGATAATTCATTGCGCATCCTGGTGATTGAGGACAACCCCGACCTCGCCGCCAACATGATCGACTACCTGACCGCTCGCGGCCACGTCGTCGATGCCGCCGGCGACGGCCAGACCGGACTGCGTCTGGCCACCACGGGCGACTTCGACGTCATCCTGCTCGATCTGATCCTGCCGCGGCTCGATGGCATCAGCCTGTGTCGGCGCCTGCGCGAGGACGCCGGCAAGACGACGCCCGTCCTCATGCTGACGGCGCGCGACAGCCTGGAAGACAAGATCGCCGGCCTCGAAGCCGGCGCCGACGACTATCTGGTCAAGCCTTTCGCCCTGCGCGAAGTGGATGCCCGCGTGCGGGCGCTGGCCCGCCGGGCTGGCTCGGCACCGGCCAGGGGACGCCTGACGGTGGCCGACCTGGCTTTCGACGCGGCCACCTACCGCGTGGTGCGGGACGGCATGGCGATCGATCTGCCACCGATTCCCTTGCGCCTGCTGGAAGCTCTGATGCGCGCATCGCCGCGCGTGCTGTCGCGCGAGGAACTGGAACGTGCCGCCTGGGGCGACGCGCCGCCCGATTCCGACGCCCTGCGCGCACACTTGCACATTTTGCGCAACGCCATCGACAAACCGTTCCGCCAGCCCTTGTTGCAAACCCTGCGCGGCATCGGCTGGCAACTCGCGGACCCGAATGCGGCGCCGCCATAGCCTCCGCTTTCGCGTCGCCCTCGCCTTTGCCGCGCTGGGCGCGGTACTCAGCCTGCTTCTGACGGCCGGCATCTGGTTCGCGGCCCACGATGTCTCCCAGCGCCTGATGGACCAGACGCTGAAGGCCGAACTGGAAGACTACATGGCCCGCCGGGCGCGCAACCCGGGCTCGCTGCCGCCCGACTCCGCCAGCCTGCGCGGCTACCGGATCGATCGCGGCGAGCCGGCCGACCATGTGCCCGAACCGCTGCGAACGTTGGCGCCAGGGCAGCACGAGATGAATCTCGACGGCGTGCCCTACCGGGTGGCCGTTGCCGAACGCGGCGACGAGCGTTACCTGATCCTGTTCAGCGAGGAACGGCAGCGGCAGCGCGAACAGCGCTTCCTTGGCTACCTCGTCGCCGGGGCCGCGCTAATGACGCTGCTGGCCACCATCGGCGGCCTTTGGCTGGCCGGGCGGGTGATCGCGCCGGTGACCGAGCTGGCCAGGGCGGTCGGCGCCGCACCCGCCGAAAGCCCACCCAAGCTGGCGGTCGCCGGGGAGCCTGACGACGAAATTGCCGAGCTGGCGGGCGCCTTCGACCACTACCTGTCCCGCCTGACGGCGTTCGTAGATCGCGAGCGCACCTTTGCCGCCGACGCCAGCCACGAGCTGCGCACGCCGCTTGCGGTCATCCGTGGCGCCGCCGAAGTGCTGGCCGATGACCCAAATCTCTCCGCCGCCCAGGCGCAACGTGTGGCGCGCATCGAGCGGGCGGCCGGCGACATGTCCGAGCTGATCGCCGCGTTGCTGTTGCTGGCCCGCGAAGAAGCCACGCCGGTCGATGAACCCTGCGATGCCGTCAAGATCGCCCGCGACTGCGTCGAGCGCCACCAGCCGCTGGCGAGACCACGCGGCACGACGCTCGCCCTGGAAGCGACCATGCCCGTGCGACTGCCGGTGCCGGCGGCGATGTTCGCCATCGTCATTGCCAACCTGGTGCACAACGCGGTGGTCAACACCGAGAACGGTTCGGTGGTCGTCCGTCTCGACAACGACGCGCTGACGGTGCGCGACACCGGCGTCGGCATCGACCACGACGAGCTCGGCCAGGTCTTCCAGCGCTATTTCCGGGGCGCCGAAAGCGGCGGCACCGGCATCGGCCTCTCGTTGGTCAAGCGCATCTGCGACCGCCACGGCTGGCGCGTCGACCTGGACAGCGGGCCCGGCGGCACCATCGCCAAGCTGCGTTTCGCGGGTGGGCCACAGCGAGCCTAAGCGGGCTCCCGCTGCCCGGGTCGCGCCAGGAAGCTCTCGAACGCGTCGAGCGGCAGCGGCCTGCTGAACAGAAAACCCTGGTAGGAGTGACAACCGGCATCGGCGAGGAAGTCGCGCTGTTCCTCCGTCTCCACGCCCTCGGCGATCGTGGCCAACCCCAGACTTCGCGCCAGGGCGACAATGGTCCTGGCGATCGCGGCGTCATTGGGGTCGGTGAGAACATCGAGGACAAAGGATCGATCGATCTTCAGCTTTTCCAGGGGCAGGCGCTTGAGATAGGAAAGCGAGGAGAAGCCGGTGCCGAAATCATCCAGTGCGAAGCCCACGCCGATTTCCTTCAGGGCGGCCATCTTGGCGATGGTGTCTTCGGCGTTGTCCAGCAGCAGGCTTTCGGTGAGCTCCAGCTTGAGCCGCCGCGGATCGGCGCCGGTGCTCGCCAGGACCGCCAGCACTTGAGCGACGAAGTCCCGCTGGCGCAGTTGCCGGACGCTGACATTAACCGCCAGAGTCAGGTCGTCCACCTCCGGTCGCCCCGCCCAGGCAACCAATTGGCGGCAGGCGGTCTCGAGCACCCATTGGCCGATCGGCAGAATCAGCCCGGTCTCTTCGGCCATCGGAATGAAGTCGTCCGGGGCGACCAGGCCGCGCTCCGGATGCCGCCAACGGACCAGGGCTTCGGCCCCGAGCACGCGCCCCTCGCTGTCCACCTGGGCCTGGTAGTCGAGAACGAACTGGTCTTCCCGAACGGCCCTGCGCAGATCCTTTTCGAGGCCGACACGCGCGTTTACCGCGGCCTGCATGCGCGGGTCGAAGAAACGCAGGGCATTGCGCCCCGAGGCCTTGGCTTGGTACATCGCCAGATCGGCCTGCTTCAGCAGTTCGTCCATGGCCTCCTGATGGGCACCGAACAGCGTCACGCCGATGCTCGCGGTGCCGTGGTGTTCGTGACCGCCGAGCGGGTAGGCGGCGTTGAGCGCGGCGACGATCTTGGCGCCCACCGCCTCCACCTGGGCGGCGGCTTCGTCGATGCCCTCGCTGAGATTCTCCAGCATCACCACGAACTCATCCCCGCCGAGCCGGGCCACCGTGTCGCCCTCGCGAACACAGCTCGAGAGGCGCTCCGCCACCTGTTGCAGCAACAGGTCGCCCTGGTCGTGGCCGAGGGTATCGTTGAGGATCTTGAAGTTGTCGAGGTCGATGAACAGAAGGGCGCCATGCCTGGCGATGCGACGGCTGGTGGCCAGAGCCTGATGCAGGCGATCGAGAAGCAGGCGCCGGTTGGGCAATTGGGTCAGTGGATCGTAGAAGGCCAGGTGCTTGATTTCTTCTTCCGCAGCCTTGCGTTCGCTGATGTCGCTGTGGGTGCTGACATAGTGGGTGGTGGCCCCCTTGTCGTCCTTCACCGCGCTGATGGTCATCCACTTGGGGTAGACCTCGCCGTTCTTGCGCCGATCCCAGATCTCGCCCTGCCACACGCCGGCCTGCCCGAGGCTCCGCCACATCGCGGTATAGAAATTCGCATCGTGGCGCCCCGATTTGAGTAGCCGGGGCGTCTGACCGACCAACTCACCCGCGGAGTAGCCCGTCGTGGCGCAGAAAGCCTCGTTGACCCGCAAGATCACGCCACGGACATCGGTGACGATGATGCCCACCTGGGCATCGAACGCGCTGGCGGCGATGCGCAGGTCCGTCTCGATTCGCCTGCGGTCGGTAATGTCCTCGACAATCGACCAGATGTGCTTCCGGCCATCGCTGCCGGTCACCAGCATGCCGTTGAGCCGCAACGGCACCAGGCTGCCGTCCTTGCGCACGTACTCCTTTTCATAGGGGCCGTAGTGGCCGGTGCGCTCCAGCGACTCCAGTTGTCGCGCCTCGTCGGCCTCGTAGCCCCGGGGTGTGAGCGCCCAGTAGTCGAGGGCTCTGAGCTCATCCTCCGAATAACCGCACATGCGCTGGAAGGCGTCATTGACCTCGAGGTAGCGACCCCGTATGTCCGTCAGGGCGATGCCCAGCGGCGACAATTCGTACAACGCCCGCAGCTTTTCGTCGGTCGCCAGTAGATGGCTTTCCGCGCGCCGCCGATCGGTGACGTCGAGATCGAGAAACGAGTTATCGGCGGAAAGCGGGTTTTTGCTCATGGGGCGCGTCTGGTACCGATCCACATCGGGTGTCGGCGGGCATAGTTGCCGACATGATCGTATGTCTTTGGCCGGACATCAAGCAATGATTGGGCAAGATGGGCTCGGCGGCGGCCCCTCCGGCGGCGGGCGACCACCCGGCACGCCGGCGCACCGGCGGCGCGCCGCCAGCCCGCTCCTTGACGCCAGCTTCACGAAGCGTCGGCTAAGCTCGTCGAGCCCCCGGTCGTTCCGGTAGAACATTACAGTCTGCTAATATTGATGATCTCCACAGTCCTGCCGCCGTCCGCATCCGCACAGCCGACGCCCCCGCCGATGAAAGTGCCCCACGGTCCCCTGGTCAAATTGTTTCCCTTCCTGCGCTGGTGGCCCATGGTCAACCGGCGCACGGCGCGCGACGACCTAGTGGCCGGCCTGACCGGCGCGCTGATCGTCCTGCCCCAGGGCGTCGCCTTCGCCACCATCGCCGGGCTGCCGCCGCAATACGGTCTCTACGCTGCCATGATGCCAGCGGTGATCGGCGCCCTGTTCGGCTCCAGTTGGCACTTGGTCTCCGGCCCGACGACCGCCATTTCCATCGCCATCTTCGCCGCCCTCTCCCATGCCGCGGAACCCGGCTCGGCGGCATACATCAACCTGGTGCTGACCATGACCTTCCTGGTCGGCGTCTTCCAGTTGGTGCTCGGCCTGGCGCGCATGGGCGCGCTGGTCAACTTCATCTCCCACACCGTGGTCATCGGCTTCACCGCCGGCGCGGCGGTACTGATCGCCGCCAGCCAGGTGCGCAACTTCTTTGGCATCAATATCCCGCGCGGCACACCCTTCTACGAGATCGTGCACCAATTGTTCGCCCAGTTCGCCGACATCAACCCCTACGTGTTGTCGGTCAGTCTGGCCACTCTGGCCGTCGGCATCCTGACCAGGCGCTACGTCAAAAAAGTCCCCTACATGATCGCGGCCATGATCGTCGGCAGTCTGGTGGCCGAAGCGCTCAATCTCTGGCTCGGCCAAGGCGCCACCGGCATCAGGACCGTTGGGGCGCTGCCCGCCCATCTGCCGCCGTTTTCCACCCCCGACCTGTCGCTCGAAGGCTTGCGCCACGCGCTCGGCCCGGCGCTGGTGATCACCATGCTGGCGCTCACCGAGGCGGTGTCGATCGCCCGCGCCATCGCCGTCCGCTCGGAACAGCGCATCGACGGCAACCAGGAATTCATCGGCCAGGGGCTTTCCAACATCGTCGGCTCGTTTTTCTCCGCCTACGCCTCGTCCGGCTCCTTCAACCGCAGCGGCGTCAATTACGAAGCGGGGGCGCGGACGCCGCTCGCCTCCATTTTCGCCTCGGTGTTTCTCGTTCTGGTGCTGCTGGTGGTGGCGCCGCTCGCCGCCTACCTGCCCAATGCGGCCATGGCCGGCATCCTGTTCCTGGTCGCCTGGGGCTTGATCGACTTCCACCATATCCACTCCATCTGGCATACCAGCAAGAGCGAGACGGTCATCCTGGCGGCAACGCTGATCGGCACCCTGTTCAACCTGGAAATGGGCATCTTCCTGGGCGTCTTCCTGTCGCTGGTGATGTTCCTCTACCGCAGTTCGAAGCCGGAGATCGTCCCGGTGGTACCGGCCCCCGAGGCAGGCGCCTATCACTTCGTGCGCGCCAAGGGCCGCACCGAGTGTCCGCAACTGCGCATCGTCCGCGTCAATGGGCCGGTCTACTTCGGCGCCGCCAGTTACGTCCAGCAGGTGCTGCAACAGATCGACGAGGACAACCCGCTGCAAAAGTCGGTGCTGATCGCCGCCACCAGCCTGAACTACATCGACGTCGCCGGCGCCGAAGTCCTCGCCCAGGAGGCACGTCGGCGGCGGCGGATCGGCGGCGGCCTTTACTTCTATCGACTGAACAAGGCGAGCCACGACTTTCTCCGCCAGGGCCGCTACGACCACGAGATTGGGGAGGGGGCCTTCTTCCCGGTCATGGCCAATGTCACCGGCGCGCTTTACTGGACGCTCGACCCCAACGTCTGCCGGACTTGCCAGGCGCGCATTTTCGACGAGTGCCACGGCAAGCTGCTACCCGACGGCCTGCGCCGGCAGCGCCTGATGCTGGCCACCGACGGCAGCGAATTCTCCCAGGCGCCGACCGACATCGCCGTCGCCCTGGCGCACCATTTTGGCGTCACGCTGGATGTCGTCACCACAGTGGAGTCCGAGGCGGATCGCGAACGCGGCCAGGCCCGCATGGCCGTGGCGATGCATGAAGCGCGGCGGGCCGGTGTCGATACCGAGGAAATCATCCGCTATGGCAAGCAGCCGGTGCGCGAAGTGGTGGCCGCCGCCACCACCGCCGACGCCAACATCCTCGTCATCGGTCGCCGGCCGCCGCGCGGTGATAGCAAGGACCACTGGGTCGGCGACATTGCCCATCACTTGATCGACCAGGCCCCGTGCCATGTGCTGGTCGCCGGCTGGCAGGCACGAATGTGGACGAAGCGAATTCTGCTGACCAGCGACGGCACGGATTTCAGCGACACGGTTGCCGATCTGGCGGTGCAGATCGCCAAGACCACCGCCACGCCGGTGTCCATCGTCGCCGCCATAGCCAGCGGCGCGGCGCGCGACAACGCCGAGGCGGACCTCGCCCACAAGGCCGGCCTGATGAAGCTCGAAGGCGTGAGCTGCGACACGCTGATCCTCGAAGGCAACCCCGGCCCGGCCATAGTCAAGGCCGCCCGCGATTTGGGCGCCGAACTCGTCGTGGTCGGCAACCGTCGCCGCAAGCTCAGCCGCGTCGCCGATCACGTCATCGGCAACCTGTCTTGTGCCGTGCTGATGGTCAACGCCGCCGAGCGGGGCGCGCCGATCGCCGCCGACTGATCCTTGCCGCCGGCGTCGCTGGCCGGCGCCCTGATCCGCCGATTCCCCCGCCTGAGTCGTGGTTGTCCGGATTCAGGCAATCCGGTAGGGTTGGGTCACGATGACGACGCCCCATCCCGACCGCTACTTTCGCCTGGCCCTGGCGGCCGCCGCCATCCTGATGATCACCCAGGGCGTGCGGCAGTCGCTCGGCCTGTTCGTCGCGCCGATCAACGAGACCAGTGGCCTGGGCATCGCCAGCATCAGCTTCGCCATGGCGGTGTCGCAACTGATGTGGGGCGCGGTGCAGCCGGTCGCCGGCGCCGCCGCCGACCGCTGGGGCGCCGGCCGGGTGCTCGTCGTCGGCATCCTGGTCCTGGCTCTCGGCAATGCGCTGGCCCCCCTGCTGCCCGGCACGGCCGGCCTGATCGTCTCCCTGGGGCTGCTCTCCGCCGTGGGCGCGGGGGCCGGCAGCTTTTCGGTGCTCCTCGGAGCAACGGCGCATCAATTGCCCGCCTCCCGCCAGGGTTTCGCTTCCGGACTCATCAACGCCGGCGGCTCGTTCGGGCAATTCGTCTTCGCGCCTCTGGTGCAAAGGCTCATCTCGATGCTGGGCTGGATGGGCACGATGTGGACGCTGGCGGCGATCAGCCTGACCGCCCTGCCGCTGGTCCGCCTGCTGGGTGGTGGCGAGACGCACCTGCGGCCGCCGACGCCGCCCGGCGGCCTCAAGCAGGCCGTGGGCGAGGCGTTGGCCGACCGCAGCTACCTGTTGCTCCATGCCGCGTTCTTCACCTGCGGCTTCCATATCGCCTTCCTGGTCACCCACCTGCCCGGCGAGGTCAATCTGTGCGGGCTGCCACCCTCGGTGGCCAGTTGGTCGCTGGCCATCATCGGCCTGGCCAACATCTTCGGCAGCCTCGCCGCCGGCCACTGGGTGGCCCACCATCGCAGCAAATACGTGTTGTTCTGGATGTACGGCTCGCGCGCCGTCATGATCCTGGCCTACCTCGCCCTGCCGCGCACCGACCTGACCTTTTACGTCTTCGCCGCCGGCCTCGGCTTCACCTGGCTGGCCACCGTGCCACCGACGGCGCGCCTGGTCGGCAAGCTGTTCGGCACCCGCTATCTCGCCACCCTGTTCGGTCTGACGCTGCTGACGCACCAGATCGGCGGCTTCTTCGGCGCCTGGCTGGGCGGCATCGCCATCACGCGCGGCGGTGACTATCTGTGGATGTGGTACGCCGACGCCGCCCTGGCCGCCGCCGCCGCCCTGCTCAACCTGCCGATCCGCGAGGCGCGGATGG
>JBGAQX010000061.1:0-31133 GCA_044220545.1 Rhodocyclaceae bacterium | reverse complement strand
GCGCGAATGACGGGTCAGCGGCGCCAGCTGGAAGGCCAGAAACTCGTCGATGTCGAGCGTGCCGGCCTTGTACTGGTCGTAGAACTCAATATTCTTCGCCTCCTGCACCTCGCGGTCGACGACGCCCTTGCCGATCAGGAACTGCGCCCATTCAAAATCGGAGTCGCCGGCGAGCAGGGTATTGTCGAGGTCGAACAGGGCGAGGTTCATTGTCCGAGATCCAGCGGGAGGGTTTCGTTGAGCAGTTCACGCAGCAAGGGCAGCGTGACCGCGCGCTTGTGTTCGAGCGTGTAGCGGTCGAGCGCGCCGATGAAGGCGGACAAGGTGCGCATGTCGCGCGGGGCGTGGCGCATCAGGTAGTCGATGCTCTCCGGCGACAGCTTGAGGGCGCGCTCCCTGGCCTGGGCGGCGAGGGCGGCGGCCTTCTCGCCGTCCGACAATGGCCGCAGGCGATAGATCAGCCCCGAGCCAAGGCGGGTGCGCAGGTCTTCACGCAGGGCGAGATGAGCCGGCGGCTGGTTGGCCGCGGTCAACAATTGCCCGCCGGCCATTTTCAGGCGGTTGTAATGATTGAACAGGGCGATCTGCCCAACCTCGCTCAGCGCAACGACATGGTCGACGGCCAGTTGCGCGACCTCCGTGACTTTGGCAAGCGCCGGGTCGAGCGCTGCATCGATATAGGCGAAGCCGCTGGCGAGCAGCAAATGGGAGCGCCCGGAACCCGCTTCTCCCCACAGGCAGAATGATGTCTCGGGGCGTGCGCCGGCCAGCCAGCCGGTCAAGGCGGCCAGTGTTTCGGCGTTGCCGGCGGCGACAAAATTGTCCAGTGTCGGCGGGATTTCCGGCAGCAAATCGAGTATCAGTTGGCGCATGTGCTTGGGGTGGGGTGGGCTGCCGATTTTAGCATTCACCAAGCCCCCGCGCTTCTGGAAACGGCAACTTGAAATCCGCGGTTGCCGGGCCAGTTGGCCGATCTGCCGCCAACGAGAAAGTCTTGCATTCGCCGACGACCGCGCCCAGATCGCGGAGTGCTACGTTGTTGCCGTCAGCCAAAAAAATGCGGCCGCAAGGCCGCATTTTCATGTTCTCCTCGAGGTCGACCGCAACCGGCGGCCATTCCCAAACAGTTTCAGCCTCCCAGGGTCAGCATCAGGTCCGACTGGGCGCTGTGGGGTTTGGCGCGGGCTGACCTGCGCCGCTGGTAGACCCCGTCGCCGTTCATGTCCCAAGACTGCTGGTTATCGGCGAGATAGAACTTGAGACCTTCGTTGATGACGCGCTTCTTGAGCTTGGCGTCGAGGATCGGGAAGGCGAGTTCGATGCGGCGGAAGAAGTTGCGATACATCCAGTCGGCGCTCGAGAGATAGACCGATTCCTTGCCGCCGTCGTAGAAATAAAAGATGCGGTGGTGCTCGAGGAAGCGGCCGATGATCGAATGGACCTTGATGTTCTCCGAAAGCCCGGGCACCCCCGGGCGTAGCCCGCAGACGCCGCGAATCATCAGTTCGATCTGGACGCCGGCCTGCGAGGCCTGATACAGCGCATCGATCGTTTCCGGTTCGAGGAGCGAGTTCATCTTGGCGACGACCATGGCCTTCTTGCCTGCCTTTGCCGCTTCGGCTTCCTTGGCGATGGCGGCGACGACATTGGGCTGCAGGGTGAACGGGGCCATCCACACATGTTCCAGCGAGCGCGCCTTGCCCAGGCCGGTCAGTTGCTTGAAGACTTCGTTGACGTCCTGGGTGATTTCGTCGTTGGCGGTCATCAGGCCAAAGTCGGAATAGAGCCTTGCCGTGCGCGGGTGATAGTTGCCGGTGCCGAGGTGAGCGTAACGCTTGAGATGGCCTTCCTCGCGGCGCACGATCAGCAGCGCCTTGGCATGCACCTTGTAGCCGACGACACCGTAGACGACGTGGGCGCCGACCTGCTCCAGCTTGGTCGCCCATTCGATGTTGGCTTCCTCGTCGAAGCGCGCCATCAGTTCGACGACGACGGTCACTTCCTTACCGTTCTGCGCGGCGCGGATCAGCGACTGCATCAGCACCGAATCGGTGCCGGTGCGGTACACGGTCATCTTGATCGCGACGACGGCCGGATCGGTCGACGCCTGGTTGAGGAATTCGATGACCGGAGCGAACGACTGGAAGGGGTGGTGCAGCAGGATGTCGCCGTGACGGATGCTGTGGAAGATGTTGGCACCCTTGCCGACGGCCTTGGGCAGGCCGGGAGTGAAGGGAGGGAATTTCAGGTCGGGACGATCCACCCAGTCGGGTACCTGCATCAGGCGAACCAGGTTGACCGGTCCGTTGACGCGGTAGAGATCGTCGCGGCTCAGGCCGAACTGGTCGAGCAGGAACTCGACCATCGAATCAGAACAGCTCTCGGCCACCTCGAGGCGGACGGCGTCACCGAAATGGCGCTGCGGCAGTTCGCCCTGCAGCTTGGTGCGCAGGTTGGTGACCTCCTCCTCGTCGACGAAGAGGTTCGAATTGCGGGTCACGCGGAACTGGTAGCAGCCGCGCACCGTCATGCCGGCGAACAGTTCGCCGACGAATTCATGCAGGATCGACGACATGAAGACGAAGCCGTGCGCACAACCGGCAATTTCCCGTGGTACCTGGGTAACCCGGGGCAGGACGCGCGGCGCCTGAACGATGGCGGCATTGGAACTGCGGCCGAAGGCATCCTTGCCTTCGAGTTCGACGGCGAAATTGAGACTCTTGTTGAGGACGCGCGGGAATGGGTGTGACGGATCCAACCCGACCGGCGTCAGCACCGGCACCATTTCACGGAAGAAATACTGGCGGATCCACTCGCGCTGGGCGTCGGTCCACTTGGAGCGGCGCAGAAAGCGGATGTCCTGTTCCGCCAGCAGCGGCAGAACGACGTCATTCAGGGTCCGGTACTGTTCGCCGATGAGGGCATGCGCTTCCTCGCACACCAGGCGGAATGCCTCGTGCGCGGTCATGCCGTCGGTCGTGATGATCGGCGCATTCGCCTTGATCTGCTCCTTGAGCCCAGCCACGCGGACTTCGAAGAACTCGTCCAGGTTGCTGGACACGATGCACAGGAAACGCAAGCGCTCCAACAGGGGTACTCGCTCGTCCTGCGCCTGGGCCATCACGCGGCGGTTGAACGCGAGCAAACCCAGTTCCCGGTTCAGGTAATTCTGCGGTGGATAGTCGTCTTTCCCTTGATGCAGTGTCATTTCAGCCTCCTCGCTAGTTTGCAGAAGTATATTCTTCACGCCCGCCAATTTGAAGCACTTGCGTCCCGCCTTGATGACTTTTTGCCCGTCGTACCGGGCGTCAGCGGGGTCAACCGGAGGCGCTGCGCTTGCTTGCGGGAAGGCGGCCAAGCGCCGAAAGCAGCGTGCCGATCTTGGCATCGGTCTCGGCAAGCTCGAGTTCAGGGTCGGAACCGGCGACGATGCCGGCACCGGCGTGCAGTTCGGCGCGACTGCCCGTAATCAGGGCCGAACGCAGGGCAACCCAGAACTCGCCGTCACCAGTTGCCGTCAGGGTGCCAAAGCCGCCGCTGTACCAGCCGCTTCGTACCTCGCCATGTCTGGCCAGCCAGTTCATTGCCGCCGGTCCCGGAAAGCCGCCTACCGCGGGCGTCGGATGCAGGGCGCGGACGAGGTCGAAGATCGACGTGCCGGGCGCCGTGATTCCGGTGATCCGGCTGCGCAGATGACTGATGTGGCCGGCGGCATGGATTTCGACCGGTCCGGGCTGCGGCGGCAGTTCGCAGTATGCAGCCAGACTGGCCATGACGGCCTTGGTGACCAGCGCCTGTTCGTGCCGATTCTTCGGGGCATCGAGATCGAGCGATCCGGGCCAGGCTGTCCCGGCGAGTGCATCGGCGGAGAGGTAACGGCCGGCGAGACTGACCAGCCGCTCGGGCGTGGCGCCGAGGAAGGTCTGCGGCCCTGCGCCGAAGGCGTAGATCATGGAATCGGGCTGCTGTTCGTTCAGCGCAGCGAGCAGGCGGCCAGCCGAAATTGGCCTATCGGCTGCCAGATGGCGGCTGCGTGCGAGGACGACCTTGTCGACCTTCCCGTGTTCGATGTCGCGCAGGGCGGCTCTGACCCGCGCAATCCAGGCGTGGTTCGCAAGTACATTGTCGCCGGCTGGCAACTGGCGATAGTCCGCTCCGCGCGCCGGACTGGCCAGCAGGTTCAGCCAGCCCGTAGCTGCTTGGGCAATCCTTCCGGCGGTCGTGCTGAGCGTTGCCTGGCAGCGGCCGTTCCGCGCTTCGAGGAGGATGGCGGGGATTGCCAGCAGCGCGTTGGGCAGGTCTGCCTGGCTGTTCTCGTCGAAGGCGAAGCCACAGAGTGCCAGCGCGGGGCCATTGTGGCGCCAGATGTCGCGCAGGCCGGCAAAGGCGTTGTCAAGTGCGGCGAAACGGTTCGTTCCGGCGCTGCTGACCTGCAGCGCGTGGCCGATGCCGAGGCGATAGCTCCCCTGCGCCGGTTGTGCCTGGTACCAGAATGGCGCCTCGGCGGGCAGGGCGGCGAGCCAGTCGGTAGCGCGCTGGCCCAGCTCGATGCTCAGGCTGACCGCCGCCGATGCCTGGGCGCCAGCGGCCAGCGCGTACAGCTGCGCGACCAGCGAGGGATCGGCGAGGCGACGGCGGAGGGTGGAGATCATGCCCGGGAGTTCTTGGCCAGTTGACGCAGGACGGTGCGTTCCAGCTTGCCGGCAGCGTTGCGCGGCAGGCTGGTCAGACGAATGATGTGCCGCGGCAGGGCTGCCCGCGGCAGGCGCGTTCGGCACCAGGCCTGGATGCCTTCCGGCGTCGCGTCGCCGACGACGAAGGCGACGATGCGGTCGCCCCAGACCGGATCCGGCAGGCCGGCGATGGCGACATCGCGGATGCCCGGGCAGCCGGCGAGACAGGATTCGACCGTCAGCGGGTGAATGTTGTGGCCGCCGCTGATCAGCATGTCGTCGGCGCGGCCGGTCACGGTCAACCGTCCTTTTTCGTCGATTTTGCCGAGGTCGCCGGTGGTCAGCCAGCCATCGGCGGCGATACCGCCGCCGTCGACGTAGCCGGCCATGACCTGCGGGCCGCGGACGCGGATGCGGCCACCGGTGGTCAGCGCAAACTCGTTGGCGCCGAGCGGCCGGCCGACCAGGCCCTCGTGCCAAGGCCCGTCGCAGGCCTTGTGGGTCGCCACCTGGGCGGAAGTTTCGCTCATCCCGTAGCTCGGGTTGAGTGGCCAGCCGGCAGCTGTCGCCCGGTCATGGAGTACCTGGGCCAATGCCGCACCGCCGACGACTACGTGGCGCAGGCAGCCAGGCGGGCGAGCGCCGCAGTCGAGCAGTCGGGCCAGCATGGCGGGAACCAGCGACAGGTGAGTCACCGGATGGTGTACTAGCGATGCTGCGACTGTTTCGGCGGCGAAGCCTTCATGCAACAGAACACCGGCGCTGGCACGGGCACAGCGCCAGAGGATGGACAGGCCGCCAATGTGGTGGAGCGGCAGGCAGTCGAGCCACAGGTCGCCGGGCAGCAGCGATAGATGGGGGTTGGCGGCGCCAGCCGCGGCGTCGAGATTGGCATCGCTCAGCATGACGCGGCGCGGTTCGCCCTCGCTGCCGCTGGTCGCGATGACGAGTGCGATGCCGGGTGGCAAGGGCTCGTCTGCGACCTGCGCGGCGCGGTCGACCGGCTGGAACGGGCGATTCTTCAGGCTGCAGGCGAAGGCGTGCCGGGCCAGATCGAGACTGGTCCCGGAAACGTTCATCGGGCGCCGCGACGTTTCGATGGTTTCCGCCAGCGCGGCCACTTCGGCAAGCCACTGCCGATACGTCCATTGCCGTTCCGCAGTGCGCATTGCCAGCGCTTGCGGCCAGCGCGTTGCGGCGGCGGAAAGATAGCGGGCTAGTGAAGGGGCTGACTCCATGGGCCATGAATTGTAAGGTCGCCGGATGTTGGCCCGCCGCAAGGCAGATCAAGAATTCCGGCATTGCCGGGTGCTGGCAGAGGGCATGTTGACAATCGAGCAGCCGGTCTACAGACTGCATTCATGACGACGACCGCAGATTCTCCTCGTACGCGAGAGCGCCTCGTGACGCTCGTTGCTGCGGACGGCTATCGCCTGGGCGCCAAGCGCTATGAGGCGATCGGGCCGCGCCGGGGCAAGCTGGTAGTGGCCGGGGCAACCGGCGTGCCGCAGCATTTTTACCGGCGCTTTGCCGAGTATGCCAGCGCGCGCGGCTTCGATACGCTGACGCTCGACTACCGGGGTGTCGGACTTTCGCGCCCCGAATCATTGCGCGGCTTCGAGATGGACTTTGTGGACTGGGCGACGCTTGATCTGGCCGCCGCCGTCGAAGCCATGAGCGAGCCGGCGGTGCCGCTGTTCATGGTCGGCCATTCGTTCGGCGGTCACGCATTCGGCCTGCTGCCCAATCACGACCGGATCGCTCGCCTGTATACCTTTGGCACCGGCGCCGGCTGGCACGGCTGGATGCCGCCCCTGGAACAATTGCGGGTACTCGCCATGTGGCGCGTCGTCGGTCCGGCGATCGTCCGCTGGAAGGGTTATCTCGCCTGGAGCCGCCTCGGACTCGGTGAAGATCTGCCGCTGGGCGTCTATCGGCGGTGGCGCCGCTGGTGCCGTTTTCCCCGATATTTTCTCGATGACCCGGCGATGGCGCAATTCACCGAAGGCTTCGCGAGCGTCAGGACGCCGATCGTCGCCGCCAACTCGCTTGACGATCGCTGGGCCTCCCCACGCTCGCGCGATGCCTTCATGACCGGCTACCGCAATGCCAACTGGCAGGCAGTGGACCTCGACCCCGGGCGGGAAGGCCTGCGCGGAATCGGGCACATGGGTTACTTCCGGCAATCGGCACAGCCGCTGTGGAATCGCGCGCTGGACTGGTTCGCCGCCCCCTCGGCGACCCCGACACGATGATCTCGCCTGCCCCCGCCGCGGTTCTGTCCGACATCATCCGCACGCGGCGCAGTGTCCGCGACTTTCTGCCGGAGCCGATTCCGCCGGACCTGCTTGACGCCGTGCTGGCTGATGCCAACTGGTCTCCGAGCTGGTCGAACACGCAGCCTTATCGCCTCGCCGTCGCTTCCGGCGACCTCGTGCAGCGCCTCAAAGGTGAGCTATGCGAACGCTTCGATCTGGCGATGAAGGCCCGGCAGGGCGGTCTGTGGGGGAAGCTGAAACTGCTGGCGACGCGCAAGGGGCTGCCCGACGGCGATTTCGCGACCAATTTCGCATACCCGGCCGATCTTCAGCCGCGGCGCCGCGCAACCGGGCATGGGCTGTACGAGCTGCTGGGCATCGCCCGCCACGACAAGGCTGCGCGAAACCGCCAGATGCGCCGCAACTTCGAGTTTTTCGGCGCACCGACAGTCATTTTCTTGTTTGCCCATCAGGGGCTGCGCGAGTTTTCCATCCTCGATACCGGAATCTTTCTCCAGACGCTGATGCTGTCCGCGCAGGCGCACGGGCTCGCGACCTGCGCCCAGGGTGCGCTGGCCACCTGGGCGGGGCCGGTGCGTGACGCCTTCGCCATCCCGGGGCACTATCGCCTGATCTGCGGTTTATCGATCGGTTTTGCCTCGCCGCATTCGGTCAACAGTTTCAACCCGGGGCGCGGCGAGGTCCGGGAAATGCTCATACCCACGCGATAGTCCGCCATCGTGATCTAATTGCCATTCTGCCAACCGTTCATTGCCCTACTCGAATTCCATGTCAGCAGCGCTCTTCCCCCGCACCCCACCCCTCGCCGAT
Source organism: Rhodocyclaceae bacterium (assembly GCA_044220545.1). Classification (GTDB taxonomy): domain Bacteria; phylum Pseudomonadota; class Gammaproteobacteria; order Burkholderiales; family Rhodocyclaceae; genus Fen-999. The sequence goes on along the minus strand of JBGAQX010000061.1, from coordinate 23,371 downwards.
GCCGATCCGGCACGTAGCCGGCAGCGGATTCTCGACTATTTTCACCGGACATTCGACCGCTACGAGCAGTTGTTCGAGGTTCTGACCTGCGACGAAGCGTATTTCGCAAAGCCGATCGCGCTGCGTCACCCGCTGATTTTCTACTTCGGCCACACGGCGACCTTCTTCATCAACAAGCTGCTGCTGGCCGGTCTGCTCAAGGAACGGATCAATCCCCGTTTCGAGTCGATGTTCGCCATCGGCGTCGATGAAATGAGCTGGGACGATCTTAATGAAGCCAATTACGACTGGCCGACCGTGGCCGCGGTCAGGGACTATCGCAACCGGGTGCGCGCCGCGGTCGATGCGATCATCCGCAATGCGCCGCTGACCCTGCCGATCGACTGGGAGAACCCGTGGTGGGTGATCGTGATGGGCATCGAGCACGAACGGATTCACCTCGAGACCTCGTCGGTCCTGATTCGTCAGCACCGCCTCGACTATGTGCGCCCGCATCCGGCATGGGTGCCGTGTGGCCTCTCCGGTGCGCAGCCCGACAACAGGCTGGTGGACATTCCGGCCGGCGAGGTGCGTCTCGGCAAGGCGTTTGCGGACGCCAACTATGGGTGGGACAACGAATACGGCGAACATCACGCCGCCGTGCCAGCCTTCAAGGCGGCGCGCCATCTGGTGTCCAATGGTGAATTCCTGTCCTTCGTCCAAGCCGGGGGCTACGAGGATGACCGTCTGTGGGACCAGGAAGGCAAGGCCTGGAAGCGATTCGCCAGGGCGCACCATCCCACATTCTGGCATCTTGAGCCCGAGGGCTGGCAGTTGCGTCTGCTGACGCAGATCGTCGATATGCCCTGGGACTGGCCAGTCGAGACCAACTTCCACGAGGCCAGCGCCTTCTGCCGCTGGAAGGCGCGGACCAGCGGCGCGCCAGTCCGCCTGCAGAGCGAGGATGAGTGGTATCGCCTGCTTGCGGTGTCCGGGCTGGGCGAGTTGCCCGACGACGCGCCGGCTGCCGCCAACATCCACCTCGACCACTGGGCGTCATCGTGCCCGGTCAATACCTTTGCCCACGGGCCCTTGTTCGATGTGGTCGGCAACGTCTGGCAATGGACCGAAACGCCGATCCATCCGTTCGACGGCTTCCGGGTGCACCCGATCTACGACGACTTCACGACGCCAACCTTCGACGAGCGCCACAACCTGATCAAGGGCGGTTCCTGGATATCCTGCGGCAACGAGGCCCGGCACGCGGCGCGCTATGCTTTCCGCCGGCATTTCTTTCAGCACGCCGGCTTCCGCTACGTGGTCGGTGAGCCGTTGGCCGCGCGGCCAGTGTCGCAATACGAAACCGACCGCCTGGTTTCCGAATACGCCGAGTTCCATTACGGCGACGAATACTTCGGCGTCGCCAATTTTCCGCGCGCCGTCGCCGAACTGGCGATTGCGGCCATGGCCGGCAGGCCGGCGCACAATGCTCTCGATCTCGGGTGCGCCACTGGCCGGGCAAGCTTCGAACTGGCCCGGCATTTCGACAGGGTCACGGGACTGGATTTCTCGGCGCGCTTCATCGGGGTCGGCGTGCAACTGGCGACGCAAGGCAGCCTGCGGTACACGCTGGTCGATGAGGGAGAACTGGTTTCGTACCGCGAACGGCGCTTGGCCGACCTCGGCCTTGAAGCGGTGCGCGACAAGGTCGATTTCGTCCAGGGCGACGCCTGCAACCTGAAAGCGATTCATGCCGACTACGACCTTGTCCTGGCGGCCAACCTGATCGACCGCCTGCACAGCCCGAGCAAGTTGCTCGAAAGCATCCATGCCCGGATCAGGCCCGGCGGACTGCTGGTGATCACCTCGCCGTATACCTGGCTCGAGGAGCATACCGCGCGGGCGGAATGGATTGGCGGTTTCAAGCAGGACGGCGAGAATTTCACCACGCTCGACGGGCTGAAGGCGATCCTCGGCAGGCATTTTCGCCTGCTCGGCGAACCGCGGATAGTGCCCTTCGTGATCCGCGAAACGCGCCGGAAATTCCAGCACACCCTGGCGGAAGCGACGATCTGGGAGCGGGCGGATCGGGAATGATCGGGGAGACTGACCAGTTGTGTTCGTCGCTCCGGCGGGCAGAAGGCGCGGCAGCGGTCAAGCGATGGCTGCGCGATGGACAGGCCGTTTACGGTGACATATTCTCGATATCCCTTCAGCACGGAGCACCCCATGAAGTCGTTTGCCCGATTTGCCTCAGCCACCATGATCTGTCTGTCCGCCGCCGCCTTCACGTTGCCGGCCGGTGCCGAGGAGGTCGGGGCCGCAACCCCGGCGCCCGAACAGCAGCAAGGCAGTCTTTACTGGCGCGGCGATGTCGACGGCACCGTCGATCTCCACATCCGCCATCGCTCGGTCAAGGTCGTCGTCAAGGCAGGCCGCAGCTTGCAGTGCGCGCGCTACCGCTTTGACGGAGCTCTACCCAAGCGCAACGGGGGCGTGCAGATCACGAAGATGGAAGGGCGCGGCACGATCGAGTTGATCCAGCAGCCGGAGAGCGCAAACAACTACACTGCTGTCGTACGCGTAACGGATCGCGGCCCAAGCCGGGAGGAGTACCGATTCACCCTGGCCTGGTGAACAGGCTGCCCCGGGGGCAGGCTGATGCAGCGGCTCCTGCTGCCATGGAGCGACGCTTGGGCCCTGCAGCGTCGTCGGATGACGCTGGAAACCTTGGCCGAGATCGCCGACAATTTCGGTGTCAGCCTGTCCACCTCGATCACCCATTTTTGGGGCGATTTCAATCGGGCAGCCGATGCTGACGACGCGGGCAGTTGCGGCGCGCGCAGCCATGTCCATAAAACTCGACCACATCGCGCCGGATTACCAGACGAATTGGTAACCGCATGAATAGCCGATAAACACCATCCATAACCTGTCACTCCTCAACAGCCACGGGGAATTCGCTTACCTGCAGTGACTACACGACGAAGGAACTGCGGACTAGAACACCCCGAGTGCGATCCCGGTCGCGAGCGCGGTGCCGAGTTCGGCGCACTGCGCGAGTTCCGGGGTGGCGATGATCTTGGGTTGCAGGATCGCCTCCGGGGTTTGCGCGTGGGTGCAAACGATCAGGGGTTCAGCGACGGGTTTCAGGCGCCAGCCGGTGGCAATACGGGCAATTTGCCGCGCGGCGCCACTGCCGTCGCTGCCGGCGCAGATCAGAGTCGCATAAGGCCGACCATTCACCCGGTCAAGCGCGGCGTAATAGGTCCGGTCGAAGAAATCCTTGAGCAGGCCGGACATGGAGCCGAGGTTCTCCGGCGTTGCGAAGATGTAGCCGTCGGCTGCTAGAACATCGTCCGGGCTGGCATCGGGCGCATGGAGCAAGCGTGTGTTGAGCGCAGGCTCGGCTACCGTTCCCTCGATGGCCGCCTGCGCCATCTGCAAGGTGCCGCCGGTCATCGAGTGATAGACGATGAGCAGGGTTTTCATGGGTCCGTGCTGACCACAGTGCATTCAGGGTTTCTTGACCGCACGGGTCGTCGCTGTCGTGTTGTTGGCAGCGCGGTCGCGCTCAATAAGGGTGCGCGGGAACTGCTTGCCATCCCTCGGGACACGCCTTGGTATAAGGGTAATACATGGCGCTCGATCCGCAGTAGTACCAGGCGCCGGCGGGACTGGCCGGAGTCACACCGGCTTCGGGCTGACCTTCGATATAGAACCTCTGCGGCGCATAGGCCGGCTCGGCATTGTACGGATCGACATAGACAGGCCTGCTGCTCTCGGCGACGATCGCCAGGCCGGCGAGGGCGCCGAAAACTGCCAGGCCGGCCCACGGCGAGACACCATCCCCGCCGTGATACCCGTTGCCGCCACGGCCATAGTATCCGCGGTCGGCATGGGCTGGCAGCGCCACCAGGGCCAGCGCCGCGATGAATGGGACAACGAATTTGCACATGATTGCCTCCTTTGGCTGTACGACAGTATGTACCCGGATTGCCCGAAGCGTTCATGTCGGTTGAGCGCCTTGGCCCGTCAGGCGCCGGCGATGCTCGCAACAGGCCCCTTGGTCGGCGATCCGCGTGGCAACCCGGCGAATGTGTCGGTTGAAGTCCTTTGCGGATTCACTGCTTCATTTCGTCGGAACTTCCGACCACGGCGTTGACCCCCGCCGCAGCGACGTCGACCGTGGTCTCGACGACCGTCGCACCTACTTTCACGGTCGTCGCAACGACCGTTACCGCCGCGTCAGCCACGGCAACCACCGCACAGCCGGTGCATTGGAGAGCAAGCAGGAAAGTGAGCAGGCAGGCGCGCATCGGCTCAGTGCCGATCCCAGTATCCGCCATGCTGCCGCCAGTGCTTCCCGTCCCGTTCCCAACGGTAGGGAACCCATCTGTGCCCGGGACGCGGCGGCGCCCAATAGCCTGGACCCCATTCATAGCGTCCACCGCGCCAGTGCCAGGCACCGGAAATCCAGACATACCCCACCGTCGGCGGAGGACCGAGATACTCTACTCGCGGGGGCGGCGGCGCCATCATGACCGGCTCGACGTACGCCGGCGGGCCGACAGGTGCGACGACGCAACCGGTTAGCGATATTGCTACCGCGGCGAGAGCAGTTGCGAGAAACCCGGCTCGATTCATTACATCATTCCTCAAAAGCATTTTTATATATTAGACAAGGCGGGAGCCGGAAGCTGTAACCAGTGGTAAAGACTTGTAACTGCCATCCTGGTCATCGGGGGTGGAGGTCTTCCAGCCCCTGCATGTCAGTTGCCCTCATGCACGGCGGGAAAAGAATCGGCAACCCCGGATATCCGGGGGAACCCGAGACCCGGATTACGCGGCAGCAACATCCGGCCGCCGACGATGGCCGGGACATCGCCGGTGTCGTTCGCGAGCCAGCCGGCCGTGGCGAGACCGTGACAGGAATCCGGGGCAATGGCTGTGGCGAGGTGGGCGCAGGCGGTCAACCCGCAGGCGCTTTCCAGACTCGAGGTAACGATGCACTCGACGCCAGCCGCCCGGGCGCGCAGGCCAAGTTCGATGCTGGCCAGCAGGCCGCCGACGCGGGCCGGCTTGATGACGAGGCGGCGGACGGGGGGCGCCTGCCAGAAATCGCGGTCGATCAGGTGGAGCGACTCGTCGATGGCTAGGGGGAAGGGAACCGCTGCCTGCAAGCGGCGCAGGGTGGCGGCGTCCGGGCCGCGCAGCGGCTCCTCGATACCCTCGATCGGCAACTGCAGGCAGGCCGCAAGAAAGCGCCGGGTGTCCACTTCATCCCACGCACCATTGGCGTCGAGGCGCAGACCTACACCGGCGGGCAGGGTGGCGCAGATCTGCCGCAGATGATCGATCTCGTCCGCCAGCGGGCCGGCACCGACCTTGATCTTGAGAACGCGAAAGCCGGCCGTCAGCGAATCCCGCATGGCTTCCGGCGTCACCGTGGAAATTGCCCCCAAAACGGCGTTGACCGCGACAGACCGTGCTGGCGCCGCGCCGGACAGCCAACCCCCGAGCGGGACCCGGGCGTGTTGCGCGGTGAGGTCGAGCAGCGCGCACTCCTCGGCCAGATCGCGCGCCGCCGCCTCGGCGATGCCGAATTCGGGGAGCGGCGCGCAGTCGCCCCAGCCGGTCATGCCGTCGGCGGTGCGCAGCCGGAGCAGGTGGCCGCGCCGTTCGTCGAATATGCCGCGGCTGGTCTGCCACGGCCGGCGCAGCGGCAGGCAGTAGGGCAGCCAGTCGGCGGCGACGACCTTCACGGGCGCTTGCGGTACTTGCCGAAGTTGGGCGGGCGGCGTTCGAGCCAGGCGTTGCGGCCTTCCTGGCCTTCCTCGCTCATGTAGAAGAGGCCGGTGGCGTTGCCGGCGAGTTCCTGGATGCCGGCCAGGCCGTCGGTGTCGGCGTTGAAGCCGGCCTTGATCATGCGCAGTGCCATTGGCGACAGCTTGAGCATGTCGCGGCACCAGCGCACGGTTTCGGCTTCGAGATCGGTGACCGGCACGACGGCGTTTACCAGCCCCCAGTCGAGCGCCGTCGCGGCGTCGTATTGGCGGCAGAGCAGCCAGATTTCCTTGGCGCGCTTCATGCCGATGGTGCGCGCCATCAGCCCGGCGCCGAGCCCGGCATCGAAGCTGCCGACGCGCGGCCCGGTCTGGCCGAAACGGGCGTTGTTGGCGGCGATGGAGAGGTCGCACACCAGGTGCAGCACATGGCCGCCGCCGATGGCGTAGCCGGCGACCATCGCCACCACCGGCTTGGGCAGGCGGCGGATCTGCATCTGCAGGTCGAGGACGTTGAGGTGGGGCGTGCCGCCGGCGTCGATATAGCCCTCGGCGCCGCGCACGGTCTGGTCGCCGCCGGAGCAGAAGGCCTCGTGGCCGGCGCCGGTCAGGATGATAGCGCCGATGGCGTTGTCGTGGTGGGCGTGGTGGAAGGCGTCGATCAACTGTTTAATGGTTTCCGGGCGGAAGGCATTGCGCCGTTCCGGACGGTTGATGGTGATCCGGGCGATGCCTTCGGCGGCGTCGTGAAGGATGTCGGAATAGTCGGCCTGGGGCTGCCAGGCGGGAAGGCGGTCGGACATGGCGGTGGGCAGGGTTACGGACAGGCTGCGAGTATAGCGGCACGCGCTGCCCGCCGATTTGATCTGGGCGCGCTCGGCGGCGGAGGAACTCCTCGAACCGGCTGAATACGGCGTCGTCGACGAGGTGCCGGGCAACGCCGGAATTGTTGATGCGCTCCCGGCCCGGCGAGGTGCGACCAAATGCTCCGAACGGGTTGGAAAACGACCATATCAGGCCAGGCGTGAAATATGCCGCAGCCAGTCCCGCAGGCCTCACGCTAAATTGCGCGCAGTGGAGAGAGTCGGGTGGCAGGTTCCGCCCAAGGTAACGATCATGAAAATGGGATGACGGTCGATGGTTATGGCGAGTGAAGACGGATTGAGCTGGCCGCTTTGTGTACCAATGGCCAAGCTTGGTTTCGCGCCGAGGAAGCGCTTGACACAAAGCTGCGGCCTCAGCCGTTGCAAGAGCGATTCAAGCCGCCAACGGCTCTTGCCTGCTATAGCGATGGCGCTCGCGGGTACTGCAAAGTCGTTGGAGAGAACAATCGGTGGCCTGCCGGTGTTCATGCACGCTCCCTGGAGGTCGTTTGCGGGGACCGACGTTGCCAGAATTCCATCGGCGTTGGGCCTCAGCATGTTGCTGGCGCTGCCCGCCCTGGCCGCGACCGACGGGGAGGAGCTAACCCTCGAACAGTTGCTCGAAACCACGGTGACCAGCGCTTCCAAGTACGAGCAGAAGGAAAGCGAAGTGGCCGCCGCGGTCACCGTCATTACCCGTGAGCAGATCAGGGCCTACGGCTGGCGCACGCTGGCGGCGGCCCTGGCCAGCCTGCCCGGCTTCTTCCTCACCTATGATCGGCAATACACGTATGTCGGCGCCCGCGGCTTCGGTTTGCCCGGGGATTACAATACCAGGATCATGCTGGCCATCAACGGCAACCGGGTCAACGATACGGTGTACGATCAAGCCATGCTGGGCCGCGAGTTCCCGCTGGACATGGACCTGGTCGAACGCATCGAGGTTCTGGCCGGCCCGGGCGGCGCGATCTACGGCCAGAACGCGATGTTGGGCGTAGTCAACGTGATTACCCGCACTGGCGCCACGGTGGATGGCGGCGAGTTCGCCGCCGCGTGGCAAAGCCCGCAGGCGATGCGGGAAGGCCGGGTCAGTTGGGGAAAGGTGCTGGACAACGGCGTCGATGTCCTGTTCTCCGGCACCGGCATGTACGCGCGCGGCGAGAATCTCCACGTCACCTTCCCGGGCGCTGGGCCCGGCGGCAGCACCGTCTCCGGGGTGGCGACCGGCCAGGACAGCGACCGCAACATGCAATTCTTCGCCCATGTCGGGCGCGGCCCTTGGGCCTTCGATTTCATCGCCGCCGATCGCAAGAAGGACGATCCTTACGCGTCGTTCTTTACCGATCCGCTCACGCCGGGACAATACGGTCAGGATGGCTACCTGCTCACGCAATTGAAGTATCAGGACGATTTTGCCGGCGGCGACGTGAATGTCATGGGCCGGCTGTTCCTCGGGCAGTACCGCTACCGGATGAATGCCATCTACTTGGGAATTCCCAATCGCGCGACGGCCAACTCCGGCTGGTATGGTGGCGAACTGCGCCTGCTCTACTCGGGGCTGACCGATCACAAGCTCATGCTGGGGCTGGAGGTACAGGACAATGTCCGGAACGAGCAGGCCAACGATGACCTGAGCATCCCCGGCAAGGAGACCCTCGTCAAGACCACGGGCTATCGGGTCGGTCTTTACGCGCAGGACGAATGGCGGATTGCCAACGCCTGGTCGACGACGATCGGCTTCCGGGTGGATTACAACGATATCACCGGCAGCCGGATCAGTCCGCGCCTCGGGCTGATCTGGCGGGCATCGCCCGCGACCACGGTCAAGGCTCTCTACGGCCAGGCGCATCGGGCGCCCAATTCCTATGAGCGGGATTTCGACGATGGCATCTCGCAGGTTGCCAACAGGCAATTGGCGGGCGAGACGATCACCACCGGCGAACTAGTCGTCGATCACCGCTTGGCCGACGATCTGACCGTTCGCGGCCAGTTCTACCGGTGGGACCTGCGGGATGTGGTGACTCTTGGCATCGATTCCGTCAGCGGCTTGTCGCAATACCGGTCCGGTGCCGACGTCCGGGTCAACGGCGCGGAAATGTCGGCGGCCAAGATGTGGGCGTCGGGCGCCCGCATGCGGGGCAGCGTGGCCTACCAGGATGCCAGCTACGTCGGCGGCGGGACTCCGGCCAATTCGCCGGTCTGGCTGGGCAAGTTCGGTTTCTACACTCCGTTGCCGTGGTGGGGTCTGCAACTTGGCTGCGAGCTGCAGTACGACTCCAAGCGGCAGGCCGTCGATGGGACCAGCGTCGATGGCTACTGGCTGGCCAACGTTAACCTGATCGCCACCCGGCTGGCCAAGGGTCTGGACGTATCGCTGGCGATCCACAACCTGTTCAATCAGCACTACCAGCACCCGGCCGCGGACACCAACTGGCAAACCCGCCTTGACCAGGACGGGATAAACGCAAGGATCAAGCTGGATTACCGTTTCTGATGCCTGCTCAGCGATCCATTTCCCCTCCAAGGGCGGCCTCCGCGGAGCCCGGTGCATGATTGCCAGGAAGACAGCCCGGTCCGTAGTCGTGCTATGGCTGCTTGCGCTGATTTGCTGCGCGCAATGGGCGCATGCCCTGGACCTGGAAGAGTACCGCGTCAAGGCGTCGCTGCTCGGCAACTTCGCGATGTTCACCGAATGGCCTGACGCGGTCGGCGAAACCCTCACTCTCTGCGTCTATGGGCCCGACCCCTTCGGTGAAGACCTGAGCAGCCTCAAAGGCAAGAAGATCGCCAAACGCAGTCTGGCAGTAAAGCGGGTCAACAGCGTCGATGCCTTGGGCGACTGCCAGATCGTTTTCATCAGCCGTGCCGTCATCAGCAACCTGCCGCGGGTGCTTGACGTGGTCAACGGCCGGCCGGCGCTGACCGTTGCCGACTCGCCGGGCGCCGCCGCCCGGGGCGTCGCCCTGAACATGGCGACCGACGGCAGCAAGATCAATTTCGAGGCCAATCTGCGCGTCGCGCGCGGCAATGGCCTGAACCTCAACTCGAACATGTTGCGCCTGGCGACCGAGGTGATCAAATGACGCGATTCGCTCCTGCTCCGGCCCACCTCACCCTGGGCGCCCGTCTGGCGCGCATCAATCGTCTGGCGCTGACCACGGCTCTGGCCATCGTTGCCATGGTCGTCATGGTCAGCAGCCTGGCGACGGGCTTGTGGCTGCTGGTCGGCGCCAATCAGGGCAAGGCCAAGGTGCTGGCCGAGAACGCCAGCGCCGCCGTGGAGTTTGGCGATATGGTCGCAGCCGGTGAATTGCTCAAGTCGTTGAGCCGGAGTCAGGAAGTCCTTGGCGCCGCGCTTTACGACAAGGATGCGCGCATCTTTGCCAAGTACGAAGTCGCTGGCCACGCGGTCCCGGCGTCGCTCGCCACGGTGGACGCGGACGTGGCCTACGGGATCGAACACCTCGCCCTGACCCAGCCCGTCGTGTTCAATGGCCAGACCCTGGGTGCGCTTCACCTGTTGGTGACCCTGCGGCCCCTTTATCTGCAGGTGTTCCTGCAACTGCTGGTCACCGTGCTCGGGGCGTTGTTCGCGCTGTTTTCGGCCCGCCTGCTCTCGAATCGCCTCAGCAAGTCGACATTGCAGCCGCTTGCCGAACTGACCGACCTGATGGAGCGGGTTTCCGAGTCGACCGACTTCAGCGTTCGCGCCAATTCCAGCGAGATAATCGAACTGGATACGCTGGCCAAGGGGTTCAACACGATGGTGAACCAGATTCAGGAGCGTGATGCCCGTCTGGCCGGGCACTTCGCCGAGATCAACGCCGCGCGCGGACGTGCCGAGGCCGCCAATCGGGCCAAGAGCGAATTCCTGGCGACCATGAGCCACGAGATCCGGACGCCGATGAATGGCGTCCTGGGGATGACCGAACTGCTCCTTGGCACCAGGCTCGACAACGAACAACGGCGTTTCGCCATTTCGGTCGAGAGTTCCGGCCGCCACCTGCTGGGGATCATCAACGATATCCTTGACTTCTCCAAGATCGAAGCCGGCTATCTGGAACTGGAGGCGACGGACTTCGATCTGGGGGAGTTGCTCGAACAGGTGCTCGGCATGTTTGCCCAGCCCGCTGCCGAAAAGGGTCTGGAACTGGCGGCGCAGGTTTCGACGGCCGATGCTCCCATCGCGTTGCGCGGCGACCCGTTCCGCCTGCGGCAGGTGCTCGCCAATCTGGTCAACAACGCGGTCAAGTTCACGTCCGAGGGCGAAGTGATCGTCCGCGCCCGGGTGGTCGACGCGGGCGCCGACAGGGCTGCGGTCAGCCTGTCGGTCGAAGATACCGGGATCGGCATCGCTCCGGAGAACCACGAGAAGATCTTCGAGCATTTTTCGCAGGCAGACGGCACGACGACCCGGCAGTTCGGCGGCACCGGCCTCGGCCTGGCGATCTCCAGGCGCCTGGTGGAACTGATGGGGGGACAGATCCACGTCGAAAGTTCGCCGTGCAAGGGTGCGAGTTTCCGGATCGAGCTCGTGTTGCCGAGAGGCAGCGTCAGCGAGAACGTCTTGCCGGTCGCCAGCAAGCTGGCCGGGCTGCGGACCCTGGTGGTCGACGATAATCCGAGCAACCTGGAGATCCTGCAGTACCAACTGGAAGGCTGTCGCATGCAGGTCAGTTGCGCCGACAATGGCGCCCAGGCCCTGAACCTGATGACGCGGGCCAGCGAGTCCGGCGCGCCTTTCGGCCTGGCCATCCTCGACATGCACATGCCGGACATGAATGGCCTGGCGCTGGCGAAGGCGATCAAGTCGCAACCGCGCCTGGCCGATACCCGGTTGATCATGCTGACCTCCGCGATTGCCGAGTGCACGGCCGGCGAGCGCGAGCAGGCGGGAATCGAGCACTGCGTCACCAAGCCGGTCCGCCGGTCCGAACTGCTGAAGATCATCGGCGACGTCCTCAATGACAAAGTGGCGGCAACTCCGGCGCAGGAAACGCCGGCCGCTGCGGTCCCGGACCGTCAGCCCCCGGCCGTGCCCGGCCGGGTCGCGCTGACGGGCACCGTGCTGCTGGCCGAGGACAATCCCGTCAATCAGGAAGTGGCCAGGACCTTCCTGACGCGGCTCGGTCTGCGGGTGGACATTGCCAGTAATGGCGCCGAGGTGCTGGCGCTGACCGAGGCGCGCCGCTACGACCTGATCCTGATGGACTGCCAGATGCCCGTCATGGACGGCTATCAGGCCACGGCGGCGATCAGGCAACGCCAGGCCGACGCCTCGGGACGCCTTCCCATCATCGCGCTGACGGCGAACGCCATGGAAGGGGAGCGCTGCAAGTGTCTCGCCGCCGGCATGGACGATTACCTGAGCAAACCCTACAGCCGTGCCCAACTGGAAACGACCTTGGCGCGCTGGCTGGTTCCCGATACCATCGAGTTCGCTGGGGTTGCTGCGGCAGGTCGAGCAGGGTCTCATTGCGGGCGATGCCGATGCCCTGCGCCGTGCCGCTCACTCACTGAAATCCAGTTCGGCCAACGTAGGCGCCGAGAAATTGTCCAAGCTGTTTCTCGAGCTCGAGGTTATGGGGCGGGACGGCCTGTTGACCGCGGCCATGCCGGTGCTCGACGAGACGCGGCAGGCCTATGCCGAGGCGACGGAGGAGATGCGCCAACTGATGCGGGAGGAGAAGTGATGGCTGCACCGATACGCATTCTGGTCGCCGACGACGAGCCAACCTCGCGCCTGCTCATGCGGGCGACGCTCGAGAAATCCGGATTCGAAGCTATCCTGGCTGTCGATGGCGACGATGCCCTGCGCCAGTTCCGTGCGCATCCCTGCGACATGGCCATGCTCGATGTCGAGATGCCGGGCCGCAACGGCTGCCAGGTCTGTGCCGAATTGCGGAGGGAAGCGGGCGATGAATTGCCGATCGTCATGGTGACCGGCATGGATGACATCGATTCGATCGAGCGCGCCTATGAGTCAGGGGCCACCGACTTCATGGCCAAGCCGATCAACTGGTCGCTGATCGGCCATCGGGTCAAGTATCTCCACCGTGCCTACCAGGCCCTGCTCGCCCTGCGTGCCGCCAACGCCCGCCATGCCGCGATTCTGCACGCCATTCCGGACCTGCTGTTTGAAATGGACAGTGACGGCCGCTACCTGGATTGCCACTCGCCGCGCCCGGAACTGCTGCCCGCGCCGCCCGCTGCGCTGCTCGGCCGTGCGGTCGCCGAGGTGCTGCCTGGCGAAGGCGCGGCGGTGTGCATGTCGGCTTTGCGCGAGGCGGAAGAGGCAGGATACTCGACCGGCAAGCAGTTCCAGTTGCAGCTCGCGAAAGGCAAGTGCTGGTTCGAGCTGTCGGTTGCCCGCAAGGCCGTCGGCGTCGAAGGCAAGCCGAGATTCATCGTGCTGTCGCGCGACATCACGCAGCGCAAGGAGGACGAATTCCGGATCCACAGTCTGGCCTATTTCGACAGTCTGACCGGACTGCCCAACCGCAGGTCTTTCATGGAGCGGCTGGGACGCGAGGTGCAGCGCGCCAGGCATGAAGGCAGCAGACTGGCTGTCGTCTTCCTCGACATGGACGGCTTCAAGAACGTCAACGACACGCTCGGCCACCCTGCCGGCGATCTGGTCCTGCAGGGGTTGGCGGATCGGCTGCGCAAGGGATTGCGACCATCCGACGTGCTGGCGCGCCAGAACGCCCGTGATTCGGAGGCCCAGTTGGCGCGCCTCGGAGGCGACGAGTTCACCATACTCCTGCCGAACATGAGGCATGACGAGGATGCCATGGTGATCGCCAGTCGCATCCGCGAAGACCTGGTCAAGCCGTTCGCCCTGGGCGATCGCGAGGTTGTCTTGAGCGCGAGCATAGGCATCGCGATCTATCCGGACGATGGCGACGATGCGGAGACCCTGCTCAAGCATGCGGATACCGCCATGTACCACGCCAAGGCCGAAGGCGGCGACAACTGCCAGTACTACATCAGATCGATGACCGAGCAGGCGGTGCGACGCATGGACATGATCGGCAGCCTGCGCCGGGCGCTGGAGAATGACGAGTTCTTCCTTGTCTACCAGCCCCAGTTCGACGTCGCGACGGGAGGGATCCATTCGGTCGAGGCGCTGATCCGCTGGCGTCATCCCGAGTACGGCCTGATGTCGCCGGCGAGGTTCATCCCCCTCGCGGAAGAAAACGGCCTGATCGCGTCCATCGGCGAATGGGTATTGCGCAGCGCCTGCCGCCAGGCAGCACGCTGGCAGCGGGACGGCCTCGCGCTCCGGACCGCGGTGAATCTGTCGCCCTTGCAGTTCAAGGCACCCGGTCTGCTGACAAGCATACGCGCGATACTGGACGAAACCGGACTGGCGCCGCCATTGCTGGAACTGGAAATCACCGAGAGCGGCCTGATGCAGAACAGCGATGCCAACCTGGCGACGCTCTGGGGCTTGCGTGACCTGGGCATTCGCCTCGGGCTGGATGACTTTGGCACCGGCTATTCCTCGATGAGCTATCTCAAGCAGTTGCCATTCACCCACATCAAGGTTGATCAGGCTTTCGTGCAGGGTTTGCCCGATGAAGCCGACAGCCTGGCCATCGTCAAGGCCATCGTCTCTCTGGCCAGGAATCTCGGTTTCACCGTTACCGGCGAGGGGGTGGAAACCCTCGATCAGGCATCGCTTCTGAAAAGCCTCGGCTGCGAAGCCATGCAGGGCTATTTCTTCAGCGAGCCCGTCGCCGCGGCAGATATCCCGGCCATGTTGGGCACCCACTGGGTTGTCGACAAACCCGCCGAGGCGCCGGATCAGGAAGAGGGTTGCTGAGACCGGGGCCAGTCCCGCCGGTTTTGCCGGGCGGCGGTGTCCGGCTTGCGGTAAGATTCGGGTTCTTTCCATCGTCGACCGCAACAGCCTGCTACCATGCCCCGGATTGCTCCTCTTTCCTGCCGGGATTCCGGTATCGCTAGCGATGCCCGCAACAGTCGCATCCAGCCGCTGCCCAGGAATACGATGCGCAACGGCGTGCTCGGCGGCATCGCCCGGACAAGCTGCCGGCATGGTGGCGACCGCTACCAGCCCGGACAGGGCGGACCCGCTGACGTGCGCAGTTGCTGATGAGCGAAATGGAACGCCGCCATCTCCGCGTCAAGGTCCTCAGCAACCTCCCGGTTTCAGGTTGGCTGCACCAGCTTCCCCACGGCGCGCCGGTTTGGGGAGGCTGTGAATTCATCTTCGAGCGCGATGCGCGCGAATATGATTGGCTGCTGGTTTACGACGATCTGCCGGCACGCCCGTCCGAGTCCAAGAAGACCACGCGCGAAGACTTGGCCTGCGCGCCTGAGCACACCTTGCTCGTGACCAGCGAGCCGTCGTCCGTGAAGATATACGGCGATGATTTCACACGCCAGTTCGGCGCTGTGCTCACCAGCCAGCCGGAGTGGGCACTGCCGCATCCGCGGCGGATCTTTTCGCAGCCGGCGCTGCACTGGTTTTACGGAATGGGCAGCCGCGAGGTCGTGCCGTTCGACCGGATGCTTGAGCAGCCGCCGAAAAACAAGAGCCGCGACATCTCGATGGTGCATTCTCCCAAGGCGATGCGCCACACGCTGCACCACCATCGGGCCGGCTTCATGCGCTGGCTGGTCGGACAGATGCCCGAACTCGATACCTTCGGCCGCCACACCGCCCGTCCCCTCGATGACAAGGCGGACTGCCTGCGGGATTACCGCTATCACGTCGCCATTGAAAACTTCATCGGTGCGCATCACTGGACCGAGAAGCTCGCCGATCCGTTTTTGGGACTGACGTTGCCTTTCTATTATGGCTGTCCCAACCTGGCGGATTATTTTCCGGAAGACAGCTTCATTCGCATCGATATACGCGATCCCGTCGCTGCGCTCCACATCATTCGCACGGCAATCGCCAACAATGAGTACGAGAGACGCCTGCCCGCTTTGATCGAAGCGCGGCGGCGTGTGATGTTCGAGTACAACCTCTTCGCGGTCGTCGCACGCGAAATCGCTCGCCTTCACCGGGCCGGCGCGCAAGTCCAGACGGATGTCGCGGTCTTGTCGCGCCGCGCCATGCGGCGCTCCAGTACTGCGGTGGCACTGCGTGATCTTTATGCAAAGGTGCGCGGCCGCTTGCTGCACCTGCCCGGCGCGATCAGCGGCAGGGGATAGCCGCTAGCGACGCACGCAACGCCCGCATCCGATAAGGCATGGCTTGCAGGGGGGAAAGAAATTCCGGCGCCGATCCCGCGGGTTTTGCCGGGCGGCGGCGTCCGGCTTGCGGTAAGATTCATGCTGTTTCCACCGTCGACCGCAACAGCCTGCTGCCATGTCCCAGAATTCTCCCCTTTCCTACCGGGATGCCGGTGTCGATATCGATGCCGGCGATGCACTCGTCGACCGGATCAAGCCGCTGGCCAGGAAGACGATGCGCGAGGGCGTGCTCGGCGGCATCGGCGGTTTCGGGGCGCTGTTCGAGGTGCCGAAGCGCTACCGGGAACCGGTGCTGGTCTCCGGCACCGACGGCGTCGGCACCAAGCTGCGCCTGGCTTTCGAACTGGGTCGTCACGATACGGTGGGGCAGGATCTGGTGGCCATGAGCGTCAACGACATTCTGGTACAGGGCGCCGAGTCGCTGTTCTTTCTCGACTACTTTGCCTGTGGCAAGCTGCACGTCGATACCGCCGCAGCCGTCGTCTGCGGCATCGCCAGGGGTTGCGAGCTGGCCGGTTGCGCGCTGATCGGCGGCGAGACGGCCGAAATGCCGGGCATGTATCCGGATGGCGAATACGATCTGGCCGGTTTTGCCGTCGGCGTGGTCGAAAAGTCCAGGATCATTGATGGTTCGACGATCCAGCCGGGCGATGTCGTGCTCGGCCTAGCCTCATCCGGCGCCCACTCCAACGGCTACTCGCTGGTGCGCAAGATCATCGAGCGTTCGCAGCCGGACCTGAATGCTCCCTTCGATGGCGAACGCACGCTCGCCGACGTCGTGATGATGCCGACCCGCATCTACGTCAGGCAGGTGCTGCAACTGATGCACAAGGTCAATGTCAAGGGGATGGCACACATCACCGGCGGCGGCCTGCTCGAAAACGTGCCGCGCGTGTTGCCGGACCGTACCGTCGCTGAACTGGAAAAGGCCGCCTGGCCGCGGCCGAAGCTGTTCGACTGGATGCAGGCTGAAGGCAATGTCGCCGAAAACGAGATGCACCGCGTCTTCAACTGCGGGATCGGCATGGTCATCGTCGTGGCGGCGGCCGAAGCCGAACCCGCGATGGTGGAATTGAAGGCAGCCGGCGAGGCCGTCTATCGCATCGGCAGGATCCGGGCGCGGCAGGGTGACGAAGCGCAGACCGTCGTGGCCTGAGTTCCTGCGCCAGGCCGTCGCGCTGGTTTGCGGCCTGATTCTGGCGTATCTGCCCGGGATGGTGTGGGCGGTGGATAAATCCGCTCAGAAATCGGCGCCAACGAAAAAAATTTCCACCCGGAAGCAGGTGAGCAAGAAAGGCGCGAAGCCGCCTGCACCTGCCCGTTCGTCAGAGATCGGCACGGCCGAGATTGTCGAATCTCAGTTGACCGGACTGCATGGTTCGGCCAGTTATTACGGGCAGGATTTCCATGGCCGGCGCACGGCGACCGGCGAGACCGCCGAGTATCTCGACATGATCCGCGCCGGGGTGGTGCTGGTGCGCGTGGCGCCGTTGAAAGCCAGCGACCGCAACGATTATTCGTGCCATGCCGCGTTCGAGCCCGATGAGCCGGAGCCCGGTCCGGGCATGCCCCGGAAATCGCTGACCCCGGTGTCTCCGGCCCAGCTCGATGCGATGCATTAGCCGGAAAGATTTCCCGGCTTGCCCTCTCTCGGATACAATGGCGGCTGTTACTGACTTGTTGGTCAGTATTGAGAATGGCGTGTGACATGAACGGGAAGAGACGACTGGGAATCATCATTCTGGCGCTGGCTGGCTTGCTCGGTATCGGCTATTACGCCTATACGGCGAATCGGGCACCGGCCGCATCCCCTGCGGCAGCGGGGAACGGCGCCGGGAGCAAGGCGCCAGGCGGTGCGCCGGGCGGTTTCGCGATCGCCGTCGAAGTGGCGAAGATCGCTGCGGCAGATTTCTCCGACGAGGCAAGCGCAGTCGGCAACCTGAAATCGAACGAATCGGTGGTCATGCGGCCGGAAACCGCCGGGCGCATCGCCGCCGTCAATTTCAGGGACGGTGCCATCGTCGGCAAGGGGGCGGTGCTGGTGACCCTCGACGCGGCGGTGCAGGAAGCGGAATTGCAGCAGGCGCGGGCGAACCTGGCGCTGGCCCAGAGCAACCACAAGCGCAACCAGGAACTGTTGGAGAAGAAATTCGTCACTGCGCAGGCGCTGGACAATTCCGCAGCGACGCTCAAGGTGCAGGAAGCGGCCGTCCAGCTGGCCGAGGCCAAGGTCGGCCGGATGCGCATCAAGGCGCCGTTCACCGGCATGGTCGGGCTGCGCAACGTCAGCGTCGGCGATTACGTCAAGGAGGGCCAGGACCTGATCAACATCGAGGACATCGGCACGCTGCGCGTCGATTTCAAGCTGCCGGAAACCTACCTCGGGCGGGTAGTCAAGGGCCAGGTCGTCGAGGTCAGCACCGACGCGTTGCCCGGCGAGCAGTTCAAGGCGGTGCTCGACGCCGTCGACCCCATGGTCGACCAGAACGGGCGCGCCATTTCCAGCCGCGCCCGCCTGGATAACGCCAGCGGCAAGCTGCGGCCGGGCATGTTCGTGCGCGTCCGCCTGCTGTTCGGCGACCGCAAGAACGTGCTGATGGCGCCGGAGCAGGCGATTGTGCCGGGGGCGCAGCCGACGGTGTTCAAGGTGGTCGACGGCAAGGCCGTGGCGAGCAAGGTCAAGCTCGGCGTGCGCCGGGCGGCGCAGGTGGAAATCGTCGATGGGCTGGCGGCCGGCGACGTGGTGGTCACCGCCGGCCAGCTCAAGCTGCGCGACGGCGTGCCGGTGCGGGCGATCGGCGAAGGCACGCCAGCGGCGCCGCAAGGTGCCGGCATGGAAGGCATGTCCGGCATGGCGCCGGCGAAGACGGCGGAAGCCAAATGAGGATTTCCGAGATCTGCATCAAGCGGCCGGTCTTCGCCACCGTGCTGTCGCTGGTGGTGATGCTGATCGGCATCGTTTCCTACACCCGCCTGCCGGTGCGCGAGTATCCGAAGATCGACGAGCCGGTGGTGACGGTGGACACGACGTATCGCGGCGCCTCGGCCGAGATCATCGAGTCGCAGGTGACCAAGCCGCTCGAGGATTCGCTGGCCGGCATCGAGGGCGTCGAGGTCATCACCTCGATCTCGCGTGCCGAGAACAGCCAGATTTCCGTGCGCTTCAAGCTCGAACGGGCGCCGGATTCGGCGGCGGCCGACGTCCGCGACCGCGTCTCGCGGGTGCGCAACAAGCTGCCCGATTCGGTCGACGAGCCGGTGATCGCCAAGGTCGAGGCCGACGCCAATCCGATCATCTGGCTCGCCTTCTCGTCGGACAAGCATTCGGCGCTCGAAGTGACCGATTTTGCCAGCCGCATCGTCAAGCCGCGCCTGCAGACATTGCCGGGGGCGGCCGACGTGCGCATCTTCGGCGACCGCAAGTTCGCCATGCGCATCTGGCTCGACCGCGCCCGCCTCGCCGCCTACCAGCTGACCCCGGCCGACGTCGAGGACGCGCTCAGGAAGCAGAACGTCGAGGTGCCGGCCGGGCGCATCGAGAGCCGCGAGCGCGAGTTCTCGGTGGTCGCCAATACCGACCTGACGAAGCCGGAGGAGTTCGGCGCCATCGTCGTCAAGACGGTGAACGGCTATCCGGTGCGCATCGCCGATCTTGGCCGCGTCGAGATCGCCGCCGCCTCGGAACGTAGCTCGGTGCGCTTCAACGGCCGGTCGGCGGTGGCGCTCGGTGTCATCAAGCAGGCGACGGCCAACCCGCTCGAATTGTCGAAGGCGTTGCGCGCCGACCTGCCCAAGATCACCGGCGAGTTGCCGCCCGGCATGCGCGTCGACATTGCCTACGATTCGTCGATCTTCATCGACCGCTCGATCGAGGCAGTGTTCAAGACCATCGGCGAGGCCATCCTGCTGGTGCTGGCGATCATTTTCTTCTTTCTGCGCAACTTCCGGGCGACGCTGATCCCGCTGGTCACCATCCCGGTTTCGCTGGTCGGCGCCTTCGCCATCATGTTCGTGCTCGGCTTCACGATCAACACGCTGACCCTGCTCGCCCTCGTGTTGGCCATCGGTCTCGTGGTCGACGACGCCATCGTCGTGCTGGAAAACATCTTCCGCCACATCGAGGAAGGCATGCCGAAAATGCGGGCGGCCTTGCAGGGCTCGCAGGAAATCGGCTTCGCTGTCGTCGCGATGACGCTGACGCTGGCCGCGGTGTACGCCCCGGTCGCCTTCATGACCGGGCGCACCGGTAAGCTGTTCATCGAGTTCGCGCTGACCCTGGCCGGCGCCGTGCTGGTTTCCGGTTTCGTCGCGCTGACCCTGTCGCCGATGATGTGCTCGCTGCTGCTCAAGCACGAGGAGAAGCATGGCAAGGCCTTCCTGATGATCGAAGACTTCCTGAACTGGCTGAATTCGGGCTACAAACGGGTGTTGACCGCAGCGCTCGCGCGGCGCTGGGTCGTCATGGCCGGCTTCGTCGCCGTCGCCGCTTCGTGCGTTGCCCTGCTCGGCGCGCTGAAGTCGGAGCTGGCGCCGGTCGAGGACCGCGGCGTCATCCTCGGCGTCTTTCTCGGGCCGGACGGCGCGACGCTCGACTACACCGACAAGTACGCCCGCCAGATCGAGGGTATCTACAGCCAGACCAAGGACGTTGAGCGTTTCTTCGTCGTTTCCGGCAACCCGACCGTCGGCCAGGGGATTTCCTTCGTCGGCCTGACCGACTGGAAGGCACGCGACCGCCGCTCGCCGGACGTCGCCAAGGAACTGTTCCCCAAGTTCATGGGCATTCCCGGCGTGCTGGCCTTCCCGGTGACGCCGCCGTCGCTCGGCCAGAGCCCGCGCGAGCGGCCGATCAATTTCGTCATCGTCACCTCGGCCTCCTACGAGGAGTTGCAGGACGTGACCAGCCAGTTCCTCGCCGAGCTGGCGAAGAACCCGGGCCTGACCAACGTCGATACCGACCTCAAGCTGAACAAGCCGGAGCTGTCGGTCGAGGTCAAGCGCGACAAGGCGGCCGACATGGGCGTCCCGGTCGAGACCATCGGCCGCACGCTGGAAACGCTGCTCGGCGGGCGTCAGGTGACGCGCTTCAAGCGCGACGGCGAGCAGTACGACGTGATCGTCCAGGTCGCCGACAGCGGCCGCACCAACCCCGACGACATCCGCGACATCTACGCCCGCGGCCGCGACGGCAGCATGATCTCGCTCGACAACCTGGTCGGCGTCAGCGAGACCGTCGCGCCGCGCGAACTCAACCACTTCGGCCAGCGCCGCGCGGTGACCATCACCGCCAACCTGGCGCCCGGCTACACGATGGGCGAGGCGCTTAGCTTCATGGACGGCGTCGCCAACCAACTGCTCAAGCCCGGCTACGCGGTCGATTACAACGGCCAGACGCGCGAGTTCCGCCAGTCGTCGTCCTCGCTCGGGCTGACCTTCAGCCTGGCGCTGGCCTTCATCTACCTGGTGCTAGCGGCGCAGTTCGAGAGCTTCCGCGATCCGTTCATCATCATGCTGACGGTGCCGCTGTCGATGGCCGGCGCCCTGCTGGCGCTGTGGCTGAGCGGCGGCACGCTCAACGTCTATAGCCAGATCGGGCTGGTGACGCTGGTCGGCCTGATTACCAAGCACGGCATCCTGATCGTCGAATTCGCCAACCAGTTGCAGGAAAAGGGTCTGGAATTGAAGGAGGCGGTCATCGAGTCGGCGACGCTGCGCCTGCGGCCGATCCTGATGACCACCGGCGCCATGGTGCTCGGCGCTTTGCCGCTGGCGCTGGCGACCGGCGCCGGGGCAGAATCGCGGCAGCAGATCGGCTGGGTCATCGTCGGCGGGCTGCTGCTCGGCACCTTCTTCACGCTGTTCGTGGTGCCGACGGTGTACACGCTGCTGGCGGCACGCAAGACGCCCGAGGCAGTCGCCGCCTGAGCGGTACGTCAATCAGGAGCACAAGCATCATGGATTCCACAGCAGTCGCGCGCAGTCACTGGTCGAGCCGCTGGGCCTTCGTTCTGGTCACCGCCGGATCGGCCATCGGCCTCGGCAACATCTGGAAGTTCCCCTACATGACAGGCACCAACGGCGGCAGCGCCTTCGTGCTCGTCTACCTGCTCTGCATCACCTTCATCGGCGTGCCGCTGCTGATGGCGGAAACCATGCTCGGCCGCCGCGGGCAGGCCAACCCGGTCGGCTCGATGCGCCGGGTGGTCGCCGAAGCCGGGGCGCATCCCGGCTGGATCGCCATCGGCTTCATCGGCATTCTCGGGGCGCTGATGATCCTCTCCTTCTACAGTGTCGTTGCCGGCTGGATTCTCGACTACGCCATGCGTTCCTTCTCTGGCTTCGCCGGCCTCACCAAGGCGGAGGCCGGGGCCGCTTTTGCCGCGCTGCTCGCCGATCCGCTGCGCCTGATCGGCTGGCATACGGTGTTCATGATCCTCACTGCGCTGGTCGTCGCCAGCGGCGTCACCAGCGGCATCGAGCGCGCCAACAAGATCATGATGCCGGCGCTGTTCGCCATCATCGTCGTGCTGATCGTCTATGGCATGGTGGCCGCCGACATGGCCGCGGCCTGGCGCTTCATGTTCCACTTCGATTTCGGCGCCGTCCGGCGCGAGGTCGTGCTCTCGGCGATGGGCCATGCCTTCTTCACGCTCAGTCTGGGCATGGGGGCGATCATGGCCTACGGCTCCTACCTCGACCGCGGCACCTCGATCATGCGCACGGCCTTCTACGTCGCCCTGGCCGACACCGGCATCGCACTGATGGCCGGCCTCGCCATCTTTGCCATCGTCTTCGCCCAGGGGCTCGAACCGGCCAGCGGCCCGGGCCTGATCCTGCAGACGCTGCCGCTGGCCTTTGCCCAGATGCCGGGCGGCGCCGTGGTCGGGCCGCTGTTCTTCATCCTGGTCATCTTTGCCGCGTGGACCTCGTCGATTTCGCTGATGGAACCTTTCGCGGCTTTCCTCATCGAGCGTTTCGGACTGTCGCGCCGCGCTGCGGTCGGCGGCATGGGGCTGGTCGCCTGGTTGCTCGGCATCGCTGTCGCGCTGTCCTTCAACGAATGGAGCGGCTTCAAGATTCTCGGGCTGGGCATCTTCGACCTGCTTGACACTCTGACGACCAAGATCATGATGCCGCTGGCCGGGCTGCTGATCGCGCTGTTCGTCGGCTGGGTCATGCGCCGCCACCATGTCGCGGAAGAAATGGACCTGTCCAGTGCGCAATTGGGCATCTGGCTGAACGTCCTGCGCTTTGGCTCGCCGTTGGCGATCGGCCTCATCTTCCTACACGTCGTCGGCATCATCGGCTGAACGCCGCGCGCCACTTCAGGCGCCGAGAAAGGCCGCGACCCGGGTTGCGATGCGCCCACCCAGCGCAGGGTCGAGGCAGTCGTAATTCTCGGCCTCGAAGGAGTTGGTCAGCCAGGTGATCTGGCGCTTGGCCAGCTGGCGCGTGGCAAAAATGCCGCGGTCGCGCAGTTCCTGGCGCGGGATGATTCCTTCCTGCGCCTCCCAC
>JBGAQX010000060.1:0-14455 GCA_044220545.1 Rhodocyclaceae bacterium | reverse complement strand
CCTGCTTGAGTCGAGTCCGGTCGACGCGCACGGTCAGTTGATCCAGCGCGTCCGGGGCCGGGCCGATGCGGACCTGGCGTCTCTCGGCCACCGGACGGATCAGGTCCCGGCATTCGCGGAAGAGCTCGCCGGGCGAGGTCGGCTCGATGGTGAGGACCATCTTCCCCGCCTCGACCCGGGCCAGGTCGAGAACATCGTTGATCAGATCGAGCAGATGCCAGCCGGCGCGCAGAATCTCGCCGGTGAAGGCCTTTTGGCCCGTCTGTAGCGGGTGCTGGGTGTCGGTGTGGAGCAGCTCGGTGAGACCGAGAATCGCATTCATCGGCGTTCGCAGCTCGTGGCTCATCTGCGACAGGAACCGGGATTTGGCCTGGCTGGCAAGCTCGGCCGCGTTGCGCGCCGCGACCAGCTCCCGGGTGCGTTCCTCCACCCGCCGCTCAAGTTCATCGCGGGCGGAGTACAACTGGGCGTTCAATACGAGAATTTCGGATTCGCGATGCTTTCGCTCGGAGATGTCGAGGAACACCAGGACGAGCGGCGCGTCTTTCGAATCCGTTTCCTTTGCGCGGGCCGCCGACAGCCAGGCCGGAAGCCGCCGCCCGTCGCGGCGGGTCAGCCAGACCTCACCGCGCCAAGTCTCGCCGGCGCAGATGTCCGTCCATGGCGTGCCCATCGCGCCGGGCCGTCCGTCCGCGCCCAGCGCGCCCAGCGCGAGTCCGGGCAGGGTGTCCGGTGGATAGCCGAGAATCTCGCCGCAGGCCGGATTGGCGGCGACGATGCGTTGCAGTCGATCGACGATGAGAATGGCCTCGGCGGCCGTTTCGAAAACGGTGACGGCCAGACGCAACTGGCGTTCGGCATGGAGGCCGGAGGCGCTGCGGTCGATGGCATCGACCAGGTTGTCGACGCGCACCGGCTTCATGACGTACTTGTCGACACCGATGTCGATCGCGCGCAGGAAGTAGTCCGTCTCGTTGAACGCCGTGGTCATGATCACCGGTGTCGTCGGCCGTTCCCGCTTGATGGCCTCGACCATGTCGAGCCCGTCCATGACCGGCATGCGGATGTCGCTGATGACAATGTCGGGCCGGTGCGCGCGAAACGCCGCCAGACCCTCGCGGCCATTCACGGCCGTATGCAGTGTGCCGACGCGCCGGCGCAGGAACTGGCTGAGCTGGTCGCGAATCTCCTCGTCGTCTTCGACATACAGGATGCTGAGATCCTTGAGGTTGCCGTTCAGGCCGGGCGCCAGGCTGGTCATGATGGCTCCTTGGTTCCGCTTCGTTCGTCGGACGTCTTTCCGCCAGCCGGGGGCGCCTTCGGTATCGTCACGGAGACGCGGACACCGCCGTTCGCGTTCGCCACTTCGATGTGGCCAGCCATGTTCTCGATGATCATGCGCGACATGTACAGACCAATCCCCGTTCCCTGGTCGCGGGTGGTGAAGTAGGGGTCGAACACCTTGGGCAGCGCCTCGGCGGGAATGCCGCCGCCGTTGTCGGTGACCGTCAGGCGCGCGTCCCGGTCGTCCCGCTCGATTCGTACGACGACGCGGCCATCGGGCACGTGGCGTTCCTGGATGGCATCCTTGGCGTTGGCCAGCAGGTTCAGTACCACCTGCGCGTACTCGTTGGGAAAACCAAGGCAAACGGTGTCGTCGTCGACCTCCAGAATCAGGCCGATCCGGGCGTTGGCGTAACTCGATTCGATGATCGTGGCGGCGTCGCGCACCGCCTTGCCGATCGAGAACGGCACGCGCGTGCGGTCGGGACGAAAGAAATTGCGGAAGTCGTCGATGGTCGCGCTCATCCTGTGGATGAGTTGATTGCCGCGCGCCATCTGTTTGCCCAGATAGTCGCGGTCGAGCTCGCCGAACTCGAAGGCGTCCTCGAGGTTGGCCAGGAGCAGCGACAGGGCGTTGATCGGCTGGCGCCATTGGTGGGCGATGTTGCCGATCATCTCGCCCAGCGCCGCCAGTCGCGATTGCTGGATCAGCAGGTGGTCCTTTTCCCGGTTCATGGCGACTTCTTCCCGCACCCGGGCCTCCAGCGTCGTGTTCAGGTCCCGCAGCGCCTGCTCGGCCGCCTTGCGCTGGGTGATGTCCAGCACGTAGGCGAACGAATACTCCTGGCCCTCGAACTCGACCCGGTTGGTCGCCACTTCCACCGGAAAGAGGGAGCCGTCCTTGCGGCGGTGGTGGCTCTCGAAGGAAAGTTTGCGTCCGGTTCTCATCTCCTTCCAGACCTCGGTCAGGTCGTCCGGCGAGAAGCCGGGGTCGAAGTCCCATATGTGCTTGCCGACCAGTTCATCCCGCGTCAGGCCCAGACTTTCGAAGGCGCGGCGATTGCAGCCGACGACGCGGCCATCCGGTGTCAGCCACTGAAAGGCGATCGAGGACGCTTCGACCGCCTGTTCGGTGAGACGCAGCATGGCCTCGACCCGATGGCGCTCGGAGACGTCGCGCACATGCGCAAGCAGCAGCTCTTCGCCGCCGAAGGTGATGTGTTTTGCCGAAATCTCGACCGGGAATTGACTGCCGTCCTGGCGGCGCAATATCGTTTCCAGGCGCAAGGAGCCCTCGGCGGCCAACCTGCCGACCATCGGCGGAATCTGTTCGGCGTTCAACCGGACGTCGACATCGGGAATGCTCATGCGCGTCAGCTCGTCGCGCGAGTAACCGAGCATGCGGCTGGCCTGCTCGTTCACATAGCTGAAATGGCCATCGCGGTCGAACCAGAAGACACCGTCCGAGGCCTGGTCGACGGTGAATTGCGTCAAACGCAGGCGGCCTTCGGCTTCCTTGCGTCGGCTGATGTTGGTGTGTGAGCCGGCGAGCAGCACGGGTTGGCCCAGCGCGTCGCGTTCGACGACCTTGCCCCGCCCGAGAATCCAGCGCCAGTCGCCGTCCTTCGTCCGGCAGCGGAACTCCATCGCGAAGCTGTCGGTCTTGCCCTCGAGGTGCTCCTGGACAGCGGCTTCCGCCATCTTCAGGTCGTCGGGATGCACCATGCCGCGCCAGCTTTCCAGCGTGGCGGGGAACTCGTCCGGGCGGTAGCCCAGCATCGCGTAGTAGCGCGGACTGAAATAGGTCGTACCGGTCCTGAAGTCCCAGGTCCAGATGGCGTCGGTCGCACCCTCGAGCGCCAGGCGCAGGCGCTCCTCGCTGGTCTTCAGCGCTTCCTCGGCGAGCCTGGTCTCGGTGATGTCGCGCAGGCATTCGATGGCGCCGGTGGTATTCCCGGCCGCATCCTTCAGTGGCAGCGCCGTCGCCCACACGTAGGCGCCGCGCCCGCCGTAGGCTTCCGGTGTTTCCCCTTCGGCGAACAAGGTCTGGTCGGCGCGGCTGAAATTCTTGTAGATGGTGGCGTCCAGCCCGGTTTCGTCCAGCACGAAGTCGATGAGCATGGGCCGGCGCGTGCCATAGAGCGCTGCCGCGTAGGCGCGATCGCCCCGGCCCACGATATCCGCCTTGGCGACACCGGTGATCCGCTCCATGGCGCGATTCCAGGCGATGACGCATCCGGCGCCATCGACCACGAGCGTGGCGTCGGGCAGGAAATCGATGATCGACTCCAGCTTGCTGTTGGCGGTCCGCAAGGCCTGCTCGAAGCTCTTCTTCTCCGTGATGTCGCGGATGATGGCGACGAGGCGCAGCGGATGACCATCGGCGCCGCCGATGGCGAAGACCGTTGCGTTGGCTTCGAATACCGAGCCGTCGCGGCGCTGTTGCCGCACGTCGCCGCGCCAGCCGCCCGGCTTCATGCCCGCGCCGATCACTTGTGCCATCAGTTCCTGGTCCTGGCCGGGCCAGAAGCCGCTGCCCGGCAGGCCGATCATTTCCCTGCGCTCGAAGTCGCAACCGAACAGCTCGTGGGCAGCGCGGTTGGCGTAGACGAGCCGGGTGGTGGCGGGGTCGGCGATGACCATGGCGTCGACCGAGGCCGCGGCCAGGGCCTGATAGGCCAGCAAGCCCTCCTCGCTGAGGCGCAGGGTGATCTCCGCGCGGATCAGTTCCCGCAGCCTTCGGTGTTGTCCCCGGAAAAAGAAACCGCCGCCTAT
Source organism: Rhodocyclaceae bacterium (assembly GCA_044220545.1). Classification (GTDB taxonomy): domain Bacteria; phylum Pseudomonadota; class Gammaproteobacteria; order Burkholderiales; family Rhodocyclaceae; genus Fen-999. Next base: position 10,396 of record JBGAQX010000060.1, on the reverse strand, counting down.
CAAGCCAGCCAGCCAGATGCCGCCGTGGAGCAGGAGGCTATGCCGCGCCTGCGTCGGCGCGTCCTCATGGAACGACAGCCCGACCACGGCCGTCCACGCCAGCAATGCCAGCAGCGCCCAGCCGATCAGTGCCCTGGACTCGCGATCAACTGGAAACACGCTCGGCCCCCCGGGCTTCGTCGATCGATGCCCGGGGCAACCGGCCGAACTCGGCGGTGGCCGTGTCAGTGGCCACCGACGCACAGGATGCTGGGGTCGTTTTCTCCGGAACTCGCCATGCGCTCGAGCTGGGCCAGAACCTCCATGCTGGCCTTTTCCATTTCCGCGAGGCCGCGAATGCCACTGTCCGTGTCGCCGGAACGATAGGCGGTGACGGCCGCGCGGCCATGCTCGTGTACCCGTTTGTGCGGCGGTTCCACATCGACATAGCCAGGCAGCCGGGAGAAGCAATCCTTGCCGTCGCCCGAGTAGTACCACTTGCCCAGGCGGCAGGCGGTGTGGCTGGCGAAGTCGTCCGGGCCCTTGTCCGATACGCCCAGGAACACCCGATAGATCTCCTGCTTGAACACCAGGTGGTCCGTCTTGGCGGTTTCGACGAAGCTGCGCAGCGCCGTGGCCGCCAGCGTGCTGGTCAGGTGCTGGCTGTTCTTCAGCAGTTCGTCGATGTTGGTGAAGGCCGCCTGCCCTTCCTGCTGGATCGCCGACATTTCATCCGGATTGACCTCGGCGACGGTCTTCAGGTTGATGGCCTCGGCCTGCACCCGGGCCACCAGATCCGATATCTCGGCCGTGGAGGCCGTGGTTCGTTCGGCCAGCTTGCGCACCTCGTCGGCGACCACGGCGAAGCCACGCCCCTGCTCGCCCGCCCGGGCCGCCTCGATGGCGGCGTTCAGCGCCAGCAGGTTGGTCTGGTCGGCGACTTCCTTGATCAGTTGCACGATGCCGTTGATCTTGCCGGTGCCCTCGTGCAGCTTGACGATGGCGTCGGCGCTCTGGTGCGCGCGGTCGATCAGTTCCTTGATCCGCTCGGTCAGCTTCTGGACGATCTGCCGGCTTTGCGCGGTCTCCCCCGACGTCTTGACCGCTTGCTGGGTCTCGGTCTTCATCGCCTGAGCCATCGCCGCGAGGCTGCCCTGCAATGCCTTGGCGGAATCGGCGAACTGGTTCAGCGGCCCGGACAGGCCATCCAGCAACTGGGCGCGACCGGACAGTTCATCGACCTCGGCCCGCAGGCGCGTGTTCTCCTCCGCCAATGTGTCGGCGCGATCCCGATGGGTTCGCTCCTGCTCGCCCAGTGCCTCAAGCTCACCGCGCAGCCGGGAAATCTCCTGGTCCTTTTTCCTGCAGAACATTCGCCATCTCCTTCAGAAGAGCGCCGGAGCAATGAACGGTCATCTCAGTCACCGTCGCGGCACCCTATGGATCATCGTACCAATCTACCAAAGCCGGTGTCGGTGTGTGCGCGGAAATCAGGGTTGTTTTTCCTTCTGCGTCCATTTTCCGGCGCCCGGTTTGAAGCCAAAGTGGGGTTAGCATCCGTCGTGGCTGGCAAACTTCGAGGGATTTCATGGATTGGCGCGATTTTCTCTTCAGCTTTCGGCCGGAATCCGGCAGCCTGCCGTGGGCGGAGCGTTGGCGCTCGTCGCTGACGGCGGCGCTGGCGATCGCGGTCACCGTTGGACTGTCCACCTGGCTGCTGGCCGCGCCGCCCTTCGTGGTGGCGGCGGTCGGCGCCTCCTCGGTGCTGATCTTCGCCCTGCCGGCCAGCCCCCTGGCGCAGCCCTGGTCGGTGTTCGGCAGCTACCTGGTCAGCGCCGCGATCGGTGTCCTGATCGCGCGTTTCGCGCCGTCCATGCCGCTGGCGGCCGGCCTGGCCGTGGGCGGCGCCATCCTGGCGATGCTGAGCCTGCGTTGTCTGCATCCGCCGGCGGGCGCGGTGGCGCTGTTCGCGGTGATCGGCGGCGAGCCGGTGCGCGGCCTCGGCTTTCAGTACGTGCTGTCGCCGGTGGCGGCGAACGCCCTGCTGCTGGTGGCCCTGGGGCTGGCGATCAACAATCTGGTGCCGGGCCGGCGCTACCCCCGCCCGCATCCGGAGATCAATCCGCACCAGGTCGGGGACCCCGAGCCGCTCAGTCGCTTCGGCCTCCAGCACGAGGAGCTGCGCGCGGTGATCGAGGAATACGGCCGGCCGCTCTACATCAGCGGCGAGGAACTGGACGAGATCATGCAAATTGCCGAGCGCCGCCGCCATCGGGGTCCGAACAACCCGGTCTGCGCCGACATCATGAGTCGCGACGTGGTGTCGATACAGAGCAACGCCACCCTGCTGGAGGCTTGGCGCCTGATGCGCCGCCACCGGCTGACGGTGGTGCCGGTGGTCGACACCCTGCACCGCGTCGAAGGAGTCGTGGCGCTGGAGAGTTTCATCCACGGCGCCAAGGCGAGCACGCCGGGCAAGCTGCGCCGCCGGCTGTACGAACTGCTGCGCTTCCCGCTCGGCCGCGATGCCGGCGTTGCGTCGATCATGACCAGGGCTTCGTTGCGGGTGTCACCCGACACCCACATTGTCGACCTGGTGCCGGCCATGACGCGCGGACTGCATCAGGTGCCGGTGGTCGATGCGGAGAATCGTCTGCTCGGCATCGTCACGCAATCCGACCTGGTCGCCGCGCTCTACCACGGCTGCCTGGCCAAGGTCTGAGCAGCCTTGGCTACCAGCGGGCCGGCGGCTTGCGGTTGAGGACGATCTGGCGGTTCTCGACGGCGAGGTAGCCGCCCGCCGTCAGTTCCTTGAAGATCCGGTTCACCATGTCGCGCGAGGCGCCGACCCGGTCGGCGATGTCCTGCTGGGTCAGCCGTTCGGGGATCACCAGCCGGCCGTCCTGCTCCACCGCCAGCTTCAGCAACAGCCCGGCGACGCGCCCATAGACGTCCAGCAGCGCCAGCCCCTTCACCAGGTCGGTGGCCTGGCGCATGCGGCAGATCAGGGTCGAAATCAGTTGCAGGGCGAAGTCGGGGCTGGCGACGATGGCTTCGCGCAGCACGGCCCGGGTCAGCATCGAGAACGTGGCCGCCTCGGTACAGATCACCGATGCCGAGCGCGGCCCGCCATCGAGCGTCATTTCCCCGACCACGTCGCCGGGACCGAGGGTGTCGAGGATCATCTCCCGGCCCTCGCCGTCGGCGACGAAGATCTTCACCCGGCCCGAAAGGATGACGTAAAGCGAATCGCCGGCCTCGCCTTCGTTGATGACGACGGCGTTCTTGCGAAATGAGCGGATCTGGCCGTGGGCGGCGAGCTGGCGTACCGCGCCTTCGGGCAGGGCGCCGAGCTGGGCTGGGCTGGGTGCGTTCAATCGATTCTCCTTGCTGGGGGCCTTGTTGCCATCGGAATACTAACCCGGCGTGGCCCGGATGGTACGCAGCGGGGGTGGTCCGGTTTTGTCGAATATTCCGCCGCGTCGGCGCCGAATAGGCCGTCGAGACCGATGGCACCGATCGATAGAGTGACTGCGTGGTTCGGTGCCGTGGTCGCGATCGATGTCCCCCCAGGCGCAGGCAGCCAACCCGAGACACGGCGAATCTCTACCTGAGAGGAATCCATCATGACCAACCAATCGACAGTACGCGGCACGGGCCGCTTCTTGCGCAACAGTCTGGCCGCCGCGATCGGTGTGCTGACGCTGGCCGTCGCCGGCGGCCCGGCGACGGCGGCCGATTCGAAGTACAAGCTGGAGCAGGTGCGCCTCTGCGATACCTCCGCCTGCTATGTGGCCTGGAACGTGGTGGATTCCGACCACGATGGCGTCGCCGACGCCGATGAACTGATGGCCGGCACCAACCCCTTCGATCCGTTGAGCCATCCTTCCCTGCCCGTATTCGTCGAACTGGCGGAGAAGTACGCGCTGCCGTCGTACCAGGCTGGTCTGGGCGCGTTCTTCGTCTTCCCGCCGGAGTTGCAGGCAGCGATCGAGAAAAGCAACAGCGTCACCGGTTTACTTTCCGCATTCCCGCTGACGGCCAACCAGCCGGATGGACTCGCCCGCCTGGGTATTTCCGCGGATCTGCTCAAGGAGCACGGCATCGATGCGAACACCCAGGGATTGACCATCGGCCTGGAGCTGGGCGGCAAGGACAAGGGACCGGATATCAAGCTGGGCGGGATGGACATGAGCCTCGTCTCCGCCGGCGATGATGACCCGGTGCCGTTGCCGACGCTTCCCCATGGTGGCATCGTCAAGGACGAGACGATCGATGGCGACCGGTTCATCACCTATGAGGACGGCTATCTCCGGGCCGAGTTCTCCGATGGCAGCTTCATGGAGAAAGATAAGGACGGCAAGACGATCTACGACGGCACCATCATGAAATACGTCAATCCCGATGCCGACACCGGGTCGGCGGGGCCGACGCCGGAGCAGGAAAAGAACTTCCGTCGCCTGCGTGGCGCCGCGATCCGCACCGTCGAAGGCTGGTCGGCGCCAAAGTTGGACGGCGCGAAACCGGACGATCCCCGCCGGACCCAGATCCTGGTTAACCCGGACTATCTGGGCGAAGCCGCGCTGGTCTTCGACCTCAATGCCGTGACCACCGCTCAACCGGAAACCCGCCCCGATCTGCCGTCGCCCGGCGTGCCGGCCGGCAGCGGTCCGAAACCGGCTGATTGCAACGTCGGCGGAACCGGCACTGTGCTGAGTTGCGCGCAATAGCGCCGTTCGTGGAAGGGCGTGAAATGACGTTGATGATCTTGGCGCCAGCGCCGGCCGCGAATCGGCCACTGCCCGCCCGCTGGCTGGTACGACCCGCGGTTCGCGAACTGGAACGGGAGGAATGGGCGCGCGCGGCGTCCTTTGTCGAACGTGTCGAGGCGCATCGCGAGCGCGGCTCGCTGCCCGGCTTGTTTGCCGGAGCGCTGGCCAGGGGTGCCCGGCCGGAGCAGCGCTGGCTGTCGCTGGTGCCCTTTTCGTGCCAGCGACTGTTCGCCCGGCGCCTGGCCGTGGACGGCGTCAGCGAACAGGAGTTTCGCGCCATTCTGGGCGGCGCCGCCGCCCCGGGCGGCGGGCGTGGAGAGCAGGCGCCGCCCTGGCTGGCGCGCTGGCTGGCGGCCTATGCGCGCGACCCGATCATCGGCGCCTGGCCGATTCGACCCGGCGAGCCGACCGGCGCCGCGAGTGGCGATGTCGATGGCGCGAGCATCGTCGATGTCATCGAGCCGGTGCTCAGCGACGCCCGGTCCCGCCTGGCCGTCGGCATCAAACAACTGATCGCGCGGCATGACGACTGTCCCATCGATCCGGCCACCGCCGATGTGTTGCTGATCGCGGATCTTCCGGCGCGCCTGGAGGAGATCGCCGCCCAAACGCTGGATCGGGAGCTACGGATCGCCGACTTGCGCGGCGACCTGAGGGGGGCACGGCCGGCCGAGCGGCGGCGCAGTTTCATCGATGGCCTCTGCCAGCGCGAGGCGGCCTTGACGTTCTTTCGCGAATACCCGCTGCTGGCCAGGCAACTGTCGGACCGTATCGAGCACTGGCTGGCGGCGAGCCTCGGGTTTCTCCGCCACCTGTGCGAGGACTGGTTGGAACTGCGCGGCCGCTTCAATGGCGGCGGCGACCCCGGCCGGCTGGCGGAGGTGGCGGTCGCTGCCGGCGCGCGGCGCCATGGCGGGCGCGCCACGCTGATCGCCCGCTTCGCATCCGGCCTGCAACTGGCCTACAAGCCCCGCTCGGTGGCGCTGGATGTTCATTTCCAGTCGTTGCTGGCGTGGATCAACCGGCGCGGCGCGGGCCTCGACTATCGGACCCTGACGGTGCTGGATGGCGGCGACCATGGTTGGCTGGAGCGCGTTGCCGCCTCGCCCTGTGCCTCGGCCGAGACGGTCGACCGCTATCACCGGCGCCTGGGCGGCTATCTGGCGCTGCGCCACGCCTTCGACGCGACCAACTTCCATCATGAAGACCTGGTGGCCGCCGGCGAGCAGCCAATGCTGCTGGAGCCGGAGCTTCTGTTCCAGCCGCCCTTGGGCCAACTGGTCGCCGACGAGTCCGCCGCGACCGGCGCCGAACCGGCCGCCAGCCTGCTCGACCATGGCGACAATGTCGACGCCGTCGATGCCGGATTCACGGCCATGGTTCGGCTGCTGACCGGGCACCGCGACGAACTGCTGGCCGACGACGGGCCGTTGGCGTGCTTTGCCGACGACGACATGCGCGTCATGGCGCGCCCCGCCGCCACCTACGAGCACTTGCGGCGGGAGGCCTGCCATCCCGACGCCCAGCGCGACGCCCTCGATCGGGACCGGTTGTTCGACCGGCTCTGGCTGGCGGTGGAGCACTCGCCCGGCCTCGACCCCCTTGTCGCCGCCGAGCAGGCCGACCTCAGGCGGGGCGCCATGCCAACGTTCCTGGGCCGCCCGGGCACTGTCGATCTACGGCATGCCGGAGGCAAGTACTTCGCCGGCCTTCTGCCGGAGTCGGCACTGGAGCGGGTGCGCCGGCGACTGACGAGCCTGGGCGAATCCGACCGCGCGCCGCCAACCGACTAGCGGGAGGGGAGTTCCTCTTCGGCGAGCGGCTCCAGCCACCCGATCTGCTGGCGGAGAATCTCCTGGGTGGCTTCGGAGGCGTCGCCCCGGCGATCGGCCAGGCGCCGACGCAGTTCATCGACGGGCGCCGCGCAGGCCAGAATGGCAAAGGGAACGCCCCGCTCCGCCGCCATGCGGCGAAACGCGTCCCGCTCGGCGCGCTTCAGGAAGGCGGCATCGACGATCACCGGCCAGCCGTCGGCCAGGATCCCGCCGGCCAGCTCGGCCAGCCGCGCATAGGTGCGCGCGGTAGCGTCGGCGCCGTAGATGGTGCCGCCCGAGTCGGCGTCGGGCGCCAGGCCGAACAGGCGCTTTCTTTCCACGTCGGAGCGCAGGCGGATCGTCGCGGCTGCCTGGTCGCCGAGCAGCCGTGCCGTCGACGCCGTGGTCTTGCCGGAACCCGAGAGGCCGTGGGTGATGGACAGGGCGGGTGGCGGCGGCGCGGCCAGCAGTTCGGCCATGGCCAGATAGCCGGCCGCTTCCGCCGTGTTGCCGCGAATGGCGGCGACCTTGGCGCGCACCATGGCCCGATAGACGGCATAGAAGCGCAGCACCGCCAAAGCGGCAAAGTCGCCGCTCCAGACCAGCCACTCGTTGAGCAGCCAGCAGGCCAGGCCCGGCTTGCCGTGGTCGAGCAGGTCGATGTAGGTGAAGGCGATCTCGCTGGCGACGTCGATCCAGCGGAAGTCGTCATTGAACTCGATGCAGTCGAACGGCGTCACCTTGCCACTCTCCAGCACCAGGTTGCCCAGATGGAGGTCGCCGTGGCATTCGCGGATGGAGCCGCCGGCCTTGCGCGCGGCGAACGCGTCGGCCAGTCGCGCAAACTCGCCGCCGGTCCAGGCGCGTAGCAAAGTCAGTCGCGGCGCCTCGCCGGGCAGGAGTTTGTCGAGTTCGTCGAAGTTCTCGATGGCTGGCGCCAGCACCTGCGGCGGTGTGCCGAAGCGGGAGTCGGGCGGGGCGATGGCGGCGGCGGCATGAATGGCGGTCATGGTCCGGGCCAGGTCGGTCAGGTGCGCGGGTGTCAGCTCGCCGCGCTTGCAGACATGATCGAGCCGGCCGGCCTCGTCGAAACGGCGCATCTTCACCGCCGGTTCGCCTTCGAACTCGACGACGTCGAGGTAGAGGTCCGGCGCGTAGCGGCGGTTCAAGCGCAGCTCGGCGGCGCAGCAGGCGCGCCGCCGCTCCACCGTGCCGTAGTCGAGAAAGGGCAGCGTCACCGGCTTCTTGATCTTGTAGGCGAATGCGCCGGCCAGCAGCAGCCACGAGATGTGGGTTTCCACCAGTTCGACGTTTGACGCCGGATGCGGATAGCGGCGCGGGTCGAGCAGGGACTGGAGCGGCGGCGGCAGGCTCATGGTGTCGTACCGGTCACGCGCGGGGGCAGGCCGGCGGCCAACTGGCGAATCGCGCCACGCAGGCGCGCCACGATCCACAAGCGCCAGGCCACGAACAAAACCGGTGCCGCCAGGGCCAGGGGCAGCCATTGGGGAGCGAACAGCAGGAGCAGGATCGCCGCGCCGACCAGCGTGTTCCTGACGTGCTCGTTGCGCCAGACTTCGTTGATGCGGCGGGTGCTTTGCCATTCTTCGAGGCGGTCGCGCATGCGCTGCACCAGCGGCTCGGCACGGGCCAGCACACGCAGTACGGGGTTGCCGGCGACGTCGCCGGCGGCGATCAGGCCGCGTGCCCGCAAGGTCAGGGCGAAGAACGCGTCCAGATGTGTGGCCAACCGTTCGCGACTCTGTTCGCCAAACACCAGTCCCAGCTCCTCGGCACAGCCGCGCAGGCTGGCCAGGCTCTCATTGACCTGCTGGCCGAGGCGACCCAGGTCGTCCGCCTGCTTGTCGCGACGACTGGCCAGCCGGTGTTGCCCCTCCTCGCTGGCCTGACGCGCCTGGGGCAGCAGATGGATGACGGCAATCAGGGCAGCGACACCTTGAGCATCGTCGGCTGCCGATTGCCGGCAGAGATCGGCGAGCCAGGGGCTGTGTTCCAGGTGGCCGGTGGCCTCGGCCAGCACCTTGGGCTTCATGGTCGCCAGGTATTCGGGGCGCAACAGGGCAAGCAGCAACAGACCATGCACGGCGCCGTCGGCCGGCCGATCCAGGCCGCCGCCCTGACCGAACATCAGCGCGTCGATATCGGCAATCGCTTCGCCGCGCGCCACCAATCCGTTGCGCCAGTCGGCCAGCGCCTGGTCGGCGCCGCGCCAGGCGTCGCGGAAATCCCGCCAGGCAGTCCGCCAGCGCCCGGCCAGAACGGTTTCGGTTGAAAAGGGTTCCTCGGGCAACAGTTCCAGCACCCGTTCATCGAACACCGAAGCCAGCCAACTGGCGGCGTCGGCGTCGCCTTGCGCCGCTTTGGCGGCCATGGCCAGCAGGCCGTCGGCGCCCAGGGCGGTACCCCGCCAACCGGGCGGAATGTTTGGCGCGAGGTGCCGGATGAGCCGGAATAGATGCAGGTCGGCGCTGCCGCCACGGTCTTTCAGGTCGTGGAGAAAGCGGTTCAGATCGTGATCCTTGAGATCCTGTCGCACCCACGTTTCGAAATGGCCGCGCTGAAGATCTTTTCGGCCCGCCTCCCAGTGCCGGGAAAAGGCCGCCGCCAGCTCGGGCAGGGTGCGGCATTCTTCGCCCTGGATGCGATAGGGGTGCGCCAATGGGGCGGCCGAGGCGGCCGGCTCCGGCAGGGTTGGATCCTTGGCCAGCCAGCGGCGGATCTCATCGATGCCCCAGCGCTGGCGGGGATCGCGCTGCAGGAGGCCCCGGCACAGGCGCCGCCAGGCGGGATCGACCAAGGTGTCGGTGTCGATGGTGCCGGTGGCGAGGCGGTGCGCGACCACCGCGTCGGACAGGCCGATAAAGGGGTGCGCGCCGGTCAGGAGTTCGACCAGGATCATGCCCAGCGACCAGTAGTCGGCGGCGGCGTCGAGCACGCCGGTCATCGCCTCGGGTGCCGCATAGCGCGCCGTGCGGGCGGTGCCGGTGAAGAGCTGGGTCGCATCCTGCAACGAGGCGATGCCGAAGTCGGTGAGCACCAGGTCGAGCGGTTCAATGCGCCGTACCAGCACGTTTTCCGGCTTCAGGTCGCGGTGGATCACCTGGCAGTCGTGCAGCGCGGCCACGGCCTCGGCGATCTCGCCCAGGATGGCGTTCAGTTGCTCCGGGGTCGGGGTGGCCGCGCTCATCAGGTCGCGCAGCGAGCCGCCGGCGCAATATTCCATCACTTCGTAGGCGGTGCCATCGGAAACGCCGTGGGCGAGCAGGCGCACGACATGGGCATGGGCGACGCCCGCCACCCGCTCCAGCACCTGGCCCTTGGGGGCGATGCCCGGTCGGTAGAGCTTGGCCATCACCCGCACTCCGGTCTTGAGGCCCTTGAGTAGCATCAGTTCGGCCTCGGCGCCGCCGGCCGGCAGCACGCGCTCGATGGTGAAGTTGGCGGCCAGGGCGGCGGGCAGGTTGTAGAGGCCGACCGCCGGGGAGGTCGAGGCCAGCGCGGTTGCGCCACCCAGCGGCCGGCCGCAATAGAGGCAGTCGCCATGCCCGGGCGGATTGGCCGCGCCGCAATCGGCATGCGGGCACACGATGCCGGTGGCGGGCACCGCCGGTGGCGCTTCGGTCGGTGGCGCGGCCGACGCTGGCGGTGGGGCCGGCGCCCGCAGCGTCAGGTCGACTCCGATCAGCAGCGTGCCGCAGCCGCACTGGCTGGCGGCGGGCGAATGTTCGGCGCCGCAAACCGGGCAGACGCGGACGTACTCGTCGGCTTCGCTCATCGCCAGGACACGGCGTCCATGGTCAGGCCACGCTG
>JBGAQX010000059.1:0-20709 GCA_044220545.1 Rhodocyclaceae bacterium | reverse complement strand
TGCTCCGGTCCATCCAGGCGTCGGGCACGTGCGGGCGCACCTCGCGCTGGAAATAGGCGTCGATGTCGTCCTTGAGCGGCACGTTCTCGAAGTCGCGCAGGTCGGCGTCCGGCTCATACCCTTCGTCGCGCCCGCCCTTGGCGACCGACTCGGCCTTGGGGTCCTTCTGCGTGAAGACGCTGCGGAAGAGCTTCTGCTCCGTCGCCTTCCAGCGCGACTTGCGCGCGTGTAGCAGATCCTCGATGCGACTCCACACCGCATTCCAGTCGCGCTGCGGCTCGCGCCCCAGCGCCTTGTCGATGGCCTGCACGTCGTCGAGCAGGTGCGGATAGGCGTCGAGGAAGCGGGCCTTGTCGTCCAGGGTCATCTGGTAGCGCAGTCGCAGGGGCCGCTCGACGGTGACTCGGGTGTAGCCGAAGTCGGCGTTGTCGAAGGTCTTCGAGGTCTCGCCGTCGGCCTGCCGGCCGTAGAGCTTGACGATCTCGGCGATCTGGCTGCCTGTGATGTGGCGGCGCTTGTCGCCAAGGCTGCGCTTATTGTCCTCACTGCCGCCCGCGGTCCACACGTCGCGCGCATCGAGGAGCTGGATCCTGCCCTTGCGCCACTTCTCCTTGCGATTGGTGACGATCCAGACGTAGGTGCCGATGCCGGTGTTGTAGAACATCTGCTCCGGCATGGCGATGATGGCTTCGAGCCAGTCGTTCTCGATAATCCACTTGCGGATGTCGCTCTCGCCCGAGCCCGCCCCGCCGGTGAAGAGCGGCGAGCCGCTGAAGACGATGGCGAGCCGCGAGCCGTGCTTGTGCTCTGCCGGGCGCACCGGCTCGAACTTGGCGACCATGTGCTGCAGGAAGAGCAGCGAGCCATCGTTTACGCGTGGCAGCCCGGCGCCGAAGCGGCCGTCGAAGCCGCGCTTCTCGTGTTCCCGCGCGATCTCCTTCTGCTGCTTCTTCCAGTCCACGCCGAAGGGCGGGTTGGTGAGGAAGTAGTCGAAGGTCTCGGCTTCGAACTGGTCCTCGGTAAAGCTATCTCCGTAGCGCACGTTGTTGCCGGCGCCATTGTGGTCCACCTGCTTCATCAGCATGTCGGATGCGGCGGTGGCGAAGGCGCGCTTGTTGTAGTCCTGCCCGTAGACGTAGAGCTTGGCCGCGCCGTGGTGTTCGCGCAGGTACCCGTCGAGTTGAAGGCAGCGGCAGAGGTCAGAGAATCTTTCATCGTGGCGATATTTCGGGTTGATTCGGGATCGAAGGTCTCCGCTGGTTCGCGCTACTTCTTCGATGAGAGAAAGAACCGTAGCGTCTGCCGCGTTCCGAATGGATCGGAGAACATCAGTCAAAAACTGGCCATCACCAACCGAACTTTGCAGTTGGTGCTTGCCCAGCAAGACGACAACAAAGTCCGGCTCGTGAATCGCAAGGAACTGGGCAAGCGAGTAGCGGGTTCTGGAACCGATCACGGTGTCCAACCTTCGGCTATCGAGACGCCCAGCGTGGACGCAGGGTTAGAAATCTTAGTCATCGATGACCGAAGTTCTCTTTACGGTTACGGAATGCCGATGCTCTTTCAGGTTTGATTGGGTCTTGAATAACATCAAGATGGACACTGCGACAACGAGGCCCATTACCCCTACGTGCTTAAAACTTGCCGGTGCCGATGAACTGAAAGGCGGGAGGACGTTGAAGATTAGAAATGGCCAAACAAATAGCGTGAACAAGCTGACCCATTGATTGACCTTTGACACAGAAATTGGTGCTGGCCCATCGATGAAGCGCTCTAGAACTGTCTTATCCGGGGGCCTATGTAAGACCGTCTTGTACAGAGGACCGGAAATTGAGTCTTCCAGCATGTCGACGTGGTTCTCCCAATTTTCCTGCCAGAACTTACTCCCGCGATTCACGAGAAACCATGCGAGGGTAAAGACAAATCCGATGCAGGCAAGGACGTAAGCGTTGAAGAGCTTGTCTTCGATCTTTTCCGCGGCCAGAACAGCGAAATAGCCAGCGAATGTGGCGGCGATTAGTGTCCAGAAGTAGGTTCCTCGTTTCCAGTACAGCTCAATCTCAAATTTCCTAATGTCCAGCGCGTGCTCAAGTGCCTTCGCTGTCTTGTCAGACTTAGGAAGGTCAAGTTCGAACGCCTTGCGGTAATCCATTTCTTTGGCTGACATTGACATGGTGGGTCAAGGCTTCTAACAGTTCTTACACGAACAACGGAGCCCGCATTTCGATTGATATTCCTGACGCTTGAAAGGCTGTTCAAATCGCATGTTTTCAGTCACTTGGTATTCTGGCTGCCAGTATAACAACAGCAATTTGCTGAACGCTGGGCGGCTACCTGGAAGGTCAAGTTGCGCATCGGAACGGCAGCTTCATGGCGGGGTGGGCAACGACGGCTTCTGGCCGGTGGCTGCCTGACGCCCGGTCTATCCAAGTGACCGCAACCAGTTGCAAAGCAGGAACAGCCACCACTGGCCCAGTTCCAGGCAATCGAAGTTGAAATGAGGTTGCCCCCGAGAGACTGATTCCAACCTCGGCACTCGGCCGGGTTGGACTTCGAAATTTCCGCTGCCCAACCTCGGAACGCAAATAGCCGGATATTCCTCAGCCCGGATGCCCTGCCGCCAACCGCTCGTACGCTTCGGCAACCCGATCCAGGCCATAGGCACTCAGATCAGCTCGCGCCGGGTCGGGTGGCGTGGCCAGACAGCGGGCGATCGTCTCGGCCAGGGCAGCCGCGTCGCCGCAAGGAACCAGGCATTCGGGAAAGGCGGCCAGGATCTGGCGCGGGCCGGAGGGGCAATCGGTGCTGACCGCCGGCGTGCCGCAGCCCAGCGCTTCGATCAGCACATTGGGCAGGCCTTCGTGGTCGGAGCAGAGCGCCAGGAGGTCGGCGCCGGCCAGCCAAGGGTAGGGATTGGGGCGAAAGCCGGCGACGCGCACGCGCTGGCCCAGCCCACGGGCATTGATCAGCGCCTGGAGTTTCACATCCGGCTCCGTGAGCAGCACCAACTGGCGGTCGGTCTCGATCCGCGCCCAGGCGTCGAGCAGCAGGTCGTGGCGCTTCTGCGGCGCGAAGCGGCCGACGTGCAGCACATAGGGTCCGGTCGGCAAGTCGGCCATCGGCTCGGCGGCGGCCTGGCGCATGGCCGCGAAATCGAAGGCGTTCGGGATGGTTTCGATGCGCGACGCCAAAGCGAGGCTCTGCCGCAAGTCGACCGCGACGCCCGCCGAAACGGCGATCAGCGGCCGGCTGCCATACAGGCGGCGATAGCGCGCCAGGCGTCGGCGGGCCTTGGCCGGGCTGGCGGCGGCGAGCTTGTCGATTTCGCTGCCCAGGGTATTGGCGATGCGGCACCAGTGGTGGGGCAGGTCCGCCAGCACCACCACCTCGTCGGCAAAGGGCAGGGTGGACACCACCAGGTCGGGCCGGTCGATCAGGTGCCGGCGCAGTCGCCGCGCCAACAGGCGCTTGCCCAGCCAGCCGTGCGCGGCGCGCCCGCCCAGGGGGAAAACGGTCACCCCCGCCGGCACGGCGTGCTCGACACGATCTTCCAGCAGCACCACTTCGGCGCGGTGGCCGCGCCCGGTCAGGGCGGCGGCGAGCTTGAGGATGGCCTTCTCGGCGCCGCCGCCGGCGAGGTTGGTGAGGATGAAGGCAAAGTTCATCGCGGCCGCGGCGGGTGTTCGGCCAGGGCCCGTTCGACCTGCGCGAACACCGCATCGACGGAGATGTCGGCCATGGCGGCCATTTCGCCGCATCCCTCGCGCCCGGCCGGATGGTCGAGCAGGTAGGCGCACGGATGTTCCAGCGGCCCGGTCAGCGTCGACGGCGAGATGCAATGGAAGAGGCCGACCAGGGGAATGTCGAAGGCGCTCATGATGTGCGTCGGGCCCGTGTCGACGCCAATGTAGAGGTCGGTGAGTTCCATCAGCGCGGCCGTTTCCCTGAGGCTGAGGCGGCCGGCGTAGAGCGCGGCGCGCGCGCCTAATTGCGCCTTCAGCCATTCGGTGCGGCCGCGCTCCTCGGCGCCACCGTAGATGAGAAAACCGGCTTGCGGCCAGCGTTGCGCGATGCGCTCGCAGAGCGCGGCGAAGTGTTCGATGGGCCAGTCGCGATAAGCCTTGGTCGGAAAGCTGGCCACTTGCAGGCCGATCAGCGGCCGCACATCGACGATCCCGTCCTCGGCGAGACGACGGCGGGCATCGGCGATCTCGGCGGGTATCGTCCGGTAGGCGATGCGCAGCCCCGCCGGCGCGACGCCGACGGCGGCCGGCAGCCGCAGCAGTTGCCGCACCGCGTGCTCGCTCTGGAAGGGCGGCTTGGCCACGGCGGCGAACAGGCGGCGATTGAGGCGCGGACAGTCCTGCTGGAAGGCCACCACTTTCTTCGCCACGCGCTGCGCGTAGGCCACCAGCGGCTCGTCGAAGCCGAAGACGAAGGCCAGATCGAAACGCTCACCCCCCAATCGACCGAGCCAGGGTGCCCACCGCTTGCTGATGGTACCGACCCGATGCGTCCAGGGCAGGTGCGCCAGCACTTCGGCGCGCTTGGGATGGCCGAGTACGGTGATGCGGGCGTCGGGCCAAGCGGTTGCCACCGCGCGCATGGCCGGGGTGGCGAACAGGGTGTCGCCGATGCGCGATACGGCGATGAACAGCACGGAGCTGGGCGGCTCGAGCATGATGCTTGGGCTACACCGCCGGCGGCGCAAACTCGAAGAGATAGTCGGGGAAGGAATACTCGACCGGCGAGATCCCCAGGCGCCAGGCCAGCCGCTTCAGCGCCAGATTGAGGCCGCCGATCGGCTTGACGAGATGGTAGGCGGTCAGTTCCAGGCCGATCCGGCGGGCGATTTCCAGGGCCTGGGTCGGCGTGAACCAGGCCAGGTGATCGAGGTTCACCACCATCACGCCCTGCTTGAAGAACTGGCGGACGAACTTGCGGCTGAAGGGATTGGGCGTCGCCGCCAGGATGCGGCCCCCCGGTGCGACATGGCGCTTGGCGAAGCGCAGCAGGGCGGATGGATTGTCCACATGCTCCATCACATCGCCGATGAAGACGACGTCGAAACGCTCACCGAGGTCGGCGTCGGAAGTGGCATCGACACAGCGGACGTTGAAGCCGCGCGAGTTCAACTCGGCCACCAGCGGTTCGAGGATGTCGAGGCCCACACAGTAACCCGCCGCCTTATGGATGCGGCCGTGGCGCCAGCCCGGCTCGTCGAAGTAGCGGGCGCTGTGCGAGACGACGCCGATGTCGAGCACACGCTTGCCGGCCACCGCCCGTTCGACGAAGCCGGTCAGGTCGGTGTCGGTATGCACCCGCCGCAGCCTGGGCAGCAGCGCCCGTGCCTCGGCCTTGGCCTGGCTGTTGTTGGGGTCGTCGGAAATACGAGTCCAGTCGAAGCTCATTGCTCCTCCTGCCACAGTCGGTCCAGCCGATTCCAGGGCACCGCCGTCATGTCGCCGCGACGATGCACGGTGTCGCCACCATAGACGATGCCGGCGCGGGTTTCGGGGAGGATGGCGGACAATTTCCTCAGCGGCGCGAAGAATTCCTCGGCAATAGTGGCGCCCGACTTGGCTTCGATGGCCAAGTACTTTCCTTGTTCTTCAAGCAACAAATCGACCTCCAGACCCCTGCTTTCGCGATAGTGGAAAGTGCGCGGCTGCAGGGCGGCATGCACTTGGCGCTTCAGAACCTCGGCGGCGACCCAGCTTTCGAAGATGGCACCACGCAGTGGGTGATGGCGCAGTTGCTCGGGCTCGCGGATGTCCAGTAGATGGCAGGCCAGGCCGCTGTCGATGAAATGCAGTTTGGGCGCCTTGACCACCTGCTTGCGCAGGTTGCCATGCCAGGCGGGAAGCCGTTGCACGAGAAAGCTGGCTTCGAGCACCGACAGCCACTGACGAGCCGTGTTGTGGGAGATGCCGGCATCGCCGCCCAGCTTGGACAAGTTGATTTCCTGTCCGCTCCGCCCGGCGCAAAGCCGGATGAAATCGGTAAAGGCGAGCAGATCGCCGATGTTGAGCACGGCACGGACATCGCGCTGTACGTAGGTGGCCAGGTAGTCCGCCAGCCAGCGCGCCGCCGGAATGCCGCGATCATGGATACGCGGATAGGCGCCCATCCAGAGCGTGGTCAGCAAATCGGTCGGCGCCGCTTCGAAACGTTGCAGTTCATCCAGACTCGGCGGCAACAGGGTCAACACGGCGCAACGGCCGGCCAGCGATTGCGCAACCTGGTCCGTCAGGCCGAAATGTTGCGAGCCGGTGAGCACGAAGCGACCCGGGGTCGGGTCGCGATCCACTTCCTCTTGCAGGTAGCTGAGAAGATTTGGCGCCTGCTGCACTTCGTCGATGATGGCGCCGGCCCGATATTCGGCAAGGAAGCCACGTGGGTCCCGGCTGGCGCCTTCCCGTTGATCGAGTGGTTCGAGCGTGACGTAGGCGTGATTGGGGAAAGCGGCTCGACAGAGCGTTGTCTTGCCCGACTGGCGCGGACCGGTGACCAACACCACCGGGTAGTAGCTGGCGGCCTGCTTGAGATAGGGGGCGAGATTTCGGTCGATCACAGCGAAGGATAGGCTAATTCTGCATGGATTGTAATTGGCACTTACAAATCATGCGCAGCCTGTTGGAACACATTCTCCATGCGGTCGAGCATGGCCTCGCGCGAGAAGCGGCCCAGGGCCTTCTCCCGGGCGGCCAGGCCCAGCGCGGCGCCGAGTTGCGGTTCGGCGATCAGCCGACGCACGGCGGCCGCCAGGGCCGGCGCGTCGCGCGGTGGCACCACCAGCGCGGTCTCGCCGTCGCTGACCGCTTCGAGGATGGCGCCGACCGGCGTGGTGACGATGGGCAGAGCGGTCAGCATAGCCTGGAGGATGGCCTGTGGCACGCCCTCATTGGCATAGGAGGGCAGGCAGAAGATATCCAGCGCCCGCAGCCAGTCTTCCGGTCGGTCCTGCTGGCCAACCAGGCGGACTCGATCCGCCAGGCCGAGTTCGGCAATCTTCGCTGCGATCGGCTCGCGCATCGGACCTTCGCCGACGATCAGCAAGGTCCAGTCAGGCAGGGCCAGACTGGCGAACGCCTCCAGCAGATAGAGGTGGCCCTTCCAGCTACGCAGGGTGGCGACGATGCCGAGGTAGTGGCGTGACTCGTCCAGACCCAGCTTCCGGCGCGCCGCGATCTGGTCGGCCGGCGAAAAGCGGACGGTGTCGATACCCGTCGGTACCGAGGTGACCCGGCCGGCGGGCACGCCGTTGTCGGCGATCAGCGTTTGCCGCAGCGCCTCGCCGGTGGTGACGACATGGGCGACCGCGCCGTTGTAGAGCCAGCGGCTGGCGGCATTCTTCGGGATGGGCGCCGAGATATGGCGGGTCCGCACGATGGCGGGCGGACGGGACAGGGTCTTGCAGGCCAGCGCCGCCAGCCAGGAATCGGTCGAGCTGTGGGTGTTGACCACGTCGCAGGGATGCGCCTTCAGCCAGTTGCGCAAGGCCAGCATGCCGGGCAGGCGCTTGCGGCCGATGGGCAATGCCGCCACCGGCACGCCGCGCCGCTTCGCCTCGTCGTGAATGCGCGCCTCGGGCGGGCAGAGCAGCGTCACCTGGTGACCGCGTTCGATCATGCCGCTCGATTCTTCGAGGATGCGGATTTCCTGCCCGCCCCAGCCGCACGAGGCTTCCGTATGAACGATTTTCACGACGCGGTCTCCGCAAATTGCAGCCGGTAGAGCTGGGCGTAGGCGCCGTTCCTGGCCAGCAATTCGGCATGGCCGCCGATTTCGACGATGCGGCCGTTCTGCAAAACGACGATGCGGTCGGCCCGCTCGATGGTGGATAGGCGATGGGCGATGACCAGCGTGCTGCGGCCCTTCATCAGTTCGTCGAGCGCCGCCTGGACCTGGCGTTCCGATTCGCTGTCGAGCGCCGAGGTCGCCTCGTCGAGGATCAGGATCGGCGCGTCCTTGAGGATGGCGCGGGCGATGGCCAGGCGCTGGCGCTGGCCACCCGATAGACGGGAGCCATGCTCGCCGATCATGGTTTCGAAGCCCTGCGGCAAGGCGCGGATGAAATCGAGGGCATGCGCCGCCCGGGCTGCCGCCTCGAGAGCGGCCGGCGAGGCATTGGCCATGGTGCCGTAGGCGATGTTGGCGGCCACGGTGTCGTCGAAGAGCAGCACTTCCTGGCTGACCAGGGCGATGTTCTGGCGCAGGCTGGCGATCTTCAGCGTCGTGATGTCGTGGCCGTCGACGAGGATGCGCCCCGCGTCGACCGCGAAGAAGCGCGGCAGCAGGGCGGCGATGGTGGTCTTGCCACCACCCGACTGACCGACCAGGGCCACGGTCTCGCCGGGCCGAATGACGAGATCGATGCCCGTCAACGCCTGGCGCTCGGCGCCCGGGTAACTGAAGCCGACCCCTTCGAAGACCACGTCGCCGCGCGCGCGGCCGAGGGTGACGGTTCCCTCGTCCAGTTCCGGCGCTTCGTCGAGCAGTTGGAACACGCTTTCCGCCGCCGCCAGACCTCGTTGCAGCGGCGCGTTCACATCGGCCAGATGCTTGAGCGGCGCGATCAGCATCAGCATGGCGGTGATGAAGGATACGAAGCTGCCGACCGTGGTGGTGGCGGCCTGCGACTGGAACAGCGCGATCCAGACCACCACGGCCAGCGCGATGGCGGCAAGGATCTGCACGATCGGCACCGTGGCGGCGGCGGCGATCGCCTGGCGCATCGCGTAACCGCGCAGCGCGTTGTTCTGCTTGTCGAAACGCGCCAGTTCCTGCGCCTCGCCGCCGAACACCTTCACCACCTTCTGGCAGTGGATGCTTTCCATCAAAGTCTGGTTCATGGTGGCCATGCCGGCCTGGGCGGCGCGGCTCAGGCTGCGCAGGCGGTTGCTGAAGGAGCGCATCACCAGGCCGGCCAGCGGAATGATGGCTAGGCTGACCAATGTCAATTGCCAGTTGAGGTAGAGCAGCCAACTGGTGAGGCCGATGACCACCAGGGAATCGCGCACCGCCACCGTGAGTACCGTGGTGGCCATCGAGGCGACGCCGGCGACGTCGTAGGCGATCTTGGTCACCGGCGTGCTGGAAGCATGGGCAAGGTGGTATTCGGCGGGCAGGCGAATCAGGCGCGCGAACATCTCGCGGCGCAGGTCGGCGATCACCCGGTTCGAGACCCAGGCGAAGGCATAGGACGAAAAATAGCCGAGCACCCCGCGCACGACGAAGATGCCGACGATCGCCAGTGGTGCCAGATAGAGATCGTCGCGCGCCGCCCCGGAAAAGCCCTTGTCGAGTAGCGGCTTCATCAGAGCCGGGAACAGCGGCTCGGTGGCGGCCATGCCGATCATGGCGACCAGCGCGAGGACGAACAGCCTCCAGTAGGGCCGCACATGGCCCAGCAGGCGAAGGTAGACTTCCTTACTGGTTGGCGCGGGGGCTGCCTCCGGCGGCATGAGCAAGACCCGTTTGGAAACGCGCGATTATAGCGGAGCGGTCGGCGCCAGCCGACCGTAGAGATCGGCGAGGCGGGCGGCCATGGTGTCGATGCCGAAGCCGGTGACGGTGGCGCGTACGGCGAGCGGCTCGAGGCGCTCCGGGCCGGTCAGGGCATCCAGATGGTTCGCCAGCACCGCAACGTCGGTGGCGGGGCAGACGTGGCCATTGGCCCCGTGCCGGATCAATTCGGCGGCACCGCTGGTGGTCGAGGTCACCACCGGCAGGCCGCAGGCGAGCGCTTCCAGCGCCGCGTTGGGCATGGGGTCGTAGAGCGTGGGCAGGGCGAAGCAGTCGGCCGCGCCATAGTAGGGGCGCACGTCCCGCTGGCCACCCAGGAAGCGCACCCGCCCGGTGACGCCCAGCCGCCCGGCCAGCGTCGCCATATCGCGCTGCCGACTGTCCCGGCCGACCACCAGCAGCAGGGCGTCGCGCCGTGTCATGCGCGCCAGCGCCTGTAGCAGGGCCGGGATGCCCTTGCGCTCGAAACCGGAACCGACGAACAGGATGACCGGCGTCGCCTCGGCAATGCCCAGGGCGGCCCGAACCGTGCCGCGATGTTCCTGGCGCAGGCCCGGATGAAAATGGTCGAGATCGACACCGTTGTAGATCACGTGCAGCCTTTCATCGGCGACGCCGAAGCGCCGGGCGATGTCGTCCCGCACCAGCCGCGAATTGCAGATCACCGCGCGCAGGTTCGGGTGGCTGAACATGGCCGCCTCGGCGGCCAGCGTGTAGCGATGCCAGGGCGACAGCGCCGTGGCCAGGCGGGCGGCGCCGCCGCGGGCTTGATCGCGCAAGGCCAGCCAGGTGGCATGAACCCCGTCGCCGGCGCGAAAGATGTGGCAGCCGGGAATGCGCTCATGGCTTTGCACCAGGTCGAAGCGCTTCGCGTCGATGATGCGGCGGACGCAGCGGGCAAAACCGGCATCGCGCCAGGTGCGGCCGATGAAGAAGGGATCGCAGCGCAGGAATCCGCCGCCCGGCTCGCCCTGCCAGTCGCGGGCGATGATGGTGACGTCCGCGCCCTGGCCGCGCAAGGCCGCCAGGGCGCGTTCGACGAAACGCTCGGCGCCGCCGAAGGGCGTGTATTTCTGCCTGACCAGCGCCAGCTTCACAGCAGTTCGGCGCAAGCCGCCAGCACGCGTTCCACCGGCAGCGTGGTCAGGCACTCGCTGATCTTGCCGCCGCCGCAGCCGTCCAGTCCGCAGGGCCGGCAGGGGTGGGCGTCGCTGGCGACCACGCGGTGCGGCACGCCCCACGGCCCCCATTCGATGTCGCCGGAGGGGCCGAAGATCGCCACAGTGGGCGTGCCCATCGCGGTGGCGATGTGCATCGGCGCCGAGTCGACGCCGACGAACAGGCGCGCCCGGGCGGTCAGGGCGGCGAGTTCCTTCAGGTCGAGCTGGCCGGACATATCGACCAGCGGACCGTGCGCCGCCGCGCGGATGTCGGCGATCAGCTCGCGCTCATTCGGGTCCGGCGCCGAGGTCAGCACCACGGCGAGGTCGCGCGCGGCGAGGGCATCCACCAGCCGCGCCACCTTGCTCGCCGGCCAGCACTTGAACCGCCAGCGCGAGGCGGGGTGGCAATGGACGAAGCCGCCGGCGGCAAGCTGGTGGCGGGCCAGCAATTCCTCGACGCGGGCTTCGGCGGCCGGGCCGGGGACCAGCGTCAGGCGCTTGTCGTCGCCGGTCGGCTGCAGGCCCAGGCGACGCAGGGCATCGAGGTTCGACTCGACGGTATGGCGCATGGGATGGTTGGAACGCGGGTAGAAGTGGCTGAAACTCTTCTTCCAGAACGCGCCGTTCTGCCGCGGCGCCACCGACCAGCGGGGGCCGATCAGCCGGGCCAGCCAGGCGCCGCGCCGGTGCTCGGTGAGGTGGATGACCAGATCGTAATCGCGGCGGCGCAAGGTCGACAACAGGCCCAGTTCGGCCCGGGCCTGGGCCAGCCACCCTTGTCGTTTCCAGCCGCGGTCGATGCAATGAAGCTGGGCGATGGCAGGATGCCCGAGCAGCATCGGCGCGGTGTCGGCATAGACCAGCGCATCGACTTCCAGATTGGGCGCATGACGCCTGAGCGTCGAAAAGACCGGCGAGGTCAGCAGCACATCGCCGTGATGGCGCAGCTTGATCACCAGGACACGGCGCAGGCTGGCGAAGGGGATGGCGTCGGGAACCATGGATGAGCCGGATTTTAGCCCCTGTTGCCGCTCGCGGTGTCCCGGAAGGAGCTCTGCCAATATTGAAATTGGCGCCAGAATTGGCATGTCACTTATGGCATGACCTGACCACGACAAGTATTCCTGATTTCAGGAAAAACAAGGTGTTAGCCTCGAATACCCGACTGGCACGGAGCTTGTATATAGGGAAGCAGAAACCGCCGTTGGCCGGAAGAAAATCCCCCCAGATTTCCTCTGTTGCCGGCCGTCGGCGATGCGTGTCGGAGTCCCCAAGGCGTGGGCGGATGTAATCGCCAAGGGCTCGACGCAACGCGGGAGTTGTTCCTTCCTCCGCAATCCCGCGGCTGATAGATGGTCACCATCGGCGGCGGTTTCTTTTTTCCCTCAGCGGTTTCTACTCGGCGCGCAAGGCCTCGACGGCATCGAGCCCCGCGGCCCGCCGCGCCGGCAGCACACCGGCCAGCAGGCCGATGGCCACGGCCACCACCTCGGCCAGGACGACGAAGGACCAGGGCGTATGCACGGGCAGCGCCGGGAAGACCAGGTGCAGCAACTGGGCGATGCCGATGCCCAGCACCAACCCGCCGACGCCGCCGACCGCCGCCAGCGCCACGGCCTCGCCGAGGAAGATGCCGAGGATGGTGCGCTCGGGCGCGCCGATGGCCTTGAGCAAACCGATTTCGTTGGTGCGCTCGGTGACGGCGATGGTCATGATGGTGACGATGCCAACACCGCCGACCAGCAGCGAGATGCCGCCCAGCGCGCCGACGGCGGCGGTCAGGATGCCGAGGATCTTCGACAGCGTACGCAGCATGTCCTCCTGCGTGGTCAGGGTGAAGTCCTCGCGGCCATGACGAGCCATCAGGACCGACTTCACGGCGTCGGCCACCTTGCGCGTGTCGGCGCCCTCGCGGTAGGAAAGGTTGATGCGCATCAGTCCGTCGCGGTTGTACAGCTCCAGCGCGCGCGCTACGGGAATGAAGGCGGTGTCGTCGAGGTCGATGCCGAGAAACTGCCCTTTCGGTTCCATGACGCCGATGATGCGAAACTGCATGCCGCCGATGCGCAGCCGCTGGCCCTGGGCCGATTCCGTGCCGAACAGCTCGTTCTTCAGCTTGGGTCCCAGCACCACCAGTGGTCGCGCGCTTTCGAGGTCTTCCGGCGGCAGGAAGTTGCCGGTGCCCACGCTCATGCGCGACACCGTGCGCATCGCCGGACCGACGCCATAGACGGTGGTGCGGCGCAGCCGGCCATTGGCCGAGACTTCCGAATTGCCCCAGACGATGGGCGACACCGCCACCACGTCCGGCACCTTCTCCAGGGCGCGGACATCGTCGAGGGTCAGGAGCCGCACCGTCGTCTGCAAACCGCCCGGTCCGCCACTGGCCGCCGTCTTGCCCGGCGCGATCTCGATGACGTTGGTGCCGAACTGGGTGAATTCGGCGAGCACGAAGCGATGCACGCCCTCGCCGATGCTGGTCAGCAGAATCACCGCCGCGATGCCGACGGCGATGCCGAGCAGGGTGAGGAAGCTCCTCAGCCGGTGGGCGGTGAGGGCGCGCAGGGCGAGATGGATGGCGTCGGCCCAGGTCATCATCAGCGCTTTGACAGGGCCTGCACGGCGTCCAGCCGCGCGGCGCGCCGCGCCGGCATGACGCCGAACAGCAGGCCGGTACCGAGCGCGGTGGCCAGCGCGGCAATCACCGCCCAGGCCGGCGGATAGGCCGGCAAGGCCGGGAACAGCAGGCGCAACGCGAAAGCGCCGCCCTGGCCGATCAGGTAGCCGAGCAGCGCTCCGGTGGCCGACAGCAGCGCCGCCTCGGTGAGAAAGGCGTTGCGGATGGTGTGGCCGGGCGCGCCGAGCGCCTTGAGCAGGCCGATCTCGCCCGTGCGCTGGGTCACCGAGACCAGCATCACGTTCATCACCAGGATGCCGGCGACGGCCAGGCTGATGCCGGCGATTCCCGCCACGCCGTAGGTCAGCACGCCGAGAATGCGGTCGAAGGTGGCCAGCACGGCATCCTGGGTGATGACCGTCACGTCCTCCTCGTCGTCGTGGCGGGCCTTGAGGATCTCCAGGGTTTCGGCGAGCGCCGCCGGAATCACCTCGCGACTCTTCGCTTCGACCAGGATGCGGAACAAAGTATTGGTGTTGAACATCGCCTGGGCGGCCGTCACCGGCAACACCACCGTCTCATCGGCGTTCATGCCCAGGCCCTGGCCCGACTGGCCCATGACGCCGATGACCCGGTAGCGGCGGTCGCCGACGCGCAGCATGCGGCCCAGAGCCGGCTCGCTGCCGAACAACTCCTCGCGGATCTTGGCGCCGAGCACCACCACCGACGAGGACATGCCCGTGTCGCCGGCCGGCAGGAAGCGGCCCTGGGCGACATTCAGGTGCCGGATTTCCAGGTACTCGGCGGTGGTGCCGACCACGGTGACATCCTTCAGCTTGCCGCCATAGGAAGCCTCGGAGGTGCCGACGGTGATCGGCGCCGTGCGCAACACCGAGGGCGCGCGCTGGATGGCCCGCGCGTCGCCGACCGTCAGATCGCGCGGCGTGCCGGTGATGGCGTTGGCCGGATTGAAGCCGCCGGTCTGCGAACGGCCGGGCAGGACGATGACCAGGTTGCTGCCCAGCGAGGAAAACTCGTTCACCACATAGCGCCGCGCGCCATCGCCCAGCGCCGTCAGCATCACCACCGCCGCCACACCGATGCTCATCGCCAGCACCATCAGAAAGGTGCGCAGCGGCGAACCGGTGGCGGAAGCCGGCGGGCGCGGCCGCCGAGCACGGGGTCGTGGGTGACGACGATCAGCGTCACGCCGCCGGCGTTGAGGCCTTCGAGCAGGTTCATGACGTCTTCGCCGGTGGCGCGGTCGAGGTTGCCGGTCGGCTCGTCGGCCAGGATCATGGCCGGGCGCATGATGGTGGCGCGGGCGATGGCAACGCGCTGGCGCTGGCCGCCGGAGAGCTGGTCGGGGCGATGGTCGGCGCGGCTGGCCAGACCGTAGTCCTTGAGCGCCTGGCCGACCCGGACGTTACGCTCGGCGACCGGGATGCCGGCCAGCATCATCGGCAGTGCGACGTTCTCGGCGGCGGTCAGGCGTGGCACGAGATGAAAGCTCTGGAAGACGAAGCCGATGCGCTCGCGGCGCACCTGGGCCTGTTCCTCGGCCGAAAGCGTGGTCACGTCGCGGCCTTCGAGGCGATAGGTGCCGGTGTTGGGCCGGTCGAGCAGGCCGAGCAGGTTGAGCAGCGTTGACTTGCCGGAGCCGGACGGCCCCATGACCGCGACGTATTCGCCCGCTTCGATGGCCAGATCGAGGGAACGCAGCGCATGCACCTCGCTGTCGCCGAGGGTGAAGACGCGCTCGATGCCCGTCAGTTCGACTTGGGGCATGGCTACTTCTTCGTTGCCTTGTCTTCGATCACCGCCCGCGCGCCGGCCTTGACCCCTTCCTTCTCCAGCGAGGTGACGATCTTCTCGCCCGCCTGAAGCCCTTCCAGCACTTCGGTGTACTCCCAGTTGGCGATGCCGGTC
This sequence comes from Rhodocyclaceae bacterium, assembly GCA_044220545.1. Lineage (GTDB taxonomy): Bacteria > Pseudomonadota > Gammaproteobacteria > Burkholderiales > Rhodocyclaceae > Fen-999. The sequence continues at coordinate 5,472 of JBGAQX010000059.1, read as the reverse complement.
TTGACCCGGCGTTCTTCCAGCACGCCATTGTCCGGGCGCAGCACCAGCATGCGCCCACCTTCCTGGATGGCGGCGGTCGGCACGCGCAGCACGTCGTCCTTCACGGCCAGGACGATCTCGACGTCGGCGCTGTAACCGACCAGCAACCCGCCCACATCATCCGGCTGGTCGAAATCGACTTCGACGTCGACGGTGCGCGCCTGCTTCTCGACGGCGGTGACATAGGGCGCCACGCGCCGCACCTTGCCCGGGAAGTCGCGCTTGGGGAAAGCATCCATCTTGATGCGCACCGGCAGGTCCGCCTTGATCTTCGGCGCATCCACCTCGTCCATCGGTGCCTTGACGTACAGACAGGATTCGTCGATCAGGTCGATGGCCGGCGGCGTCGGCACGCCGGGCGGCGAAGGCGTCGAATACTCGCCCAGTTCGCCGACGATCTTGGCCACCGTGCCGTCGAAGGGCGCCACCAACGCCACGCGGCGCTGCTCGACGCGCGTCGCCGCCAGTTTCGCTTCCGCCTGGCGCACGTCGGCCTTGGCGGTCTGGCAGGCGGCTCCCTTGGCGTCAGCCTCGGAGCGAACCTGATCCTCCTTTGACTCGGACACGAAACCCTGCTGCCGCAGCTTGGTCGTGCGCGCCGCTTCACGAAGCGCATTGGCCGCCACGGTGCAGGCCTCGGTGACGCGTCGGCGGGCCAACTCCACCTGGGTGCCGGCGAGCTCCTGCTGGGCCTTCTGGTCGTCGTTCCAGAGCTTGAGCAGCAACTGCCCCTTCTTGACGTGGTCGCCTTCCTTGACGCCGAGATACTCGATGCGGCCGCCGAGGATGGTGGACAGCTTGGTGCGCTGGCAGGCCTCCACCGAGCCGGCGCGGGTGTTGGCGATCGACGCTTCGACACGGCCACGGTCGACGTCCTTGACCGCCACGGCGATGGGCTTCGGTCGGGTCAGCCACCAGAACGCGGTGCCGAGGACAACGAGAATGACGAAAATTATCAGCAGGCGAAGGGGGAATGGCTTCATGGCCGAAGGCGGTACCGGCGGGGCGATGGCAAGGCCATAAATTCTACGCCGCGCCGCTCCCTTACAATGGCGGCCGCACCGATTCGTTTTCTTGTCCCTTTCTCATTTCCGGAATGCCCATGCGCCACTTTCTGTCCATCCTGTTCGGGCTGCTCGCCACCGCCGCGCACGCCGAAGTCGGTCATATCGACAACGAGGAGTTTGCCCGCCTGCTGACGAGCCGAGTACCGGTCATCGACATTCGCACCGAAGGCGAATGGAAGGAGACCGGTATCGTCAAGGACAGCCGCCTGATGACTTTCTTCGACGAGAAGGGCCGTGTCGACGCGCCGGCCTGGCTGGAAAAACTCAAGGCGATCGCCCGGCCCGAGGAGCCGGTGGTGGTGATCTGCCGCACCGGCAACCGAACGCGTGTCGTCGCCCAATTCCTCGACCAGCAGGGCTACAAGAAGGTGTACAACGTAAAGCACGGCATTGTCGGCTGGATGAAGGACAGCCGGCCGGTGGCCCCCGCGCCGGTGCTTGCCGCCTGCGCCGCCGGCGGCAAGTGCTGAGCGGACACCTGGGTCACACGCCACCCAGCCAGAACGCCACATCCATCTTGAGGAACTCGTCGTACGGAATGTAGTGCGACCCGTCGCACGAGAACGTCAGGCCGACGATGCCGTTGAAGATGTTCAAAGTCCCCGTGCGCAGATAGAAGGTTTCGTCGACGAATCTCAACGCCCGCAGGGCATCGAGCAGCGCTCGGATGCGCTCCTTGGGCACCACCGCGTTGGCCGGATAGGGCTGCTTGCGGAATGCCAGGCAGATGTCCGGACTGGTGAGCGACTTGATGTCGAGCAGGTGGTAGCGGAACGGGTCGTCCACCGTCCAATAGACCGCCCGACTGCTGGAGAAGTGCAGCATGATGTGATGCATGCCATGGTCGATCATCAGCTCCTCGACCACGCCGAGCACGGTGTCGAGATTGCGGTCCATCTCGCTCTCGGCGCGCGTCTGATGGAACACGGCGCCGCGTATGGCCGGGTCGCCGCGCAACTGCCGCCACTGGCCCTGGTCGTCGATGCTCTGCCGCGTCAGCGGCAGGTCGTGGAGGATGAAATCGGCGCCGACGAAGCCGAGCGCCTTGCCCGAAGCGTCGCGCACCAGTTGTATCGCCGTCAGCCCGGGGCGCCGCTCGCGCAGCGTGATGTACGCGCGCGACAGCAGGAAGCCGGACGCCGGCTGCGCCTCGCGCATGTAGGGGCGGTGCGAGCGATCGCGACCGAAATCCGCCTCCTCGATGCCGCGCCGGCCGACGTTGTCGGACACCTGCACGCCGTTGGTGTCCACCGCATAGAGGTAGCGGCAGTAAAGCACCGTCGCAAACATGCGATTGAGCGCCTCGTTGAGCTTCCCCCGTCGGTCCGGGTCGCCCCACACCTCGGCGCAGGCCCGCGCCGCGCGGCGCAGCGGCTCCTCGAGCAGGCTCTTGAGTTCGGCGCGCTGGCGGGCGACGACTTCCTGGAGCGAGTTCTGTCCCATGTTCAGCGCGTCGTCAGCAGGCGCAGCCCGAGCGCCACGAAGATGCCGCCCGCGACGCGGTCGAGCCAGGTACCGATGGTGGGGCGGCGCGCCAGCCGCTCACCGAGGACGCCAGCGAACCAGCCGATGGCGGAGAAGATGAGCGCGGTCTCGACGGTGAACACGAGGCCGAGCTGGGCGATCTGCCAGCCGGCGTGGCCGCGCGCGCCGTCGACGAACTGCGGCAGGAAGGCGAGGAAGAACAGGATCACCTTCGGATTGACGGCGTTGGCGATCAGGCCCCTGGCGAACAGTTTCATCGGCGGTTCGTTCATCGCCGTGGCCATGCTCGCCGGCCGGGCGTTGCGTATGGCCTGGATGCCGAGCCAGACGAGGTAGAGCCCGCCCGCGATCTTCAGCGCGGTGAAAGCGGCGGGCGAGGCGGCGAGCAGCGCGGAAACGCCGAGTGCGGCGAGCAGCGTGTGGTTGGCGCAGCCGAGCGCGCAGCCGAGGCCGAACATCACGCCGGCCCGGCGGCCGCGCGCCATGCCCAGGCCGAGGACCATGAGATTGTCCGGCCCGGGCGCGAGCGTGATCAGCACCGCGACGGCGAGGAAGCCGGAAAACTGCGGCAGCGAGAGCAGGAAGTCAGATGGCATGGACCCTATTCTGCCAGACCAGCCGCCCGTCCTCGATCAGGCTGAGCGAACCGCAATCGAACCGTAGCGTGTGCCACTCCTCGACGCCCGCCAGTTCCGCAGCGCAGGCGCGCAGCACGCCGCCGTGCGCAACGACCACCGCCGTATCGGGCAGGTCGCGCAGCAAGAGCGCCACCCGTGCGCGTATCCCGGCCGGGCTCTCGCCGCCCGGTGGCGCGTAGCCGACCGGGTCGGCCGCCCAGGCATCGATCTCGTGGCGCGGGATATCGTCCCAGCGCCGCATCTCCCAGGCGCCGAAGTCCATCTCGGCCAGGCGCGCGTCGACCCTTGGTTCGGCATGCAACGCCCGCGCCAGTTCCAGGCAGCGGCGCAGCGGGCTCGACCAGAGCGGCGCGTTGCCTGGCAGCAGCGGACGCAGCGCTTCGGCGCAGCGGCCGGCATCCTCGGCCAGCCCGAGGTCGCTGCGGCCGTAGCAGACACCTTCCGCGACGGCCGGCCTCGGATGGCGGATCAGGTAAAGCTGCACAGCAGTCCGAGGTAGAACGCGATTTCAGTCAACTGCTGGGTCGCGCCCAGACAGTCGCCGGTGTAGCCGCCGATGCGTTTCACGAAGTAGCGCGCCGCCAGCCACGTAACGACCGCCACCAGCACCAGCGCCAGTGCAGCCCGTGGCCACGGCAGCAGCGCGCAGGGCGCGAGGCCGGACAGCGCGGCCACCGCCAGTTCGCCCCTGCCCATGCGCGTCGCCAGCGGCTTCGACTTCGCGCTGTCGTCGTCCCGCGCATAGTCGAGCGCGTAGAGCAGGGTGGTCGAGGCGAAGCGCGATACGCTGTGGCCGGCGACGATCGTGGCGGCGAGAGTCAGCCATGGCGTGACCGGAGGAAATCCCCGTGGGAACACGCCACCCAGATTCGCTAGCGCTTCGTACTTCGTCAGCAGCGCGATGCCGATGCCGATCGCGCCGTAGCTGCCGATGCGCGAGTCCTTCATGATGGAGAGCACGTCGTCGCGCGTCCAGCCGCCGCCGAAGCCGTCGACGCTGTCGGCCAGCCCGTCCTCGTGGAAGGCGCCGGTCGCCAGCAGCGTCGCCGCCATGCCGAGCAGCACGGCGATGGACATCGGCCAGACCGATGTCGCCGCCAGCGTGACGCCCGCGCCGATCGCACCGACGATGACGCCGACCAGGGGGAAGTAGCGCGCCGCGTGGTTCAACTGCTCGGCGGAGTGGCCCACCCAAACCGGCACGGGTAGCCGCGTGAAGAAACGCAGCGCCGCGAATAAGTATTCGAGTTCTCGTCGCATCACAGCTTTTCGCTGACGCCCGCCGACTCGAAGCTCGCCATCTCGTTGAGGAAGGCGCAGGCGGCGCGCACCAGCGGCCAGGCCAGCGCCGCGCCGGTACCCTCGCCCAGCCGAAGGTCGAGCGAAACCAGCGGCGATGCCTGCAAGGCGGCGAGCTGCGCGCGATGCCCCGCCTCGGCCGAGGCGTGGCAGAACACGGCATAGTCGAGGAAGTCCGGCGCGATGCGCGCCGCCGTCAGCGCCGCCGCGCCGCAGATGAAGCCGTCGACCAGCACCAGCATGCGCTGCTGCGCCGCCGCCAGCATGGCGCCCGCCATCATCGCGATCTCGAAGCCGCCGAATCTTGCGAGTACGTCGAGGGGTGCGTTGTTGCGCCCGGGCCACGCGGCCAGCGCCTGTTCCAGCAGCGCCTGCTTGCGCGCGAGGCCCGCGTCGTCGAGCCCGGTGCCGCGGCCGATGCAGGACGGCAGCGGCAGGTCGGTTAGGCAGTGGGTGAGCAGCGACGCCGAGGCCGTGTTGCCGATGCCCATCTCGCCGAAGCCGATCACCTCGCAGCCGTCGCGCGCAAGCGTGGCGACGATCGCCGCGCCCTTGGCCATCGCGGCGTCGCGTTGTTCTGCGGTCATGGCCGCGCCGTCGAGATAACTCAGCGTACCGCCACGGCTGACTTTGGCGTCGACCAGGTTGTCGCGAACGCCGAACTCGTGCGCCACGCCGGCATCGACGATGGTGAGGCCGATGCCGTTGGCGCGCGCGAAGACGTTGATCGCCGCGCCGCCGGCCAGGAAGTTCTCCACCATCTGCCAGGTCACCTCCTGCGGATAGGCCGAGATGCCGGCCTTGGCTGCGCCGTGGTCGCCGGCGAAGACGACGATGTGCGGCCCGGCCAGCGTCGGCGTCAGCGTGCCGCGCACGCGACCGATCTGGAGCGCGAGCTCTTCGAGCCGGCCGAGTGCGCCCAGCGGCTTAGTCTTCTGGTCGAT
>JBGAQX010000014.1:0-58414 GCA_044220545.1 Rhodocyclaceae bacterium | reverse complement strand
CTCTGCGGATCATCCACCGCTTCGTGCGGCCAGGTGGAGATCAGATAGTAGTTGAGCGCCGGCCGGCACGAGGCGCAGCCGTTCGGCGTGCGCCACTCGAGGAACCGCATCGCATCGGGGATGGTCAGCAGCTTGTTGTCGCGGATGGCCTGGCGCACCTCGCCGTGGGAGCGGTCGGTGCAGCCGCAGACCGGCTTGTCCTTGGTGTCCGCCGGCTGGTAGGCACCGCCGATGGTGGAGGCCAGGATCTGCTCGACCAGGCCCGTGCAGGAACCGCAGGAGCTGGACGCCTTGGTGTGCTTCCGCACGTCGTCGAGCGTGAACAGGCCGTGGGTCTTGATCGCCTTGACGATGTCGCCCTTGCAGACGCCGTTGCAGCCGCACACCTCGGCCGTGTCGGGCATGGCCGCCGCCTTGCTCTGGCCGGCATGGCCGACGTCGCCGACGTGCCCGCCACCGCCGACGGCGCCGAACATCAGATGGTCGCGGATCTCGCGCACGCACTGCTTGTCTTTCAGCAACTGAAAGTACCACGCGCCGTCGGCGGTATCGCCGTAGAGCACGGCGCCGATCAGCTTGTTGTCCTTGACCACCAGCTTCTTGTACACCCCGCCGGACGGGTCGTGCAGGACGATGTCGTCCGCGCCGTTGCCGCCCATGAAATCGCCGGCCGAGAAGACGTCGATGCCGGTGACCTTCAGCTTGGTCGAGGTCACCGAGCCCTGGTAGCGGCCGATGCCGAAGTGGGCCAGATGGTTGGCGCAGACCTTGGCCTGCTCGAACAGCGGCGCCACCAGGCCGTAGGCGATGCCGCGGTGCGCCACGCATTCGCCGACGGCGTAGATCTTCGGATCGAAGGTTTGCAACGTGTCGTTGACGACGATGCCGCGGTTGCAGTGGATGCCGGCCTTCTCGGCCAGGGCGGTGCTCGGCCGGATGCCGACCGCCATCACCACCAGGTCGGCGGGGATCGACGCGCCGTCCTTGAACTTGATCGCCGCCACCCGGCCGCTTTCTCCCTGTACCAGTTCCGTCGTCTGCTTGCCGAGCACGAACTTGAGCCCCTTGGCTTCGAGCGACTTCTGCAACAGGTCGGCGGCGGTCTTGTCGAGCTGGCGTTCCATGATCCAGTCGGCCAGATGCACCACCGTCACGTCCATGCCGCGCAGTTTCAATCCATTCGCCGCCTCGAGGCCGAGCAGGCCGGCGCCGATCACCACGGCGTGCCGGTGATGGCTCGCCGCCTCGATCATGGCCTCGGTGTCGGCGATGTCGCGGTAGGCGATCACGCCCGGCAGGTCCTTGCCCGGCACCGGCAGCATGAAGGGCATCGACCCGGTGGCCAGCAGCAGGCGGTCGTACTCGGCTTCGGTGCCGTCCTCGGCGATCACCTTGCGCTTGACGCGGTCGATGGTCGTCACCGTCTTGCCGGCGTGCAGGGTGATGCCGTTGTTCTGGTACCAGGCCAGGTCGTTGAGGACGATGTCGGGCAGGGTCATCTCGCCGGCCAGCACCGGCGAGAGCAGGATGCGGTTGTAGTTGGGGTGCGGCTCGGCGCCGAACACGGTGATTTCGTACATGTCCGGCGCGAGCTTGAGCAGCTCTTCGAGCGTGCGGCAACCGGCCATGCCGTTGCCGACCATCACTAGTTTTTGTTTCTTCATCGAACAACCTCTGAAGTGGACTACGGATGAGTTGTCAGTGCAAGCCGCGTGCCATACCGCTTTGCCGCGTTCCTGTGGCGTTGCGCACCGAATTCGGGCCAGTTCGGTGCCTCGCGTCGTTCCGGCGCCCCAATATGGTGCAAGAGCGGCGCTATCGCAGGTTCAATTTGACGCTCAGCAGGATGACAACGATCAGCAGGACAAACGAGACGCTCTTCCAGAACACCACGGGGTTGCGTTCGATGAGCGGCGGACGTGTCCGGTCGAGGAAGGCCTTGTTGGGGTGCGAGAGATCGAACACGAACTCGGACAGCTCGCCGTAACGCTCGTTCGGATCGGGATGAACGGCCTTGCGAATGGCGTCGTCGACCCAGGCGGGAATCTCCCGCTCGTCGTTGAGCACCGATTGATAGACCAGTTTCTTCTGGGCGGCGCGCGTGCGGGCCTTGGGCACGTTGGCGCCATAGGGCAGTCTTCCCGACAGCATCTGGCAGGCGATCACCCCGAGGGAGAACTGGTCGGAACGCGCCGAGCCATTCTCGCCCAGGAAGTACTCGGGGGCGGCATAGGGGAGGTCGCCGGGCACGTTGACTCGATCCACGGGCGTGGCGGTTTCCGCGATGCCGGCCACCCGGGTCGTCCCGAAGTCGATGATCTTCAGGGTGCCGGTGCCATCGATCATGATGTTGTCCGGCTTGAGATCCTGATGCACCATTTCCAGGCGATGAAAGGCCTGCAAGCCCCGGGCGATCTGCTCGATGAATCGTCGCACCGTGCCGAGGTCCGGCTTCGGGTTGTCGATCAGCCACTGGGCCAGGGTCTGGCCTTCGATGAATTCGGTGACCACGTAGATGTAGTGGCGCTTGCGGGTCTGCGAACAGGGCTTGAGCACATGCGCGCTGTCGATGCGCCGGGCGATCCACTCTTCCATCAGGAAGCGCTCGAGATATGCCGGATCGCCCTGCAGGTCGATGGACGGCGTCTTGATGACAACCTGCGCGCCGCTATCGTTGTCGATGGCGAGATGGATGTGGCTGCGGCTGCTGCCCTTCAGCTCCCGGACGATGCGATAGCCGTCGAATTCCGCGCGGGCTTCGAGGAGCGGCGGAAAAGGCAGATCGGAGAGCCGCCGCACCATCTCGTTGGCCTCGGGACTTGGCAGCTCCTCGATCCTGACAATCTGAAGCGTCAGGTTGTCCGGGCTGCCGCGCCGGCAGGCTTCCTCGACGATGGCCCTGGCCGCGTGGTCCAGGTCGCCGGCACAGTCTCGGATGGCCGCGACGATGAAGTCGACGTCGGCATACTCGTAGACGCCATCGGTGGCCAGCAGGAAGACGTCACGCGGCTCCAGCGGCAGGGCGACGTAGTCGACCTCGACCTTCCGGTCGATGCCGAGGGCGCGCGCAAGATGGCTCTGCTGCGATGACACCCAGACCCGATGGTCCTCGGTCAGTTGTTCCAGCGCGTCGCCACGCAGACGATAGACACGGGTGTCGCCGACATGAAAGACATGGGCGGTGGTCGACTTGAGGACCAGGGCACTGAAGGTGCAAACGTAGCCGCGGTCCTTGTCGAAGCGATGGTGACTCTGCTGGGTCTGCGCGTGCAGCCAGGAATTGGTGGCGCCCAGCACGCGCTCGGCCGAGGTCCGGACCGACCAGGCTTCGGACGTGCAGTAGTAGTCCTCGAGGAAACCGCTGACGGCGGACTGGCTGGCGATCTGGCTGACGTCGCTGCTGCTGATGCCGTCGGCGAGCGCCACGGCGACGCCCTTGGCGCTCATCAGGGGTTCGGCGGGCACGACGACGCCGTGGAAGTCCTGATTGATGTCCTTGCGACCCTTGTCGGAATGCTGTCCGACCCTGACTTCCAGCGGCATGTCAGTTGAAGCTGCGCTTCGGCGCCGTCTTGATGTGCGTCGTATAGAGCGTCAGCCCGGTGAAGGCCAGGCCGCCGACCAGGTTGCCGAGCACGACGGGAATCTCGTTCCAGATGAAGTAGTCCAGGATCGAGAAATTGCCGCCCATCATCAGGCCGGACGGAAACAGGAACATGTTCACCACCGAGTGCTCGAAAGTCATGGCGAAGAACAGCATGATCGGCATCCACATGGCGATCACCTTGCCGCTCACCGTGGTCGAGATCATCGCGCCGACCACGCCGGTGGACACCATCCAGTTGCACAGCATGCCGCGCATGAAGATGGTCAGCCAGCCCATCAGGCCGTACTTGGCGTAACCGAGCGTGCGTGCCTCGCCGATATGGCCGATCTTGGTGCCGATGTCGTTGGGCTCGGTCGAGAAGCCGTAGGTGAACACGAAAGCCATCATGAAGGCGACGGTCAGCGCACCGAGGAAGTTGCCGACGAACACCAGGCCCCAGTTTCTCAGGATGCCGCCCAGGGTGACGCCGGGACGCTTGTCCAGCCAGGCCAGCGGGGTCAGCACGAACACGCCGGTGAGCAGATCGAAGCCGAGCAGGTAGAGCATGCAGAAGCCGACGGGAAAGAGGATTGCGCCGATCAGCGGCTGACCGGTCATCACGGAAGCCGTGACGGCGAACACGGCGGCCAGCGCCAGGATCGCGCCGGCCATGTAGGCGCGGATCAAGGTGTCGCGCGTCGACATGTAGATTTTCGATTCGCCGGCATCGACCATCTTGGCGACGAATTCCGAAGGTACCAGGTAAGCCATGACGTATTCCCCATAGGTCCAAGATCAAGACGAAAGGCCGGCCCTGTCGCCGCCGACCATCATGGGTGATCTCACTGCAAACGGCGTGCCATGCGGCTTTTCCTCTTCGGGACATGTTCGATGCGCCAGATTCGGTTCAGATTGGTGCCTTGCCGCGTGCCGATGCCCCGTTGCGGTGCAGCAGGCGCGTGGTCCGGGCGGTTTTCAGGACTATCGGCATGGCACGGCCATTGCAGAGGGGAGGGAAGTCATCTACTTCTCCGGGAGCCGTTCCAATGGACAAAAAATCCTTCCTCGCCGCCGGCCACACGCCGACCCTGCTGGCCGCCTTCCTCTATTTCGACCTCGCCTTCATGGTCTGGGTCATCCTCGGCCCGCTCGGGGTGCAGATCGCCGCCGACCTCGGCCTGACTCATGCCCAGAAAGGCATGATGGTGGCCACCCCCGTGCTGGCCGGCGCCGCGCTGCGCCTGGTCATGGGCCTGATGGTCGACCACCTCAAACCCAAGATGACCGGCGCCATCGGCCAGGTGATCGTCATGGCGGCGCTGTTCGTCGCCTGGTATTTCGGCATCCACAGCTATGAGCAGGCGCTGGTGCTCGGCCTGTTCCTCGGCGTGGCCGGTGCCTCCTTCGCCGTCGCGCTGCCGCTGGCCTCGCGCTGGTATCCGGCGGAACACCAGGGCAAGGCGCTGGGCATCGCCGGCGCCGGCAATTCGGGCACCGCGCTGGCGGCCTTGTTCGGCCCGGGCCTGGCCGCCGCCTACGGCTGGGGCAACGTCTTCGGCCTGGCGCTGATCCCGCTGGCCATCGTCTTCGTCGCCTATCTGGTCATGGCCAGGGATGCTCCGGAATGCCCGGCGCCCAAGCGGCTTGCCGAGTACCTGGCGGTGCTCAAAGACAAGGACGCCTGGTGGTTCATGTTCTTCTACTCGGTCACCTTCGGCGGCTTCGTCGGCCTGGCGTCGAGCCTGACCATCTACTTCAACACCCAGTACGGCCTGGATCCGAAGATGGCCGGCTACTTCACCGCCGCCTGCGTCTTCGCCGGTTCGCTGGTGCGGCCGATGGGCGGCGCGCTGGCCGACCGCATCGGCGGCATCAAGTCGCTCTCGGTCGTCTATGTCGCGGCGGCCATCTTCCTCGCCATCGTCGGCGTCGGTCTGCCCGAGGCCTGGATGGCGCTGGCCGTGTTCGTGCTGGCGATGCTGGCGCTGGGCATGGGCAACGGCTCGGTGTTCCAACTGGTGCCGCAGCGCTTTCGCAAGGAGATCGGCGTCATGACCGGGCTGGTCGGCATGGCCGGCGGTGTTGGCGGGTTCTACCTGGCCTCGTCGCTCGGCTACTCCAAGCAGATGACCGGCAGCTACCTGTCCGGCTTCCTGATCTTTGCGGCGCTGGCGGTGCTGGCGGTGATCGGCCTGACCTCGGTGAAGACGCGCTGGCGGACCACCTGGGGGGCGCCGCATCTGACGGCGGCTAGAATCTGACGATGCCCCTGACTGTCGACCTCGGCCATTCGTCGCTGACCGGACCGCGCCCGCGCAACGAGGACTACTGCGCCGCCGCCACCCCCGAGGGCGCCGAGCTCGACAACAAGGGGCTGATCGCCGCCGTGGCCGACGGCGTCGGCGGCCATGCCAACGGCCGCGAGGCCGCCGAATACTGCGTGCGCAGCCTGCTCGCCGACTACTACGCGACACCCGACACCTGGAGCGTGCCGCAGGCGCTGGACAAGGTGATCGTGCCGCTCAACCGCTGGCTGTTCGCGCACAGCCGCCGGGCGCGCGAGGCCGCCGGCATGGCCACCACGCTGTCCGCCATCGTGCTGCGCGGGCGGCGCTACGTCGTCGCCCATGTCGGCGACACCCGTATCTACAGGCTACGCGGCGGCGAACTGGCCAGGCTCACCGGCGACCATGTCTGGGAACATCCGGAACTCAAGAACGTGCTGTCGCGCGCGGTCGGCCTCGACGACAAGCTCGCGGTCGACTATGCCGACGGCGAACTGGCCGAGGGCGATGTCTTTCTGCTGGCGAGCGATGGCGTCTGGGGCACGCTCGGCGACGCGAAGCTGGCGAAGCTGCTGGCGGCGGACGACGGCGCGTCGGGCCAGGCGCTGGCGGCGGGCATCGCGCTGGCCGCCACCGAGGCCGGCGCGCAGGACAACTGCACGGCGCTGGTGCTGCGCGTGCTGGCGCTGCCGCGCGACACGCTGCGCGATTCAGTCGCCCGCATCGGCGCCCTGCCCCTGCCGCCGCGGCTCAAGCCGGGCCAGGTGCTCGACGGCCTGGAAGTCGTCGAGGTGCTGCACGAATCGCGCGTCACCCTGCTCTACCGCGTGCGCGCCGTCGACAGCGGCCAGCACTTCGTCTTCAAGACGCTGCGCCCCGAAACCGACGCCGCCGACGCCGCCGCGCTGGCGCACGAGGAGTGGCTGGCGCGGCGCGTCGCCACGGCCGATTTTCCGCAGGTGGTGACATGGCCGGCGCGCGCCCATCTGTACTACCTGATGAGCTGGCACGAGGGTGCGACGCTGGCGCGCCATCTCGCCCAGGGCCGCCGCTTCACGGCGGTCGAGGCCGCCGACCTCGCCGCGCGCGCGCTGAAGGCGGTGGCCATGCTGCATCGGCTGGCCATCATCCATCGCGACGTCAAGCCCGACAACCTGCATCTCGGCGCCGACGGGCGACTGCGCCTGCTCGATCTCGGCGTCGCCGCCGCCGACGGCCAGGACGCCGCCGAGATATTCAACGAGATCAACAACCCCGGCACGCCGTCGTACATGGCGCCGGAGCTAATCACGGGGGGCGCGGCCAGCGAGTCGAGTGATCTCTACGCCGTCGGCGTGACGCTCTACCACCTGCTGACGCGCAAGTACCCCTACGGCGAGGTCGAGCCCTTCCAGCACCCGAAGTTCGGCGACCCGGTGCCACCGACGCGCTACCGTCCCGACATCCCGGAGTGGCTGGAGTCGGTGATGCTCAAGGCGGTGGCGCGCGAACCGGCGGCGCGCTTCGAAACCGCCGAGGAATTTCTGCTGACGCTGGAACGCGGCGCGCAGCGGCCACTGCGCGTGGCGCGACGCACGCCCCTGCTCGATCGCGACCCGCAACTCGCGCTCAAGCTGCTCGCCGCCGGTTCGCTGGTGGTGAACCTGCTGCTGCTCTATCTGCTGCTTGTCCGCTGATACCCGTGACCGCCATCCAGAAAGCCGATCCTTGAATCTTGAAGACTGCGCGATGCTGGCAGTGACCGGGAAGATGCCGAATACTCCACAGAAAATCCGCGGCATAGTCCCTGGGCATAAGTACCGAACAGGACCAATATACGAACCATGGAAGCAAGCGGGGAAGTGAGAAAGGGCTGATCCATGTGCCCATCCCCTGGAAGGCGAAAGCGCCAGGGTGCATGGATCAGCCCTTTCACTTGCGGGGCGGCAGGCCTCACAGGGCCGGCCGACGCTGTGCTTTACAGGCTTGGGCAACTACGCCGCTTTCCTGAGCTGCTTGCGGTAGAGGAACTCGACCACCGCCGCGCGGTATTCGGCGTAAGCGGCGTCGTGCGCGAGAGTCAGACGGTCGCGCGGCCGGTCGAGCTTCACTTCGAGAATTTCGCCGATGGTCGCCGCCGGGCCGTTGGTCATCATGACGATGCGGTCGGAGAGCAGCACGGCTTCGTCGACATCGTGGGTGACGATCACCGTGGTCGCGCCGGTCTTCTCCATGACGCCGAGCAGCTCGTCCTGCAGGCTGGCGCGCGTCAGGGCGTCAAGGGCGCCGAAAGGTTCGTCCATGAGCAGGATCTTCGGTTCCATGGCGAAGGCGCGGGCAATGCCGACGCGCTGCTTCATGCCGCCGGAGACCTCGTGCGGATACTTGTGCAGGGCGTGGTCCATGTGCACCATCGCCAGCGCCGCCTCGACGCGGGCCTTGAGCATCGCGCGTTTTTCCTTGCGGCCGAACACCTGCTCGACGCCGAGCATGACGTTCTCGAAGCAGGTCAGCCACGGCAGCAGGCTGTGGTTCTGGAAGACGACGGCGCGGTCCGGTCCGGGGCCGGCGATCTCGCGGCCGTCGCAAAGCAGGACGCCGCTGGTCGGCGGCGCCAGGCCGGCGATCAGGTTGAGCAGCGTGCTCTTGCCGCAGCCGGAGTGGCCGATCAGGGAGATGACTTCGCCTGCCGCGATGGCCAGATCGATGTCGCGCAGGGCGACATACGCGCCCTGTTTGGTGTCGAAGGTCTGACCGACGTCTTCGATCTGAACCAGTGGCTTGAGCATGGTGGCCTCCTCAGCGCGTCTCGTAGGAAAACCGCTTCGCCAGGGCCAGCAGCATCTGCTCGAGCAGCAGGCCGATGACGCCGATGACGAAGATGGCGATGATGATGTGTTCCACTTTCAGGTTGTTCCACTCGTCCCACACCCAGAAGCCGATGCCGACGCCGCCGGTGAGCATTTCGGCGGCGACGATCACCAGCCAGGCGGTGCCGATCGACAGGCGGATGCCGGTCAGCATGTAGGGCAGCACGGCCGGGAACAGCACCTTGGAAATGACCTTGGCCTCGGGCAGGCCGAGCACGCGGGCGACGTTCAGGTAGTCCTGAGGCACCCGGCGCACACCCTCGGCGGTGTTGAGGATCATCGGCCAGATGGAACAAATGAAGATCGTCCACGTCGCCGCCGGGTCGGCCCGCTTGAACACCAGCAGGCCGATCGGCAGCCAGGCGAGTGGCGACACGGGCCGCAGCAGGCTGATGATCGGATCGAGCATGCGGCTCATGAAGGTGAAGCGGCCGAGCAGGAAACCCATCGGGATACCCACCGCCGCCGCGAAGCCGAAGCCGATGCCGACGCGCTGGAGCGACGACAGGACGTTCCAGCCGATCCCCTGGTCGTTCGGGCCGTTCCGGTAGAACGGGTCGGAGAACAGCGCCACGGCGGCTTCCCAGGTCTTGAACGGCCCGGGAATGCCGCCGCCTTTCATGGTGGCGATGTACCAGACACCGACCAGGAACAGGAAGCCCATGATCGGCGGTAGCGCATGGCGCGCCAGGGCGTTGAATCTTTCGCCCGGCGGCACGCGCGGCGCCGCGGTTGCTGCGGTTGCTGCGGTTGCTGTGCTTGTCATGGTCTTCTCCCGCGGGTTGGCCCGTGTCGCGCGTCAGGCCTTGATCTTGAAGCCGTCGGCATACTTGGCCGGATCCTTGCCGTCCCACACCACGCCGTCGATCAGCTTGTGGCTGCGCAGATCGCTCTTCGGCAGGACGACGCCGGCGGCGGCGGCTCCCTGCTTATAGATGTCGATGCGGTTCACCTGTTTGGCCACCTCCAGATACTTCGGGTGCTCCTTGAGCAGGCCCCAGCGCTTGTGCTGGGTCAGGAACCACATGCCGTCGGACAGGTACGGGTAGTTGACCGTGCCGTCGTTGTAAAACTTCATGTGGTTCTTGTCGTCCCAGGCCTTGCCCAGACCATTCTCGTAACGGCCAAGCATGCGCGCGACGATGACCTCGGTGTCGGTGTTCACGTAAGCCTTCTGGGCAATGGTTTCGGCGGTCTTCTGCTTGTTGGCCAGCGACGCGTCAATCCATTTGCCGGCGTCGATGATCGCCGCCACCATGGCGCGCGCCGTGTTCGGGTTCTTCTGCGCGAACTCGGCCGTGGTGCCGAGCACCTTCTCGGGATGGTCGGTCCAGATGTCCTGCGAGGTCACCGCCGTGAAGCCGATCTTGTCCATGATGGCGCGGTTGTTCCACGGTTCGCCGACGCAGAAGCCATCCATGTTGCCGACGCGCATGTTGGCCACCATCTGCGGCGGCGGCACGGTGATGGTCTTGACGTCCTTGAGCGGGTTGATGCCGTTGGCCGCCAGCCAGTAGTAGAGCCACATGGCGTGGGTGCCGGTCGGGAATGTTTGCGCGAAGACATATTCGCGCTCCTTCCTGGCCACCAGCGCGGCCAGCTTGGCGCCGTCGGTCGCGCCCTTGTCCCTCAACTGATTGGAGAGCGTGATGGCCTGGCCGTTGTGGTTGATCGACATCAGCACGTTCATGTCCTTCTTCGGCCCGCCGATGCCCAGTTGCACGCCATAGACCAGCCCGTACAGAACGTGGGCCGCGTCCAGCTCGCCATTGACCAGCTTGTCGCGCACGCTGGCCCAGGAAGCCTCCTTGGTCGGGATGATCTTGATGCCGTACTTTTCATCGAACTTGTTCACCGCCGCCATGACCACCGAGGCGCAGTCGGTCAGCGGGATGAAGCCGATGCGCACTTCCTTCTTTTCCGGCGCATCCGAACCCGCGGCCCAGGCCCCGGCCCGTACTCCCGGCGGCACCATGGCCATCAGCCCCGCGCCGAGGCCGAAGCCGGCGGCGCCACGTAGAAATTCCCGACGCGACGCGTCGGCATCCAGCAATGGTTTCTTGTCCATTTCACGCTCCCGAACTCCAAAAAGGAAAGGCGTCGCACGGGATCGACCGGGGGTCGATGCCGTGGACGCCTTTGTCCGTTACCGGACCGCCATTGGCCCGGCTATGCGATGCTCAATGCAACCGCCGTGCCAGGCACGGGTGATCGGGCGGAAAGCCCAGCGCCGAAGCGGGTTTCGCGGCGAAGGCGCGGCGCGGCCATGGCGTCGATGCCGGGAGACACCCGGCACTACCGCGGTGCGGCACTGGCCGCGATGCACCAATAGTTGCCGCGCCGCGCAACGGGTTCAGAGCAGCAGGCGGGCCATATCGACCAGGTCGCCGGCCACCCTGGCGAGCGGCTGGGACTTGTCCATGGCCAACTTGCGCAGCGCCTTGTAGGCCTGATCCTCATCGAGGCCGCGCGTCTTCATGAGTATGCCCTTGGCCTTGTCCACCAGTTTGCGGTCCGAAAGCTTGCGGGTCGCCGCGGCCAACTCGATCTTCAAGATCTGGTGCTCCTGGAAGCGGACGACGGCCACCTCGATGATGGTCTTGAGTCGGGCGGCCTCCAGGCCATCGACCACATAGGCGGACACCCCGGCGCGGATGGCCTCGCGGATGGTCTCGCCGCCCCCGTCCCGCGCGAAGACCACCACCGGGCGCGGCGTTGCCTGCTCCATGGCCGCCAGATGCTCCAGGGTGTCGCGCGAGGGGGCGTCGGTGTCGATGAGGATCACGTCGGGTTTGAGCGCCGCCACCTGCTCGGCCAGATCGTGCGCCGAGGCCAGCACCGCCGCCACCTGATAGCCGGCCAGCGCCAAGCCGGCGCAGACGTCGGCGGCGCGATTGCGTGATTCGTCGATGACCAGGACTTTCAACATGATCGATACGCCATGCAAGCATTGGACCAGCCATAAGCGGTGCCCGATCTGCTTTCCGAACGCGCCCGAGAGATGGCCGATTGACTACAGATACAGAAATCTGTACTTTGTTGTCCATGAAAACCACCCTCGACATCAACGATGCCCTGCTGGCCAACGCCAAGGCCTTGGCCGCGCGGCAGCGGACCAGCCTGACGCGGCTGATCGAGGAAGGTTTGCAGCTTCGCCTGCGAGCCACGCCTTCCACAACCAAGGTTGCCAAACTCAGGATTCCCGTCTTCAAAGGGCGCGGCGGTCTGGTCCCCGGGCTTGATCCAACCAGCAACAAGGCAATGCTGGACGCGGCCGACGATGACGCCTGATGTCAATGTGCTGATCGCGGCGTCGCGTGGCGACCATCCCCATCACAAGACCGCGTTTGCCGTGCTGGAAAAGGCCGTTGCGGCTTGCGCCGATGGCGCCAGCCTGAAGCTGATGCCGATGGTGGCCACCAGTTTCCTGCGGCTGGTCACCAATTCGCGGATATTCGTCCAACCGACACCGACCGAGGACGCCGTGGCCTTCCTCGATGCGCTGCTGGCCGTGCCGGGCGTCGAGATGCCCGCGCTCGGCGCCGAATGGCCGATCCTGCGCCAGCTCTGCCGGGAGGGAAAGCTGACCGCCAACACCATCCCCGA
Organism: Rhodocyclaceae bacterium; assembly: GCA_044220545.1. Lineage (GTDB taxonomy): Bacteria > Pseudomonadota > Gammaproteobacteria > Burkholderiales > Rhodocyclaceae > Fen-999. The sequence goes on along the minus strand of JBGAQX010000014.1, from coordinate 46,088 downwards.
CGCCTGGCTGGCCGCCGCGGTGATTCAACTTGGCGAGCACCTTGTCACGTTCGACAGGGATTTCAAGAAGCTGTTGAAGCGAACACAATTCACCGTCCTGGCCGCCGGCTAACTATTTGCCAACCGGCCAACTCCTCACCGCGACCCCGATCGGAGCAATCAATTGAACGACGAAACCCTATCGAAGGAACAACGCATCCTGCGCGTGCTGCGCAAGGTATTGGCCAACATCGTCAAGGACGCGACGCCGGCGCCGGGCATGCCGCATCCGTTCAAGGAGAGCACCATCCACGACATCCGCGACCTGTTCGGGCTGATCGCCGAGCGCGAGCGGGAACTGGCGCAGGCGGCGGGGCTGACCGACAACGAGAAGCCCTACTACACCGACGAGCCGCCCAGCGCCAAGGTGGTGGCCATGCCCAAGCCGACCCGAAAGCCGAACTGAGCCGGACGTCGGCCGCGCATGATTCGCCTGCCCGACTCGCTGCGCGCCTGGCGGTCCCCCGACTTCAAGGCGGTTCTCAAGCATGAAATCGAGCAACTGGGCGCTTCCCGGCTCCCCTTGCAACAGGGCCTGACGACGAGCAGCCATGTCCTGGACGACCCGCTCGAGGCGATGATCATCGGCGTGACCGACGAACCCGGTTTCATCGGCGTCAAGGTGGGCATCTTCTTCACCGGCGTCATCGCCGGCTGCAACTGCGCCGACGATCCGACACCGGTCGAAGCGCAGAACGAGTATTGCGAACTGCGCCTGGCGATCGACAAGGTCACGGGGTCGACCTCGGTCACCCTGGAAGCGGACTGAGCCGCCTCAGGCGGATGTCGTCGCGGCGGCGCCGGCGGGAGGGTCGCCCCAGGCCGGCACGGCGAATTCGACGGTGAACCAGAACAGCGAGCCCTTGCCCTCCTGGCTTTCGACGCCGATTTCGCCGCCCATCAGTTCGACCAGGCGTTTGGAGAGCGACAGGCCCAGCCCGGTGCCGCCGAATTGCCGGGTCGTCGAGCCGTCCAACTGGGTAAAGGACGAGAACAGGCTGGCCAGCTTGTCATCGGGTATGCCCAGGCCGGTATCCCTGACTTCGAAACGCATCAGCGCCCGCGAATCGGCGTTGCGCAGCGTTTCGACCTTGACGGACACTTCGCCCGCCGCCGTGAACTTGATGGCGTTGTCGATCAGGTTCACCAGCACCTGCCGCAGGCGGCCGGGGTCGCCGCGCAACAGGCGGGGCGCGGCCGGATCGAGCACACACGAAAAAGCCAGGTTCTTTTGCCGGGCGCGCACCTCCATCTTCTTCGCGACCTGATCCAGCGCGTCGGCAAGGATGAAGTCGGTGTTGTCCAGGTCGATCTTGCCGGCCTCGATCCTGGAGAAGTCGAGAATGTCGTTGATGATCGTCATCAGGCCTTCCGCGCTGTGCTTGACGATGCCGGCGAACTGGCGCTGTTCCTCGTCGAGGTCGGTGGTCAGGAGCAGATCGGTCATGCCGATCACGCCATTCATCGGCGTGCGGATTTCGTGACTCATGTTGGCGAGAAACTGGCTCTTCAGGCGCGAGGCCGCCTCGGCCGCCAGCCGGGCCTGCTCCAGATCGGCCACCAGGCGGGTCTTCTCGAACGCCAGGCGCAAAGATGAATCGAGGTTGTCGTGCATGGCGCGCGCGCTCTGCATCACGGCCGCCAGGAAGACGATCGCCATCATGGCGAACGCCCAGTCGAGCGGCGCATGGGCGCCCCAGAGCACGACGCCGATGACCGGCAGCACGACCGGCAGGGCGAAGACGTAAAAAGCGGAAAAGACCGGCGACAGCACCGACACGGCCCCGGCGACCATGCCGACCAGGACAAAGGCGGCGAAGAGCTGCTCCTGCGTCGGCGCGCCGAGCATGAACAGCGGCACGCCGCTACCCCAGGTCGCGCCGGCGATGGCGGCGCCGAGAATGAAACGCCGGCACCAGAGCGCCGCCGCCGGCGCGTCCGGCCGGGCGGCGCGATAGGCACGCAGCAACGCCAGCCGCCCCATGGCGACCAGAACGATGGTCAGCCACCAGACGAGCACCGCCGGCCGCTGGGCGCTGATCGACAAGACCCAGGCCAGCAGGGTCGCATTGACGATATTGACGACCTGGCCGAGGGCGGCGTTGCCATACAGCAGGCTCGTCTTGCCGGCCAAGACTTCCTGCTCGACGGCATCTTGGTTGCCTAAGCTCATGTTTCAATTCTATCCGCGCTATTCGCCGACCAAGCGCGGCGCGGGGACGATATATCATGGTGTTTCAAACCGCTGCGCCAGGCCAGCCACCCACCGAATGAAGATCACGCTCGTTCATCCCGCCGGTTTCAACTTCGTGCCCGGTCAGCCGGATTTTTCCGTGCTGGCTAACCGCATGCCGCCGATCGGCATTCTCCAGTTGGCATCGTGGCTGGAAAAGCACGGCCATGCGACGGCGGTGCATGACTGCCTGGGGCCCTACGCGCCGTCCGGCATCGAGGCCAACGCGGAAATCGTGCTGGCCGGCAACCCGGAGTTGGTGGGTTTTTCCGCCACCACCGCCGGCTTCATGGACGCCTTCGAGCTGGCCGCCCATATCAAGCGGCGGCGTCCCGAAGTGCGCATCGTCTTCGGCGGCGTGCATGTCTCCTCCATCGGCGGGACTATCCTCGCGCACTTCCCGGAGATCGACTACCTGTGCATCGGTGAAGGGGAGGGCGCGATGCTCGACCTGGCCGATGGCAAGCCGCCCCGCGAGATCGCCAACCTGGTCTTTCGCGATGGTGGTCCCGACGGCAAGGTTGTCGCCAATCCGCGCCGCGACCGCATCCGCGATCTCGACGAGCTGCCCTTCCCGGCGTACGAGAAGCTGGCCGGCTTTCCGCACGCCTACCACCTGCCGCTGTTCGCCTACGACCGGCGCCATGGCGCCACCATGATCACGTCGCGTGGCTGCCCCTACACCTGCTCGTTCTGCGACCGCACGGTGTTCGAGCGGCTCTACAAGACCAACTCGGCGCGCTACGTCTATGAGCACATGAAGTACCTGCGCGACCGCTACGGCGTTTACCACATCAACTTCTACGACGACCTGTTCACGGCGCACAAGAAGCGCGTCACCGAACTCTGCCAACTGCTTATCGACCAGCCGCTGGGCATGCATTTCAACTGCGCCATCCGTACCGGCCACACCTCGGACGAGATGCTGCGCCTGCTCAAGCAGGCCGGCGCGCTGATGGTGTCGATGGGCATCGAATCGGCCGACCCGGGCATGATGGAACGCCACAAGGCGGGCGTCAGCCTGGAAGCCGTCAAGAAGACGGTCGAACAGATCCACGCCGCCGGCCTGCGCGCCAAGGGCCTGTTCATCTTCGGCCTGCCGGGCGAAACGCCGGAAACCATCAAGGCCACCAGCGACTTCGTCCTGTCGCTCGACCTCGACGAAATGAACATGACCAAGTTCAGCCCGATGTACGGCGCGCCGCTATGGCGCGAGTGCGTGAGCGGCGAGAGCGGCGAATTCGACGAGGACTGGCGGCTGATGAACTGCCTCAACTTCATCTACAAGCCGCATGACTTCGAATCCCGCGAGCAGATGGACGAGCTCTACAACTGGCACGTGCGCCGCTACTACGACAGCAAGGGCTACCGGCGCCGCTTCGCCAAACGACTCTGGCAGCACCGCTGGAGCCTGTGGCATGTGGTGAAGAACCTGCCGACCATTGTCCAGGCGGCGCGCTATTTCAGCGCCAACCGGGCGGAACTCGAACGCCTCGGCCGCGCCTTCCCGCCGCATCCGCGCCAACCCAGGGGCCTGGAGCCGTACCTCAGCCCGGAGCTGCAAGCCGACGCCATCGCCGCGATGTCGCCGATCAAGGTGTCGCGGCGTGTCCCGACCAAGAGCAACGATATAATTTCAGCCTTTTCCTGACCGGGAGCGGCAAGCATGGGCGATCCACAAACGGCGGCCACGGGTGGCGAGTCATCGTGCGACGTCCTGGTGATCGGCGGCGGGCCGGCCGGCTGCTCCGTGGCGCCGCTGCTGGCCGAGCGGGGCTACCAAGTGGTTCTGCTGGAAAAGGCGCACCATCCGCGCTTCCATGTCGGCGAGTCGCTGTTGCCGGCCAATCTGCCGCTGTTCGAAAGGCTGGGCGTGGCCGAGGAGATCAAGGCCATCGGCATGGAAAAGTGGGGCGCCGAGTTCGTCGCGCCCCGCCAGGAAGGGCGCCAGGTGTTCCAGTTCGCCGAGGCCTGGAACAAGTCCATGCCCTATGCCTACCAGGTGCTGCGCTCGAAGTTCGACCAGATCCTGATCCGCAACGCCAGCCGGAAGGGCGTCGAAGTCCATGAGGGCTGCCGGGCCCGCGCCGTCGACTTCCTGCCCGGCGACGCCGGCGCGGTGATCCGCGCCGAGCATGACGACGGCCGGACCTCGCAATGGCGCGCCCGCTTCGTGGTCGACGCCTCGGGTCGCGACACCTTCCTGGCCAACCGCTTCCAGATCAAGCACCGCAATCCCAGGCACAACAGCTCCTCGGTCTATGGCCATTTCGCCGGGGCGCGCCGCCACGAGGGCCAGGCCGAGGGCAACATCACCATCTTCTGGTTCGACCATGGCTGGTTCTGGTTCATCCCGCTGATGGACGGCGCCACCAGCGTCGGCATGGTCACCTGGCCGCACTTCATGAAGACCAGGGGCCAGCGCAGCCTCGCGCAGTTCCTGCTCGACGGCATCGCCCTGTGCCCGGCGCTGGCCGAGCGGCTTGCGGATGCCCGGCTGATCAACGAGGTCGAGGCGACCGGCAACTTCTCCTACGTTTCCGAGCGCAACCACGGCCCCAACTACGTACTGCTCGGCGATGCCTATGCCTTCATCGACCCGGTGTTTTCCTCCGGCGTGCTGCTGGCCATGAACAGCGGCTTCCTGGCCGCCGACGCCATTGACGCCTGCCTGAAGAACCCCGCGGCGGCGCCGGCGGCGCTGCGCGAATTCGACCGCCTGATGAAGCATGGGCCCAAGGAGTTTTCCTGGTTCATCTACCGCGTCACCAACCCGACCATGCGCGAGCTCTTCCTGCACCCGAAGAACGTGCTGCGGGTCAAGGAGGCGCTGCTGTCGATGCTGGCCGGCGACATCTTCGGCAAGACGCCGATCTGGCGCTCGCTGAAAGTGCTCAAGGCCATCTACTACATCGCCTCGCTGGCCAACCCGCGCCGCTCCTGGCTGGCCTGGAAGAAGCGCCAGTTCAATATCCGGCCGGTCGAGGACGTCGAAATGGGCGGCGGCGCATGACCGACGCAACCCCCGTGGCACATTCGCAGCTATCGCCGCCACAACTCGCCAGACTCTCGACCGACGCGCTGGGCGAAGTCTGGCATGGCGTCGAGTCGTGCCGCGCGGGCGAGTTCGACGGCATTTGCTTCCGCGTGGACGACAACGTGCTGTACGGCACGGTCGATGTCGAGGAGGGCGATTTCGCGGCGGGTGGCCCGATGCCGCTGCAACACGCCACCGAAAGCGCCTACCGGCGCATCTTTGCCCTGCTCGACCGGCACGGCTATCCTCATTTGTGGCGAACCTGGAATTATCTTGCCGACATCAACGCGGTACGCGACGGCCTCGAACGCTACCGCCAGTTCAACATCGGCCGCCACGACGCCTTCGTCGCCAGTGGCCGGCTGGCGCGCGGCAACGTGCCGGCGGCCTGCGCCCTGGGCACCACCAGCGGCCCCCTGACCATCGCCTTCATGGCCGGCCGCGCGGCGCCGACGCCGATCGAGAATCCGCGTCAGGTCAGCGCCTATGACTACCCGGCCAGTTACGGGCCGCGCAGCCCGACCTTCTCGCGCGCGGCCTTCGCGCGCCTGCCCGGCCAGGAGCTGCTGTTCGTCTCCGGCACGGCCAGCATCGTCGGCCACCGGACCTTGCATGTCGGCGATATCGACGGCCAGACGCGGGAAACCGTCGCCAATATCGCCGCGCTGCTGGAGTCGGCCAACCGACAGGCCCTGGCCGCGCCCTATACCTTGGCCGGGCTGCGCTACCGGGCGTATCTGCGCCGGGCCGACGACTATCCGCGTGTGCAAGGTATTCTTGAGCAGTTGCTCGGCACAGGCGCGTCGGTCGTCCATGTTCAGGCCGATATCTGCCGCGCGGACCTGCTGGTCGAAATCGAGGCCATGGCCTCGCATGCCATGGGGAACTGCTGAGATGACGATCAGGAAACACGCCGCCGCCGCAATGGCGGTCCTGCTGCCCGCCCTGGCCATGGCCGGCGAGGAAAAGCCCCTGTGGGAGGTTGGCGCCGGTGTCGCGGCGTTCAGCTTCCCGGCCTATCGGGGCTCGGACAAGGTGCACAATTTTCTGCTGCCGGTGCCGTACTTCACCTACCACGGCGACTTCCTGAAGGCCGACCGCCACGGTTTGCGCGGCAGCCTGTTCGATTCCGACCGGGTGGACCTGACGCTGAGCCTGTCCGCCTCGCCGCCGACCAAGAGCGACGATGTCGCCGCCCGCGCCGGCATGGCGGACCTGAAGCCGACCGCCGAATTCGGCCCGCAGGTGGATGTCACCCTGTGGCGCAGCGCCGACCGCGCCCGCTTCCTCAAGCTGCGCCTGCCGGTGCGCGCCGCCTTCAGCGTCGAACGCTCGCCGAAGGATATCGGCTGGATCTTCTCGCCCAATCTGAATATGGACGTCACCGACCTGCCCGGCCTGCCGGGCTGGAACCTGGGCCTGGTGGCCGGACCGCTCTACGCGACCCGAAAGCAGCACGACTATTTCTACGGGGTGGCGCCCGAGTACGCCACGGCCGCGCGGCCCGCGTATTCGGCCCGCGGCGGCTACAGCGGCAGCCAGTTCCTCGCTTCGCTGTCCCGGCGCTTCGACAAGACCTGGGTAGGCGCCTTCGTGCGCTACGACTCGCTGCGGAGTGCCGTGTTCGTCGACAGCCCGCTGGTGGCGCGGCGCAACTTCGCCGCCGCCGGCATCGCCATTTCCTGGGTCATCGACGAGTCGAAGACGCGCGTGCTGGTCAATGACTGATCCGCTGTCGCGCCGCGTTGGCCGCGGCGCGTGGCGGGCCTACGAAAGTCTCGCCATGGTGCTGGGCCTGGGCTTCCTCGGGCTGCTCTGCCTGGTCTGGCTGCCGTTCGCCGCGCTCCTGCATCCGCTGCTGCCGCGCCGCTGGGGACAGCCGCTTGGCCGTGCCGTCATCATGGGCTCGTTCCGCGTCTATCTGCGCTTTCTCAGTCTGTTTTGCGCCTGCCGCTTCGAGCTGTCGGCGCTCGACGCCTTGCGCCGCGACGCCCCCCTGGTGCTGGTGGCCAACCATCCGTCGCTGCTCGACGTGGTGATCATCGCCTCGCGCTTTCCCAATGCGGTCTGCATCATGAAGGCGGCCTTGATGGACAACCTCCTGCTCGGCGCGGCGGCACGGCTGGCTTGCTACATCCCCAACGACGCGCCCCTGGAGATGGTCCGGCGCGCCCGCCAGGAGCTGGGCGAGGGCGCCCATTTGCTGATCTTTCCCGAAGGCACGCGCACCCGGACATTCCCCATCGACGCCTGCACTCCCGGCGCCGGCCTGATCGCCGGCCGCGCCAAGGTGCCTGTGCAGACATTGCTGATCGACTTCAGCTCGCCCTACCTGGGCAAGGCCTGGCCGCTGTTCCGCCGGCCCGAGCTGCCGCTGCGCGTCGCCGTCCGGGTCGGCCGCCGCTTCGCGCCGCCGACCGACGCCGCCGCCTTCACCCGCGAGATGGAAAGCTACTTCCGGGGGGAACTTGCCGCGACCAACCCGGCCGGTACTCCAGCGGCGCGGACGGCGCTGTCCTGAACCACCACTACTGACCATGCCCGCCGCGTCCTCCACGCATCTGGTCCTCATCCCGAGTTACAACCCGGGCGCAAAGGTCTATGACACCGTCCGCGCCGCGCGCGGCCAATGGACGCCCGTCTGGGTGGTGGTCGATGGCAGCAACGACGGCAGCGCCGACGGCTTGCGCGCCATGGCGGCCGACGACCCCGGGCTGCGCGTCATTGTCCTGCCGGAAAATCGCGGCAAGGGCGCGGCGGTGCTCGAAGGCATCACGCAGGCCGCCACCCTCGGCTACACGCATGCCCTGACCATGGACTCCGACGGCCAGCACCCGGCCGAGCTGATTCCGGAATTCATGCGCGCTTCGCAAGCGCGGCCCGACGGCATGGTGCTCGGTGTGCCGGTCTTCGCCGCCGACGCGCCGCGCCTGCGTGTCAATGGCCGCAAGGTCTCGAACGGCTGGGCCAACCTGGAGACGCTGTGGGCGGGCATCGGCGATTCGCTGTATGGCTTCCGCGTCTATCCGATCACGCCACTCCGGGGCGTCATGGCGGGGCAGAAATGGATGCGCCGTTTCGATTTCGACCCCGAGGCCGTGGTCCGCCTTTGCTGGGCGGGCGTGCCGCCGATCAACCGGCCGGCGCCGGTGCGCTATTTCCGCGCCGACGAGGGCGGCGTGTCGCACTTCAACTATCTGCGCGACAACCTGCTGCTGACCTGGATGCATACCCGGCTGTTTCTCGGCTTCCTGTGGCGCCTGCCGCTGCTGATCGGCCGGCGCCTCGCGGCGGCAATACAAGGATGAACGACATGCCCGATCCCGTGCGCGCGCCCCACCGGCCGCTGACCGACTACTACGCCAGCGAGCAGGAGCGCCAAGGCTTCGTGCGCGCCATCTTCGACAGCACGGCACCCGACTACGACCGCATCGAGAAGCTGCTGGCGCTGGGCAGCGGCCCCTGGTACCGGCACCAGGCGTTGCTGCGCGCCGGCCTGCAACCGGGCATGCGGGTACTGGATGTCGGCGTCGGCACCGGCCTGACCGCCCGCGAAGCCGTGGCCATCACGGGTGACGCGAGCCTGGTGACCGGCGTCGATCCCAGCGCCGGCATGATGGCCGCGGCCCGCCTGCCGGCAGCCGTGACGCTCATCGAAGGCCGGGCCGAGGCAATCCCGCTGCCAGACGCCAGTTTCGATTTTCTCAGCATGGGTTATGCGCTGCGCCACATCGGCGATTTTTCCGCCGCCTGCCGCGAATTCCATCGGGTGATGAAGCCGGGCGGCCGTATCTGCCTGCTGGAAATTACCCGACCGGAGAGCCGCCTGGGGCGAGTGTTGCTCAAGGCCTACATGAAAGGCATCGTCCCGCTCCTGGCCGGCCTGGTCGCCAGGCACCGGGAAACGGCGCAACTCTGGCGCTACTATTGGGATACCATCGAGACTTGCGCGCCGCCGGCGCGCATCCTTGCCACCTTGGAAAACGCGGGGTTTTCCGCCGTCCGCCACCATCGGGAATCCCGCCCGCTCAGCATCCTGGCCGAGTACCAAGCTGTCAAGGCGGAGTAGCGGTCGCCCCATCGAGGGGCGCGCCGGCGGCGCCAACAGGGAGGGGGTTCCATGACGATATCGGCCCAGGCCATCGAGGAACTACGCCGGCGACGGGGCGTCGTTGCCGCCGGGGGTGGCGACGACAAGCTGAAGGAACGTCGCGCAAAAGGCCTGCTCTCGGCGCGCGAACGCCTCGCCGCGCTCTTTCAGCCCGACACCTTTCAGGAAGTCGGCATGCATGTCAGACACGGCGGCTGCGGGTTCGGTCTGGAAAACAAGGAACTGGCCGCCGACGGCGTGATTACCGGCACCGGCTATGTCAATGGCCAACTGGTGGCCGCCTTCAGCCAGGACTTCACGGTGGCCGCCGGCACTCTGGGCAAGATGCACGCCCACAAGATCGTCGAGTTGATGAGGTTCGCCACCCGGACGGGAATTCCGCTGGTCGCTTTCCAGGACTCCGGCGGCGCCCGCATCCAGGAATCGGTGGATGCGCTTTCCGGCTATGGCCAGGTCTTCTACCAGAACGTGCTGATGTCGGGCGTCGTGCCGCAGATCGCGGTGATCTGCGGTCCCTGCGCCGGTGGCGCCGCCTATTCGCCGGCGCTGATGGACTTCGTCGTCATGACCCGGCACAACGCCCAGATGTTCATCACCGGCCCCGAAGTGATCAAGGCGGTGACCGGACGCGTCACCACCATGGACGAGGTCGGCGGCGCCGAGATGCACGCCAGTGTCAGCGGCAACGTGCATTTCATCGCCGAGGACGAGCACCATGCCATGCGCATCGTGCAAAGACTGCTGTCCTATCTGCCGTCCAACAACACCGAGGATCCCCCGCACGAGTTGCGCGCCGATATCGCCCTGACGCGCGACGAGGGCATGAACGAGCTGATTCCCGACGATCTCGCCGAGCCCATGGACGTGCGCCGGATCATCGAACATCTGGTCGATGCCGACCAATTCCTGGAGATTCACGCCGGCTTTGCCCGCAACCTGATCATCGGCTTCGCCCGCGTCGAAGGCATCGTCGTCGGGCTGCTGGCCAATCAGCCGACCGAGATGGCCGGCGCGCTGGACATCAACGCCGCCGACAAGGGAGCCCGCTTCATACGGCTGTGCAACGTCTTCAACATCCCCCTGGTCACCCTGGTGGACGTGCCGGGTTTCCTGCCCGGCGTCGAGCAGGAACGAAGCGGCATCATCCGCCATGGCGCCAAGTTGTTGTTCGCCTACGCCTCCTGCACCACACCGAAGGTGACCATCATCCTGCGCAAGGCCTACGGCGGCTCCTACCTGGCCATGTGCAGCCAGGAGATGGGCGCCGATTTCGTCTATGCCTGGCCCAACGCGGAGATCGCCGTGATGGGCGCCGAAGGGGCGGTAAACATCCTCTACCGCAAGGAACTGGCCGAGGCGGAAGATCGCGCCGGCAAGAAGGCCGAGCTGGTGGCGCGCTACCGAGCCGAATTCGCCTCGCCTTACCTGTCCGCCGGGCACGGCTACATCACCGACGTCATCGAACCGGCGGAAACGCGCGGCGTGCTGGCCCTCTCCCTGCGCAAGACGCTCAACAAGCGCGAACTGCGGCCAGCCAAGAAGCACGGCAACATCCCCCTCTGATTCGCCTGGAGAACGCCATGGCCGACATCTGGAGCAAGACCCTGTGGATCTACGCCCTCGCCGTGGTGGTTGCCATGGTGATCGCAGTGGCTATCAAGCTGATCGTTCTGGTACTGGACCGTATCGAAGGCAAGACCGTGCCGCGGCCGGCACCCGCCCCCAAGGCGCCGGCGTTCGATCTGGCGGCGGATCATGTGGTGGCCATCGCGGCGGCGGTTCATGCGCTGACCGGCGCCCACCGCGTGGTGCATATCGAGCCAAACCGCCGCCAGGCCGGCTGGCTCGCCGAGGGCCGCCAAGCCCACCACGCATCGCATGGCCAGGAACACCATCCGAAGCACTGACAGGCCGGCCGGCGGACACCGGCAACCGGGAGGGACGACCATGGAAAAGCATTTCCGCATCACCGTCGATGGCAGGCAATACGACGTCACCGTCGAGGATCTGAGCGAAGGCGCTGGCCAGCTCTACCCGCAGCCGGGCAGCATGAGCATTCCCACCGCCGCGGCGCCGGCGGCCGCGCCGATGGCCGCCACGATGGCGCCGGCGATGCGCGGTCCGACGCGCGCGGGCGACGTGACCAGCACGCTCGGCGGGGTGGTTGAATCCATCCTGGTCACCGTTGGCCAGCCGGTCAATCAGGGTGACAAGATGGTAGTCATCGAGGCCATGAAGATGAAGACGCCAATGATCGCGCACCGCAACGGCACGGTGACCGGGGTCGTCGTCAAGGTCGGCGAGGCGGTGGATGCCGGGCAGATCCTGGTCACTCTTGCCTGAGGCCGCGCCATCATGGAAGGTATTGGCTTTCTCGATCTGTTCCAGGGCGTCGGCACGCTGTTTTCCCAGGAGCCGAAGATCGCCATCGGCCGCGTGGTCCTGATGTTGCTGGGTTTCCTGCTGGTCTATCTGGGCAAGAAGGGCGTGCTCGAACCGCTGCTGATGATCCCGATGGGCTTGGGCATGTCGGCGGTCAATGCCGGGGTTCTGGTGTTCGAGGGCGGCAGGACCGGCACCCTGTTCGTCGACCCGCTGGTCACGGCGCCGGACGAGGTGGTGAATATCCTCCAGATCGACTGGTTGCAACCCGTCTACACGCTGATGTTCAGCAACGGCCTGATCGCCTGTCTGGTCTTCATGGGCATCGGCGTGCTGCTGGACGTCGGCTTCGTCATGGCGCGGCCATTCCAGAGCATGATCCTGGCCCTGTTCGCCGAACTGGGCACCGTGCTGGTCTTTCCCATCGGCGTCGCCATCGGCATGACCGAGCGGGAGGCCGCCTCGGTGGCCATGATCGGCGGCGCCGACGGGCCCATGGTGCTGTTCACCTCCCTGGTGCTGGCCAAGCACCTGTTCGTGCCGATCACCGTGGTCGGCTATCTCTACCTGGGGCTCACCTACGGCGGCTATCCGTACCTCATCAAGTTGCTGATCCCCAAGCGACTGCGCGCGATCCCGATGCCGGTGGACGATGTCGGAAAGATCACCTCGGCGCAGAAGCTGGTCTTTGCCGTCGTCATCTGCACCTTGCTCTGCCTCCTGTTCCCCGTCGCGGCACCCCTCTTCCTGTCGCTGTTCGTCGGCGTCGCGGTGCGAGAGAGCGGCCTGGTCAATTTCCAGAACCTGCTCGGCGAAACCTTCCTCTACGGCGCGACCTTCTTCCTCGGCCTGACGCTCGGCATACTCTGTGAAGCGAGCACCCTGCTCGACCCGGTGGTTCTCAAGTTGCTGCTGCTCGGCTGCCTGGCGCTGCTGCTCTCGGGCATCGGCGGCATCATTGGCGGCTATGCGCTGTACTTCTGGTACCGGGGCAAGTTCAATCCCATGATCGGCATCGCCGGTGTCAGTTGCGTACCGACCACGGCCAAGGTGGTGCAGAAGCTCGCCACGGAGGCCAATCCCGGCGTGATGATCATGCCCCATGCCCTGGGCGCCAACATCAGCGGCGTCATCACGTCCGCGATCCTGGCGGGGATTTTCGTGGCGATATTGAGGTAAGGTGAAAGCACCTCGACAGCCAACTCCGACAAGCCGTCAGGCAACCGGAACCGCTCCTGACGCAATCGATTGTTAGATGAACACGACGGAGATCTTCCTGATCGCCATGGCGATCATATTCACCGCGCCCTACCTGATCTGGCGGCTGGGGCGAACCGACTATTACGCGCCGCTGGTGGTGGTGCAGATCGTCACCGGCATCCTGCTCGGGCCGGGCATCCTCGGCCGGGCTTTTCCCGACTACTACCAGTTCGTCTTCACGCCCGCCGTGACGCAGTCGCTGAACGGCATCGCCTGGTGGGCGGTGATGCTGTTCGTCATGATCGCCGGGGTCGAGCTCGACCTGCGCAAGGCCTGGGCACACCGCCGCGAAAGCGGCATCACCGCCGGGCTGGCGCTGGGCACACCGCTGATCTTCGGCTGTATGGCCGCCGCCGTGCTGCTCCAGCAAGAAGGCTGGATGGGGCCGGGCGCCCTGACCTGGCAGTTCGTGGTCGGCGTCGGCATGGCCTGCGCGGTGACCGCGCTACCCATCCTGATCCTGCTGATGGAGAAGCTCGAGATCCTGCGTCAGCCGATCGGCCAGCGCATCCTGCGCTACGCCAGCCTCGACGACATCGCCATCTGGGGCGTGCTGGCGCTGATCCTGATGGACTGGCAGCGGGTCGGCAAGCAGGTGGGCTTTCTGGCCGCCTTCGCGGTGTTCGGCTATCTCTTCCACCGTCTGATGGGCCGGCTGGCGGAACGCGACCGATGGTACGTGGCGCTGATCTGGCTGGCCGCGTGCGCCTTCGGCGCCGACTGGTCGGGCCTGCATTTCATGGTCGGCGCCTTTCTGGCCGGCGCCATCATGGAGGCCGAATGGTTCGCCCAGGAAAAGATGGACCTGCTGCGCCACCATGTGCTGCTGGTGGTCATGCCGGTCTTCTTCCTCAGCACCGGCCTGCGCACCACCTGGACGCTGGGTGGCGAGACGGTATTCGTCGCCGCCGCGCTGTTGCTGGTCGCCTCGGTCGCCGGCAAGCTGCTCGGTGTGCGCCTCGCCGGCCGCATCCTGCGCTGGCCGGCCGGCGAGGCCGGCATCATCGGCTGGCTCCTGCAGACCAAGGCGCTGATCATGATCATCTTCGCCAACATCCTGCTCGACAAGCGGATCATCACCAGCGAGACCTTCACCGCCCTGCTGTTGATGGCGGTGGCCAGCACCATGCTCACGGTGCCGGTGGTGGCGCCGAGGCTGGCGCGGGCCAGGGAAGCCATCTCACGGGCCGACTGACGCGACGGAGCCCGGCCGAGTGAAACCCGGTCAGTCGGTCGCCGTCAATGGCCGCTCGATGCCGTCCACATGAAGGATGCCGCCGCGACCGTGAACCAGCTTGCTGTGGTACATGGCCTTGTCCACCGCCGAGACCACCGACGCGAGATCGGCGCCGTGACGCGGGTAACTGCCCATCCCGATCGAGACGCTGAAGTCCATGCCGTTGTCGCGCGCGCAGTCTTCGATCACCCGGCGCAGGCGCTGGGCAACCAGTTCGCCGCCCTCGCGGGTGGTCGCCGGCAGGATCAGGATGAACTCGTCGCCGCCATAGCGGGCCACCAGATCGACGTCCCGCACGATTTCCGCTATCCGGCCGGCGACGGCCGCCAGCACGCGGTCACCGACATGGTGGCCATGGGTATCGTTCACCGCCTTGAAGCCATCCAGGTCGGCGAACAGCACGACGATGCCGCCATCCCGGTTCTCCGGCAACTGGAAAAGCTGATCGGCGCACTCCATCAGCGCGCGTCGATTGAGCAAGCCGGTCAACGCGTCCACATTGCGTTCATGCGCGAGCTTGGCCCGGGCGCGCTCGATCTTGGCGGTCAGGGAATAGGAGTAGAGGACGATGATGGCGAAGAAGACCAGGAAGAAGACGGCACTCACCGAGAAGATGTTCACATAGTCGCCCAGTCGCAGGCTGACGATCAGCACCACCGCGCCCAGGCTGCCGACCACCGCCTCGCCGAACAGGCGCAGGCCATAGCGCATGCCGTTGCCGAGAATCACCATCAGATAGACGAGGAAGCCGGGCGAACTGACCGTGGCGTCGGCCAGCACCGCAAAGGAGGCGACCGAGATATCCACCCACATCGTCAGGCGCTGGCGCCAGGGCGCGTGGGGCACGCGCACGGCATGCCACATGAAAGCCAGGACCTCCAGGCAGTAGAGTGCAAACAGGACATTGACGACGACAAGGCTGGTCCATGCCCGGACCTGCGCCGCGCCGCCGAAATTGAAGTACAGCAGCGCGAGGCCGCAGAAGAGCAGCCGGGTCCAGTACTGGGCGCGCTGATCTTCCCAGGATAGCCGGTGCCGCGCCCCGACACCGGCCAGCGGCCGTGGCCCGGAACCGCGATCCGTGCTCCTGCGGCCCGGACACGCTTGCCCGCCTTTTTCGTTTGCTTCCCACATAGCTTGCTCCTGCCGACGCGGCCTGGCGTCGATAGCGTCGTTTGCCCTGGTCCCAGCCACGCGCCGGGCGCCGGCGCAGCGGCGCAAGCCAGCCGGCCGACGAGGCGCAATCGAATTCCGATCGCATCGATCCGGAGTATCGTCACTTCCCTCCGCCTAGTCAAAGTCGGCGTCATCTTCGCCGCCAGCCGGCCCGGCCACGGATTGTCCGCTGCCGCATCGAGCGACTCGCTACAATGGCGTCGCCATCGCCCGGTATCTCCATGTAAACGGCCTTGGTCCCCCACCCGACCGACTGGAATTCCCGTGACCGAACCCCTGACCGACCTGCTGGCCGCCGCCTTCGCCGCCCGCACCGAGCTGCTGGCCCGCCTGCATGCCGAGCACACCGACGCCTACCGGCTGTTCCATGGCAGCGTCGAGGACTGGCCGGGGTTGACGGTCGACCGGTATGGCGACTTGCTGCTGGTCCAAAGCTTTCACCAGCCACTGGTCCCCGACCATCTGGCCGAACTGACGGGCTACTACGCCGGGGTGCTGCCCGGCCTGACGCCGATCTACAACGACCGCAGCCAGGCCGGCTCCCGCATCCTCAACGAACTGCCACCGGACCGGATGGAGGCCGCGCTGCTGCCGCGCGAGGCCCATGAACTTGGCGTCGCCTACCGCATCCAGGCCCGCCATGAGGGCCAGGACCCGTGGCTCTTCCTCGACCTGCGCGCCGGCCGGCGGCGTGTCATGCGCGATGCCGTCGGCAAATCGGTGCTCAACCTGTTCGCCTACACCTGCGGTGTCGGCATCGCCGCCGCCAAGGCCGGCGCGCGTTTCGTGATGAACGTCGATTTCGCCGAGAGCAGCCTCCAGATCGGCCGCGAGAACGCCCGCCTGAACAACCTGCCGGTCCGGCCGCGTTTCATCAAGAGCGACGCCTTCGCCGCCTTGCGCCAGTTGTCCGGCATCGGTCAGGCCGAGCGGGTGCGCGGCAAGCGCATGCCGTCCTTTCCCAAGCTGGAGCCGCAGCAGTTCGACCTCGTTTTCCTCGATCCGCCGCGCTACGCGAAAAGCCCGTTCGGCGTTGTCGACCTCATCAACGACTATTCGGCGCTGTTCAAACCGGCGCTACTGTGCACGGCCCCGGGCGGCACGCTGATCTGCTGCAACAACGTGGCGGAAGTCGATCGCGACGCCTGGCTCGACCAGCTCCAGCGCAGCGCCCGCAAGGCCGGCCGGCCGATTCGCGACTTCGAATGGATCGCCCCGGAAGCCGACTTCCCCAGCCCAGACGGCAAACCGCCGCTGAAGATGCTGGCGCTGGCGGTGTAGGCGGAGCGCCGAGCCCCGAGCCCCAATCCTACGGGTCGATCAAAATGACCGTGGCCGTGCTCGTGCCGCCCCGGCCGTCACTGACCGTGTAGGTAAAGGTGGTTCTGGGGAAAGGTCCGGTACTTTCGAACAGCAAGCTGTTGCCAGCCCGCGTGACGATTCCCGTCGACGGCTGAGTGAACGACGCGATCGACAGGGCATCGCCATCCGGATCGGTATCGTTCTCCAACACGTTCAAGGCCTTCATCCCGACGCTGCTGACGAAATACAGGTCGTCCTGTGCCAGCGGCGCCTCGTTGGGAACCTGCACGGTCACCGTCACCGATGCGGACGCCTGCCCGCCGGCGCCATCGTCCACCGTGTAGTTGAAAGTATCCACACCGAAGAATCCGCCGGTCGATGTATAGACGATCGCATCGCCCGAGACCACGGCCGTGCCATGCGCCGGCCGACCAACCGAAACGATGCGCAAGGCATTGCCGTCGGGATCCGAGTCGTTCGCCAGCACGTTGATCGGCGTGGCAACTCCGGAGCGCAGCGCAAGGGCATCCACTTGCGCCACAGGACTACGGTTCGGGTAGACACGCGACGAAGTGGTGGTCCGGGTCACTTCGGCACCGCGATAGGTGTCCACGGTCTGCTTGTGCGGCACCGTGTTGCGCAACGCGCGCCTGACCCAGGCGGGTTCCTGCTCGATGACTTCGGTCCGCCACTGGACGGCGGCCGGGGCGCTGGCCGCCTTGGCAACCGGCGGCTGGCTGGCCCGCTCGACAGGCACCAGAACCTCCTCGGTCTTGTCCTGGTACTGGACGAACTCGAGGTCGACACGGCGATTCCTGGCGCGCGACTCGGCGGTATTGGGGTACTTGGGCTGGCTCTTGCCCAGCCCTTCTACGACGAACATGTCGGGCGAGAGCTTGCTGCGGGCGACAAGGTAGTCGCGCACCGCGATCGCCCGCCGCAGGGACAGCTTCATGTTGTAGGCGTCCGGCCCGATGTCGCAGGAATGACCGGCAATCCGTATGTTGCCGGCCCGTTCCGTGGTCCGCAGCGTCTCCGCGAGGCGATCCAGTTCGCCCTTGGCCGCCGCCGACAGATCGGCCCGGTTGAAGGCGAAGAAGGCATCGCTGGTCATGCTGGCGGTGGTCTTGACGATGCGGAGTTCCTTGCGGGTCTCCGCTTTCGGCACCGGCGCCTGGGCGACCTCGGTCACCGGCTCGGTGGCGGCTGCAACCGGTACCTGTCTGACGATCTGCCGATCGCGCCAACCGGCGCCCGCGGCCGTGGCGGGCCCACCGAAGCTGAAGCGATACATCAACTGGATGCGCGAGCCGCTGCCCCGGGTCTCGAATTCACCCGATCTGTTGAACTGTTCATACGAGACGGCCAGGCTGTGGGGCGAGCCGGCAAAGAACTTCTCGGCGCTCACCGAAACAGTGTTCTGACGCGCGGAAGAGCCGCCCCATTCGCGATCCAGCCCCATGCCGACCCTGAGCAGGGCGTCGGAGTAGAAGTGGCCGGCGCGCACCCCGACGCCGTGATCGTAGGCACGCTCGAAGATTCTGGTCGAGGTGCTGGTGGTCAGGGTATCCACATACGGACGTCCCGCGTCGGTGCCGTTCTGCTGCGCCGTCTCGGTGGTGACAATGGCCGGGCCCAGCCAGCGCCGATCGCTCAGGCCATGGCTGTAGCTGACGCTGCCGAACCAGTTCTCCTTTTCCAGCCCGAAGCCGATGGTCAGCTTGCGGTCCGCCTCCTGGTTCCGGTCGAGCGCGGCAAATACCTTGCGGACCACGCTGTCCGCGGCGGGCTTTTCGTCCTGCCCGGCGACCCCGGCAACCCAGTTGTAGTCGAGTCGCACGCCGCCGCTGCCGCGGCTGAGCCAGCCCTGAGCAATCCAGGCCGACAACGCGTCCTCGGTCAAGACCCGGCTCAACTGACCGTGGATGTGACTGTCCCGATCCACGCCGACACCGATTTGCGACAGCGCGCCAACGTAGTTCAGTCCACCCGCGCCGGTAACCAGGGGCACGTCCGCACCGACGACACCAGCCGAGACCATCTGCGCCTGGACAGTGACGGGTACCGCATAGGCCGCGATCACACCCGCCGCGATGGCCGCGTGGCGGAATTTGTGGGGAAGAGCGGCACGGGCACCGACGCGGGGCAATGTATTCATTCGGGATGGGTTCCACTGGTGCCGGGCCGGCGCCACGGAAGGCGCCCTGCCGGCATGGCTATCTACAGAGCCTGTGATTTTAGCGTGCCGCCCACTCGGATCAAGACTCGGCGCGATAATATCCACGCGCCCGCCCACGGATACCCTCGCATGTTGCGTCTCACCGAACTCAAGCTGCCGCTCGACCACACCGATGCGGATCTCAAGGCGGCGATCCTGCGGCGTTTGGGGGTCGAGTCGGGCGCGCTGCTCGGCTACACCATCTTCCGGCGCGGTTACGACGCGCGCAAGCGTTCGGCCATCGTCTTCATCTACAGCGTCGATGTCGAGTTGCGCGACGAGGCGGCCGTCGCCAGGCGCCTGCGCGGCGACCGCCAGGTCGGGCCGACGCCGGACATGCGCTACCACTTCGTCGCCCAGGCACCGGCGGGCTTCGCCAACCGGCCGGTGGTGATCGGCGCCGGGCCTTGCGGTCTGTTCGCCACCCTGATCCTGGCCCGGATGGGTTTCCGGCCGATCCTGCTCGAGCGCGGCAAGGAAGTGCGTGAACGGACCAGGGACACCTGGGGCCTGTGGCGCCAGGGCAAGCTCGATCCGGAATCGAACGTCCAGTTCGGCGAGGGCGGCGCCGGCACTTTTTCGGACGGCAAGCTGCACAGCCAGATCAAGGATCCCGGCTATCGCGGCCGAAAGGTCCTCACCGAGTTCGTCGCCGCCGATGCGCCGCCCGAGATCATGTACGTCAGCAAGCCGCACATCGGCACCTTCCGGCTGGTGCGGGTGGTGGAGAACATGCGCGCCACCATTCTGTCCCTGGGCGGCGAGATCCGTTTCCAGAGCCGCGTGGCGGATTTCGACATCGGGAGAACCGCCGCTGGCATTGGCCAGATGCGTGGCGTGGTGCTGGCCAACGGCGATCGTATCCCCGCCGACCATGTGGTGCTGGCGATCGGCCACAGTGCGCGCGACACCTTCCGGCTACTGTTCGAACGCGGCGTCCATCTGGAAGCCAAGCCGTTTTCGATCGGCCTGCGCATCGAGCATCCCCAAGCCTTGATCGACCGTGCCCGGCTTGGCGACAGTGCCGGCCATCCGCTGCTCGGCGCCGCCGACTACAAGCTGGTGCACCACTGCGGCAACGGCCGCTCCACCTACAGCTTCTGCATGTGCCCGGGCGGCCAGGTGGTGGCGGCCGCTTCGGAGACCGGGGGCGTGGTCACCAACGGCATGAGCCAGTACTCGCGCGCCGAGCGCAACGCCAACGCCGCCCTGGTGGTCGGCATCGAGACCACCGATTTTCCCGGCGACGCGCGCGCCAATCCGCTGGCCGGCATCGAGTTCCAGCGCCACTGGGAAGAGCGGGCCTTCAAGGCGGGCGGCGGCAACTACGCGGCGCCGGCGCAGAAGGTCGGCGATTTCCTGGCCGGCCGACCCTCGACCGAACTGGGTGCCGTACAGCCCTCCTACACGCCCGGCATCCACCTCACCGATCTGGCCGCCTGCCTGCCCGACTACGCGGTCGCGGCGATCCGCGAGGCGCTGCGCGCCTTCGACAAACAGATTCCCGGCTTCGCCATGGCCGACGCACTGCTCACCGGCGTCGAGACGCGCACCTCGTCGCCCGTGCGCGTTACCCGCGACGAGCGGTTCGAGAGCCTGAACACGCGCGGCCTGTACCCGGCCGGCGAAGGGGCCGGGTACGCGGGAGGGATCCTTTCCGCCGCCGTCGACGGCATCCGGGCGGCCGAAGCGGTGGCGCTGGATCTGGTCGGCGCCACCGCGGCAAGCCGCGCCGGGGATTGAACGAGATGTCCCGGCCCACGCGCGTCCGTCACCGGGTTCTCGGCTGGCTACTGGCCGGTCTGGCGGCGCTGCCTCTGGCCTGCCTGGCGGAATCGCTCCAACCGCTGCCGGCGCTTAACATCGCCATCGATGAAACCTCCGTTTCGGGGCTGTCGTCCGGAGCCTTCATGGCGGCGCAGTTCCAGATTGCCCATTCGTCGATCGTCAAGGGCGCCGGCATCGTTGCCGGCGGGCCTTACTTCTGCGCCCGAAACAACGTCATCACCGCCACGACCCAATGTTCCTGCACCCTGGAGGGCACCCATCGTTTCTGCGCGGTGAACCCGGCCAGCGCCGAGGTAACGACCCTGGTGGCGACGACCAGGCAGTTTGCCCGCGCCGGCCTGATCGACGACCCCGCCAACGTCGCGCGCCAGCGCACCTTCCTCCTCGCCGGCGGCAAGGACCAGACCGTGCCGGCAACCGTGGTCGGTCAGGCGCGCGACTACTTCGCCGCGCTCGGCATGCCGGCTGAAAATCTCGCCAGCGCCACGCTCGACAACGCCGGCCATGGGCTGCCGACCCCGGCCTACGGCGGCGCCTGCGCGCTGACCGCCGAGCCTTACCTGATCGACTGCGATTTCGACACCGCCGGCCGGATCCTCGCCTGGATTCACGGCCCGCTCAAACCGGCACGTACCGGAGCGCGCCGCGGGCGCTTCATCCGCTTCGACCAGACACCGTACTTCCCGAAGCACTTCAGTTTCTTCCGGAGTACCGGACTGGACAGCAGCGGCTGGCTCTATGTGCCCGACACCTGCAACCGCGGCGAAAGATGCCGCCTGCACGTCGCGCTGCACGGCTGCCGGCAGGGCCAGAGCCATCTGCCGCTCCGGCCGCCGCCCGGCGGCGGCCTTTACTTTGGCACCACCTTCGTCGAACACGCCGGCTACGACGCCTGGGCCGACACCAACCATCTGGTCATCCTCTACCCGCAGGCCGTTTCCGTTCCGTTTCGCAACCCCAACGGCTGCTGGGATTGGTGGGGCTATACCGACCGGCACTACGCCGACAAGCAGGGCGTGCAGATCCGCGCCCTGCGCGCCATGGTCGATCGGCTGGCCTCGGGAGCACGCTGAAGCCGGATGCTTCGGTAGTCATGTTGGTGTCGGCGCGCGTCAACCGTCTATTCCAATAGATCCCGATAGGCGTGCCATGTCGCGTGGCCCAGGAGTGGCCCGACAACGAAGATGCCGACGAGAAAGGTCACCAGGCCGGTGCCGCCGCGCTTACCGTTCTGGTCGAGCGGCAGGTGGAACGGGGCATGGGTGCTGCTCCCCGTCTGCCAGTTGATCGCTGCGCGCCTCGCGATCATCCGGCTTTCGGGTGGCAAGCACCTTGTCAATGCGCTTGCCGTCAATATCGACGACCTCGAAGAGCCAATCTTCCCACTCGCAATGATCCGCGGTCTTGGGCAATCGGCCGAGCAGCAGCATGATCATGCCACTCAGCGTGTTGTAACGCCCCCTGTCTTCCTCAGGAACGGTCCGCAGGGCGAGCCGATGTTTCAACTCGGCGACGGGAATCAATCCGTCGAGCAGCCAGGTGCCGTCCTCGCGCTGCACGGCCCAGGCGTCCTCCGGGGAACTTGGTTTGAATTCGCCGGTAATCGCCTCCATCACATCCTTCAGGGTAACAATGCCGCGCACCGCTCCGTACTCGTCGATGACAAAGGCCAGTTGTGTGCCAGAAGTCTTCAAGTTCTCCAGGAGTTCCATGCCGGTCAGCGATTCCGGCACGAATACCGCCGGTGTCAGATGCTCTGTCATGCTGGGCGTTTCACCACGCAAGGTCTGGGTCAGCAACTGACGTGCGCTGACGACGCCGAGCACGTCCTCCCATCCCCCGCGTACTACCGGAAATCGGGAGCGCGCACTGCACTCGATACGCTTCAAGTTGTCGGTCAGCGAACAATCCGTATCCAGATAGTCGACATCGCTCCGCGGCACCATCAACGAGGCAATCTGGCGATCATCCAGCCGAAATACATTGCGGACCATCTGGTGCTCGCTGTCTTCGATCACCCCGGCATCCGACCCTTCAGCCAGCATCTGGTTGATGTCTTCCTGCGTTACCGTGGAACCCTCTTGTTCCCGCACTCCGACTGCGCGCAGGATCAACTGCGTCGAGGCAGCGAGAAATCCGACAAACGGACTCGTGATTGACGCGAGCCACAACATCGGGCGCGCGAGCAACAAAGCCACCTGCTCCGCATGAACCTGGCCGAGACGTTTGGGGACAAGCTCGCCAAGCACGATCGTGCAATAGGTAATAACAACCACAACCAGGGCGGTAGCAAGGTAATCCGCCAGCGGACCATGCGCCCCAAGCGCCTGCATCCAGAGGGAAAAAGGCTGCGCCAGTGCGGCTTCGCCGACAATTCCGTTCAGGACGCCAATCGAAGTAATGCCGATTTGAATGGTCGAGAGGAACCGGGTGGGCTCCTCGCCTAGCTTGACGGCGACGGCTGCGCCGACATGTCCCTCCTGCGCCAGTACCTGAAGCCTTGCCCGACGTGCCGTCACGAGCGCAATCTCGGCCATGGCGAACACGCCGTTGAGAAGAATCAGTCCAAGGATGACCGCTATTTCCATGATGCTTTCGTAACCTGGCTGATAGATCTTCGATCTACATGAAACGACAGGATCATGGCATTCACTCCGCTGGTTCTGCTTCGTCCAGATGCCCGGCCCATTCGCGCCACACGGCCCAGCCCATCGCCAGGACGATGGGCCCGATGAACAGACCTACCATGCCAAAGGCCAACAGACCACCCAGGACGCCGAACAATACCAGCAGAAACGGAATCGCTCCGGCACTGCTGATGAAGATCGGGCGCAGCACATTGTCCAATTGACTGACCACCGCCGCGCCCCAAAGCCAGATGCCGATGGCCGCGCCCACTTCGCCCTGGAACAACAGCCAGGCTCCGGCGCCGCCCCAGGCCAGGGGAGTGGCGAAAGGGATCAGCGCCACCAGCGCGGTCAGTACGCCCATGGTCACCGGCGAGCCGAGTCCCGCCACCCAGTAACCCAGCCCGGCGACGAAACCCTGCACCAGCGCGGTGAGCAGAATGCCGTAGACCACGGCGCGCGTTGTGGCACCGGCTGCGGCCAGATAACCGTGTACTCGCGGGCCGATGAAACTGACCAGTACGTGACGCAACTCGCCCACAATGCGCACGCCATCTCGGTAGAAGAAGAACACGATGGTCAGCGTCAGGATCAGCTTGAGCAGATTCCTGCTCACGCCACCAGCCACGGCGGCCGCGGCGCCGGCATGCTCCCCGAGCCATGCCTGGAACGTGCTGGCTACGCCTTGTGGGTCGGAACGCAGCCAGGCTCGTTGATCTGCCAGCCACGTGCCCATCCAAGGCAGGTCCCGCAGCCATTCGGGCAGCGCCGGTGGCGCGGCGGCGAAGGCCAGCACGGCCGCGTAGAGCCGGCCCACCTCCTGCTGCGCGAGCCAGGCCAGCCACAGCAGGGGTGCGCACAGGGTTAATGCCGCCAGGACCGTGGCCAGGCTGGCGGCCAGTGTGTCGCGCCCGCCGCACCTCTTCCGCAGCCACTGGGCCAGCGGCCAGGAGGCGTAGGCCAGCACGCCAGCCCAGGCAAGCGGCGCAAGGAAGGGCGCCAGGATCAGCGAAACTAGTATGCCGAGGCTGGCCAGGGCCAGCCAGGGCGCCAGACGGCGACTGAAGGGTGAAGCGGCACTCAAGGGGCCATGCCCCGCCAATGATGGAGTAGCGGTTTCGCCCGCAGGGCCGCCGGATAGTTCAGCATTGCTGAATCCCGGCAATGGCCCAGCCGCGGCTGACGCCGGAGGTCTTGCCTTCGCCCATGCGTTTGGCCTCGGCATCCTGAATCATCACACCGACACCGATGACGGGGGGGCAGGCAGGGCAATTGCAATTCGTTTCATGGCTTTTTTCCTTGGCAGCAGGTCGGGTCAAGCCTGACGTGGTGACGCGCGTGACAGCAGCGTTGTCATTTCGCGAATTTCGTCGCGCAGGCCGCGCATCTCGGCATGCAGGTCGGCCTCGATGTGCTTGCGTACCGCTTCCACGGCCTGTGTGGCGTCGTGTTGCTCCGCCTCGTTGTAGCTTTGCATGGCGTTGACGATGATGGCGATGAACAGGTTGAGCATGGTGAAGGTCGCCACCAGGATGAAGGAGACGAAGAAAACCCAGGCGTAGGGAAAGTTTCCCATCACCGGGCGGGCGATGCCCATCGACCAGCTTTCCAGGGTCATGATCTGGAACAGGGTATAGAGCGAGCGGCCGAGGTCGCCGAACCATTCGGGATGGGCGGCCGCGAACAGCTTGGTGGCAATCACCGCAAACACGTAATAGATGATCAGCAGCACCATGGCGATCGAGCCGAGGCCCGGAATCGCTGCCAGCAAGGCCCCGACTACGCGCCGCATCGACGGCACCATGGTCAAGAGACGCAACACCCGCAGCACCCGCAAGGCTCGCAGCACGGCCAGCGGTCCGGTGGCCGGAATCAACGCGATGGCGACTACGGCGAAATCGAACACACTCCATGGATCGCGCCAGAAGGCCGCGCGGTGGGCGTAAAGGCGCAAGGCGATTTCGAGCACGAAGATCGCCAGAATCGCCTTGTCGAGCACGACGATGGTCTCGCCCGCGGCAGCCATGAGGCCAGGCGACGTTTCCAGACCCAGCAGCACGGCGTTGATGATGATCAGGGTGATGATCGCGTTCTGGATGTGTGGCTGGTCGAGCCAGTGGCCGATGCGCGCGCGGCTCATCCGTGAGGAGCCGTTGACATCTTGGATGTAGGCCATGGACGTTTCCTATTTTTCGGGGACGCCTTGCCACAGCATGTCGAAGCCCACCTCGAAAGTGTCTGTGCTCATCTCGGCCAAGGCATGGAATTTATCCCTGAACGCCTTGTCCGCATGGGACTTTTCATGCTGTTCGAAGGATGCCCAGTAAGTGACGATGGCAATGTCGTAATCAGGTTCCTTGACCGTGTTTACCGAACCTTCCGAACTGATGAAGCCGGAAAACGCGAATACCTGACCGGCAATGAAACCGCCAGAGTCGTTGCCATAGGTCTCCTTCACGGTATGACACATCTCGCCGAGCGCCAGCTCGATGTCGGCCACGGTGACGCCGGGTTTCAGCTTGACTCCGTTAAACAGCATCTTGCTGCCGAACGGGATGGTAATGGGGTTGAACATTGGCTTCTCCTTCAGTGACTATTGGCGGCAAATGCCATGGTGCCAACTCACTCGTTGCTGCCCGCAAAACCCAGCAATTGCAGCAGGCTGGTGAAGAGGTTGAAGATGGACACGAACAGGGTCACGGTGGCCAGCACATAGTTGGTTTCGCCGCCGTGGATGATGTTCGAGGTCTCGTAGAGAATCAGGCCCGACATCAGCAGCACGAAGGCGGCCGACACAGTCAGCGACAGCGCCGGTATCTCGAAGAAGATCGCGGCCAGGCCGGCAAGGAAGGCAAGCAGGATGCCGACCATGAGGAAGCCGCCCATGAAGCTGAAGTCCCTGCGTGTCGTCAGCGCGTAGCCGGAAAGCCCGAGGAAGATCGCGGCGGTACCGCCCATGGCCATCATGACCGTCTGGCCGCCGTTGGGCAGGCCGAGATAGTGGCTAATGATCGGGCCGAGCGTGTAGCCCATGAAGCCAGTCAGCGCGAAGACGGAGATCAGGCCCCAGCCGCTGTTCTTGAGTTTGTGAGTGGCGAAGAGCAGGCCGAAGTAACCGACCAGCGTGATGATCAGCCCCGGATGCGGCAATCTCAGCGCCACTGCGGCGGCAGCCGTGACGGCGGCGAACAGCAGTGTCGCCGACAGCAGCATGTAGGTGTTGCGGATCACCTTGTTGGTTGCAAGGATGGATTCGGTGGCGCTGTGCGGCAGGGTGATGGCATGGGGTCTTGGGTCGTTCATTTTCAGTCTCCTGTGGTTTAACAAACGGGTTTTCAACAGTCAGTGCCTGCGAGGCGGCGACAAAACGGGATTTGCTCGTGCCAATTCCCTCGGCGGATCTTTGATCCCGATGGCTGCGCGGGCCGCTATGGCCGCGGCTCGTACGGGGCCGCCACGACAATTCTCCACAACCGGCCGAGGTGAGAATTTCCGACGCGCTTGCGGCTGGAGACGCTCTTCGCACAACTCCAGGCCCCAGCACGACATGGCCTGACCGATTACCACCCCCTCTCCACCGGTCAGATGGCCATTGGCATGGACGACCTCAAGCATTGCCCGCAAGAGGTTCGCCTGCAGTGCCGGGTTGCGAATCTCACCAAGCAAATAGTCGATCGTCGCCGGATCCAGGCCCACCCGTCCGGGTCGGGCGTAGACGCCGTAGGCGTCCAAATCCTCGCAGAATTCCTGAGTCACATTGGTCAGGCAATCGTGATCAAACCCCATTCGGGCGATGATTTCGGGGCGCTCCAGCAAATGGAGTTCGACCGGATCAATGGCGCCGTCGGCCAGCATCGCCAGTACGATGACACGTGCCATGGATTCTTTGCTGTCAACTGGATAGCTTCTCATCACGACTCTCCATTTCGATTGGTGCTGACTGTTTGCGGGTGGCCGAAACCACCGGATTCTCGCGTCGCCGCGCCAGGTGGCGGTCGAGCGTGCGGCCGATGCGTTCGCTGGCGCGATCGATGGCGAGATACAGATCGGCCTGGACATCCTCGACGACCAGGGCGGGCGCCCCCTTGAGGCGCACTTCGATGCCGCAGCACTTGTCCTCGCCACCGCGCGGGCCGTTGATATCGGACAGGCGTACGACGATGCGCCGGATGAGGTCGCGGCCATGATTCAAGGCATAGGCAAGGCGCGTGGCCACGTGCTGGCGCAGGCCGTCGGTCAGGGTGAAGTCTCGCGTCTGGATTTGCAGGTTCATGGCGTTCCTTGGTCAAAGTTGAAAGAAGGCAGCTAGATTATGGGTGCTCCGCTTGTTCGATAAAATCAGGAATAGATGTACCATATGATCGAAAAACGCGAATAGTGGGGCGGCGGTGTGATTAACTACAAGCATCTGCATTACTTTGTCAGTGTCGCCCGCTCGGGCGGCGTCATTCGCGCAGCGGAGCGCCTGCATCTCACGCCCCAGACGCTCTCCGGTCAGATCACCCAGTTCGAGGAGCGGCTGGGCGTGGCGTTGTTTCGGCGGGTCGGGCGACGGCTGGAACTGACCGAAACCGGCAAGCTCGCGCTCTCCTACGCCGAGGAAATTTTCCAGACCGGGGCTGAGTTGGAGGACCTGCTGAAGAACGGTGCCGAGGAGCGCTTCATCACCTTCCGCGTCGGTATCGCCGACGTGGTGCCGAAGTTCATCGCCCATCGCCTGCTCGCGCCGGTGCTGGAACTGCCGGAAGCCGTGCGGCTCGTATGTCAGGAGGACCGACTGGAACGCCTGCTGGCGGATCTGGCGATCCACCGTCTCGACATGGTGCTGGCCGACCGCCCCATGCCGCCTGGCACGGAGATCAAGGGCTACAGCCATCCGCTCGGTGAATCGGGGGTGGCTTTCATGGCCGCGCCCGCTTTGGCTGCACGACTGACGGGCGACTTCCCCGATTGCCTAGATGGCGCGCCCCTGCTGCTGCCCGGGCGCGATAGCGCCCTGCACGGCACCCTGCCGCGCTGGCTGGAGCGAATTGGGAAGCGTGTGCGCATCGTCGGAGAATTCGACGACAGCGCCTTGATGAAGGTTTTCGGCGAAGCCAGCGCCGGAGTGTTTCCCACGCCGGCGGCCAGCGTGCCGGACGTGACGGCACACTACCAAGTCGTCAAGCTGGGCGAAACGGGGGAGATTCGCGAGCGGTTCTTCCTCATTTCAGCCGAGCGGCGGCTGACCCATCCTGCTGCACGGGCGGTCAGCGAGAACGCACGGGGCGGTGTCTTCCCTCCACTGTCACTGGCAAGAATCGGCGCTGGCGGGACGGCACCCGTCATTGCTTGACTGGCCGCTCTCGCTCCTCCTTGCGTAGCGAGAGCCAGATCGAGACGCCGATGAAGGTGGCGACCACGGCCAGCGAGAAGCGGTCAGCCATGTAGGCGAGCAGGAAGTACATCGCCCGCAGGCCAAGGATGGGAAGACGTTGGACGTCAGAGGGTACCCTGAGTCTGACAACTAGCGGCCGCCCTTCCTCACCAGGGTTCCTGATGACACGTCACGGACCATATTGTCGCTGGCTGACTTGACGAATATAGCGCGGCAAATATACTTGGAAATATAATTGCCCGTGCCAGTTGCAAGGAGCTGCCGCCATGTCACAAATCACGCTATATCTGGACGATGCCACACAGGCATTGGTAGAGCAGGCCGCGCAGGCCAATGGCCTGTCGAAAAGCCGTTGGGTGGCGGAAATCATCCGCAAGTACGCCGCCCATGAGTGGCCTCAGGATTGCCTGGCTCTGGCGGGACGCTTTGCCGACTTTCCCTTGCGCGACGAAGACTCGGCCTCGCAGCCGGCCGATGTGCCGCGTTTGGGTTTTTGACGGCCTGCCATGCTGATTCTCGACAGCAACACCATCAGCTACTACTTTCGCGGCGATCCGCTGGTGGTGCCGCGCCTGCAAGTCCTTTCCCCCGCCGATATCGGCGTGCCCGCCATAGTGGAATACGAACTTCGCTACGGCCTTTTGCGTTTGCCGCCGGAGGCAGCCAATCCCCGTCTGGTGGCATTGGCCGCCTTGCTGCGACCGATGAAGGTCTTGCCGTTCGATAGCGAATGCGCGGCCCATGCCGCCCGTATTCGCGCCGAGCTTGAGGCCGCGGGCACGCCCATCGGCCCGCACGATACCTTGATAGCCGCCACGGTATTGCGCCATCAGGCCACGCTGGTTACGCGCAATGCGCGCGAATTCTCCCGTGTTCAGGGTTTGCAATGGCTGAACTGGCACGAAACCATTTAAGCGCCGGGGGTGCGGAACCAAAGTGCATCTGGACGCGTGCATTGTCCAACAGCCTGTTGGACGACTGTTTCATCTCATTGATCAAGCTGGAAAGGGGAGGATCCGGTGTTCCGTAGCAGTAACAGCGCAAGCGCCATCGAAGACAAGTCCGTGACGATCATCGGTCCCGAGGCCCGCATCGATGGCGATGTCGTCTTCTCCGGCTACTTGCGCGTTCAAGGGCAAATCCGCGGCGACGTCACCTGCAAGAGCACGTCCGGCGGAACAACGGTAGTGCATGCTTCCGGTAGCGTTGCCGGGACGATCGAGTCTCCGCGCGTTGTCGTGCTGGGTCGTGTTCAGGGCTTCGTGCGCGCGGCGGACTCGATCGAGATTCAACGCGGCGCCAGTCTTGTCGGCGACGCCAGCTACAAACGGATCGTGATTCGCGCGGGTGGCGTCATGGAGGGACTGCTGAGCCCGGTGGCTCCGTCGGCAGGCGACCAGGACGGGCAGCAGGGCCGCCAACCGGTTGCCGCATCGACCGACATGGACACACTCGATCGTCTGCTCGCCGACGGAGCGGACGCCAGGAAGCGCTACTGGACTGGCCGCAAGATTGGCGCGGTCGGCGCATTGGTCGGCGCCGTGATCGTGTTGATCTGGATCGGTTCCACGATGCCACCGATCGAGCCGCCACCCGCCACCCCCGCATTGGACCCACCGGTTGCGCCTCCCGCCATCGCGCGGGACAAACCCCGCGTCACCACGCCCCCGGCGACCGTCGAAAACACGGCGCCCCCACCGTTGAACTCGGCCGGGAATGGCGTCCTGGCCGAGGCTCCAGCGCCGCCGGCAACCCCGAATCCGCCGATAGTCAACCCGGACAAGGTGATCCGGGTGCAAGGCATGGACGCCGACAAGCCAGCCGACGCTTTTTTCGTGGAGACCAGGGACAACGCCGTGATCGTCAAGAAAGGGCGTTACAGCCCTTCGGACGAAATCCGCATCGAACTGCCGCGACGGTCGAAGAAGCGAATTGCCATTGCGCAAGACGACATCGTGCGGGTTGCCCAAGGTCGAAACGCCTTGCTCTTCTATCAGGGTCGCAAGCTGTCGGGCGGAATGATCGATAGCGGCGCCTGGATCAGCTTCGTACCGGCGGTGGATCAGGCTGGCGAGTAGGCGGTCGGCGGCCCGGATGCCCCTGGAGCGCCGCAAGTACCCGGGATGGTCGATTTCCGTCGTGACTGAGGTAAATTGACCGGGCGGCGGTCCAATTGGCGAAGAAGGATATGGAAGCAGGCAAAGTTGCTCACCCCTGGACGGGCGACCTGTGGGGCGGTCTGGCGGCCATGTTGGTGGCGCTGCCGGCGGCGATCGCCTTTGGCGTCACCATCTTTTCGCCGCTCGGCGGCGGCTACGCGGCGCAGGGGGCGGTGGCGGGCATCCTCGGCACCATGGCGCTCGGCCTCATCGCCTCCGCCTTCGGCGGAACCGACCGGCTGATCACCGCGCCGTGCGCACCGGCGGCGGCGCTGCTGGCGGCGCTGACCATCAACCTGGCGCAGCGCGGCACGGCGCCGGAAGCGATCATCATGATGTTGATGCTCATCAGCCTGGCGGCCGGCGCCGTGCAGATCGGCATCGGCCTTTCCGGCATCGGCCGGCTGATCAAGTACATTCCCTATCCCGTGGTGAGCGGCTATCTCTCCGCCGTCGGGCTGACCATCATCGGCGGCCAGTTGCCACGCGTGCTGGGCGCGGACAAGAGCCTGGGCTTCTGGCAGGTTCTGTCGCATCCCGGTACGTGGCACTGGCAAAGCCTGGCGGTCGGCTTGGCGGTGATCGCGGCGATGATCGGCGTGCCACGCCTGACCCGTGCCGCGCCGCCGGCGATCATCGCGCTGCTGGCCGGCATCCTGGTCTATTTCAGCCTCGGCTTCGCCGATCCGGCCCTGTGGCGGCTCCAGGACAATCCTTTCATCGTCGGCCCGCTCAGCCTGTCCGACAGTCATCTGCTCGACGCCGTCGGCCACAACCTGCTGGCGCTGCGCGCCTGGGACCCGACGCTGCTCGCCGAGATCCTCCTGCCGGCGCTGTCCCTCGCGGCGCTGCTGTCCATCGATACGCTGAAGACCTGCGTCGTGCTCGACGCGCTGACCAATTCCCACCACAACCCCAACCGGGAGATGGTCGGCCAGGGCCTGGGCAACATCGGCGCCGCGCTGCTCGGCGGCATCCCGGGCGCCGGGACCATGGGCGCCTCGCTGGTCAACATCACCAGTGGCGCCCAGACGCGCCGCTCCGGCATGATCGAGGGCGGCTTCGCGCTGCTCGCCTTCCTGCTGATCTCCTCGCTGGTGGCCTGGCTGCCGATCGCCACCCTGGGGGCGATCCTGCTGGTGGTCGGCTACCGGATGATCGACTGGCGCAGCCTGGACTTCTTCCGCACCGCATCGACCCGCTTCGACTTCCTGGTGATCCTCACCGTCGTCGGCGTGGCGCTCACCGTGAATCTGATCGCCGCCTCCGGGGCCGGCATCGTGCTCGCCGTCGTGCTCTACCTGCGCGAGCAGGCGCGCAGCACCGTGCTGCGCCGGAAGATCGACGGCGGCGAGATGTTCTCGCGCGTCGTCCGCCACGCGCACGAGCTGGAAATCCTGGTCCGCAACGGCAGCAAGACCGTGATCGTCGAGCTGCAGGGCAGCCTGTTCTTCGGCACCGCCAACCAGCTCTACCAGGCGCTCGAACCCGAGATCGGGCCGCGTACCTATGTCATCCTCAACATGCGCCGCGTGCAGTCGCTCGACCTGACCGCCACCCATGTCCTGGAACAGATCAAGGACCGCCTGGACGCGGTGGGCGCCTATCTGATCTTCACCGAAATACCGCACGGCCTGCCGAGCGGCCTGAAGATGAAGCGCTACCTGCGCGAGGTTGGCCTGGTGCGCGACACCGAGAAGGCCATGACCTTCCGCCAGCTCGACGAGGCGCTGGAATGGATCGAAGCCCGGTTGTTGGGCGCCGAACTCGACCGCGCCGAGAATAATGAGCCTCCCCTCGAGCTCGATGGCCTGGAACATCTGCTCGGCTGGAAGCCGGGCACGCTGACCAACATCGCCGCCGTCATCGAAACGCGTCATTTCCAGGCCGGCAAGAAGGTGCTCAAGGTCGGCGCGCCGGGTGATGAACTGCTGTTCATCCGCAGCGGCACAGTCCGGGTCACTCTGCCGCTGCGCAAGAAGGAAGCGTGGCACCTCGGTACCTTCGGGCGCGGCGACTTCATCGGCGAAATGGGCTTTCTGGACAGCGAACGCCGCTCCGGCGACGCGCTCGCCCTCAGCGACGTCGAATGCTTCGTGCTCTCCCGCCAGCGCTTCGACGAATTCGCCGGGGCGCACAGCCAGGCCGCCGCCTATATCTTCGAAGGCATCGCCGGCCTGTTGGCGATGCGCCTGCGCTTCATGAACAAGGAACTGCGCGCGCTGCGCACTTAGTCGGTACCCGAGCATCCAGCCGCCATTCGTCGAACCGCGCCGAGATCCTTCGCGGAAAATCGCCCTGACGGCCAGCGTGTTCGACGATCAATAGCCGGGTAGCAAGACAGAAGCGGAGGGTGGTTTGATGCACATGACGTACGAAGAACACCTCGATGAAGTGACCACGCTCATCACCGAGATCTACAGCATGGGCGACGAGGCGGCCATCCAGATGGTCATGCGCGCCCAGGCGGACGATTTCTTCAGCGGCCACGATGACGATCCGTCGATCTGCACGCTCGAACGCGCGCAGCGGGACGCGAGAATCGTCTTCAAGAAATACAAGCAGGCGGCGGACGGTCGGCGCTAGATCAACCGAATCGGCGCGGCCAGTTCCGGTCTGCGACCCCGGCGATCCTGGTAGCAGGCGGCGATGCGCGCCATGTCGGCGGCTTCGTCGCCACTGAGGTCGATGCGGGCCAGCAGGCCAATCTCCCGGTGCGAATAGTCGATCATGCCGACCAGCACCGGCACCTCGGCGGCCCGGGCGATGCGGTAGAAGCCCGATTTCCAGCCCGGCGTCAGGCGGCGGGTGCCTTCGGGGGCGATGGCCAGCATGAACCGTGGCTGCCGCCGCATCTCGGCGGCCAGCCGCTCGACGAAGCCGGCGGGCTGGCGTCGATTGACGGGAATGCCGCCCAGCCAGCGCATCAACGGGCCCAGCGGGCCGCGAAACAGCGTGTCCTTGCCGACCCAGCGGGCGTTCAGCCCCAACGCGGCCATGGCCAGCAGGCCGATCGGAAAGTCCCAGTTCGAGGTATGCGGATAGCCGATTACGACGGCTCGCCCGGGACGGGTCGCCAACGTGTCGATGCAGGTCCAGCCAAGCAGGCGGAGGGCACGACGGGCGAATCCTTGGGCAAGCGACATGACGGGAAATCGGTGGTCGGTGACCGGGCATTAGAGCATGCCCGGGCAGGCGCGCCGAGGCCGAGCTCAGGCCGCCAGCGCCCGCCGCAGGCCGCGCATCAGCAGACCCAGCACCGGCAGTTTCAGGTAGAGCTCCTCCGCCGCGTCCCAATAGTCGCGGTGGTGGCAAACTTTGCCGTCGGCGGCGAAGCGCAGGTGCGATACGCCGCGTATCACCCGCATCTCGCCCCGGCCCCAACGCTGAACGCGGTAGTGGAAGGTCCACACCAGCACGGCGCCATCGGTGTCGACGAAGCGCTCGGACACCACGAAGCGCGGCGCCGCCACCTGGCGGAACATGTGGGTGAAGATGCGCTGGATCGCCGCCACGCCGCGCACCTCGTTGAAGGGATCCTTGAAGTGGGCGTCGGCGCTGTAGAACTCGGCAAATTGACCAAGGCTGGCCGGCGAGAGCTCGTGATAGAAGCGGATCAAGGCGTCGAGATTCATCTCAAGCTCCGGTGAAACGGCGCACCAGCGGGAAGTACCAGGCATAGGGCAGCAGGGAGAGCAGCTTCATGAACCGGGTGAAGCGCTTCGGATAGTGGATCTCGAAGCCGCCGGCGGCAAGGCCGTCCACCGTCGCCAGCGCCGCCTGCTCGGGGGTGAGCAGGGCCGGCATGCTGAAGTCGTTCCTGGCGGTCAGCCGCGTGGCGACGAAGCCCGGATTGATCAGCCAGACGCCTATGCCCCGGGGCGTCAGATCGAGATGCAGACACTCGGCAAAGTGGATCAGCGCCGCCTTGCCTGGCCCGTAGGCGAGCGCCTTGGGCAGGCCGCGATAGCCGGCGACGCTGGCGACGAAGGCGATGCCGCCACCGGCCGTCAGATCGGGCAGCACGGCAGCGGTCAGGCGCAGCGCGCCGGTGAAGTTGATTGCTATGAGCCGCTCCGCCACGGTCGCGTCGAAGTCGTCGGCACGCATCGGCACATAGTCGCCGGCCAGATAGATAACCAGATCGACACCACCAAACACGGCCAGCAATTGCTCACGCGCCGCCGCCAGGCTGACGCTGTCCGTCACATCGCAGGGCAGGATCAGGGCATCGGCGATACCCAGCCCCTTCAGCTTCTCGCCGTGGCGCGCCGACAACGCCAGGCGCGCACCGCGGCCGGCGAGCAGCTTGGCCAGCGCCGCGCCGATGCCGCTGGAGGCGCCGACCAGCCAGACCCGCTTGCCGCGCCATTCGGTGATCCTGGGGTTGGGTGTGGCCATCAGCGTTTGACGAAGGTGAGCGTCACCTCACCGAGACTGAAGCCCCACTTGCTCATGTAGGAGCGGTTCATCATCACCTTGTCGTCCATCAGGAACATCCAGTCGTCGAAATCGACGTGATAGGTCTTGCCATCGACCGGCAGCGCCATCACGTAGCGCCAGCGCAGGGCGTTGCCGGCCACTTCGCCGAGCGCCTCGCCGACCACATCGTCGGCCCGGCCGCGATAGCTGCCGTCGGCCTGCCGGGTCAGCGTCCAGACGCGCCGGGAAGTTGTGCCATCCGACCACCTGAAGTGTTCATCGAGCACGCCGGTATCGCCGTTCCACTGGGCTTCGATGACCACATGGAAGCGCTTCTGCACTTCCCCGGAACGCCCCTGGAACATGCCCCAGGCATCGAGGGTGCCGTTCAGATAAGTCTTCAGGTCGAGCGCCGGCTGTTCGGCGCGGTAGTGCTCGATCCCGGTCGAGGCGCAGCCGGACAGGCCCAGGGTGAAGGCGGCGGCAAGCAGGAATTTCATGTCAGATCTCCAGTGAATGGCGCCAGCGCCAAAGCAGCCAGGCGGCCAGCGCCTTGAAGCCGAGCGGCAGCAGCGCATAGGCGAAGGTGAGCGCGCCGAGACCTTGCGCCTCGCCCGGCACATAGCCGAGCAGGGCCAGCAGGGGCAAGGACAAGCCGGCCGCCAGGGCCAGGTTGAGCTTGGCGACGAAGTTCCAGACGCCGAAGCAGGCACCGGCCTGGCCCTGGCGCTCGCCGAGGTCGGCGGCAATGGCGGCCGGCAGGCTGAGATCGGCACCGAGCGCCAGGCCCGATGCCAGGCAGACGAGCGCGAACGGCCACAGGTCGCCGCCAGCGAGCAAACTGGCGCCGGCAAAGGAAGCGATGGCGAGCACCATGGCGGCGAGCCAGGCGGCCACCCGGCCAAAGCGGGCAGCGAGCTTCACCCACAGGGGCAGCGAGGCCGCCCCGGCGACGAAGTAGAGCGCCAGCAGCGGGCCGCTGGCCGTTTCCAGCTTCAGCACATCGGCGACGAAAAACAGAAACAGCGTCGCCGGCAGCGCGGCGGCAATGCCGTTGGCAACAAAGACGCCAAGCAGGCGGCGGAACGGCGGGTCGGCCAGCACCCGGCGCAGGCTGGACAGCAGCGGCTGGCGGAGCGATGGCGCCGGCCGGCCGGCGCCAATCCGGCCGAAGGTGGTGGCCGCGGCCACCAGCAGCAGAGGCGGCAGCAGCCACGATAGGCGGGCAATGCCCTCGCTGAGGTCTTCGGCCAACAAGGCCGGCAGGGCCGCCGCCAACACCACGCCGAGCAGGCCGAAGCCCTCGCGGGCGGCGGTGAGCCGGGTGCGGGCGCCGGAGCTGTCGCCGACATCGGCGCCCCAGGCCTGGTAAGCCACGGAAGCGGCGGAGAAGCCGAGGTAAGTGAGCGCCAAGGAACCGACCAGCCAGGCCGCCGCATGCTCGGCCGGCGGGTTGAGCAGGGCGACGAAGCCGATCGCGAACGGCAGCAGCGCCACCGCCACCATGCGCGGGCGCGAGACGCGATCCGCCAGCCAACCCAGCCAGGGGTCGATGCCGGCGTCGAGCAGGCGGGTGGCCAGCAGAATGGCGCCAACCAGCGCCAGCGGCACGGCGGCGGCTTCGGCATAGAAGCGTGGTACATGGACATAGATGGGCAGCGCGGCGAAGGCCAGCGGCAGGCCAAGCAAACCGTAGGCGAGGACGCGGCCGGTGCGCATGGCTTCGCTCATGCCGTCCGGCGCAACAGCGCGGCGCGCAGTTCGGGGGCGCTGGTGCGCGGGTCCAGCCAGATGGCGAAGAAGGCCTGCGCGAAGTCATGCTCGTCGATGCGTCCGAGCAGGCGCTCGCCCTGCATGAACACGGCGCCATCGCCGACATGGTGGCCGACGATGTGGTCGCCGGGCTTCACGTCGGGGAAGATGCGCGCCATGCGCTCGCCCCAGTCGCGCAGCCGCGTCTCGTCGGCCACGGTGCGGCGCATTTCCTTGATGCTGGCGGTGGCGATGTCGGCGCCGGCGATGTTGCGCTTGTAGTCCAGGCGCAGCATCAGCGGCGGCCGCAGCGGATCGTCGCCGGCCCAGAGCGTCGCCTCATAGACGAGGAAGCCGAAACGGCGGAATTCGCCGCTGCCCCAACGCCGCAGGCTTTCGGGAAGCGCCACGGTGCCGTTGGTCGCCGCGGCCAGCCCGGCCAGCGGCCAGGCGGCCAGCGCCAGCAGCAGGCGGCGCCTAGCGATGCGCGAGTTCAAAATGGACGACATCGACACTGCCGGCCAGGAAGCCGGCCTCGCAGTAGCAGAGATAGAGGTGCCAGAGGCGGCGAAAGCGCTCGTCGAAGCCCAGTGCGGCGATACGCGGCCAGTTGCGCTCGAAGGCTTGCCGCCAGGTGGCCAGGGTCCGCGCGTAATCCAGGCCGAAGGCGTATTCGCCCCGGATGGCCAAGCCGGCGCGGGCGGCGGCGGCGCGAAAGGCGGCGCGCGACGGCAGCATGCCGCCGGGGAAGACGTATTGCTGGATGAAGTCGGTGCCCTTGCGGTAATCGGCGAACAGATCGTCGCGGATGGTGATGCTCTGTATGACCGCCCGGCCGCCAGGCTTCAGGGCTTTGGCCACCGTCTCGAAGTAGGTCGGCCACCAGCGCTCGCCAACCGCCTCGAACATTTCGATGGAGACGATGTGGTCGAATTGTTCGCCGGTGTCGCGATAGTCCTGCAGGCGCAGGTCGGCCGCCGGTACGCGCCGCCGAGCCCATTCCAGTTGGGCCGGCGACAGGGTGATGCCGGTGACGCGCAGACCGTCACGGACGGCCAGTTCGGCGAAGCCGCCCCAGCCGCAACCGATTTCCAGCACCGACTGGCCCGACGCGGCCCCCAACTGGCGCAGGATGCGCCGGTACTTGGCGCGCTGGGCACCGGGCAGGTCCGCCTCGTTGCCGACTTCATAGAGCCCGCTGGAATAGCTCATCGAGTCATCGAGCCATAGCGCGTAGAAATCGTTGCCCAGGTCGTAGTGGGCCATGATGTTGCGTTTGCTTCCCGAACGGCTGTTGCCGTTCAACCAGTGGCGCAGGCGCGCCGCCAGCAGATTGAGCGAGGAACCGTAGACCGCCTTGCGCAACCCGGCGCGGTTCCTGGCCAGCAACGCAAGCAGCCCGGTGAGATCGGGCGAATCCCACTGGCCGTCGAGGTAGCTTTCGGCCAAGCCGATGTCGCCGCGTGCCAGCACCTGACCGAACATTACCTCGTCGCGCACCTGCAGGGTGACGCAATGACGCCCGCCACCAAATAGCCGGCTGCTGCCATCGGGTAGGC
This sequence comes from Rhodocyclaceae bacterium, assembly GCA_044220545.1. Taxonomy (GTDB): domain Bacteria; phylum Pseudomonadota; class Gammaproteobacteria; order Burkholderiales; family Rhodocyclaceae; genus Fen-999. The sequence continues at coordinate 7,409 of JBGAQX010000014.1, read as the reverse complement.
GGATTTCCAGCCGGCCAGTCACGATTTTTTCCAGCAGAGCGAAGACCAGCGAAGTGTCTCGGGCCGGGCGCGGCGCGCTTTGGCGCAGGGTCAGGGTATTCATGAGGTGAGGTCCTGTTGGGGCAGTTGGGATGGGGGCAAGTGGGCACCGTGGAAGGGCACGCGCTTCAGCCAAAGCTTCAGCGCCTGCCAATGGATACGCAGCATCACGCCGGCGGTGAGCAGCGGCATGCGCAGGAAGGCCGCGAGCAGGTTGACGGTGGACCAGGCGCGCGTCTCTCCGGCGATGGCGGTCAGCAGCAGCGGGCCGGCGGCGGGCTGATCGGTATAGTCGATCCGCGCCAGCGACCGCCCACCCTGGCAGCGAAAGCGGAAGCGATAGCCGCCTTCAACCCGGCAGAAGGGCGAGACGTGAAACCCCTTGCTCGCTGCCAGTTCCTGCCCATCGCGCAAGGCGCTGCCGTCCGGGCTATGCAGCAGATAGGCGTGCCGGCCGCCGAAGGTGTTGCTGACTTCGGCCAGCACCGCGATCAATTGTCCGGCGCGGTCGTGGCAGAACCAGAAACTCACCGGATTGAAGACATAGCCGAGCACGCGCGGAAAGCATTGCAGGACGATTTCACCGTCAGCCCGCAGGCCGTGGTCGCGCAGCATCGTTTGTATCCATGGCAGCAAGGGGCTGCCGTCGCGCGGGCCGTGATCCTTCTGATGGAAGCTGAGCAGATTGCCGCGATCGATGCCGAACAGCGGACCGGCCGCGCGGGCCAGGTCGGCCACCGGCAACTGGACGAAGAAGACCGGATAGGTGAAGGCATTCACCGCTGGACGCAGGCGCCGGTGCATGACCTGGCCGACCAGGAGGCGTGGGGCGAAGGCCATGGTCGCCTCAGGCACTCGCCAATTCGGCGTCGGCCGCCGTGACCAGCGGGCCGGCACCCTGCCACGGGGCGTGGCTGCCCAAGGCGTTGCACACCCGCAACGCCGAGTTAAGACCATCCTCGTGGAAGCCGTAGCTGCCCCAGGCACCGCACAGCCAGATGCCGTTGCCACCTTGCACGTCGGCCAGGCGCCGCTGGGCGGCGATGGCCGGGCCGTCGAAGATCGGGTGGGCATAGTCGAATTCGGCGATGACCTCGGCCGGATCCGGTTCACGCGCCGGATTGAGGGTGACGACCACCGGAGTCTTGAAGGGCAAGGGTTGCAGGCGGTTGATCAGGTAGGACACGCCCACCGGCTGGCTACCCGGCTCGCCACCGCCGGCGAAATAGTTCCAGGCCGACCAGAGTTTTTCGTCGCGCGGCAGCAGGTGACGATCCGTATGCAGCACTGCGCGGTTGGGCTGGTAGCGGATGGCGGACAGCACCTCGCACTGGCCCGGGGTTGCCGTCGTGCCGAGGATGGCCAGTGCCTGGTCGCTGTGGCAGGCCATCACCACTTGGTCGAAGTGCTCGCTGCCCTGGGCATGGCTGAGGCGCAGGCCGAATGGATCCCGGCTGACTGCGGCGACGGGACAGGCGAGGCGAACGTCGTCGAGCTGCGCGGCGATCTTGCGCACGTATTCCCGACCGCCACCCTTCACGGTCCGCCATAGCGGCCGGTCGAAGACCTGCAGCAGGCCGTGGTTCTGGCAGAAGCGGATGAAGGTGGCGAGCGGCATGTCGAGCATCTGGCCGGTCGGGCAGGACCAGATGGCCGCCGCCATCGGCAACAAGTACCAGTCGGCAAAGGCGCTGGAATAGCGGCCGGCGGCCAGGAAATCGCGCAGGCTGCGCCGCTGATGCGGATGCGTCACCAGCCAGGCGGCGCTCTCGCGGTTGAAGCGCAGGATGTCGGACAGCATCGTCCAGAACTGGGGACGCAGCAGGTTGCGCTTCTGGCCGAAGACGGTGGCCAGATTGCTGCCGGCCCATTCCAGATCGGGATTCTCCAGGCTGACGGCAAAGGACATTTCCGTTTCGACGCTATCCACGCCGAGCAGGGCGAACAGCGCGATCAGGTTCGGATAGGTCTTTTCGTTGAAGACCAGGAAGCCGGTATCGACCGGATGGGTCCGGCCTTCCAGGGTCACATCGACGGTGTTGGTGTGGCCGCCCAGATAGTCGCCAGCTTCGAACAGGGTGACCTCGTGCCGGCGGTTCAGCAGCCAGGCGCTGACCAGTCCGGATATGCCGGCACCGACGACGGCGATGCGTTGTTTGGTGTTCAAGGCCTGCTCCTTAGTTTAGGAATTCGTCTATCTTTCCGAGCAATACGCCGTCGTCCGGCTTGGTCATGCTGCCGAAAGCCGCCACTTGGGTGGCGTTGCGGTTGATCAGGTACTTGTGGAAGTTCCAGCGTGGCGTGCTGCCGGTGATCCTGGCCAGTTGCTGATAGAAAGGATTGGCCCGCTCACCCTTGACCACTGATTTGGCGAACATCGGAAACTCCACGCCATAAGTCAGGCGGCAGAAGTCGGCAATTTCCTTGTTGCCGCCGGGTTCCTGTTCGCCGAAATCGTTGGCGGGAAACCCGATCACCACCAGACCCCGATCCTTCAGCCGCGCATAGAGCTTTTCCAGGCCGTCGTATTGCGAGGTGAAACCGCAATAGCTGGCGGTGTTGACCACCAGCACCACCTTGCCGCGATACTGACAGAGCGACTGCGGCTGGCCATCGATCAGGGCCGGGAAGGTATGGTCGAGCAGGGGTGGGCACTGCTCGCCGGCAACGGCGGGGACCGTACCGACGGAAATCAGGCCGGCGATTCCCAGCCAGCGCTTGAGACTTGAGAGCATGGTGTCTTCCCTTCTTTTGTCCTGGACAAAATCACTATTTGTTCGTAAGATAGTCAGCGATCGTGCACTTGTCAACAGTTTGTCGATCATTTGTTCAGGACAAAATGAATACACCCACCTTCAGCATTGCGGCCGTCGAACGGGATACCGGGCTTTCCAAGGATGTGCTGCGGGTATGGGAACGCCGCTACGGCTTCCCGACCCCGGACCGCGACGCCAACGGCGAACGCAGCTACCCGGCCGAACAGATCGAGCGCCTGCGACTGATCAAGCGCCTCATGGACCTTGGCCACCGGCCGGGCAAGCTGCTCGCCACGCCGGTCGACGAACTGGCGGCGCTCGCACCACGCCGTGCCGCCAAGGCGCCGGTCGGCAAGCCTGTGGAGCGCGAAGACTTGGGCGAACTGCTTCTGCTGGTCAAGCGCAACGATGCCGCCGGCTACCAGCAGGCCATGCAGCAACGCTTGGCCCGCCAAGGCCTACAGAGTTTTGTCCAGGACACTATCGCGCCGCTAGCCCGCCATGTCGGCGAAGCCTGGGCGGATGGCCGCGTTGAAGTCTTCGAGGAACACCTGTTCACCGAACTGACCAAGCGCCTACTGCGCCAGGCCATCGCCGCGCTACCGAACGGTGTGCGGCGGCCGCGCGTGCTGCTGACCAGCGTACCCGACGAGCCGCATATGCTCGGCCTGCTGATGGTCGAAGCCCTGCTGGCCCTGGAGGGGGCCGAGTGCATTCCGCTCGGTACACAAATGCCACTGCTGGAAATCGGCCGGGCAGCCACCGCGCATCGGGCCGACATCGTCGCCCTGTCCTTCTCCGCCGCCTTCCCGAAACGGCAGATTCCCGGCCTGCTGGAACAATTGCGCTCGATATTGCCGGCCGGCGTTGCCCTGTGGGCCGGGGGCAGCGGCATCTATCGATTGACGCCACTCGAGGGGGTGCGGCTATTGCCCGGTCTCGACGACGCGCCGCACGCATTGGCGGAATGGCGTGGTCGGCCGGCCACTCTTTAGATCATCGCGCCGTTGATCGAGATCACCTGCCCGGATATATAGGCCGCCTGATCCGAGGCGAGGAAGGCGACGAGGTCGGCAACTTCCTCCGGCTTGCCGACACGGCCCAAGGGCACCAGCTTCTTGATGGTCTCGGCGTCGAAGGCGCCTTCGATCATGCCGGTGTCGATGAGGCCCGGCGCGACGGCGTTGACCGTGACGCCCCGGCTGGCCAGCTCCAGCGCCAGCGACTTGGTCGCCGCGTGCAGGGCGCCCTTGGCGGCGGCGTAGTTGGTCTGGCCACGGTTGCCGACGATGCCGGCCACCGAAGTGATGTTGATGATGCGCCCCCAGCGTGTGCGGATCATCGGCAGCGTCAGCGGCTGGGTAACGTTGAAGAAACCGTTGAGCGAGACGTCGATGACGGAGGACCACTGCCGGGCCGACATGCCGGGAAACACCGCGTCAGCATGGATGCCGGCGTTGTTGACCACGATCTGGATGGTCCCGGTCCGCAGCTCCGCCTCCAGCGCTGCCAGCGTTGCCGCCGCGTCGGTGACGTCGAAGGCCAGGGCCCGCGCCTGGCCGCCCGCGGCGCGGATGGCCGCCGCGACGGCCTCGGCGCGGTCGGGATGCGCATTGGCGTGCACCAGCACCGCGCAGCCGTCCGCCGCCAGCCGACGGGCGATGGCCGCGCCGATACCGCCGCTGCCGCCGGTGACCAGGGCGCGTTTCATGTCAGCGCCGCCGCATCCAGGATGACCGCGGCTCGACCATCCAGCAGCAGGCGGCCATCGGCGCGAACTTCAAAACGGTAGAGGACATTGTTGTTGTCGCCGGACAGGCGCTCGGCTTCGATGTCGAGATCCGTCGCGATATCGTCGAGCCGATCCACCCGGAGCTCGACGCCACGCACGCTGGCGAGATAGCCCTGGCGCGGTTGCTCGTCCTTGGTCGCCAGCAGCGCGCCGTGAATGGCCATGGCCTGGGCGGCGTATTCGATGCCGCAAGCGGCGCCGAGCCGACCGTCCTCGCGTAGCGGATTGGCGGGGTGCCGGTGGCTGCTCGATACGCAGCGGATGCGTTGTGCGGACCAGTCGGCGACGGTATCGAGCAGGCACATGCCAGCCTGATGTGGAATGTGCGCGGCGATCCAGGCCCGGTCTAGCATGGCGTCACCTCGACGCGCAATCGCAGCGGCGCCAGGTACTCGAGGGCGACGCCGCCGGCCGCCGACCGGGCCAGCAGATCGAGCAGGGGCAGGCCACGCATGGCCGGGATGTCGGTGCGCAGGCTCTCCAGGACCGGCAGACGCATGGGGGTGGCGGGTGCTTCATCGAGCCGGACGGCGAGCCGCGCCAGCGAACGCGGCCCCGCTTGCGGCGACAGCAGCAAGGCGATGCCGGCGGCATCCGGCACCGGCCGGGCGGCATGGATGGGCTCGGGGTATTCGGCGTCGTAGGAAACCAGCAGGATCGGCGTGGCCGCCACGCTCGCCTGCGCCAGCGCCTCCAGCAGGCCGGAGGCAAAACTGGCGTCGAAGGCGCACAGCACCTGGCTCGCCGCCATGGCGCCGGTGGCGATGCCCCAGTAACCGGCGGCGGCGTTATGCACGGAATTGTGGAAGCGCGTCGGTGAGACCTGCCGGTCCGCCGAGGCGAGCGTCTCGCACAACGCATGGCAGTTGTGGCCATCGCCGGACGACGAGGTGAACACGGTGGCCAGCGTCGCGGCAGCCGCACCGGCGCCGGTGACCGCCTCCAGGCCGACGCTCAGCGCCGCCTTGACCAGCCGGCTGGCGCGGCGCCGCTCGGCCGGAGGCAGCACCGCCGGCGCGGACAGCACCGTGGGCGCCGGCTGGTACGGCCGCCGGCCGGCCAGTATCTCGATGCCGGTCGGCCAGTCGGCGATCCCCGGCGCCAGCAGGCCGACGCCGTCGATCCAGGCGACGAGGTCACGGTTCATGCCGCCCGCCCCAGGACGAGACTGCAATTACTGCCGCCGAAGCCGAAGGAGTTGGACAGGACACGCCGAACCCGGGCCGCTCGTGTCGCCAGCAGGTAGTCGAGCGGAATGGCCGGGTCGAGCTGGGCGGTGTTGGCGCTGGCCGGCATGAAGCCATGACGCACGGCCAGCGCGCCGATGACCGCCTCGACGGCGCCGGCCGCGCCCAGCGTATGGCCGGTGGCGCCCTTGGTCGAGCTGCACGGCACACGATCACCGAACAGTGCCGCCACGGCGCGGCCCTCGGCCGCGTCGTTGCTGGGCGTCGCCGTGCCGTGCAGATTGATGTAGTCGATGTCGCTGGCGTCGAGGCCCGCCGCGCGCAATGCCGCTTCAATCGCCAACCGGGCGCCCAGGCCCTCCGGATGCGGTGACGACATGTGGTAGGCATCGCTCGATTCGCCGGCGCCGAGCAGCAGCACGGCGTCGGCTTCGAGCGAGCCTGGCACCGGTTGAAGCAGCGCGAAGGCGGCTCCTTCACCGACCGAGATGCCGTTGCGCGCGACATCGTAGGGCCGGCAGGGCCGCGGTGCGGTGAGTTCGAGCGAGCTGAAGCCGTAGAGCGTGGTGAGGCAAAGTGAATCGACACCGCCAACCAGCGCGGCGTCGATGAGGCCGCAGGCGATCATGCGCGCGGCGGCGGCGAAGACCTTGGCCGACGAGGAACAGGCGGTGGATACCACCACGGCGGGGCCCTCCAGCCCGAAGTAGTCGCGCACGAAGCCGGCCACGGAATAGGTGTTGTGCGTCGTCCGGTAGTGGTAGTCGGCCGGCAGCGCGCCCGTTTGCGGGTCGCGACGACGGTAGGCCAGCTCGGTTTCCAGCATGCCGGCGGTGCTGGTACCGAGGATGACGCCGATGCGCCGCCTGCCGAGACCGCCGATGCGCTCGCGCACGGCGTCGGCGAAGCCATCGGTCTCAAGCCCCATCAGGGCCAGGCGGTTGTTTCGGCAATCATGTTCCGCCAGCTCCAGGGGCAGCCTGGTGTCATCGACGCCGGCTACCGCACCGATCCAGGTGTTCAATGCCACCGTCTCGAAGTCGCAGGGCTTGAGGCCGCTCGCACCGACTTCCAGCGCCGTGCGCATCGGCGCCAGACCACGGCCGAGGCAGGTGGTGGCGGTGAAATGGGCAAGGTGGAGGGGCGTCACAATCTGGCCAGCGCTGGGGATGGGCCAGTTTATCAGACGGTGGCAGGCGGCCGGAACAACGGCAGTTCCGGCCGAGACCCAAGCCATTCAGGCCGTGCTGACGCGCTTGGCATTGTTTGGTTAGTATGTACGCCGCATGCCGTATTCCCGATCACTGAACCAAGGCTACTTTTCGACCATGCGGTCAAGGGGGACTTCCGGAATGGAAAGAATTCATGCAATGGCGCGCGGTATGCTATCGGCGCTGCTGATAGCCTGTGCCTTCGCGAGCGCGGTCGTTTCGGTGGCCCGGGCGGCGACCGAATCAACGTGTCGCAGCTACCTGGCGACCAACCCGAACCCCGCCGGCATCCCGGCCGTGACCGGCTCCGGCGCGACCCAGCGCTCGGCGCTGCTGGCCGACGGCGGCAAGCTGGTCGCCATCGGCAATACCTACTACACCGTCTGGGTGCCGGCGAAGTTCTATACCTCCGCGCGCCGGGTTG
>JBGAQX010000058.1:0-14775 GCA_044220545.1 Rhodocyclaceae bacterium | reverse complement strand
AGCGGGCCTCCCTTTCTCCCTATCCCGCGTCCCTGATCGCGGGCCCGGTGGCGCCGTCGAAGTCGACGGCCTTCAGCGCCTGCAATTCGGCTTCGCTGACCACGCCTTCGGCGATCACCATCAGGCCAATGCCGTGGGCGATGCCGGCCAGCCCTTTGAGGAATGCCTGGTTGCCGGCGTTGGCTTCGAGGTGGCGGATGAAGCTCGCGTCGACCTTCAGGTAGTCGATGCCGAGATCGTGCAACAGACCGATCTGGCTGGATTGACGGCCGAAGTGTTCGATGCCGATGCGACAGCCGGTACCCTTGAGTTCACCGACCAACCCGCGGAAGGCCTCGAAGTGATGCAGGGCGCCGTTTTCGGCAACTTCCAGCCACAGACGGCCGGCGGCACGGGGCCGCTGCTGCAAGCGGCCAAGCAACTGCTGGCGGAAGCCTTCGTCCTGGATTGAGCTGGCGGAGACATTGATGGCCAGATCGGGCATGGTGGTCTCGGCGTCAAGCTGCTCCAGCCCTAGCGAGATGGCTGCCAAGTCGAGTTGCGGCGTCAGTTTCAAGCGCTCGGCCATGGGCAGGAAGCGGCCGGCGGGCAGCCACTCGCCGTGCTCGTCGAGCATCAGGCGCAGCGGGCATTCCCGATGGATGGCGTGGCCCGCGAGGTCGGCCACCGGGAATGAGATCAGTCGCACCCAACGCTGCTCCAGGGCGCGGCGGATCAGTTGCGACCATTCGTCGGCGGTCTTGGGCACTTCCTCGTCGGCGACGAAATGGGCTTCGTGGAGGGCGTTGGCGCCTTCGGCCTCGGCGGCGGCCAGCGCCGCGTCGATCCGCGCCAGCACCGTGCCCGCCTCCATGCCGCGCGGGTAGCTGCCGAGGCCGAATGATGCCGTCGGACCGGCGCCGACGAACGACTCGCATTCATTGATCAGGGTCTGCCGCAGGGCCTCCGTGACGTGCCGAGGCTCCTTCACGCCGGGCAGCAGCAGAGCATAGTCGGCGCCGTTCAGGCGGGCACCCAGACCCTCGGGGTGTTTCGTCGCCGCTTGGCCGATGACGGCGCCGATACGCTTCAAGAGGTCGTCGGTGGCGTTGCGGCCGAGCCGGTGGTTGATGTCGGCCAGGTTGGCGACCCGGATCAGCAGGAGGCTGCCCCCTTGCGCCTCCTCGTCGGTGAGGTTGGCGCGCAGGTGGGCCAGGAAGTTGTCGCGATTGGCCAGGCCGGTGAGCGGGTCGCAGTTCGCTTCGCGACGCACGGTTTCCAGGCGTGCCGCTTCCTCCTCGAACATGGCCTTGAGGCGGCCCACGGTCGTGTTCATGGCGGCGGCCAGTTGGCGCAGCTCCGGCACCCTGGGTTCGGCGATGGTGACGAAGCGTCGCTGGGTGATCGCCTGGGCCTGATCGATTACCGCCCCGAGCGGCTTGCGCAGCCGGCGCAGCACCATGGAGCCGAGAAAGCCGCCGACCAGGCCGGCGGCGGCCAGCGCGCCGACCATTTCCCAGACGCTCTTCCATAGCGCCCGGTAGGCGAAGCGGCCATGGCTGACCAGCTCGATGGCACCGAACTGCTGCCAACCCTTGCTGATCTGTGCCCGGCCGGGTGTGGCGGTGATCGGCAATTGGCGGGCGAACCAAATCGGCACATCGAATTCGCCGGCCGGGGCAAGGCGCTCGATCATGGTCTTGCCGAACGGGTCGGTGACGCGGATCAGTTCGTAGTGGCCGCTGTCGAACAAGGCGGATACCGTCAGCTCCACGGTGACTTCGTCGGGGTTCTGCTGGCTGAGCGAAAGTGCCAGCGCGGCCGCGTTGTCGGCGTTCTTGATGCTCAACTGTTCCGAGAGATAGGCGCGGGCGCTCAGGGTCGAGGCAAGCAGGCTGCCGAGCAGCGCCAGCAGGGTGCTGACGACGATGGCGAGCCACAGTTGGCGGTACATGGACATGATGATTCCCCTCGATACAAGTTCAATAGGCCGCGCTGCTCAGTCGAAGCCTTCCTTGCGCGCCCGCTGCAATAGATCCTGCCAGCGCGACAGCCGGCCGATGCCGCCCGCGCTCTGCGGTTCGCCGCCCGCGGCGCCTTGCCAGATGCCCTGGCTGTTGAAACTGAAGACGGGCAACAGATCCGGACGCCGCGCCGCCGGCCGGATCTCGGTGATCAGATTGTCGAGTACCAGCGGTTCGGCATCCGGCGTGGCGTACCATGCCAGCACCATGTGCGCCTGCTGCACGGTGCTGGATGTGCCGCCGATGCGGGCCTTGACGTAGACCAGCCGCAACTGTTCGTTGGGTATGCCCGCGTTGAGCAGCGTGAAATACTTGGCGATGGTGAAGTCCTCGCAGTCGCCCTTGCCCTTGGCCAGCGTTTCCATGGGCGTTGCCCAGTAGTCGCTTTGTCCCCAGATCTGCTGGTCTTCGCCGAACTGGATGCGGCGGTTGATGAATTCATTGATCCGGCGCAGCTTGCTTTCCGCGCCGTCGAGGTTTGCGGTGGTTTCGAGCAATTGTTGCCACTCGGTCAGCAGGGAGGCCTGGCCGCCCAGCCGCTGCAGTGTGGCCAGCAGTCGATCCATGTCGAGGGCGGTGGCCGCCGCAACTCCGAAGGCGAGCGCCAGAAACGCGAATGCCGCGCGCAGCGTCCGTCCGCCAGACAGGCTTTGTGAAATTGTGTACCCCGACAGCCCGGCGGACGGCCCGAAATAGCGGCTATGTATAATTTGCCGAAAACAAGACGACGACTCTGGGGGTTCCAATGGCTTCTCTGCGCTCGACAAGAACGGTTCTGTCTGTATGCCTCGGCGTGGCGGCTCTCGGCCCGGTTAGTGTATTGGCCCAGCAGGATACGCTCAAGTCGGTTGCGCAGAAGGCAATACTGAGCAATCCGGAGGTGCTGCAAAAGTGGCACGCCTACCAGGCGTCGGTGAACGAGAAGGATGTCGCCGCCGGCGGTTTCCTGCCGCGCGTCGATCTCACCGCCGGCATCGGCCGCGAGCATCGCGATGACCCCCTGCTCAAGAGCGACTACAGCCGTCGTTCCGCGACCTTGTCGCTGACCCAGATGCTCTACGACGGTTTCGCCACGAGCAACGAGGTCAAGCGCCTCGATCACGCGCGGCAGGTCCGCTATTTCGAACTGCTCGACGCTTCCGAGAGCGCGGCGCTGGAGGCGGCGCGAGCCTATCTGGACGTGTTGCGCTATCGCAAGCTGGTGAATCTGGCGGAAGACAACTATGTCCGTCACCGCGCCGTCTTCGAACAGATCCAGAAGAAGGCCCAGGCCGGCGTCGCCCGCAGGGTGGACCTCGAACAGGCTTCCGGTCGCCTGGCCCTGGCCGAATCGAATCTGCTGGTCGAGACGTCCAACCTCCATGACGTGAGCGCGCGCTATCAGCGCCTGGTGGGCTCGATGCCGGAAAAGAACATGGCCGCGCCACCGGCGCTGGTCAAGGGACTGCCGGGTGATTCAGCGACACTCTTCAACGCCGCCCAGGCACGCAATCCCGCCATCCAGGCGGCCATCGAGAACCTGCGTTCGGCGGATGTCGCACAGGGCGTGCGCAAGGCCGCCTATCAGCCGCGCGTCGATTTCCGTCTGAAGAACGAGCGGGGTACCGATCTCAACGGCTACACGGGTCGCACCGACAACCGCACGGCGGAGGTGTTTCTGACCTGGAACCTGTTCAATGGCTTTTCCGATCAGGCGCGTGCCCGCCAGTTTGCCGACCAGGTCAATGTCGCCAAGGACCTGCGCGACAAGGTCTGCCGCGACGTGCGACAGACGGTGGCCATCGCCTACAACGACACCCGCAAGCTGACCGAGCAACTGGGCTACCTCGATCAGCACCAGCTTTCCACGGAAAAGGCCCACGACGCCTACCGCAAGCAGTTCGATATCGGCCAGCGCACGCTGCTGGACTTGCTCGACACCGAGAACGAACTCTTCCAGGCCAAGCGCGCCTATACGAATGCCGACTATGACCTGCTGATTGCGCAAGTACGCACCCAGGCGGGCTTCGGCAACCTGCTGCAAACCCTGGATCTGGCGCGTGTCGCCAAGGACGAACTGCCTGACGTGGTGGACTGGAAAGTCGAAGGCGACGGCGCCGAGCGTTGCCCGCCGGAAGGTCCGGTGCTCTACACGGTGGATAAGGGCGCCCTCGACGCGCGGGCGGCGGAATACGTGCGAGAAGCGACCCAGCCAGCGGCGGGCCCCGTGCCGGCCGCCACCAACGCCGCCGTGGTGGCGGGTTCGCCCGCTACCGACCGGGACGTCGCGTTGGCGCTCAAGAACTGGGCTGACGCCTGGTCGAGCCGAAACGCGCCGGCTTACCTGGACGCTTACGCCGACACTTTCGCGCCGGCGGATGGCGGCAGTCGCCAGGCCTGGTCCGCCAAGCGCAAGCAGGTCATAGCGGCTGCGCGCGATATCCAGCTCGACATCGCCAATGTCAAAGTGGTCGCCAGGGATCCGAACAATGCGGTGACCACCTTCCAGCAGACCTACCGCGCGGCCGGCTATCGGGACCGGGTGGCCAAGACGCTCGAGTGGCGGAAGCTCGACGGCAAGTGGGTGATCGTCCGCGAAATGGCCGAACCCTTGGCCGACTAGCGCCGCCTTGGTTTGGCGCGACAAGGGCACGCGGCCATGCGTGCCCTTGTCTTTTCCAGACGGCGACTGACGGCTAGTCCATCGCCTCGTAGAGCGGCAGGGTGAGGAATTCCGGGTAATTGTCGGCGAGCGACATCTGTTCGAATATCCCGGCGGCCTGGTCGTAGCTGGCCGTTGCTTCGCCCTGCGCCGTGACCGTCGCCTTTACCTTGGCGAGTTCCTCGGTGATCAATGCCTTCACCATCTCGGCGGTCACCTTGCGGCCATCGTCGAGAAGCCCTTTCGGCGAGCGTACCCATTGCCATACCTGCGAGCGGCTGATCTCGGCGGTGGCCGCATCTTCCATCAGGTTGTGGATGGGCACGCAGCCGTTGCCGGCCAGCCACGAGCCGAGGTAGTGGATGCCGACGTTGATGTTGTTGCGCAAGCCGGTTTCGGTGATGGGCTGCTCGGGCTGGAAATTCAGCCAGTCCCGGGGGCCGAAGGTGTCGTCGCGCTGCCTGTCCCATTGGTTGGGACGGTCGCCGAGCACCTTGACCATTTCCTCCATGGCGATGGAGACTAGGCCCGGGTGGGCCACCCAGCCGCCGTCGAAGCCGTCGTTGGCGTCGCGGGTCTTGTCGTGGCGAATGCCGGCCAGAGCCTTCTCGTTGGCGACCGGATCGTTCTTGATCGGGATCAGCGCGCTCATGCCGCCGATGGCCGGCGCGCCACGCTTGTGGCAAGCCTTGACCAGCGCCAGGGCATAGCTGCGCATGAAGGGCACCTCCATGGTGATGGCGCCGCGCTGGGCGAGGCAGAAGTCCTGGTTGCGCTTGAACTTCTTGATGCAGGAGAAGATGTAGTCCCAGCGACCGGCGTTCAGGCCCGCGCTGTGCTCGCGCAGCTCATAGAGGATTTCTTCCAGCTCGAAGGTCGCGAGGATGGTCTCGATCAGGACTGTGGCCTTGATGGTGCCTTGTGGAATACCGACTTCGTGTTGGGCCATGACGAAGATGTCGTTCCATAGCCGCGCCTCCAGATGGCTTTCCATCTTCGGCAGGTAGTAGAAGGGGCCGGCGCCGTTGGCTACCTGCTGCCTGGCGTTGTGGAAGAACACCAGGGCGAAGTCGAACAGGCCGCCGGAGACGCGCTGGCCATCGACGGTGACGTGCTTCTCGTCGAGGTGCCAGCCGCGCGGACGAATCTGCAAGGTGGCGATCTTGTCGTTGAGTTTGTAGGTCTTGCCGTTCTGTTCGAGGCTGATGGTGCCGCGGATGGCGTCCTTGATGTTCACCTGGCCCTGGATCTGGTTGAACCAGTTCGGGCTGTTGGAATCCTCGAAGTCGGCCATGTAGGAGTCGGCGCCCGAGTTGAAGGCGTTGATGATCATCTTGCGCTCGACCGGGCCGGTGATTTCGACGCGCCGGCATTCCAGCGCCTTGGGTAGCGGCGCCACCCGCCAGTCGCCTGCGCGGATGTGCCGGGTTTCAGGCAGGAAGTCGGGCATTTCGCCGGCGTCGATGCGCGCCTGGCGTTCGATGCGTTGGGCCAGAAGTTCCCGCCGGCGCGGCTCGAAGGCGCGATGCAGCCTGGCCACCAGATCCAGGGCGTCGTGGGTCAGGATTTCGTCGAAACGGGGATGCAATGGCGCGTTGATGGCGACGCCATCGGGCAGCTTGTCATTGGTGGCTGGGTTCATGGGTGGCTCTCTCCGATGCTTGGGCGGGGATAAAATGGGCGGCGTACCGAATTTCAAATTCACATGGAGGCACTGTGATGCGTTCGTTTATCGTCGCTTTCTTTGTGTTGTTCGTCGGCCTGAGTCAGTCCGCTCGCGCGGATGTTGCGTTGCTGGTGCACGGTTACTTGGGCAGCGCCGGTTCGTGGGAGTTCAGCGGCATCAACGCGGTGCTGGCCGGCAATGGCTGGCAGCCGGCGGGGGTCATCCTGCCTGGCCCTGGCGGACCGACGTTGCCGCCGGTTTTCGGCAAGTCGGCGAAGAAGGCCTACACCATCGAGCTGCCATCGACCGCGCCCTTGATGGTGCAATCGGACATCCTGGTCGCCGCTGTGCGGGCGCTCAAGGACCGCCATTCGAAAGAGGCGATTACGCTGGTCGGCCATTCCGCCGGTGGTGTGGTGGCACGCATGGCGCTGGTGCGGGGCGCCGCCGATGGCGTGACGCGTCTGATCACCATCGCGTCGCCGCATCTGGGTACCGAGCGCGCGCTGCAGGCCCTCGATGCCACGCACGAAGGCGGCCCCTTCGGCTTCGTGAAGGATGTGGTCGGGGGCCGCGACTATCACGTGGTCAAACATTCCTGGCCGATCCTGGTCGATCTTTCGCCCGCCGTGCCCGGCAGCGCCCTGTTCTGGTTGAACGGCCAGGCGCATCCGCGCATCCAGTATTTTTCGATCGTGCGCGCCGCGCCTTTCGGTCTGGGTGATCTCCTGGTGCCGGGTTTCAGCCAGGATCTCAACAACGTCGCGACGCTGCGGGGGCAGGCCCGCAGTTTCGTCGTGCCGGCCGACCACAGCTTGACGGCGGCCGACGGGACCCTGGTCGCGTCGCTGCTGGGACGCTAGTCGGCACCGTCGAGAATCGACCGCGCCGGTCGCGGCAATCGTACCGGCGCGGTCCCTTCTCCCGCGAGAACTACCGCGGTTCCACTCCCTCTGTGCCGAGGGTCTGGTGCTTGGCCGAATCGGCAGGATCAATGGAACTGTTCCTCTTCGGTCGAGCCGGTCAGCGCGGTGACGGACGAGGCGCCGCCCTGAATGACGGTGGTGACGTCGTCGAAGTAGCCGGTGCCCACTTCCTGCTGGTGGGAAACGAAGGTATAGCCGCGATCGCGGGCGGCGAACTCGGGCTCCTGAACCTTCTCGACATAGGCGGTCATGCCGCGCTGGGCGTAGTCCTGCGCCAGGTCGAACATGTGGTACCACATATTGTGGATGCCGGCCAGGGTGATGAACTGGTACTTGTAGCCCATGGCGCCCAGCTCGCGCTGGAACTTGGCGATGGTGGCGTCGTCGAGGTTCTTCTTCCAGTTGAAAGACGGCGAGCAGTTGTAGGCCAGCAGCTTGCCGGGGAACCTGGCGCGGATCGCTTCGGCGAACTTGCGGGCGAATTCGAGATCCGGCTTGCCGGTCTCGCACCAGACCATGTCGGCGTAGGGCGCATAGGCCAGGCCGCGCGAGATCGCCTGCTCGAGTCCCGGCTTGGTCTTGTAGAAACCTTCGGCGGTGCGCTCACCGGTGACGAAGGGCTTGTCGTTGGCATCGACGTCGGAGGTCAGCAGATCGGCGGCCTCGGCGTCGGTACGGGCCAGGATAATGGTCGGCACGCCCATCACGTCGGCGGCGAGCCGCGCGGCGATCAGCTTCTGCACGGCTTCCTGCGACGGCACGAGCACCTTGCCGCCCATGTGGCCGCACTTTTTCACGGAGGCGAGTTGATCCTCGAAATGCACACCGGCGGCGCCGGAGCGGATCATCGCTTTCATCAGTTCGTAGGCATTGAGCACGCCGCCGAAGCCCGCCTCGGCGTCGGCGACGATCGGCGCGAAGTAGTCGACGTAGCCGGCGTCGCCCGGGTTAACGTTGCGCGACCACTGAATCTCGTCGGCGCGCTTGAACGAGTTGTTGATGCGTTCGACCACTTTCGGCACGGAATCGACGGGATACAGCGACTGGTCCGGGTACATGGCCGCGTAGCCGTTGTTATCCGCCGCCACCTGCCAGCCGGACAGGTAGATGGCCTTGATGCCGGCCTTGACCTGCTGCATGGCCTGACCACCGGTCAGGGCGCCGAGGCAGTTCACATACGGCTCGTTGTTCACGAGCCGCCACAGCTTCTCCGCGCCGCGACGGGCGAGGGTCTGCTCGATGGGGAAGCTGCCGCGCAGGCGGATCACATCTTCGGCGGAGTAGGCACGCTTGATGCCCTTCCAGCGGGGATTCTCGGCCCAGTCCTTTTCCAGGGCGGCAACGGCGGCTTTGCGGTCGGTCATTTTTCTGTCCTCGATAGGTTGTCTAGTTGGGGTCAATGCCCGACTAAGCTTGTGGGCGATTGATGGGACGAAGTATAGGGGAAATGATGCGAAGCAACAAGTGTCTTATATAAGACACTAGACAAAAACTTATCCATTAAAATCAATTAAATGAGTTCCGTATCTCGCTATGTGAAACGATATTTTCGCTGGCAAAATGCCGACGACCCGGTTCCACGCCAGGTGGATTCGGCCATCGCCGGGCGGTTCTCAGATCAGGGGATTCGTCGCGACCAGAACGCCATCGGGGTCGGCGTAAAGCCATTCACCCGGCTTGAAGGTGACGCCGCCGAAGGTGACGGCGATGCCCGCCTCGCCGACGTTTCTCTTGTCGGTCTTCTGCGGATGGGTGGTCAGGGCGAGGACGCCGAGGTCCATGCCGGCGATGGCGGCGGAGTCGCGGATGCAGCCGTAGGCGACGATCCCGCTCCAGCCATTCTTGACGGCCAGCATCGCGAGTTGATCGCCGACCACGGCGCGGCGCAGCGAGCCGCCACCGTCGATAAGCAGCACGCGTCCATCGCCCGGCTGCTCGAGGGCCGTGCGGACGAAGGAGTTGTCTTCGAACAGCTTGAGCGTGGCAATCCGGCCAGAGAAGGTTCCACGGCCACCAAAGCTGCGGAACATGGGCGCGACAATACGCAGTTCTCCGTTGCGGATCATTGCTTCGTGGCTGTCGCACAGGTCGGCGGTGGCAAAGCTCACGGCACTCTCCTTGTCAGGGCGGGGTCAGGTCGCCGGTGTGGAAGAGGAAGGCTCCGGCGCGCCGGTCGGCGAAGTAGTGGCGCAGAGTCATGGCAATCGTCCGGAAGGCGATTTCCTCCCAGGGAATCTCCGCCTCGCCGAAGAGCCGGACCTCCAGGGTTTCCTCCCCGGCCGAGAAGTCGAGGTCGAGCAGGCGGGCGCGATAGACGACATGCACCTGACTTATGTGTGGCACGGCGATCAGGGTGAACATGTCGTCCAGTTCGATGCGGGCGTTCGCCTCTTCGCTGGTCTCGCGACGCGCGGCGTCGGCGACCGTCTCACCGTTTTCCATGAACCCGGCGGGCAGCGTCCATTTACCGTGGCGCGGCTCGATGGCCCGGCGGCATAGCAGGATCTTGTCCTCCCAGACCGGCAGCGAGCCGACCACCAGCCGGGGGTTTCGGTAGTGGATGGCGCCGCAGGCATCGCACATATGGCGCGGCACCCGGTCCCCGACGGGGATACGGATGGCGACAGGCGAGCCGCAGTTCGAGCAATAGTTGATGGCCGGATCCATGCTGAGTCGATTCTAATGGACCTGGACCGCTTGCGTGCCTTCCCGCGTCTTGGCTGAGCCGAGGCCTGGCGCCGCAATCGCTTCGGCACCACGACACGGACGGTATGGGGGCACGGAACGGCCCGGGGAGCTACGTGGGTAAACTGAATTAAATTCAGTTGCTTGCTGCCGGTTTGTAAGGTTTTTTCTTACAAGCTGTGCCGCCTCATTTCTGACAACAGAAACCGTTTTCCAGTGATGTTTTCCTTGACGGGGTCGGATTGATAATGTCATCACCGTCAAAGCAGCCTTGCCTGGTGACTCAGGTCCCGGTCAAGGCGTGGAGCGCAGGAGGGCGGGCCTACAAGGAGTTTTCCAATGAAATCGACTGACACCTACAACGACATAAAGGAAGTCAATCTCGCCTACATGATGTTGGCACAGAACATGGTTCGCTCCGATCGGGAGGCGGCCATTTTCCGGCTTGGCATCAGCGAGGAGATTGCCGACATCCTTGAACGTCTGACCCCGGGGCAGGTTCTGAAGATGGCCTCCTCCGAAATGCTGCTATGCAGCTTCCGATTCGAAGATTCGCTGTTGATCGATCTGTTGGCCAATCACGAGCGTGACCGCGGCGTCGGTCATATTCACGCGGCGATTCTGGCCGCCGGCCGGCCTGTTGAGACCGTGGCCTGACGGTCGCGGCGCGATTCCAACCATCGATTCGGAGGTTTTTCATGCGTAACAAGTCCGTGATCTCGGAGGCGAGAGATATCCGCCTAGCTGTCGAACTCATCCAGTTGGGTGCCCGCCTGCAAATGCTGGAGGCGGAGACCAAGCTCTCCCGTGAGCGGCTCCTGAAGCTCTACAAGGAAGTTCGGGGGGTTTCGCCGCCCAAGGGTATGTTGCCTTTTTCCACCGACTGGTTCATGACCTGGCAGCCCAATGTGCATGCCTCCCTGTTCATGGCCTACTTCCGGTTTCTCCAGCGCAACACCCGGCTCAAGGGCCTTGAGCTGATCATCAAGGCCTACCGGATGTACCTGGAAAAGGTCACCAACGCCGGCATGGACACGGTGCTCTCGCTGACCCGGGCCTGGACGATGGTTCGCTTCTTCGAGGCCAGCATGCTCCAGATGGCCACCTGCAAGGAGTGCGGTGGCGAGTTCGTTGCCCATGCCTACGATCCCACCCGCGGCTATGTTTGTGGTTTGTGCCACATGCCGGCGCGGGCCGGCAAGACCCGGCGCGCCGCCGCGGAAGCCGTCGCCGCCTGAGTAGTCGTTCGGCCCCGCCACCCGCGCCGCCCGGCGCGGGGCGGCCGGAATAGCGGGGCTAAAAGGCCTCTGCGCGATCGCTCCGTCCGCGGTTGAATACCGATATGATTACGGCACCAATCGAGCCTGGACGCTAGCGCCGGGCCGGTTCGCATTGATTCGGACTTGGGAGGCCGGCCGTGTTTCTGTTGATCGGGTATGTGGTGATCCTGGCGGCGTCGGTGGGCACCTATGCCGTGCACGGCAGCCTGGCCGCCCTTTTCGTGCCGCTCGAGTATCTCGCCATCGTCGGTCTGACCGTCGGCGGGTTCATCGCCGGCAACAGCAGCAAGGCGATCAAGGCGACGGTCGCCGCCCTGCCCTCGGTGCTGAAGGGGTCGAATCTCAACAAGGCCCTGTACATGGAGCTCCTGGCCATGCTGTACGAGATCCTCTCGAAAGTACGCAAGGAGGGGTTGATGTCAATCGAGGGCGACATCGAGAACGCGGACGCCAGTCCGATCTTCTCCAAGTACCCGACGGTCACACACGATCACCATGTCATGGAATTCATAACCGACTATCTGCGCATGATGGTTGGCGGCAACCTCAATGCCTTCGAGATCGAGAACTTGATGGATGTCGAGATCGAGACTCACCACCATGAGGCCCATGTTCCGGCGCATGTGATGTCGAAGGTCGCCGATGCGGTGCCGGCCTTCGGCATCGTGGTCGCCGTGATGGGCGTGGTGAACGTGATGGGCTCGGTGGGCGAGCCGCCGGCGGTGCTCGGGAAGATGATCGGTGGCGCGCTGGTCGGGACGTTCCTCGGTATTCTGGTCTCGTACGGCTTCGTTGCGCCGATCGCCGGCCAGCTCGAGCAGAAGGCCGAAGAAGGGGGCAAGATCTATCAGTGCATCAAGGCCGTCTTGCTGGCGAGCATGAACGGCTACGCGCCCCAGGTGGCGGTCGAATTCGGTCGCAAGGTGCTTTACTCGACCGACCGGCCGACCTTCATCGAGCTGGAAGAAGATCTCAAGGCTCGCAAGGGCAAGTGAAGGCCAGTGACTCGCCATGAGCGACGATAGCCAACAGCCAATAGTCGTCAAGCGCATCAAGAAGGGCGGCGGCGGTCATCATGGCGGCGCCTGGAAGATCGCCTACGCCGACTTCGTCACGGCGATGATGGCTTTCTTCCTGCTCATGTGGTTGTTGGGGTCCACCACCAAGGGTGACCTCAAAGGCATAGCGGACTATTTTCAGACCCCGCTCAAGGTGGCGCTCTTCGGCGGCTCCGGCTCCGGCGATTCCTCGTCGGTCGTTCAGGGCGGTGGCGAAGATCTCAGTCGCACCTTTGGCCAGGTGAAGAAAGGCGAGACGGCGTCGGAAAAGAAGACCATCAACTTGCAGCGCCTCAAGGCGGACTTCGAGAAGCTGGAGCGTCAGAAGCTCGAAACGCTCAAGGGTGAACTCGAGGCCTTGATCGACGCGACGCCCACGCTCAAGCAGTTCAAGAATCAACTGCTGCTCGATCTGACCACCGAAGGTTTGCGCATCCAGATCGTCGATGAAAAGAATCGGCCGATGTTCGATTCGGCCAGTTCGGAACTCAAGCCCTATACTCGCGACATCCTGCGCGAAATCGGCGGGGGTTTGAACAAGGTCGAGAACCGCATCAGCCTGTCGGGACACACCGACGCCACGCCTTACGCCGGTGGCGACAAGGGTTTCGGCAATTGGGAGCTCTCGACCAATCGCGCCAACGCCTCGCGCCGCGAACTGGTGGCGGGCGGCATGGGCGACAGCAAGATGATCCGGGTCGTTGGCCTCGCCTCCACCGTCCTTTACAACAAGGACGATCCCTATAATGCGATCAACCGGCGCATCAGCATCGTCGTGCTGAACAAACGCACGGAGGAAGCGATAATGAGGGACGGCAACATTGCCGAGGTGGACAATGCGGAGGCCGCCACCGACGCCGTGGACAGTGGGCCGGAGCCGTCTCCGGCCGGAAGCGGTGCTTGACAGTGGAATATCGGGGAACAGAAGCTTGACCTTTCTTGGCAAATTCATCGCGATCGGCCTTGGCTGGACCATGGCGGTGCTGGTCGGCGCTTATGCGCTGCTGGACATGGACAAGGCTGGCGCCGGTGGCTTGGTGGCGCTGGCGTTGCTTGCGGCCGGCCTGCTTGCGGCCGGCGCTTTTGCCCATCGCACCGGCTTGGCCGATGAACAACGGGATGGCCGTGCCGCGGGCGGCGAGCGCGAGCTGATCGGGGAATTTACCGGCCTGCTGGATGAGTGGATTCGCCAGTGCTCGGCCCAGTTCACCGATATCAGGGGCGATGTTGATCGTACCCAGGCGCTGCTGGCCGACGCCATCGGCCAGTTGACCAGCAGCTTTGCCG
Organism: Rhodocyclaceae bacterium; assembly: GCA_044220545.1. Taxonomy (GTDB): domain Bacteria; phylum Pseudomonadota; class Gammaproteobacteria; order Burkholderiales; family Rhodocyclaceae; genus Fen-999. The sequence goes on along the minus strand of JBGAQX010000058.1, from coordinate 1,229 downwards.
GCATGAACGAGCTGCTCCGCGAACAGCACGAGGTGGCGCTGGGAGTCACGGGCGCGGCCGGTGGCCAGTCGGATGCCGACGGCGGCCAGTTCGACGAGTTCGTCGCCAGCACCTCCCAGGTCATGGCCCAAGTCGTCGACAGCGTGATCGGCAACAGCAAGCTGGGCATCGAGCTGGTGGAAATGACCGACGGCATCGCCAAGCACGCCCAGAAGGTGCGGAGCATTCTTTCCGAAATCGGTGCCATCGCCAAGCAGACCAACCTGCTGGCGCTCAATGCCGCCATCGAGGCGGCGCGAGCCGGCGAACAGGGGCGTGGCTTCGCAGTGGTCGCGGACGAAGTGCGCGACTTGTCCGGCCGCACCACCCAGTTCAGTCAGCAGATCAGCACGCTCATGGAAAGCATGCAGACATCGGTACACCAGACGGAGCAGGCGATTCAGCGCATGGCCGGCCAGGACATGACCTTTGCCCTCAACTCCAAGACGCGGGTGGAGCAGATCGTGCTCACCATGGAAGAACAGACCAGGGTTCGCAATGTGGCCATCGACCGCCTGACGAGCGGTTCGGACCGGGTCGGCGAGCGCATCAATCAGGCGGTGACCGCGCTACAGTTCCAGGACATGGTGTCGCAGCTCATGGATCACGTTGGCCGGCGAATCCAGGCATTGGACAACGTCCTCGTCGAGCTGGGGGGGCTTGGCCGCGCGCTGCGGGCCGACGCCGCCCACGGCGATGTCGGCGCGGCGATCGCGAATCTGCACGGCGAAACCGGTAAGATCGCCGCCAGCCTGGCGGATCTTTCGAATCTTGGCGGCAGGAATCCCGTCGGCCAGCAGGCACTCAGCCGCGGCGACATAGAACTCTTCTAGGAGCCTTGAGCAAATGGCAAAAACAATCCTCGCAGTCGATGATTCCGCATCCATTCGTCAAATGGTGGCCTTTACCCTGAAGAGTTCGGGGTATGAGGTCGTCGAAGCCGTGGATGGCATGGACGGCCTCGAAAAGGCAAAGAGCAAGACGTTCAATCTGATCCTTTCCGATCAGAACATGCCGCGCATGGACGGCCTGACCATGATCAAGACGCTGCGTGGCATGCCCCAGTACAAGACCGTGCCGATCCTGATGCTGACGACCGAGTCGTCCGACGCGATGAAGCAGCAAGGGCGCGCCGCCGGTGCGACCGGTTGGCTGGTCAAGCCATTTGATCCCCAGAAGCTGATCGAGAT
>JBGAQX010000013.1:0-59452 GCA_044220545.1 Rhodocyclaceae bacterium | reverse complement strand
GGTGGTGGCGATCACGTCGCCGGCCTTGCCACCGATCTGCTTGAACCAGCCCTGGCTGTGGCCGTAGGCGGCCAGCGCGAGGAGGAACAATGCGGCGAGCACCGCGTACAGCACCGAAGTCTTCCAGGACGAGGGCTTGGCTTCCTTGGTTTCGGCGCGGGACATCGGCATCCCTTGTTCAGTCATTTGTGCTTCCATTGTGTGTCTCCCAGTGATCAGGAAAGAACGTCGGCGACTCGACGGAAGCGCCTAGCGGCCGGCGCTCCCGCCCGAGGGGAAATTACCACCAGCCGCCATTGCGGCCGTTGCCGGCACCGTAGCCCGAGCCATTGCCGGCACCGTTGCCGACCGTGTAGCCGTCGCCATCGCCGGCGACATTGCCGCCGAAGCTGAAGCTGGCATTCATGCGGCCGCTACCGTGGCCGTGACCCCGGCCGTAGCCGCGACCATAACCGCGGCCATAGCCGTCGTGACCATAGCCAGAGCCGTAGTAGGGGCCGGAATAGGGACCGTAGTAGGCGCCCGGGGCGGCGTAGGCGGGACCATAGGCCACCGGGCCGGAGCCTTGCGGCATCGGTTCGCCGTAGTAGGCCCCTTGGGGACCCGCGACCGGCGCTTGCATCGCGACGATACCGGCGCCAGTGTCATTCTGGCTGTTCCGTTGCGTGTAGCCGTAGCCGGCGAGGGCGATGGCCACGGCCGGAACAGTGATCAGTGCCCACTTGGGCGTCTTGCGCAGCAAGGCGGCCGTAGCGGCGAAGCGGGACTTCTTCTCGGTGATGACCGGGGCTGCCGCCGCGGTGTCGGTGGTCGCCGTGTCGGCGCTGGTTTGTGCTTCCATGTGTGATTTCCTCCAGAATTTGCCGGCCGCTGGCGCGGCCGGGTGATCGATGTCGCCTGGCGGGAGGTGCCGCGCGAAGCGGCACCTGCCAAGGCGACCGGCCGATTACCAGCCGTTGTAACCGTTGTAGCCGTTGTAACCACGGCCGTTGCCCCAGCCACCGCCGTCGTAGCTGTTGTCGCCCCAGCCGGAACCATCCATGTCGCCGCCCATGTTGAAGCCGAAGTTGCCACGAGCACGGCCGTTGCCGCGACCATAGCCACGACCATAGCCACGACCATAGCCATAGCCGTCGCCACGGCCATAGCCATCGCCCCAACCGTTGTTGTAGTAGGGACGGCCATAGTAGCCGGGGCCGGGGCCGTAGTAGGCCGGGCCGTAGCCGGGACCACCGTAGTAGGGAGCATTCGCCTGCTGCTGTTGCTGTTGCTGCTGCGGCGCGTTCTGTTGTTGCGCAAACGCCAGGCTGCTGGCGGCGACGGCCAGGGAGATGGCCAGGACTTTGATCGCTTTCTTCATTTCACATTTCCTCCAAGGATTGATCGTCGTTAAGCTTCGGGTAGCCATGTGATCAGCGTCTGCTTTGTGAAACTAGACCGGTGAGACCGCTTCCCTGCACCGGACCGAAGCGCCGCCAAATGCGCATTAGCAGCCGCTAATATAGACGATAAGCGAGTCTGTATATTTGAATGTGCTGATATTGCAATCGACACATTTTATGGCCGGATTTCCTAGCTTTTTACTCAGAGAAATCGTCCGATCAACGCGTTGAGATGCCGTTGGCCTAGCAGGGTCGGCGCGATGTGTTGCGGTGTGCTGATCAGCAGGTCGTCCGCCTCGGCCTTTGCCAGGGCTGGGCCGATCACGTCGATGGCATCGCCGGTGCGCTCCTGGAAAAGACTCGGCGGGAAGCCATCGACAAGGCGCAGCGCGTTCATCATGAACTCGCCATGCAGGTCGGATGCGCCAACCTCGTGACGTTCCTGGACTGGATCCGATGCGGCCAGATAGTCGCCGGGGTGCTTGCGGCGCATCTCCCGGATGACGCGGCCAGCGGAACTGAGCTTGCCATGGGCGCCGGCGCCGATACCCAGATAGTCGCCGAAAGTCCAATAGTTGAGATTGTGGCGGCACCGCTGTCCCGCCTGGGCAAAGGCGGACGTTTCGTAGTGCCCATAGCCAGCGTCGGCCAACATCTCTTCGGCCATCTCCTGCATATCGGCGGCAAGGTCGTCGTCAGGCAGGCCAGGTGGCGCACGGTGAAAGGGGGTGTTCGGCTCGAGGGTCAGGTGATAGGCCGACACGTGGCCAGCGCCAAAGGCGATCGCGGTGGCCAGGTCGTGGCGGGCTTCGGCGAGTGTCTGGGCTGGCAGGGCGTACATCAGGTCCAGATTGACGCAGGCGAAATGCCGCATGGCCAGATCGATCCCCCGACGGGCGTCGTCGCCGCCGTGGATGCGGCCCAGGGCGTTCAGTTTGGCGTCGTCGAAACTCTGGATGCCCAATGAGATTCGATTCACGCCCGCGGCCCGGAAGGCGGCGAACTTCTCAGCTTCAATGGCTCCGGGATTGGCCTCCAGGGTGATCTCGATATCGCCCGCGAGCGGTAGTCGGGCGCGGACCGCCGCCAGCAGCCGGTCCAGGCCGACGGGCGAAATGAGACTTGGCGTGCCGCCGCCAATGAAAATGGTCTGGATGGTCCGACCCCAAACCGACGGGAGTGCGGCTTCGAGATCCCCGATGAGCGCCCCAAGGTAAGCCGTCTCCGGGATTCCGCCGCGCGCCTCATGGGAGTTGAAGTCGCAGTAAGGACATTTCCGCAGGCACCACGGAAAGTGAATGTAGAGGGAAAGCGGAATCACCGCCTGGATTGCAGGCGATCGAGTAGATGCCTGAGCGCGATGCCGCGATGGGAGATCGCGTTCTTCCGCTCCGCCGCCAGTTCCGCCGCCGTGCAGCCGAAGTCGGGCAACCAGAAGTAGGGATCGTAACCAAAACCACCGGCGCCTCGTGGCGTATGCGCGATCTCGCCGTGCCATTCGCCCTCGGCGATGATCGGCTGTGGATCGTCGGCATGGCGCACCAGGACCAGGATGCAGTAGTAGTGGGCGCCGCGGTTGGCGTGGTGGGCGAGATCGGCGATCAGCTTCTCGTTGTTGCGCGTATCGGACTTCGGCTCGCCGGCAAAACGCGCCGAATAGACGCCGGGTGCGCCGCCCAGCGCATCCACGCAGATGCCGGAGTCGTCCGCCAGCGCCGGCAGGCCGGTCAGGCGCGCCGCGTGGCGGGCCTTGGCTATGGCATTCTCCACGAAGGTGACATGGGGCTCCTCCGCTTCCGGGACGTTGAATTGTGCCTGGGGCAGTACTTCGAAATCGACGGTGGCGAGCAGGGCGGAAAACTCACGCAGCTTGCCGGCATTGTTGGAGGCGAGAACGAGTTTCTTCATGGTCAGAGTTCGGCACGACAGTGAATACGGGTGAGCGCCACCGGCAGCCTGCTGGTTCGCGCCAGCAGGTAGCGACCGAAATCATCCAGGAACGGCTGGGTGACGTCGGCCGCGCCGCACGTGAAGGCGGCAATACCAAAGCCTTCGAGATTGCGGCTCAACAGGTCGATGCGATTCCGCTGGTAGTTGGCGCGAAAGGTTACCTGAACCGGAACTTCGGGCGCCAGCAGGAGACGCACCTGTCCCTGCGTCAGCCGTTCCTGGGCGTTTATGTCCTCCATCGGTCGCAGGTCGAGGATATGCAGTTCCTTTTGCAGGGCCTCCATCTGGTCCCAGCGTCGCACCACCGTTATCGGTTGCGGCGACCACAGGCCGACACGAAAAACCACGTAGTCGAGCAGGGAGGTTTCCGCGAGGCTCTTCAGGCGCGAACGCGTTGCCGCGTCGCGCCACTTGAGATCCGCGAAGGCGGTTTGGGTATCGAGCCGGTAAGCCCGGTCGATGGCCGGCGCCAGGGAGTTCGCGTGACGGCAGAGCGTGTTGAAGAAGTGGAATACCCGCCCGAGCGCGTCGTGAATTTGCCGCGCCTGTGCCGCCTCGAGTTGAGCCTGGCTGTGGCCGGTGCCGCTCGCGGCGCTGGCCTCCTCGGCCAGTTCGGCGAGAAAACCAAACGACTCGGACGGGGGCGGCGCGGCTGGCGCCTCCCGGGCGACTTCGTTGGCCGTCACGGCCGGGGCGGTCGGCCGTTCAGGCATCCGGCCGGGGAGCTGCTCCGTCGCATCGGGGGCGGCATCTTCGCTTCGCCGTGCTTCCAGGCGCTTTTCCAGGTCGGCCAGCGACGCATCGATATCCGCCATCAAGGCACGGACGTCGTCATCCATGGGGGCCACGGAATCGGCGGCGCGAAAGCGAGTCACGTCGACGGGCCTCCCCGGGGCGCGTCGATCGCCGCTCGCTGCGCCAGCATGATGCGGACAATGCCATCGGTGGCCAAACCAAGCAGGGCATCGAGCTGCCGACGCGAAAAGGGTTCGCCCTCCGCGGTGCCCTGCACTTCGACGATTCCACCGCTCGCGGTCATCACGACATTCATGTCGGTGTCGCAGCCGGAATCCTCCTCATAGTCGAGGTCGAGTACCGGCACCCCGGCGAATATGCCCACCGATACGGCGGCCACCAGTTCCTTGATCGGGATGGCGGAGATCGAACCGGCGGCGACCAGCCGGGCGCAGGCATCGTGCAGGGCCACGCAGGCACCGGTGATGGCGGCGCAACGAGTGCCGCCGTCCGCCTGCAGCACGTCGCAATCGAGGGTGATCTGCCGTTCGCCGAGCGCCTTGAGGTCGGTCACCGCGCGCAGACTTCTGCCGATCAGACGCTGGATTTCCTGGGTGCGCCCCGACTGCTTGCCCTTGGCCGCCTCGCGCGCCGTGCGCGTGTGCGTCGAGCGAGGCAGCATGCCGTACTCGGCGGTTACCCAGCCCTGCCCCTTGCCCCGGAGGAAACCCGGTACGCCCTCCTCGACACTCGCGGTACACAGCACCTTGGTGTTGCCGAAGGCAACCAGCACGCTGCCCTCGGCGTGCATGGTGTAGCCACGCGCAATCGTAAGCTCGCGGAGTTGATTTGGCTCCCGGCCGCTTGGTCTCATGCCTTGCCTTTCTACTTGGAAAACTTGTTGATGGCGTTCTTGATTTCGGCGATGGCCCGTTCGATGTCGTCGTCGGTCAGCTCAGGCTCGCGGGCACGCTTCTTGTCGAATCCTTCCATCTGTGTCGTGTGGGCATCAATCGGCATGGTGGCCGTTTCGACGCTGCCGCTGGTGGTCTGTTCGTGGTAGCCATCCGCCCAGTCGACGGCGACAACCGAAAGGTTGTCGCCCGTTTCGCCCGCCAGCCGCTCGGCCTGGTCCATCAGTCGCGGCGTCGCCAGCATCACGCCCCCCGCGGAATAGCCGTCGACCAGCGCCGCATTGCTCAGTGGCGACCAGAAACCGTCCGAACACATGACGATGGTATCACCGGCCAAGAGCGGTGTCTTGCGCGAGAAATCCACCTGTGGCGCCAGGTCGCCGCCCAGGCATGAATAGACACGGTTGCGCGCCGGGTGGTGCAGGGCTTCCTCCGCGCTAATCTGGCCGTCGTCGACCATCATCTGCACCCGCGAGTGGTCGTGGGTCTGGGCGAGGATGCGCTTGTCGCGAACGACATAGAGCCTGGAGTCGCCGGCGTGCGCCCAGTAGGCGATATTGTCCTGGATGACACAGACGACGCATGTGGTCCGGGGGGCGTCGGGCATGTCCCGCTCCAGCGCATAGTCGGTGATCGCGTGGTGAGCGTTGGTGATGCCGCTGGACAGGAACTGGATGGGGTCGGCGAGCTTCGACCGCGCCTCGCGCTGAAAGGCTTCGGTGATGTACTGGACGGCGATCTGCGCGGCCACCTCGCCATGCAGGTGGCCGCCCATGCCGTCGGCGAGCACCATCAGCAGCGCGTCGCGAGAGTAACAATGGGCGATCCGGTCCTGGTTGGTCTTGCGCTGGCCGATGCGGCTTTCCTGATAGATCGTGAATTTCATGGCTTTATGAGACTCTTCAGGCCCTTGCTCAAGGTGTCGAGCCAGGTCGGTTGGTTGACGACATGATGTCGCTCGGCCAGCGCCTTTTGCAGGGCAAAGACGCTCATTGGCCGTTTGTGCTGATCGAGCACCATGCACCAGTCGATGAGATGAAGCAATTGTTCCGAATACGTGTTCGCCCAGCGTTGCATCGCCGGTTGCACATGATCCCTTTCGGCACGCTTGTCGGCGGCCTGCGGCGAGGCGCCGGCGAGCGTGGCGTAAAGGCTGGCGCCGACGGCGTAAATGTCCGTCCAGGGGCCCATCAGCTCGGGGTCCTTGTACTGCTCCGGAGCGGCGAAGCCGGGTGTGTACATCGGTTTCAGCGTTGGCCCGTTACTGTCCAGCGCCTGACGCGCGGCCCCGAAGTCGAGCAGCACGGGATTGCCGTCGGTGCGCAGATAGATGTTGGAAGGCTTGATGTCGAGGTGCAGCAACTTCTGGGCGTGTACCTCGCGCAGGCCGTTGAGCAGCCGGGCGAACACGTTGCGGACGAAGACCTCGCGGATGTCTCCCTTGTGCTTCTGAATGTGTTCCTGAAGCGTCCGGCCGCGCTCGTACTGCATCACCATGTATACGGTTTCGTTGGCGCGGAAGAAGTTGAGCACGCGAACCACGTTGGGGTGGTTGAGATGGGCGAGCGCCCGGCCCTCCTCGAAGAAGCATTTCATGCCGTGCCGGAATGCGCCCAGGTGTTCCTCGGCAATGGCCGGCATTACCTGACCTTCGCCGCGCAGGGCCAGAGAGTTGGGCAGGTACTCCTTGATCGCCACCGGCGTGCCGTCCTCGTCGTAAGCCAGATAGACGATGGAGAACCCGCCCAGAGACAGTTGTCGCTCGATACGATAGCGATCAAGCTGAAATCCGGCGGGCAAGGGTTGGTTGGTCTGTTGCGAAGGCATGGTTGCTATACTGCACCGGATTGTAGTTCCGGCATAAGGCGCTGTGCGCATTCGCCTGTGTCGAAACGCAGTTTTCCCCGTTAGCCCGGCGCGGCGTGAAGCCGGGTCAAGACCGAAAATCACCATCATGATCCAAAGCATGACCGGCTACGCGGCCGGAGACCGCGCCATCGGCGCGGCAGCGCTGCATCTGGAGTTGAAGAGCGTCAATTCGCGCTTCCTCGACGTCGTCTTCCGTTGCGGCGACGAGCTGCGATTCCTCGAAATGCCCTTGCGCGAGCAACTGGCCGCCCGCATTCATCGCGGCAAGGTCGAATGCCGTTTGCATCTGGTGCCCCATCAGGCCGGCGTGCAGAGGGAGCTGACGCCCGATCTGGCGCTCGTCGAGCAGTTGGGGCGCCTCGAGCAGTCGGTGCGCACGGTATTGCCCGCCGCGACGCCGCTGTCGGTCGCCGATGTGCTGCGCTGGCCGGGCATGCTGGGCGATGAAGGCATTGCCCCGGCGCTGCTGCAAAGCGAGAGTCTGGCACTGGTGGCAATGGTTATCGAGGAATTCTCGGCCAGCCGGGTTCGCGAAGGAGCCAAACTGGCGGCGGTCATTCTCGACCGGGTGACGCGCATGCGCGAACTGGTCGCCCGAGTCGGCCCGATGCTGCCCCAGGCGCTCGCCGACTACCAGCAACGGCTGGCCAACAAGCTGCGCGAGGCCGTGGCCAGCCTCGATGAGGAGCGCATTCGGCAGGAAATCGGCGTTTTCGCCGCGCGCATCGACGTGGCCGAGGAACTGGCACGACTATCCACCCATCTGGATGAGGTCTGGCGGGTGGTGGAAAAGGGCGGCGCGGTCGGCAAACGGCTCGATTTCCTGATGCAGGAACTCAACCGTGAGGCCAACACGCTGGCCGCCAAGTCGGTTTCCACCGAAGTGACGGCGATTGCCCTGGATCTCAAATTGTTGATCGAGCAGATGCGCGAACAAGTTCAGAATTTGGAGTAACGACTCATGAGTGTTTCAGGATCTCTCTTCGTCATTTCAGCCCCCTCCGGGGCGGGCAAGACCACCTTGGTCAAGTTGCTGCTGGAGCGCGATGCCGGTGTGATTCATTCGGTGTCCTACACCACGCGGGCACCGCGACCGGACGAGCGCGACGGCCGCGACTACAACTTTATCGACGTCGCCACCTTTTCCGCCATGCGCGATCGTGGCGATTTCCTCGAATGGGCCGAGGTGCATGGCAATTTCTACGGCACATCGCGCGCCTGGCTGGAGGCGCAGATGGAGGCGGGGCGTGACGCGCTGCTGGAAATCGACTGGCAGGGCGCGCAACAGGTGCGCCGACTCTTCCCTGCGGCGGTCAGCATCTTCGTCCTGCCACCGTCGGTCGCCGAACTGGAGAAACGCCTGCGCAACCGCGGGCAGGACGCCGACGAGGTCATCCGCCGTCGGGTGGCTGCCGCCCTGGGTGAAATGCGTCACGTCGGAGAGTTTGATTTCGTTATAATCAACAATGACTTGCAGGTGGCGCTCAACGAGCTGGGCGTCATAGTGCGTGCCGCGCGCTTGCGCGTGGCGAGCCAGAGGGCGCGCGAGCCCGAGATGTTCCACTCCATTGAACAGAATTCAGCAAAAGGATAAGCAACATGGCCCGTGTGACCGTCGACGAGTGTTTGAAAAAAATCCCCAATCGTTTCGAGTTGACCCTGGCCGCAACCTACCGCGCCCGCCAGTTGACCATGGGCAGCACGCCGATGGTCGAGGCCGGGCGCGACAAGGCCACCGTCATCGCACTGCGCGAAATCGGCGCGGGCAAGGTGGGGCTGGAAATCCTCAATCGCGGCCAGGCGTAGTCATGTAGTCGGGGCGGGGGCGAATCGTGGCGATCGTTCTCCCGTCCTTCCCCGAGCGTCCCGGGTCAGCACGGGGTTCTCCATTGACCGGGCCAGCGCGGCCAGAAGCCCAGGATCAGGTTGGCGAAGAGCCGGCGATCCTGTCGGCGGACATGCATCCGCCCATCGATCTGGTGGAAGATCTCGATAGGTTTCGCGCCGAACTGGCAACCTATCTCAAGCCGGAGGACGCCGCCCAGATCGAGGCGGCCTACTACTTTTCCGCGGAAGCGCATCGCGGCCAGTATCGGACCAGCGGCGAGCCCTATGTTTCCCACCCGCTCGCCGTCGCCGGCACGCTGGCCGGCTGGCGGCTCGACCCGCAGGCGCTGATCGCCGCTCTCCTCCACGACGTCATGGAGGATACCGTCATCACCAAGGCGCAGCTTGCCGAGCACTTCGGCAAGACGGCGGCGGAACTGGTGGACGGCGTTTCCAAGCTTGACCGCATCGAGAACCAGTCCTACGAGGAGGCTCAGGCGGAGAACTTCCGCAAGATGTTGCTGGCCATGGCGCGCGATGTGCGGGTCATCCTGATCAAGCTCGCCGACCGCCTGCACAACATGCGCACACTCGATGCCGTCCGGCCGGACAAGCGCCGTCGCGTCGCGCGAGAGACCCTGGAGATCTACGCGCCGATCGCCAATCGGCTCGGACTCAACAATCTCTACCGCGAGTTGCAGGAGCTGGCCTTCCGGCACATGCATCCGATGCGCCACCGCGTGCTGGTCAAGGCCGTGCGTCAGGCGCGCGGCAACCGCCGCGAGGTGGTGGGCAAGATTCTCGATGCGATACGCCGTCGCTTGCCCGATTGCGGCATCGATGCCCAAGTGATGGGCCGCGAGAAGCATCTCTACGGCATCTACCGCAAGATGCGCGACAAGCACCTGTCTTTTTCGCAGGTGCTCGACATCTATGGCTTTCGCATCGTCGTCAAGGACGTGCCCACCTGCTATCTGGTGCTGGGCGCCTTGCATGGCCTCTACAAGCCGGTGCCGGGCAAGTTCAAGGACTACATCGCCATTCCCAAGGCCAATGGCTACCGGTCGCTGCACACGACCCTGATCGGCCCCTACGGCACGCCGGTCGAGGCGCAAATTCGTACCTCTGAAATGAACCATGTCGCCGAATCGGGCGTCGCCTCCCACTGGCTGTACAAGAACGAACACGCTCTTTCGGAGTTGCACCAGGAAACCCACAAGTGGCTGCAATCGCTGCTCGATCTGCAATCGGCGTCGAAGGATTCGGCGGAGTTCCTCGAACACGTCAAGGTTGATCTGTTCCCTGGCGAAGTCTATGTGTTCACCCCGCGCGGCAAGATCCTTTCCCTGCCGCGCGGCGCGACGGCCGTCGACTTCGCCTACGCCGTCCACACCGACATCGGCAACCGCTGCGTCGCCTGTCGCATCAACTTCGAGTCCATGCCGCTGCGCACCGAGATCAGGAACGGCGACCGCGTGGAGATCATCACGGCCATATCCGCCGGCCCGAACCCGGCCTGGTTGTCCTTTGTCGTTACTGGCAAGGCGCGGGCGCAGATCCGACATTTCCTCAAGACACAACATCAGGAAGAATCCGCCGCGCTAGGCGAGCGGCTGCTTGGCCAGGCGCTGCGCAATTTCGGGTTGCAGGGCCAGGATATCGACGTCGCCACGTGGGATCGCTTCCTGCGCGAATCGGGACCGAAGGGCAAACGGCAGGTGCTCACCGACATAGGTCTGGGCGTGCGCCTGCCGGTGATCATTGCCAGGCGCCTGGCGGAACTGCGCGACCGGCGCGAACCCGCGGCCACGGGTGCCGTCCAGAACCGGCAGGCCACGGCGATCCTGATTCGCGGCACCGAGGGTGTCGCGGTTCAACTGGCCAAGTGCTGCCGGCCAATACCGGGCGACCCCATTGTCGGCGTCATCCGCAAAGGCCAAGGCCTGGTGGTGCATACCAACGACTGTTCCGCCCTGGCGAAGCAGCGGGGCGAGCGCAACAATTGGGTGGATGTGGATTGGGAATCGGACGTGCGAGGCGCGTTCGAGATCGGTTTGCGCGTCGTGGCGCGGAACGAGCGGGGCGTGCTGGCGAAAATTGCCGCGGCCATGGCGGAAGAGGAGTCGAACATCGCCAATGTCAGCATGGATGATGATCGTGGCCTGACGACGTGCCTGTACTTCACGCTTCAGGTGGCCAATCGCCTGCATCTGGCCAAGGTCATGCGTCGCGTGCGGCGCATACCCGAGGTGGTGAGGATCAACCGGACCAAGGACTAAGCGAAGGAGAAGACGATATGGCGATGTACGAATCGGAACACACCCAATGGATGCGTGAATGGCTGCAACGGCATCCCGAGGAATTGCAGGAGCAGAAGACCGGCCGTGCCCTTTGGTGGGACAAGCCGCCCCAGGACGAAGAGACCCGGCGTCGCCAGACTGAAAGCCGCGTTCCGGCGAAACCGTATTACTACGATGCAAACTGACCTTCAGGAGCCCACAACATGACTTCTTCCTCCACCGGACCGGACGCCGACATGCCGGACTTCTCGGACGTTCAGAGCGGCGCATCCAGCACCGCTCCCGAAGCCGCACCGGCGTTCAAGACCTACACCATCGCTTCGGGCGATTCGTTGTCGAAGATCGCCAAACGAGAGTACGGCAACGCCAACGACTGGCGACGTATCTTCGAGGCCAATCGCGATGTGATCAAGGATCCGGACAAGATCTTCCCCGGCCAGCACATCAAGATCCCGCTCTGAGTCTTCGCCCGCCCCCCATCACTGCGCCCAGGAAATCATCATGAAACCGATCACCACGCACATTTCGCACGTTTCGCACGTTTCATCCTTGCTGCTGGCCCTCGCCGTCGCCGCTTCGCTGGTTGCTTGCGGCAAGAAGGAGCAACCGGCGCCCGTCGCGGCGCCAGCGCCACCTCCGCTGGCGGCCGCGCCCGCGGCTCCCGATCTCGTCACCGTGCCGGTGTCGGTCAAGCAAGTGGTGCTGAGCAACAAGATCGATGACGCCAAGAGGGCTGCCGGCCCAATGAGCCCTTTCGCGCCGACCGACACCATCTACGCTTCGGTCGAGACCGTCGGCTCCGGCAAGGCTGCCCTGAAGGCGCTCTGGACCTATCACAAGGGTGACAAGACCGCCCAGGTGAGCGAAGTGACTCAGGAAATCGACGCGAAAGGCCCGGCCCACACGGAGTTCCATGTCAGCAAGCCCGGTGGCTGGCCGACAGGGGACTACCAAGTGGAGGTCTTCATGAATGGCGCGTCCGTATCGACCCAGAAATTCGCGGTCAATTGATCGACGCGCATCGCCCCGGCTTCCCGGCATCCCAGGGAAGCCGGGAAGCCAGTACCCTAGTGTAAACCTCGACATTTCAAAAGCTTGACGACCGTCAAGTCTGCCCGCCCATCTATCTCACTAGGATGTCGGTGTTGCGCCCAAGGGGCGCTGTTCGATCTTTGAGGGCTGTCACTTGAATATTTCCAGCGTCATTGTGCACCCCCGGCCGGGATCAGCCGACGCGGTACGCGCGCGTCTTGCCAGCCTTGCCGGCATCGAAGTACATGCCGTCGCCGAAGATGGCCGCATGATCGTGACCATTGAAACGGAGAGCGACGGCTCCATGGCCGACACGTTCGAAGCGATCAACCGGACCGATGACGTGATGTCGGCGTCCATGGTCTTTCACCAAACCGAATCCGATCCAGACAAGGAGGTCTGACATGCAACTGACACGGCGTGAATTCATCAAGGCGAGTGCGGTCACCGCGGCGGCAGGTGTGGCGGGGATGTCGGTACCGGTTGCGGAGGCTATCGCCCAGTCCGGCACAACGGATGGCGTGCGCTGGGACAAGGGTGCCTGTCGTTACTGCGGCACGGGTTGTGGCGTGCTGGTCGGTGTCAAGGACGGCCGTATCGTGGCCACCCAGGGTGACCCTGACGCACCGGTCAACAAGGGCCTCAACTGCGTCAAGGGCTACTTCCTGTCGAAGATCCAGTACGGCAAGGACCGTCTCACCCAGCCGCTGCTGCGGATGAAGGATGGCAAGTTCGACAAGAATGGCGAATTCGCACCGATCACTTGGGACAAGGCTTTCGACATCATGGCCGAGAAGGTCAAGGCCACCATGAAAGAGCCCACGCAGGGGCCGTTCGGCGTTGCCATGTTTGGCTCCGGCCAATGGACGGTGTGGGAAGGTTATGCCGCCGCCAAGCTGATGAAGGCCGGCTTCCGCTCCAACAGCCTCGACCCCAACGCGCGTCACTGCATGGCCTCGGCCGTCGCCGGCTTCATGCGCACTTTCGGTATCGATGAGCCGATGGGCTGCTACGACGATTTTGAGCACGCCGATGCCTTCGTGTTGTGGGGCTCCAACATGGCCGAGATGCACCCGATTCTCTGGTCGCGCATCACCAACCGCCGCCTGACGGCCAACCACGTCAAGATCCACGTGTTGTCCACATTTACCCATCGGTCCTGCGAACTGGCCGACAACGAGCTGATCTTCAAGCCGAGCTCCGACCTGGCGATCCTCAACTACATCTGCAACTACATCATTCAGAACAACGCGGTGAACAAGGAGTTCGTCGCCAAGAACGTCGGCTTTTTCAAGGGCGTCACGGACATTGGCTACGGGCTGCGCCCCAACCACCCGCTCGAGAAGGTGGCCAACAACAACGGCTATCCGGGCGCCGACGGCAAACCGAAGGGTGACCCGAACGCTCATTCGCCGATCAGTTTCGACGACTTCGCCAAGTTCGTTTCCGAATATACGCTCGACAAGGCCCACGAGATTTCCGGCGTGCCGAAGGATCGTCTCGAGATGCTGGCCAAGGCCTATGCCGATCCGAAGACCAAGGTGACCTCGACCTGGACCATGGGTTTCAACCAGCATACCCGCGGCACCTGGGTCAACAACATGATCTACAACGTGCACCTGCTGGTCGGCAAGATCTCCGAGCCGGGCAATGGTCCCTTCTCGCTGACCGGCCAGCCGTCGGCTTGCGGTACGGCGCGCGAGGTGGGCACGTTCTCCCACCGCCTGCCCGCCGACATGGTGGTGATGAACCCGAAACACCGCGATGCGTCCGAGAAGATATGGAAGCTGCCGTCGGGAACGATTCCCGACAAGCCGGGCTACCATGCCGTGTTGCAGTCACGCATGGCCAAGGACGGCAAGATCGGCTTCCTCTGGACATCGACGACCAACAACATGCAGGCCGGTCCGAACGTCAATGACGAGATCTACCCCGGCTGGCGCAACCCGAAGTGCTTCACCGTGGTTTCCGACGTCTATCCGACTGTCTCCGCACTGTCCGCCGACCTGATCCTGCCCGCCGCAATGTGGATGGAGAAGGAAGGCATGTTCGGCAATGCCGAACGGCGCGGCCAGGTGTGGCGCCAGCAGGTCAAGGCGCCGGGCGATGCCAAGTCCGACCTTTGGCAGTACATGGAATTCTCGAAGCGCTTCAAGACCGACGAGGTCTGGCCGGCCGAACTTCTAGCCAAGAACCCGGAGTACAAGGGCAAGACGCTGTACGAGGTCTTGTTCGCCAACGGTCAGGTCAACAAGTTCCCGCCGAGCGAGCTGAAGCGTGTGAATGAGCACGGTATTCCGAACTACACGAACGACGAATCGGAAGCGTTCGGCTACTACGTGCAGATGGGCCTGTTCGAGGAGTACGCCGCCTTTGGTCGTGGTCATGCCCACGATCTCGCTCCCTTCGAGACCTACCACAAGGTACGCGGCTTGCGCTGGCCGGTGGTCGATGGCAAGGAAACGTTGTGGCGCTTCCGCGAGGGTTACGACCCGTACGTGAAGAAGGGCGAAGGCGTGCGGTTCTACGGCTATCCGGATGGCAAGGCGAAGATCTTCGCGCTGCCCTACCAGCCGGCCGCCGAGTCGCCGGACAGCGAGTACGACCTCTGGCTCTGCACCGGTCGAGTGATCGAGCACTGGCACACCGGTTCGATGACCCGCCGTGTTCCGGAACTGTACAAGGCCTTCCCGGACGCGGTTGTGTTCATGCACCCGAAGGACGCCGAGAAGCGTGGCCTCAAACGCGGCGACGTGGTCAAGGTGGCCACGCGACGGGGCGACATCCAGCTGCGCGTCGACACCAAGGGTCGCAACAAGCCACCGGAGGGCTTGATCTTCGTCCCGTTCTTCGACGAGCATCGCCTGGTCAACAAGCTCACCCTGGATGCGACCTGTCCGATCTCGAAAGAGACCGACTACAAGAAGTGCGCCGCCAAGGTGATGAAGGTTTGAATTGACAACTACCTAGAACGGGGCGCAGCGCAGGGGGCCTGCTCCCCGTCCCGTTACCATGGAAAATGCCAGCAAAGCCAAAGGCTCCACTCGCCGTCAGTTTCTTGCCGATACCGCGCGCATGGCGTGCGGAGTCGGCTTGCTGGGGCTTGGAGTCGGTCTCTATGCGCGTCATGCAACCGCGCTTCCCCCGGCCGCCATACGGCCGCCCGGCGCGCTGCCGGAAACGGAATTCTCTGCCGCCTGCATCCGCTGCGGCATGTGCGTGCGCGACTGCCCCTACAACATCCTGCATCTCGCCAAGCCGGAAGAGCCCATGTCCACCGGCACGCCCTACTTCGTGGCGCGCCAGTTGCCCTGCGAGATGTGCGAGGACATTCCATGCGTGAAGGCTTGTCCAACGGGCGCGCTGGACCATTCGCTCACCGACATCAACAAGTCGAAAATGGGCTTGGCGGTGCTGGTCGACCACGAAACCTGCCTGAACTTTCTGGGTCTGCGTTGCGACATCTGCTATCGCGTCTGCCCGGTGATCGACAAGGCTATCACCCTCGATCCGCAGATCAACGTGCGGACCGGCAAGCATGCGCTGTTCATACCGGTGGTGCATTCGGAGCACTGCACGGGCTGCGGCAAATGCGAGAAGGCCTGTCCGACGGAGATCGCCGCCATCAAGGTGTTTCCCCTCTACATGGCGAAGGGCCAGCTCTCGGCGCACTATCGGCTCGGCTGGGTGGAAAAGGAAAAGGCGGGCGGCAGCCTGGTGACACCGGATATCGAGCACCAGTACAACCTGCCCGAGGGCATGAAGTATGAGGTCGGCAAGGGACTTTCAACCTTGCCTCCCGCCGAGCCGGTGCCCGGTGCAACGGGTACACCGCCAGCCGTGCCGTCTGCCTTGCCCAAGGCTTTCCAGGGAGGCAAGCTATGAGCGCCACCCCCGATCGCCCGGGTACCGAGGCCATTGCCACCAAGGGTTGGCTGGCCGCCCACAAGTGGCTGATTCTTCGTCGTACCAGTCAAATTGGCATCTTGCTGCTCTTCCTGGTCGGACCGTGGTTCGGTCTGTGGATCGTCAAAGGCAATCTCAACTACAGTTACACGCTGAGCTTCCTGCCGCTGTCCGATCCCTACATCGTGTTGCAGTCGGTGCTTACTCGCCATTTGCCGGAGGCCAAGGCCTGGCTCGGTGCCGGCATCGTGATCACCCTGTATTTGTTGGTTGGCGGGCGTACCTACTGCTCGTGGGTCTGTCCGGTCAATCTGGTGACCGATGCCGCCAACTGGCTGCGGACGCGTCTGGGCATCAAGGGAAGTGCGCATATTTCGCGGCAGACCCGCTATTGGGTCCTCGGCATGACGCTGGTTGCGGCAGTGCTGAGCGGCACGATCGCCTGGGAAATGGTCAATCCGGTTTCGATGTTGCATCGAGGGCTGATCTTCGGCATCGGTTTCGCGTGGGCGGTGCTGCTGGCGGTGTTCCTGTTCGATCTCTTTGTAATGCGGCACGGCTGGTGCGGCCATCTCTGTCCGGTTGGCGCTTTCTACAGTCTGATCGGCAAGTTCTCGGTGACGCGGATCCGGTTGCCGGCCCGCTCGGCGTGCAACGACTGCATGGACTGCTTCGCTGTATGTCCGGAGCAGCAGGTCATCCGGCCGGCGCTGAAGGCCATCAACGGAGCGCCTCCGGTGATTCTGGCGGCGAATTGCACCAACTGCGGCCGTTGTATCGATGTGTGTTCAAAGGATGTGTTCGTGTTCGGCAGCCGCTATGGCGGTAGCTCCTCGAACAAGGGTGCTGGCGGCAAGGCGGTGGAACGCGTATTGCCGTCGTCCGGGTAATTAGGTACTGATATCAATTTCTCACGGGAAGGGAGACGATCATGAAACGAACCGTCACGATGGTCGCGGCGCTGACCGCCGCATTGTTGCTGGGTTGCACCCAGCAGTTCGCCGGCATCAAGTCGATGCGTGGCGACGATGTCGCGGCGACGGACAAGGCCGCACCCGTCAGGGATTACCAGGGGGCAAAGCCGGGACTGCAGCAAAAAATTGCCCGAACTTTCGAGGGCCAGCCGCCCGTGATCCCGCACGCGGTCACCAACTTCGACGAAATCACGCTCGAGGAAAACCAGTGCATGACGTGTCATAGCCGTGAGAAGTCCAAGGAGAAGAATGCTCCGGTGGTCGGCGATTCCCACTTCCTCAATCCCGCCACAAACAAGGTGCAAACCACCTTGTCGATGGCCCGCCACAACTGTGTGCAATGCCATGTGCCACAGGTGGATGCGCCGCCTCTGGTCGAGAACCAGTTCGTCGGTTACCAGAAGCAGAAATAAGGGCTTGCCGCCCGCGGCCAACGCCGTGCGACGTCGCACGCGCGGCCGGCTGCCGGGCTGCCGCGATGGCTGGCCGATGGCTGGCTTCCGCCAATAGGCCCAGCTTCGCCCGGTTTGCTTCGCCTTTCTCCCCGCCCCTGGCCAAGCCATAGCGCAGCCAGGGGTTTCCTTTTCCGGAGACGGCTACTCGACCACCTTGTCGATGGTGATGCGCAGATTCAGGGTGCCGGGCTTCACCTGTGCGATGCCGCCGGTGAGATCGCCGGGCTTCGCCTTGGCATCACCGCTTTTGGAGACCCGCGCCTCGACGACCACGGCCTTGACCGAGGAAATTGTCTGCGTTGGCATCACCGCATCGCTGTCGTCCAGGCTGAAGTCCATGGGCAGATCGGCCACCCGGATGCGCTTGGCCGCCAGGGGCATGGGGCTGCCGCCCGCCGCGCGGGCCAGAATGAACACCGTGTCCGACGGCGCTGCCTGGGCCTTCAGCGCCGCCGCCAACTCGACGCGACCACCAATACGTGACGTCGTGGCCGCCGCGGCCATCGTCGTGCCGGTCTTGCCGGTCCCGTTGCCGGGGCCCATTTGCTGTTTCGCTTCGGCGATGATGCTGTTCAGCATCCGGGCATCCTCGGATTCCGGGGGTAGTTGCCGCAGGCCGCGCTGCCAGTGTTCGACGGCCTTGCCGAAGTCACGATGATTGAACGCCGCCGTGCCCGCCAGCCAGAGCGTTTGCAGGTTGTCGGGGTCGAGCGCGAGAGCCTTGGCGAGCAATTGCTCGGGTCGGCCCGCCAGATCGCCGCCTGACTTGGTGGCGAGCAGATCGGCGAAGTCGGCCAGTAGTTGGGGATCCTGGTCGACCAGCGGCCCCGCCTTCTCGAAGGCCCGCTCCGCCTCGTCGTAGCGCCGCATCGCCTTGTAAGAGCGCGCCAGCAT
This sequence comes from Rhodocyclaceae bacterium, assembly GCA_044220545.1. Classification (GTDB taxonomy): domain Bacteria; phylum Pseudomonadota; class Gammaproteobacteria; order Burkholderiales; family Rhodocyclaceae; genus Fen-999. The sequence continues at coordinate 41,214 of JBGAQX010000013.1, read as the reverse complement.
CACCCAGCCCTGATAGTTCTCCGGTTCCCTTTCGAGCTTCGCCGCCAGGCCGGAGACCATGTCTTCGATGTCCTGGCGGCTGAAATCGCGGCGGGCCATCTGGTCCAGCGCCGCCGGGTTGCCCAGCCAGGCGTAGAGCCCCGCCGCGAGCAAGGGTATGGCGACGATCATGACGACCAGGGTCGGCCGCCGAAGCGCCGGCGCCGTCAGCGGCACATCGGCTTCGGCGGCGTCTTCCAGCAGGCGGCGCTGAATCTCGCCGCGCGCCTCCTGGTAGTCGGCCTCTCCGAGCTGGCCGGCACCGCGGTCCCGTTCCAGCTCGCCTAGTTGGTCGCGGTAGATGGTGGTGTTCAAGGCCCGGCGTGTCGTGGCGTCCGTACGGTCCCGGCGCCACCAGGGACGGGTGAGCAGCGCAAGGCTGGCAAGCAGCAGCAGCGCCGCGGCGATCAGAAAAGTGGTCATTGTTCTTCTTTCAGCAGTGCCTCGGCGCGCTGCTTTTCCTCGCCACTAAGGCCCTTGACGACCACCTGCTGGCCACGGCGGCGCAGATACGCCACCAGGCCGGCGATGCCGACAATCAGAAACACAAAGGGACCGATCCAGAGTGCCCAGGTGGTCGGCTTGACCGGCGGCCGATAGAGCACGAAATCACCATAGCGGCTGACCAGGAAGTCCTTGATCTCCTGATCGGTCTTGCCCTGTTTGATCAGCGCACGCACCTCGCGACGCAGATCCTCCGCCAGGTCGGCATGCGAGCCGGCCAGCGACTCGTTCTGGCAGACCAGGCAGCGCAACTCCTCGGCGATGTTGATCAGGCGCTTTTCCACCGCCTCGTCGGCGGCCAGCGGGGCCGCTTCCCTGGCCAGAGCGCCGCCGGCGATCAGCAGGGTGAGCAGCAATACGATCAGGGCCCTCACTTTTCCAGCTCCTTGACCAGCGGCAGAATCTTCTTTTCCATCGCTTCGGGCGTGATGGGCCCGATCTGCTTGAAACGAATGATGCCGGCCTTGTCGATCAAGTAGGACTCCGGCACGCCATAGACGCCGTAGTCGATGCCGACCCGGCCATCGGCGTCGTAGGCCGACAGCAGGTAGGGATCGCCCAACTGTGCCAGCCAGCGCATGCCGTCGGCGCGTTGATCCTTGTAGTCGAGACCAACGATGGGCATCGTGCCGCCCGACTTGACGTAATCGACCAGGATCGGGTGTTCCTGCCGGCAGGAAACACACCACGAGGCCCAGACGTTGAGCAGCCAGACCTTGCCCAGCATCTCCTTGGGGGAGAAGGTCTTATCCGGGGCGGCCAGTTGAGGCACCTCGAACATCGGCGCTGGCTTGCCGACCAGCGGCGACGGCACTTCGCGCGGATCGCGGTTCAGACCAACGGCCAGGAAGCCGAGCAGGACGATGAACAGGGCGAGAGGAAGGAGGAAACGATTCATGATGCGGCTCCCTCCAGCGCAACACGTCCGGCGGACGATTTCACCTTCAGCCGGTAGCGACGGTCGGACGCCGCCAGGACGCCACCCAAGGCCATGAACAGGCAGCCGAACCAGATCCAGTCGACGAAGGGCTTGTAGTAAACGCGCACGGCCCAGGCGCCGTCCGGCAGTGGCTCGCCGAGCGAGACATAGACATCGCGGGTGAATCCGGTATCGATGGCGGCTTCGGTCATGGGCATGCTCGACGTGTGGTAGTTGCGCTTTTCCGGGTTCATGCGCCGGATGACCTTGCCGTTTTCGCTGAGATCGACGTCGCCGACCGAGGCCACGTAGTTCGGACCTTCCGCTTCCCGGATACCGACGAAAGTGAAGGTGTAGGTGCCGATGGCGACGGTGTCGCCCGGCGCCATGCGCACGTCCTTCTCTTCCTGGTAGCCGCCCACCATGGTGACGCCGACGACAAAGATCGCCACGCCCAGATGGGCCACCTGCATGCCCCAGAAGCTGGGCGGCGCGGAGCCGGTCTTCAGACGCTCGGCGATTTGCATCACGCCGGCTGCGGCGACCCACACCGCCGCCAGCAGGCCGATCGCCACTAGCGGCGTCCAGGCGCCCGCCAGCAGGGGCAGGCCAATGCCGGCAAGGATGGCGATCACCGCGACGATGCCCAGCCGGCGGCCGATGTCCCCAAGGTCGGCATGCTTCCAGCGCGCGATGGGGCCGACCGCGATCAGGAACAGCAGCGGCACCATGATCGGCACAAACACCGAATTGAAATAGGGCGCGCCGACCGAGAGCTTGCCGAGATTGAGCGCGTCGATGATCAGCGGGTAGAGCGTGCCCAGCAACACGGAACCGCAAGCAACCACCAGCAGCACGTTGTTGGCCAGCAGCAGGGTCTCCCGAGAAATCAGCGCGAAGGCACCGCCCAGGCTGACCTTGGGCGCGCGCCAGGCGAACAGGCTGAGCGAGGTGCCGACGACCACGGCCAGCAACGCCAGAATGAATATGCCGCGCCGCGGATCGCTGGCGAAGGCATGAACGGAGGTCAGTACCCCGGAACGGACCAGGAAGGTGCCGAGCAGACTCAGCGAGAAGGCGCCGATGGCCAGCAGGACCGTCCAGTTCTTGAAGCTGCCGCGCTTCTCCGTCACGGCCAGGGAATGGATGAGCGCCGTGCCCATCAACCAGGGCATGAAGGAGGCGTTTTCGACCGGATCCCAGAACCACCAGCCGCCCCAGCCCAGCTCGTAATAGGCCCACCAGGAACCGAGGGCGATGCCGAGTGTCAGGAAGACCCAGGCCGCCGTCGTCCATGGCCGCGACCAGCGCGCCCAGGCGGCGTCGAGCTGGCCGGCCAGCAAGGCGGCGATGGCGAAGGCGAAGGCGACCGAGAACCCGACATAGCCCATGTAGAGCATGGGCGGATGGAAAACCAGCCCCGGATCCTGGAGCAGGGGATTGAGATCGCGGCCATCGCCGGCGGCGGGCAGCAGGCGTTCGAAAGGATTGGAGGTGAGCAAAATGAAGAGCAACAATCCGCAGGCGACCAGCCCCAGCACCCCGAGCACCCGCGCGACCATGACCTCCGGCAACTGGTGCGAGAACAAGGCCACCGCCAGCGTCCAACCGGCCAGCATCAAAACCCAGAGCAGCAGCGAGCCTTCGTGACCGCCCCAGACGGCCGCCAGACGATACATCGTGGGCAACAGAGAATTGGAGTGCTGGGCGACGTAGCCAACGGAAAAATCGTTGGCGTAGAAAGCCCAGATCAAGCAGCCGAAGGCGATTGCGATGAGCAGGAACTGTGTCTGTGCCGCGGGTCGGGCCAGAGCGACCCAGGTGGCGTTGCCGCGCTCGGCGCCGATGAGCGGCAGAATGCCCAGCGTAAGGGCCGCCAGCAGGGACAGGATGAGAGCGAAGTGGCCGATTTCCGGGATCATGGTTTCAGGGTCTTCTGCGCTTTCTGCGCTTGGTCCACCGCGTCCTTGGCTTCGGGCGGCATGTAGTTCTCGTCGTGCTTGGCGAGCACCTCCGAGGCGGTAAACAGGCCGTCACTGCCCAACCGACCCTGGATGACGGCGCCCTTGCCCTCCTTGAAGAGGTCGGGGAGTATGCCGGTGTAGGCGACGGGAATGTCCTTGGCGGTGTCGGTGATGACAAAATGCACCGTCAGGTTGTCGCGCCTCAACGAGCCTTCCCGGACCATGCCGCCGATGCGGAAGGCCTTGCCCTGCGGCGCCTTGCCGGCGGCGACCTCGCTGGGGGTGACGTACAGGGCAATGTTGCTGTCCAGGGCGTTGAGCACCAGCGCCGAGGCGATGCCGATGGCGGCTAGTCCGCCGGCGATGAGGGCGATGCGTTTCTGACGGGGTTTCATTGTTTTTCGAGTTCCTCGGCAAGATGCTCGCGACGCAGCGCGCGCAAGATGTCCTTCTGACGCTTCCTGGCCAGAATCGGTTCCACGATCATGAGCAGGGCACAAACGCCGAAGCTGCCCCAGACGTAAAAGGCATAGCCGCCCATGGCGAAGAATTCGGCGGGGGAACCCCAGTTCATCGCTTCACCTCGTCGAGCTGCTTCACCCATTCCGTATGGGTTTCGCGTTCAAGAATGATCGCGCGCGCCCGCATCAGCGCCACGGCGATCGAGTACATCCAGAAGCACAACGCCATGATCAGCATGCCCCACAGCATGGTCTGGGCCATGGATGGCGAGCGCGTCAGCGACACCGAGGCACCCTGGTGGAGGGTGTTCCACCACTTGACCGAAAAATAGATGATCGGGATGTTCACGACGCCGACCAGCGCCAGGATGGCGCCGGCCTTGTCGGCGCGACGCGGATCGTCGATCGCGGCCTGGAGCGCGATGAACCCGATGTACAGAAAGAACAGGATCAGTTCCGAAGTCAGTCGCGCGTCCCACACCCACCAGGCGCCCCACATCGGCTTGCCCCACAGCGCGCCGGTCCAAAGGCTCAGCAAGGCCATGAGCGCCCCGGTGGGCGCCAGGGCCTGCGCCATCATGCCGGAGAGCCGGGTGTTGAGCGCCAGGCCCAGCCCGGCCCAGGCGGCCATCACCAGATAGATGAACATCGACATCCAACTGGCCGGCACGTGGATAAAGATGATCCGGTAACCCTGGCCCTGCTGGGCATCGACCGGTGCGACAAAGAAAGCGATCCACAGGCCGACGCCGCCGAACAGGGCGGCGAGCGCCCAGAACCAGGGAATCATCTTGCCCGCCAGCGGATAGAAGCTCTGCGGCGAGGCAAACTTGAACCAGTTGATCAAACGATTACTCAAGAGAAATCCTCAACGCCGCCGTGGTCGCCCACGGCGCGAAAAACGCCGCCAGCGCCAGCAGCGCGGCCAGCAGCGACAGATGGCCGGTGGCGCCCAGGCCGGAAATATGCGCCTCCACCGCACCGGCGCCGAAGATCAGCGCCGGTATGTAGAGGGGCAGCACCAACAGGCTGAGCAACACACCACCGCCGCGCACACCGAGCGTCAGTGCCGCGCCGATGGCGCCGATCAGTGAAAGCAGGGGCGTGCCCAACAGCAGCGCGCCCACCAGGATGCCGAGCGCGGACGCTTCCAGATCGAACTGCAAGCCAAGCACGGGCGCCAGCAGCACCAGCGGTAGCCCCGAGGTCAGCCAATGGGCGAGTATTTTACCGGTGACCAGCAGTCCCAGGGGCGTCGGCGAGAGCACCAGTTGTTCTAGCGTGCCGTCGGCATGGTCGGTGGCGAACAGTCGATTGAGCGACAGCATGGTGGCGAGGAGCGCCGCCACCCAGAGCACGCCGGGGGCGATCTTCTTCAGCAGCAGCGGTTCGGGTCCGATGCCGAGCGGGAAAAGACTGACGACGATGATGAAAAAGAACAGCGCGGTCAGCACTTCGCTCTTGCGGCGCATCGCCAGCAGGAGATCTCGGCGGACGATGGCGAAGAAAGCGCTCACAGCCGGATGGCCTTGCCGCCGGCGATCGGCATGGCCTGGTGACTGGTCAGCACGGCCAGGCCGCCGGCCGCCAGATGCTCGCCGATCAGCGTCGAGAGCATGTCCACCGCCTTCACATCGAGCGCCGTGAAGGGTTCGTCGAGCACCCAGAGGGCGGCCCGGCGGGTAACCAGGCGGGCCAGCAGCACCCGCCGCTTCTGACCGGCGGACAGGAAGCGCACCGGCAACTCTTCGCGGCCCTTGAGGCCGAAGCGGTGCAGTGTGGTGATGGCTTCGCGGTCATCCAGATCGCGCCCGTCGAGGGCGGCGGCAAGCTGGAGGTTTTCCAGGGGGGTCAGCTCTTCCTTGACCGCGCCGTGGTGGCCCAGGTACAGCATCTCGCGGCGGTAGTCCTCGCCCAGCCGGCGGATTGGTTCGCCGCGCCAGCAAATCTCGCCATCGGCGGGGGGCGACAGGCCAACCAGCGCGCGCAGCAGCGTTGTCTTGCCGGAACCGTTTTCCCCCTGCACGTGCAGCCACTCGCCGGGCGCCAGGTTGAGACTGAGGCCGGAAAACAGGCGACGTTCGCCGCGAACGCAGGAAAGATCGGAGACAGAAAGCATGGAGGGCCGAATTGTGCCCGAATTGTCCCCGGCCCGGCTTATTGTCGCCTGTTCGCCGTCAGCCGGAATCAGGGCGCAATTTTTCATGTTGCGGAACGGCATTTCCTTTCATGAAATGATGCAACTTTTTCTCTCATATAGAAAATTTCCATTGTTGCAATGCGGTGAATTTTCCATATACTTGTCGCTGTCACGAACACGCCAGCGGCGCAACCGTTGCCGTGCCCACCGGGGGAACGCCAACCCGTTTCCCCGTCGAGTAGGCTGGATCTGATCTCCGGCCGCGCCGTGAGGGGTTCCGCGACCCGCGCCCGCAAGGTGCCCGCCGCGAGATTCCGGTTTCGGTTTCCTGCTTTGCTGCATTGCGGCATCCCTGTTGGATGTCCGCGGTTGTGGCGGTGCAACAAACGACTCGATACGGGAGTGGCAAGGATGGATTTCTCCAGTTTGGCAATCGCGGGCGGTTTCATGGCACTGCTGGGTGTGGGCCTGGCCGGCATGCTCGCCTTTGCCAATCGCAAGCTGTATGTCTTCGAGGATCCGCGCATCGAAGCCGTGGAGAACCTCTTGCCCAAGTCGAACTGCGGTGCCTGCGGCCAGCCCGGTTGCCGGGCATTTGCGGAAAAGGTGGTGGTCGGCGACGTGGTCCCGGCCCAGTGCACCGTCAGCTCTCCCGATCAACGCAACGATATCGCCGACTTTCTCGGCGTGTCGGCTGGCGACATCGAGAAGCGCGTCGCCCGGCTGGCCTGCGCGGGTGGCCGTCACGTGGCTTTCCTGCGCGCTCGCTACGCCGGCCACGACTCCTGTCGCGCTGCGGCGGTGGTGTCGGGCGGCGGCAAGGAGTGCGTGTGGGGCTGCCTTGGCCTGGCCGACTGCGCGAAAGTCTGCACTTTCGGCGCCATTCACATGGACTTGCATGGTCTGCCAGTCGTCGATGCCGACAAATGCACGGCCTGCAACGACTGCGTCGAGGTCTGCCCCAAGGGCCTGTTCTCCCTGGAGCCGGTCGGCCGCAAGCTGTGGGTGGCCTGCAAGAATCAGGCGGATGGCGACACGGCCGAAGCCGCCTGCGAAGTGGCCTGCACGGCCTGCGGCAAGTGCGTCGCCGACGCGTCGTCGAAGCTCATGAAGCTGGACAACAATCTGGCGACGGTCAACTACAACTGGAATGATCTGGCCGAGCGCCGGATCATCGACCGGTGCCCAACCGGCGCCATTGTCTGGTTTGAAAACCCCAACCGTTCCGTCAAGGGCGCCGTGGCCAAGAAGATCTTGCGCAACGAGTCCCTGCCGGTACTGCACTGATTTCTAGATTGAGGAGTCGATCATGTTCAAGAAGCTGTTTCAGTTCTCCCTCCTGGAGTCCGGCGGTGCCGCCAAAGAAACCAAAGCCGTCAAGTATCCCGGCGTCCGCGACGCCGTGGATGGCAATACCGCCGTGATCCACGTCGAGCGCGAGGCCTCCGACGCCGCCGGCGCCTACCCGATCACGCCGTCGACGCAGATGGGCGAATACTGGGCCGAGGAAGTCGCCGCCGGCCACCTGAACATCTCCGACAAGCCGCTGATCTTCGTCGAGCCCGAGTCGGAGCACGCCGCCGCCGGCGTGACCGCCGGCATGGCCATGACCGGGCTGCGCGCCACCAACTTTTCGTCGGCGCAAGGCGTCGCCTTCATGCACGAGTCGCTCTACGGCGCCGTCGGCAAGCGTCTGCCCTACATCCTCAACATGGGTTGCCGCGCCATCACCAAGGCCAGCCTCAACGTTCATTGCAGCCACGACGACTACCACTGCGTGGATGACACCGGCTTCATCCAGGTGATGGCCAAGAACGCCACCGAGGCGGCCGACCTGAACCTGATCGGCCGCAAGGTCGCCGAGTTGTCGCTGACCCCCGCCATCATCGGCCAGGATGGCTTCCTGACCACCCACCTGATCGAGTCGGCCCTGCTGCCCGAGCGCGCGCTGGTGGCCGAATTCCTCGGCAAGCCGGACGACCTCATCGACACGCCGACTCCGGCGCAACAGATGCTCTACGGCCCCAAGCGTCGCCGCGTGCCGGCCATCTGGGACGTCGATGTGCCGGTGGTTTCCGGCGTGGTGCAGAACCAGGACGCCTACATGCAGGCCGTGGCCGCGCAGCGCCCCTATTTCTTCGACCACATCGAGGCGCTCACCGAAAGCTGCATGACCGAGTATGCCGAGCTGACCGGTCGCCGCTACAACCGCGTGTCCACCTATCTGGCCGCCGACGCCGAGTACCTGATCGTCGGCATGGGTTCCATGATCGTCCAGGCCGAGCGGGTCGCCGACTACCTGCGCGAAACGCGCGGCATCAAGGTGGGGGTGGTGAACATCACCATGTACCGCCCCTTCCCCGGCGACTTGCTCGGCCATGTGTTGCGCGGCAAGAAGGGCGTGGCGGTGCTGGAGCGCACCGACCAGCCGCTCGCCGAGGATTTGCCGCTGATGCGCGAACTTCGCGCCACGCTGACCAAGTGCCTGGAGAACGGCGCCGGCGGCGCCGATGGCGACAAGCCCTATCCGGACTACGCGGCCTACGGCGCGGGCGACATGCCGCGCCTGTATTCGGGCTGCTTCGGCCTCGGCTCGCGCGATATGCAGCCGGAGGCCCTGATCGGCACCGTCGAGAACATGTTGCCGAACGGCGCCAAGCGCAAGTTCTTCTACCTGTCGGTGGATTTTTCGCGCGACCCCCTCAATCCCAAGGACGAGGTTCATCAGCAGGAGTTGCAGGAAGCCTATCCGCGCATCAAGGAACTGGCGGTGCGCGGTTCAGAGAACCCCAACCTGCTGCCCAAGGGCGCCATCACCGTGCGCATGCACTCGGTGGGCGGCTGGGGCGCCATCACCACCGGCAAGAACCTGGCCGTGACGCTGTTCGAGCTGCTCGGCTACGACATCAAGGCCAACCCGAAGTACGGTTCGGAAAAGAAGGGCCAGCCGACCACCTACTACCTGTCGGCGGCGCCGGAGCCGATCCGCATCAACTGCGAATACGTCTATGTCGATGTGGTGCTGTCTCCCGACCCCAACGTCTTCGGCCACTCCAATCCACTTTCGGGCCTCAAGCAGGGCGGCACCTTCATCATCCAGTCGAACCTGGGCACGGAAACCTGGGCCAACTTCCCGGTCTGGGCGCAGAAGTTCATCGTCGACAACGAGATCCGCGTCTTCTATCTGGACGCCTTCCAGATCGCCCGCGAGGAAGCGGGCAGTCCCGAACTGCAATTGCGCATGCAGGGCAACGCCTTCCAGGGCGCCTTCTTCGCCGCCAGCCCGATCATGGCCAACGCGGGCCTGACCGATGAGCGCCTGTTCCAGGCCATCGAAGCCCAGCTCCAGTCCAAGTTCGGCGGCAAGGGCAAGAGCGTGGTGGAGAACAACCTCAAGGTCGTGAAGCGCGGCTTCCTGGAAATGACCGAGATCACCGACAAGCAGGTCGGCGCGACGCGCAGGGCCATGGCGAAGAAGGACGCCGGGCTGCCGATCATGCTCCAGCAAATGCCCGAGGCCGGCGGCAAGGTGGCCGACATCCATCGCTTCTGGGAACAGACCGGCCACTTCTACGCCACCGGCAAGGGTTCGGACAATCTGGTCGACCCCTTCATCGGCATGTCCGTGATTCCCGCCGCCACCGGCGTGTTCCGCGACATGACGGGCATCCGCTTCGAGCATCCGGTCTGGATCGCCGAGAACTGTACCGCCTGCGGCAACTGCTACACCGAGTGCCCGGACAGCGCCATTCCCGGTCTGGTGTCCTCGGTTGGCGATGTCTTCAATACAGTGGTGAACCGCATCGAAACCAGCGGCCAGCCGACCCGCTTCCTGCGCCGCGCGACGCGCACCGTGGAGAAGAAGCTGCGCGGCCTGATCGCCGGCGATGGCGCGCCGGTGCGCAAGCAGATCGACCAGGCCATCGCGGCCACCGTCGCCGAGGCGCCGGAAGCCGACCGCGCCAAAATGGCCGACGAATTCAAGCTGTTCACCGCCCAGTTGGGCGACTTCCAGTTCGCCACCACCAAGCCCTACTGGACCGGCAAGGAAAAGAAGGCCAAGGGTTCCGGCGGCCTGTTCTCCATCACCATCAATCCGATCACCTGCAAGGCCTGCGCCCTGTGTGTGACCGTGTGCGAGGACGATGCCCTGAAGATGGTCACCCAGACCGACGACAGCGTCGACCGGCTGCGCCAGGACTGGAACTTCTGGCTCGACCTGCCGACCACGCCCAAGGAATACAGCCGCATCGACAGCCTGGACGAGAAGATCGGCGCGCTGGAAACCCTGCTGCTCGACAAGCACAACTACCAGTCGATGAGCTGTGGCGATGGCGCCTGCCTGGGTTGCGGCGAAAAAACCGCCATCCACCTGTTTACCTCGACGGTCACGGCGCTGATGCAGCCGCGGGTCGCAGCCTTCCTGGAAAAGCTCGACGGCCTGATCGCCGGCCTGGAGCAGCGCATCCGAATCAAGGTCACCGAATCCATGGATGTCGGCGACACCAAGGCGATGATCGCCGCCGTCGAGGCCGCCCGCGATGGCGATCTGACGCTGGCCAAGCTGTCCGATCGGGTCAGTGCCGGCAAGCCGTCGCAGCCCATCGACCCGGTCTGGATGCGTACCGTCGCCCAGACGCTCGAGCGCCTCAAGGATCTTCGCTGGCGCTATCTGGAGGGCCCGACCAAGCGCGGCCGCGCCGAGATGGGCATCGTCAACTCGACGGGCTGCACCTCCGTGTGGGGTTCCACCTATCCCTACCACCCCTATCCGTTCCCCTGGACCTCGCACCTCTTCCAGGATTCGCCGTCGGTCGCCATGGGCCTGTTCGAGGGCCACATGGCCAAGATGGGCGAGGGTTTCAAGGCCGTGCGCCTGGCGGAACTCGAGCTGAAGGGCGAGTACATCGCCGACGTGCACGAAGACTTCCTGCGCCGCTTCGACTGGCGCCAGTTCAACGAGGACGAGTGGTTGCTCTGCCCGCCGGTGGTGAGTATCGGCGGCGACGGCGCCATGTACGACATCGGCTTCCAGAACCTGTCGCGCGCCCTGATGTCCGGCATGCCGATCAAGGTGCTGGTGGTCGACACCCAGGTGTATTCCAACACCGGCGGCCAGGCCTGTACCTCGGGCTTCATCGGCCAGGTGTCCGACATGGCGCAGTTCGGCAAGGCGCAGAAGGGCAAGCAGGAAACGCGCAAGGAGATCGCGCTGATCGGCATGGCCCACCGTACCGCCTACGTCGCGCAGAGCACCATCGCCCACGTCAATCATCTGCTGGAGACCTACATCGACGGCCTCAATTCGCGTCGGCCGGCGCTGTTCAACATCTATGCCGTCTGCCCGCCGGAGCATGGCGTCGGCGACGACACCAGCAACGATCAGAGCAAGCTGGCGGTGGAGAGCCGGGCTTACCCCCTGTTCAAGTTCGATCCGGACGCCGGCGTCACCTTCAGCGAGTCGGTCAGCCTGGAGGGCAACCCGGCCATCGAGAACGACTGGCCGACCTATACCCTGAAATACAAGGACGGGGCGGGTGCCGACCAGTCGATGGAACTGCCGATGACCTTCGCCGACTTCGCCGCCACCGAAGGCCGCTTCGCCAAGCAGTTCCGCAAGGCGCCGCCGGATACCTGGAACGACCAGATGCTGCCGATCGCGGAGTTTCTGGAACTGCCCGTCGACGAGCGCGAAGGCAAGTTCCCCTACATCTGGGCGGTCGATCGCAAGAATCAACTGATGCGCCTGCTGGTGACCGAGGATCTGGCCCGCTCCACGGAAGAACGCCTGCACTTCTGGCGCCAACTCAAGGATGTGGCCGGTGTCGATCGGCAGGCGGCGGATACCGAGGCGGTCGCCGAACAGGTGCGCGCCGAACTGATCGCCAGGATCACGGCCAGCCTGGGGGGTGGCGCCGTATCGGCCGCTCCCGCCGTCGCGGCCGGTGGCGGGACAGCGCCCGCGGCGAATTCGGAAAGCTTCGAGCCCTGCTGGATCGATACGCCGGAATGCACCGCCTGCGACGAATGCATCAATATCGCGCCGAAGGCCTTTGCCTACAACGACCAGAAGCTGGCCGTGGTCATCAACCCCAAGGGCGCCAAGTTCGCCGACATCGTCAAGGCGGCGGAGAAGTGCACCGCCGGCTGCATCCACCCCGGCACGCCGTGGAATCCGGCCGAGCCGGGCCTGGAGAAGCTCGCCGCCCGCGCCGCCAAGTTCAACTAAGCCGCGACGATGAAGCTCCTCAACTACTTTCGCGGCGAGGCCTTCCAGCGTGGGGTGCATCCGCCCTCCGCGAAGGAGGCGACGGCGGACCGGCGTATTCGCCGGCTGCCGTTCCCGCCCCGGGTGACCGTGCCGCTGGTGCAGCACATCGGCAAGCCGCCGCATGCCACGGTCCACATCGGCCAGGAAGTGGTGCGCGGCCAACCCATTGCCCGTACCGAGGACTGGCTCTCCGTGCCCCACCACGCGCCAGTCACCGGCGTGGTCGAGGCCATCGAACTGCGGCCGACCGCGCGCGGCCCGTGGACGCAGTCCATCGTCATCAGAAGCCATTCCGGCGCAACTCAGGAAGATCTCTGGGGCCAGCCGCGCGACATGGATGCGGCGGAGCCCGCCGATATCCTGCAAGCGGTCTGGGATAGCGGCATGGTCGGCCTGGGTGGCGCCGCCTTTCCCACCCACGCCAAGCTCTCCGTGCCCAAGCAGGCCAAGGTGCATACCCTGGTGGTGAACGGTTGCGAGTGCGAGCCCTATCTCACCTGCGACCACCGGGTCATGGTCGAAGACGCCGATGACCTGGTGCTCGGCATCCGCTATGCCATGAGGGTGACGGGCGCCGTGCGGACCATCATCGGCATCGAGGACAACAAGCCGGATGCGGTCGAGGCCATGAGGGCGGCCATTGCCCGCGCCAACGCGCCCGAAGGCATGATCCACGCCGAGGCGGTGCCGACCAAGTATCCGCAAGGCTCGGAAAAGATGCTGCTGATGGCGCTGTTCGGCGTCGAGATTCCCTCCGGACAGTTGCCCGTATCCATGGGCATGGTGGTCAACAACGTCGGCACGCTGGCGGCGCTGGGCAAGTTGTTGCCGCGCGGGCAGGGTTTGACCGAACGCGTGGTCACGGTCACCGGTCCCGGCGTCCAGCGGCCCGGTGATTATCGGGTGCCGATCGGTACGCCGCTGCGCTTCGTGCTCGACTATGCGGGCGCGCCGGCCGCCGGTGCGCTCAACCGGCGGCAGGTGATTCTCGGCGGCCCCATGATGGGACAGGCGATCGCCTCGCTCGATGTGCCTATCACCAAGGGCGTCTCCGGGGTGCTGGTGTTCCGTCACGAAGACATGAGCGAACAGGACAGCCGCAAGACCTACCCGTGCATCAAATGCGGCGAATGCGTCGAGTCGTGCCCCATGGGCCTCAACCCGTCCACCCTGGGCATGCTGGCCGCCAAGCGGGAATACGACCTTATGGGCAGCGGCTACCACCTGGGCGACTGTTTCGAGTGCGGTTGCTGCACCTATGTCTGTCCATCCAACATTCCATTGGTCCAGCAGTTCCGCGTGGCCAAGCAGATTCTTCGCGAGAGGGCGTAGTTCAGATGGGAACCGTCGAAATCCGTCCCGCGCCCCACGTCCGGGGCGAACGCACCGTCGAAAAGATCATGCTGCACGTGGTCTATTCGCTGCTGCCCGTCTGCGCCTTTTACGTGTTTCAGTATGGCGTTTCCGCCCTGGCCTCGATCGTGGTGATCACGGGCACCTGCCTGCTCACCGAACGCTGGTTCATCAAGACCGGTACCCAGTCCGGGCATCTGGGCGACTTCTCGGCCACCATCACCGGCCTGTTGCTGGCGCTGACCTTGCCGCCCGGGTTCCCGCTCTGGATGGGCGCGGTCGCCGGTTTCATCGCCATCGCCCTGGGCAAGGGCCTGTTCGGCGGGTTGGGCTTCAACGTCTTCAATCCGGCCCTGGTCGGCCGCGCCTTCGCCCAGGCGGCTTTCCCGACCGCCATCGCCACCTATACGCCGTCCTTCCTGGCGGGCCGGTTCACCGAGTTCATTCCGTCATCGCTGGCCTGGCCCCTGATGATGCCGGCCGACGCCGCCCTCTGGCTCAAGGAAAAGCAGCTCGACGCCCTGGCCGGCGCCACGCCGCTGGCGAAGTGGAAGTTCGACGGGGTGGTGGCCAACGCCGGGGAGTTGCTGACTTCGCTTTATGGCCACATGGCGGTCGGGCCGTCGCCGCTGCTGATCCTGCTCTGTGGCGGCTATCTCGCTTGGCGGCGCTATCTGGACTGGCGCGTGCCGATGGCGATCATCGGCGGTGCCGGGGCAATCGCCTGGATGCTCTATGCCTTCAACCCCGGCCACTATCCCAACCCCTTCTTCATGCTTTTCTCCGGCGGCCTGATCCTCGGCGCCGTCTATATGGCCACCGACATGGCGACGTCGCCGGTCACGCCGCGCGGCATGTGGCTCTATGGCGGCCTGATCGGCCTGCTGACGGTGGTGATCCGTTACTACAGCGGTCTGCCCGAAGGGGTGATGTACGCCATCCTGATCGGCAATGCCGCCACGCCCTTGATCGAGCGCATCACGCAGCCGACGCCCTTCGGCAAGACGCTGTTGGGCCGGCCGCGCAAGGGCGCGTCCTATCCGCTGCATCCGGGCTACATATCCCGCGAGGAAGCCAGTGCCGTGACACCCAGGAAACGCATTCTGAGAAACAAGCCGAAACGAGATGAGCGCAGACCACCCAACCGCTAACCCGGCCAATCAGGCTCCGGTGGCCACGCCAACGCTGGCCATGATCCGCACGCTCGGCCTGGTGTCGGCGATCTGCGGTCTGATCATCGTTGGCGCCTACCAGGGCACTTACGATGCCGTGGCCGCCAACAAGCGCGTCGCCATGGAGCGGGCCGTGTTCAAGGTTGTGCCCGCCGCCAGGTCCATCGAGGAGTACTACGCGCTGGCGGCCGGAGGCATCGCCAAGGCGGGCGCCGAACCCCCCGCCGGAGCGGTGAAGTTCTTTGCCGCCTACGACGACGCCGGCAAGCTGGTCGGCGTGGCCGCCGAGGGCGGCGCCAAAGGCTATGCGGACACGGTGCGGATCATGTTCGGTTACGAGCCCGCCTGCCAGTGCATCAAGGGCATCGGCGTCGTTTCGATGCGCGAGACGCCCGGCATCGGCGACAAGATCGTCACCGACAAGGAGTTCCAGGCCAACTTCAAGGAACTCGATGCCCGGCTGAACGCGGAGATGGCCGCGCTGGCCAACGAGATCAAGACCGTCAAGCACGGCACCAAGGCCAACAATTGGCAGATCGACGCCATCTCCGGCGCCACCATCACCTCGCGCGCCGTCGGCAAGGCCATCAACGATACCGCCCAGGCCCTGCTGC
Organism: Rhodocyclaceae bacterium; assembly: GCA_044220545.1. Taxonomy (GTDB): domain Bacteria; phylum Pseudomonadota; class Gammaproteobacteria; order Burkholderiales; family Rhodocyclaceae; genus Fen-999. Next base: position 25,777 of record JBGAQX010000013.1, on the reverse strand, counting down.
CCAGGCTGGTGCCCAACCTGGACAAGATGGGGAGCAAGTCATGACGACCGTCGCCACCGCGAAGAACTGGGACGAGTTCATCGAGGGAATCTGGAAACAGAATCCCGTCTTCGTCATGGTCCTCGGCATGTGCCCGACCCTGGCCGTGACCGTTTCGGCGGTCAATGCGCTATCCATGGGCGTGGCCACCGCTTTCGTGCTGATCGCCTCGTGTGGCCTGGTGTCGATGATGCGCACCATCACCCCCAAGGAAGTGCGCATCGCGGTCTACATCGTGATCATCGCCACCTTCGTCACGGCGGTGGATTACGTCATCCAGGCGATCAGCCTCGCCCTCTACGATGCGCTGGGAGCCTTCATCCAGTTGATCGTGGTGAACTGCATCATCCTCGGCCGCGCCGAGGCCCATGCCGCCAAGAATCCGCCGCTGCCCGCGATGATCAACGCCGCCGGCATGGGGGTCGGCTTCACCATCGGCTTGCTGGCGCTCGGCGTGGTGAGGGAAATCCTCGGTGCCGGCACCCTGTTCGGCGTGTCGCTGTTCGGCGCCCATTTCCAGCCCTGGGTGATCATGGTGCTGCCGCCGGGCGGCTTCTTCGTCCTGGGTTCCTGGCTGCTGTTGTTCTCCTGGCATGCCCGCCGCAAACAGGCCAGGGAGGTGCCACAAAATGCATGAGACCACCTTCCAGATTTTCATCAACGCCCTGCTGGCCAACAACTTCGTGCTGGCCATGTTCCTCGGCCTGTGCCCTTTCCTGGGCGTCTCCGGCAAGCTCGACACCGCCTTCCCGATGGGTGTGGCGACCACCTTCGTCATGCTGGTGGCCTCCTTGTGCGCCTACGGCCTCAACCTGCTGCTGACCGCCTTCCACCTCGAGTTCCTGCGCCTGATTTCCTACATCGTCATCATCGCCTCGTCCGTGCAGTTGGTGGAAATGGTGTTGAAAAAGTACAGCCCGGCCCTGTTTCGCGCGTTGGGCATCTACCTGCCGCTGATCACCACCAACTGCGCGGTGCTGGGTGTCGCGCTGTTTCAGACCGCGCGCGAATACGACTTCATCCAATCCATGATTTTCAGCTTCGGCGGCGGCGCCGGCTTTACCCTCGCGCTGGTCTTGATGGCCTCGGTGCGCGAGCGCCTGCAACTGTCCGACGTGCCCGGCCTGGCGCAGGGCACGGCCCTGTCCCTCATGCTGGCCGGCATCCTGTCGCTGTCCTTCATGGGCTTTGCCGGGCTCGGGGGCTGAGCGATGAAACTCTATGTCGTCACCATCGGTCTGGTGTTCGCGATTCTGGTCGGCGGCATAGCGGTCGACCGCATTTACGCGCACTTCGCCCGTCGCCACCCGCAACTCGGGCCCTTCCGCAAGAACGACGGCGGTTGCGGTTGCTGTGCCGCGAAAGCGGCCTGTAGCGACCGGTCGTCCTGCGCCGGCTGATCGTCCGTCGCTATACTCGGCGTCATGAGCGATGAGAAAGTGACCGTCGTCAATTGCCCCACCTGCAACAAGCCGGTCGAGTGGCGCCCCGAGAACTCCTATCGCCCCTTTTGTTCGGAACGCTGCAAGCGGATCGACCTGGGGGCCTGGGCCAACGAGGAGTACCGGGTGCCGGGGACCGGCTCAGAGCCAGGCGCCGCGGATGGCGGCGACGCCCTGGGCACCGGCGAGACGGGCTGATTCCAGGTCTTCCCGGCCCAGCCCCCCGAGGGCATAGACGGGCAGGGGGCAGCGTTCCAGCAGTTTGCCTACCGCCGGCCAGCCGATGCCGGGCCGGCCCGGATGGCTGGCGGTGGCCTTGACGGGGCCGAGCACGGCAAAATCCAGACCGAGGTCGGCGGCGCGCCGCAGTTCCCCCGCATCGTGGCAGGATGCCGCGACCAGCGGCAGATTGGGGCGGCCGCGCGCGGCCATGAGTTCGGCACCGGTCAGGTGCAGGCCGTCGGCGCCCACCGCCCAGGCCAGTTGGGCGTCGCCATTGACCAGCACCTTGGCGCCGTGGCGGTGGCAAAGGGCCGTGGCGGCGGCCGCGAAGGCTTCGCGCCGGCCGGCGGGCAGAGCCGCTTCGCGTAGTTGCACCAGGCGCAGGCCGCGTGCCAGCGCCGCATCCAGCGCCAATAGTTGGGCCTCGGGGCCGATTTCATGGGCGTGGCTGATGGCGTAGAAGTCAGGCAGGGCCAGCGCCGCCAGCACGGGCGCGTTGGCCGGCAGCATGGGCGAGACGCTCAAGGCCTCCGGCCGCTGCCAAATCAGGGCCGAATGCACATGGTCCTTGATCTCGCCGTCCCAGGCCGTGACGCGAAAGAAGTACAGCCGCACGTGCGCGTGCTCATAGACATGCTCGCGGACGATCCACGGCGTGGCGTGCCGGACCTCGATCTCGAGTTCCTCGCGCAGTTCGCGCACCAGGGCCTCGCGGGGCGATTCGCCCGGCTCCACCTTGCCGCCGGGGAATTCCCAGTAACCGGGGTAGAAGGTGTCGGGGGCGCGCTGGCCCAGCAGGAATCCACCGTCCGGGTGTTGGATGACGGCGGCGGCGACCTCGGTAAGCTTCATTTCTTGCCGGTTCTGCCGGCGAAATCGCGGGCGAACTGCCAGGCGACGCGGCCGCTGCGGGATCCACGGGTGAGCGCCCACTGTAGCGCCTCACCCCGCGCTTCTTCGGCTTGCCGCGCCGTCAGGCCGAAGTTGTGCAGCCACTGGCGGCAAATGGCCAGATAGGCGTCCTGGTCGAATGGATAGAAGGAAAGCCAGAGGCCGAAGCGCTCGGAGAGCGACACTTTTTCCTCGGTGGTTTCGCCGGGGTGGATTTCGCCGTTCTCGGTGCGCGTGGTTTGCAGGTTCTCGGCCATCGCCTCGGGCATCAGATGGCGGCGATTGGAGGTGGCATAGATGAGCAGATTGGCCGGCATGCCGGCGATCGACCCGTCGAGCACCGACTTCAGCGCTTTGTAGCCGGGCTCCGAGGCTTCGAAGGACAGGTCGTCGCAAAAGACGATGAAGCGCTCGGGACGTCCGGCGATCAGATCGACGATCTCCGCCAGGTCGGCCAGATCGTGCTTGTCGACCTCGATCAGGCGCAAGCCCTTGGCCGAGAACTTGTCCAGCACGGCCTTGATCAGCGAGGACTTGCCGGTGCCGCGCGCGCCGGTGAGCAGCACGTTGTTGGCCGAGTTCGCACCCAAGCGGCCGGCGACGAACTGGCGCGTGTTCTGCTCGATGCGCGCCTTCTGCTCATCGACTTCCCTGAGGTCGTCGAGGCGGATGCGATGGGGGTGGCGAACCGCTTCGAGGAAGCCGCGCCCCTGGCGCCGGCGCCAGCGAAAGGCCTTGGCGGTCCAGTCCGGCGCGGGTGCCGGCGGCGGCAGCAGGGATTCGAGGCGGGCGAGCAGCCCTTCGGCGCGCTGGATAAATTGGTCCAATTCCACTTCGGGTAAGCTTCACGTTTGGCTAAGGCCGCAACTCTAGCAGAACCCATGCACCGCTTTTTCGGCACTTCCCTGCTTCTGGCGCTTCTCGCCGCGCTGCTCGGCGCCTGCTCGACGCCGACCCCGGCGCCCGAGGTGGCCACGGGTACCGTCACCGCGCCTCAGCCAACCGGCCCGACTTGTCCGGTCCCGGCCATTTGCCCCGTTTGCCCTCCTTGCCCCGGCGCCGAGCCGGCCAAGCCGGCCGAAAAACCCTTGCAGCCGGCGGCCTGGTCCGATCTGCCGGGTTGGCGGAACGACGACCCGCAACCGGCTTTCGATGCCTTCCGCGCCTCGTGCGCCACCCTGGAAACGCAGCCGCTCTGGCGCGCCGCTTGCGTCGCCGCGCGCCAGGCCAACGGCTCGGCCGCCGGCGATGTTCGCGCCTGGTTCGAGGCGCAGTTCCAGCCCTGGGCGCTGGTCAATCCGGATGGCGGCCGGGAAGGGCTGATCACCGGTTACTACGAGCCCGTGCTGAAGGGCAGCCGCACGCGCAAGCCGCCCTACCTGTCGCCCTTGTTCGCGCCGCCCGAGGACATGGTGGTGGTGGACCTCGCCGAGGTCTATCCCGAGCTGAAGAATATGCGCCTGCGCGGTCGTCTGGAGGGCCGCAAGCTGGTGCCCTACTACACGCGCGCCGAATGGGCGAAGCAGGAGCAAAAGCGCGGCGCGGAGACGCTGCTCTGGATCGACGACCCGCTCGACCTGTTCTTCATGCAGGTCCAGGGTTCCGGGCAGGTGGTGCTCGACGACGGCTCGCGCCTGCGCGTCGGCTATGCCGACCAGAACGGCCATCCCTACCGTTCGATCGGCAGGTGGCTGGTCGAGCAGGGCGAACTGGAGGTCGAGCAGGCCTCGATGCAGGGCATCAAGGCTTGGGCGAGGGCACATCCCAAGCGACTGCAGGAAATGCTCAACGCCAATCCGAGTCTGGTCTTCTTCCGCACGCTGCCGCTGGAAGGGTCCGGTCCGCCCGGTGCGCTCGGCGTGCCGCTGGCACCCGAGCGCAGCATCGCCGTCGACCCCCGCCAGATCAGCCTCGGCGCGCCGGTCTATCTGTCGACCACCTACCCCAACGACAGTCGCCCGCTCAACCGGCTGATGCTGGCGCAGGACACCGGCGGCGCGATACGGGGCGTGGTGCGCGCCGACTTCTACTGGGGTAGCGGCCCGAAAGCGGGCAGCCTGGCTGGCCGCATGCGCCAGAAAGGCGCGATGTGGGTGCTGATGCCGAAGGGTCATTCACCAAACTGAGGCGTCACAAGCCAGAGTCGCTCACGGGCGCACGATCGCGGTGCCCATTTCGGCATTGCGGCACCATACCGGTGCAGTTGTCGACCGGCTTTCTTGGTAACTTGTTGTTTCGGAAGAAAGTGTCTCTACGGCACGCTTGTTGCATTCGCGCACAGGATTCGTGCTCAACTCCCCCGAGGGCCCCAAGATGGAGAATCTCAAGACTTCCGCCGACGTGCTGTTCATTCTGCTCGGCGCCATCATGATCCTGGCCATGCATGCCGGCTTCGCCTTCCTCGAGCTGGGTACCGTGCGGCGCAAGAACCAGGTGAACGCCCTGGTCAAGATCCTGGTGGACTTTGCCGTCTCCACGCTGGCCTACTTTTTCATCGGCTACAGCATCGCCTACGGCATCAATTTCTTCGCCGGCGCCGAGACCCTGGCGCAGAAGAGCGGGTACGAACTGACCAAGTTCTTCTTCCTGCTCACCTTCGCCGCCGCCATTCCGGCCATCGTTTCCGGCGGCATCGCCGAGCGCGCCAAGTTGAACCCGACGCTCGTCGCCACCTTCCTGCTGGTCGGCTTCGTCTATCCCTTCTTCGAGGGCATCGCCTGGAACCAGGCTTACGGCATCCAGGCCTGGCTGAAGGCCAGCTTCGACGCGGAGTTCCACGACTTCGCCGGTTCGGTGGTCGTCCATGCCGTCGGCGGCTGGATCGGCCTGGGGGCGGTGCTGATGCTGGGCGCGCGCCGTGGCCGCTACCACAAAGATGGCGGCATCGCCGGCGCCCATCCGCCGTCGAGCATCCCCTTTCTCGCCCTCGGCGCCTGGATCCTGACCGTCGGCTGGTTCGGCTTCAATGTCATGAGCGCACAGACGCTGGACAAGGTTTCCGGCCTGGTGGCGATGAATTCGCTGATGGCCATGGTTGGTGGCACACTCGCCGCGCTGCTCGCCGGCAAGAACGACCCCGGCTTCGTCCATAACGGGCCGCTGGCCGGTCTGGTGGCTGTCTGTGCCGGTTCGGACCTGATGCACCCGCTCGGTGCGCTGGTCACCGGCGGTCTGGCCGGCGCCCTCTTCGTCTGGATGTTCACCCTGACGCAAAACCGATGGAAGATCGACGACGTGCTCGGCGTCTGGCCGCTGCACGGTCTGTGCGGCGCCTGGGGCGGCATCGCCGCCGGCATCTTCGGCACCAAGGCCCTGGGCGGCCTGGGTGGCGTCTCCTTCATGAGCCAGTTGCTCGGCACCACCCTCGGCGTGGCCATCGCCTTCGCCGGCGGCCTCGCCACCTATGGCCTGCTCAAGAAGACCGTCGGCATCCGCCTCGACGCCGAGCAGGAATACGACGGCGCCGACCTCAGCCTGCACCGGATCTCGGCCAGCCCGGAGCGGGAAACGAACTGGTAGCCCGAACGGCAACCGCTACGGCGGGCTCGGGGCTTTCAGGCGCAATCCGGGCAGACCGGCAGAGTCGCCCGGATTGAGGGTCAGCAGGGCGTAACCGTTTTCGATGGCCTGCGCGGCAAACGATGTACCGCCGCCCGACGAACCGAGCACGCTGATCAGCGCGCCCGGTGCAAGCAGCGTGAGCATGCTGGCGCTATTGGAGAAACAGGCCACTTTGTCCGCCGCCGTCGTGCTGTCGCTGCAGCCACTCCAAGTCATGCTGCCCACGTTGGCATCGTAGACCGCGCCCACCGCCACGGCGCCCGAAGTGCAGGCCGGCATGGGCAGGCCATCCGAGTACCCATCGTTGCCGCTGGCGACGAAACTGACGATGCCGTCGGCGCGCGCCGCCTGGATTGCCACCCGGAATGGATTACCAGCGGCGCACGTGCTGGTGTACTTTGTGCTGCCACCAAGGCTCATGTTGATGGCGGTGATGTTGTAGGCGGCCCGATTGGCGATCACCCAATTGATGGCTTCAACGAAATCCACGCTCGAAGCGCTGCCGCCGTCAAAGACATCCAGAGCAATAATCCTGGCCGCTGGCGCCGTGGTGGAAGCAATGCCGGCAACCATGGAGCCGTGGCCGTTGGCGTCCCGCGCACCATCGTCGGGCGCGGTATCGATGGCGACCGCCACCTTGCACCCGGCGGGCGCGCCCGGCGCCGTGCAACTACCGAACACGGCATTGGTGTAATCGACGCCGGTATCGAGCACCGCGATGGCGGTGCCGCTCCCCTGCTGGCCCGCGGCACTCGCCGTCGTTTGGCCAATCAGCGGCAAGCTCTGGCTCAGGACGGGGTAGAGCGGTACATCCGCGAAAATCTCGACAACCTCGCCACGCGCCGCCAAACGTTCCAACGCCGCGATACTGCGTGCCCGCACGGCAATCATCGGTAGCTGATCGTAGGCTTTGAGGCGCTCGAGGTCCTTGCCGGCCACCGCCGCCAGCAACTGTTCCTTGATGGCCCGCCGTCGTGCCGGTCGAGAGGTCGCCGCCTTTCGTGCCAACTCCGGCAACATCGCCACATCCTCCGTGAGCTGAACAAGCACATTGACCTGCTCTTCCCGCTCAAGCTGGCCACGGACATTCGGCGGAATGCGTCCCTCAGCCGATTGGGCCGCCGCTTGTCCCGTCGGGCCCAGGAGAGTGAAAGTAAAGACCAGGGAGTACGCCATTCGCCACCAGAGCGCCAGACGCCGTTCGCCACCAGCGCCATTCGGAGCGCCGCCGGAAATCCCCCTATGCGCATTGCCAGACGAGTTTCGATTGTGCATGACAGCGCCAAATGGAAGAGGGCTAGTTCGGGAGGCTGGAAACGGACAATTCTTCTGAACCGAGAGGCCACCCTGCTTCACTCGGCATTGCCGCCCCCCAAGGCCGCGTTCATTGAAGCAATAACTCGTGACACAGGCATGGCGAACGACTAGGCCAAACGGCTAGCGCGACACTTGACATCGCTGCCCTGACGCGTCGCCCACCACAATTGGCGGCGAGGCGTTCAGTCGCGCAGCACCGGAATCGCCGCGATCAGAGAAACCAGCGTCGCCTGCCGGTCGGTGCTGGTCTTCTGGAAGATGGCGCTCAGTTGGCTGCGCACTGTCGACGTCTTCAGCCCCTGCGTTCGGGCGAATTCCTCCACGGATTCGCCGGCGGCCAGCCCCCTGGCCAGCCGTGCCTCGGCGGCGGTCAGTTTCAACAGGTCCATCAACTGGCGGGCCGTGGCGATGCGCCGCCGGTCCAGCGCGGTCACCAGGCAGAGCACATGGTCCGCCGCCGGCTGGGGATGCGCGCCAGCGGCGCGCGGGCGCCGGACGATCAAACTGAAACGCCGCACCGGTGGCTGCTGGCCGGTGAGCAGGAGGTGAAAGGTCCGCTGGCTCTCATGCGCCTCGCGCAGTGCCGAGGCCAACTTCGGCTGAAGTTGCGCATCGACGCAGGAAAGGTGGCCATCCACCGCGCGCAGGCAGTCGCCCCGGGCCAACAGGGAATGGCCCGCCTCGTCGCAGCCCGCGATCCGCCCGGCGGGCGAAACGGCGATGGCGGCGACATGCCCTTGGGCGGCCGGCATCGACCAGCCACCCGGCATGTCCGGCAGCGGCGGAAAGGCGCGCGCCGGCGCGCTGCCCGGCGGCTCCGGCTTGCGGACCGCCGCCGGGACATGGGCCGTGGCCGGCCCTATGCGTCCCGCGGAAGCAAGGTCATCGGTTTCAATTGTCCGTCCCCCCCGAACCGGTGCGGGCAGCCGCTCGCGCCCCCCCGCCCATGGTTCTTTGCAGAAAATCAGCGCACCCCTATGGGGCGGCACCCAATGACAAACCACTTGCGATCAATGGGTCCGCCCATGCCCCTGTCGTTTTCGCGTTTCGAGGTTAACACACATCCTTCATTTGAATGATGCGGTTGTGTTAAGGGCCATGTAGTCTCCGGACCATTGCCGCGAGGGCGTTTCGGCGTGGTTGGCGGGGGCCGGAACGCAGCCGTTTGAACGGGGGGAGGTCGCTCGTGCCGGTCAGGAAAATCGTCATCATGGGGGTCCATGGCCTCGGCGACCACCGCCGGACCAGTTGGCACAGTGTGTGGGAGCAGGCCATCCGCGCCGCTTTTCCGAGCGGCGACGAACTGGAGCTGGAATTCCGCTTCGTCACCTACGACCCCATCTTCGAGAAGACCCAGATCACCGGCTGGGACACCGCCAAGGCCCTCTGGAAGCTCACCCGCAGCGCCGTCACCTCCAGCTTCCGCCGGGAGAAAGGCGTGCTCGACAATGTCTCCGACGCGGTGCGCTGGACCGCCGGCTATGTGGTGGCCTGGGTGGAGAACGAGGCCTTCCAGAAGGCCACCCGCAAGCTGATCCTGAACGCCCTGGCCGAACACCAGCCCGACGTGCTGCTGGGCCACAGCCTCGGCTCGCTGGTCACCTACGATGCCCTCACCCACGACGACGCCCAGGCGGCGCCGGTGCAGGCGGTGCTGCGCAAGCTGCGCTACGTGACCCTGGGCTCGCAGATCGGCAACCCCTTCGTGGTGCGCAACCTGACACCCGGCCGCATCGTCGTGCCGCCGGTGAAGCACTGGTGCCATCTGTACAACGCGGAGGACGACGTGTTCACCGCGCCGATCCGCATCTACGACAGCGACCACTTTTCGCAGATCGACACCCCCTTCGACATCGACGGCTTCGCCGACCATGCCGCCGAGTCCTACCTCGGCCACAGCGCCACCCGCAACGGCCTCTGGATGCCCATCGCCGACGAGGCCCGGGCCGGCGGCGGCCGCGCCCGCGCCTTCGGCGCCCCGCCGCCGCAACTGGCCGCCCGCCGTGCCAAGGCGCCGCCGGCCGTGGCCCGCAAGGCACTGCTGATCGGCATCAACGACTACCCCAACCCGGAGGACCGGCTCGAAGGCTGCGTCAACGACGTCTTCCGCATGAGCGAGGTGCTTCAGGAATGCGGCTTCCCGGCCGCCAGCATCCGCGTCTGCCTGAACGAGCGGGCCACCGCCAAGGGCATCCTGGAGCGCCTGAAGTGGCTGCTCGACGACCCCCGGCCCAATCAGGAACTGGTGTTCTTCTACAGCGGCCACGGCGCCCAGATTCCCGAGTATGGCGAACTCAACGAGCCCGACCGCAACACCGAGACGCTGGTGCCCTACGACTTCGACTGGTCGCCCGAGCACGCCATCACCGACGACCAGATCTACCGGCTCTACAGCCAACTACCCTACGACACCCGCTTCGCCATGATCTTCGACTGCTGCCATTCCGGCGGCATCCACCGCGACGGCGGCCACCGCGCCAAGGGCCTCACCCCGCCCGACGACATCCGCCACCGCGAAATCGAATGGAACCGGGAGATGCAGATGTGGGTGCCGCGCGGCTTCAGCAAACTCAATGGCGAGTTTTCGAAGGAGAAGACCGTCAACCGCCAGTTCTTCGGCGCCCGCGGCACCTCCGTCCGTCTCGGCCGCGCCTCCGCCCTGCGCGGCCAACCAGAAGCCCGGTACGAAAAGGAGAAGAGCCAGCGCAAGACCAGCGAATTCGGCCCCTACCTGCCGCTGATCATCGAAGCCTGCCAGGAAGGCGAACTCTCCTACGAATACCGCCACGGCGTCACCAGCTTCGGCGCCTTCACCTTCTGCCTCTCGACCCTGCTGCGCCAGCGCAAGAAGATCGCCTTCCAGGACCTGGTCACCGAGGCCGGCAAGCAGTTGAAGAGCCTGAACTACGAACAGACACCGCAGGTTCTTGGCCCAAAGTCGGTGACGTCGGCGGTGGTGCCGTGGAAATAGGGCAGTCGATATGGACGGATGGAGGCGGAGCGCCATGGGCTTGCTACGGGGCGCCCAGTTCGGGTGTTGGGTGTCAAGACCGAAGGGGAGTCTTGATGCCGGGTCTTCGCAATTCACAGGGGAGAATCATGGCCCCCAATTGCTTATAGTCGGGCCAGAATTCCGTCGGAGGAGGTGAAGGAGGATGCGCGAGATCGATGCCCTTGGGCCCTTACCCACCATATGTGACGTACAGCCTGCGCCAAGTCGAGCGTCGCGCCCTCATGCAGACCTAACAGTGGGCATCGAAGACAGGACCACCGAAAAGTGGATTCCCAGTGCGATGACTCGAACGTCGGTTTATGCCATCAATGCCGAACCGTGGAATGCCATCGGGCTTCTGAATCTTGCGATGCATGGCCAGGTGGTGCTCGCAGGATCTGGTTTCATGTGCGCTCCGGATGTTTTTCTAACCGCACGTCACAACTTAACCACAAAAACCTATGACGCAGCTGGAGTCTGGATTGCTTATGACCAAAAAAGGAATCAGTCCGCCCAGATCGCGATCAGAGCTAGGGCTTGGCATTCGACGCTTGACTTGGCGGTCCTGATACTGGCCGTTCCCCAGTCATCGACGATCCCGCTGGGCTCTTCGACTTCACTGACGGTGTCCATTGGTGGGTATGGGATACCTTACGCGGACGGGACGATGTGGTTGAGCACCGCTGACGGTACCGTCAATGGGCAGAATGGTGTGCATGTCGGCTACGCAATCAATACACAGGAAGGCGACAGTGGTGCCCCCGTATTGGCGAGATTGCCGGGCGGCGCTTTCACAGCGCTGGCCGTTCATACGACAGGCCAAGGCAGCCTTCCTGACAGCAACTTTGGGTCGCTGCTAACTCCACAAGCGATTTCGGACATCAGGCAACTGGTAGCGTATGCGCGGAATCAAATCAAAGGAGAATGAACGTGAAGACTGCTCTTCGTCCTTGGTGTTTCCTATTGCCAGCGTTGGCGACCCTTGGTGCGTTGGCAGGCTGCGCCTCTGGCCTTCCCGGCGCGAGACCGCTGACCTATGCGACACCAGGCGAAGCCAGGCTGTTCGTTAGCGCGGGAAAGTGCCCTCACGAGCCTGATGGAGATGAAGCAGCGGGTTTGGCCGTAGCTGTACTGACCGGTGTTGCTTCCGAGTTGCTGAGCAACTTCGGAACGGCGTTGAAGCAGGGGGCTGCGGGGGGGAATCTGCCCAGCAGCGTCTCGACGTTGAACATGACCCTTGACCCAGGGGTCATCCCGCGATGCATCGTCATCGTCCGTGGGGCTTTTGAGCAGGACAAGCGCAATCCGACCGAAAAGAATCTCAGAGCGCTGTTTGGAGAGGGTGGAGAGGCCGAGGCCCCTGCGGAGTTGAAGGGGCGCCTGGATGCCTTCAACTTTGTCCCTGTCTACCGGGTCGATCATCTGATTGAGATCCAGGTCGTATCGTCGAGCAACAGCAAGGCGCTAACGTTTGCGCCGATATTTGTTCGAATTGACCGGTCCATGGATGACTCGAAGGAGGGCGAGCGCGATATCTCGATCGCCCTGAGCTTCAAGCGCCTTGGACATGATGAAGTGGGCAGCACCGTGGTGGTCGCCGACCGTTTGATCGGGGAGGAGCCGACGGTGATGAAGCGACATGCAGTGACGAAGCGCTTCACGCGTGAAGCGCCGTGGTTTGGCTCATTCCATGCCAGGCCAACGATTGAGGATAGTGCAGTGATTGCAGCGAAGCAGACGGTCGGCGCCCCATCGGATGCTGTACCTACAAACGCTGCAGTTGCACCAGACGCAGGCGTCGTAGGAGGCGGGGGCGCTGGGGCTGGCGAGGTTAGTACGGTGGCTGGAAGTGCTCCGGCTTCCATGGCAGTGACACTATTTTCGAAGGGGGCCAGTGCCGTCCCTGTGACACTGACCGCGACAGTGGTGGAGACACGCCCGACAAACGAAGGTCTGGCGTTCATCGCTTCGATTTTCAACGGCGTAAAACCAAAACTGGAAGAGGCTCTGAAGCCAATCATCGACCCGAGTCTCAAGGATGCCGCAGACGAAGCCGCCGCGAGTGCAGCGTACACCGTCGAAGCCGATTACAGCCGTGCGTACCAGGATGCTGAGGGGGCGATCATCGCGTACTGCCACGGCGCGAGCAGTGACAGTACGCCTACCGGTCAGGCCGACCGTATCAAGAAATCAGGTGATGCACGGGTCGCCCAATTGAAGGCGAATGCGGCCGCGCTGAAAGCTGGTAAGTCCAACTTGCCATACAAGAAGCCTGTTTCGATCTCATCGGCACCTCCAAGCAGTGCAACGGGATGTCTATTGATTAGCAATGGGTCATAGGGGATAGACCACGATTCTGCACATCCACGAGAAAACTTGGTCTTGTCTCACTGTTGTCCGGTTGAATCGCGAACAGATTCAATTGGTTGTCGATGGGGAAGCAATAAGGATCAGACCATTTATTTCGATCTTCGCAATCCGCAAGAAATAGCCGTGGTCTGTCCCGTATTGCCCCAGCAATTGAAAGCGCTGAGCTACGAACAGACCCCGCAGATTCTCGGGCCGAGAGCGGTGATGTCGGGGGTGGTGCCGTGGAAGTAGGGGGGGGCGCTGGGGACGGGGCGAGGCGGGGTGCCATCAGATTGCTACGGGGCAACCGACTTCTGGTATTGGACGGCAAGATCGAGGGGGGGAGTCTTGATGCCTATTCCTTGCAAAACGCGGGAAATAATCGTGGTCTGTCCCATATTGTTCTTATTGATCGCCCACATGGAGGACACGTCATGCCTGATGACACGATCAAATCGATTCGGTTAGCCGTGGACAGCGCGAACGGCGAGCTAAAGGCCCTGAAGGAGAAGACAGAAAAGGCAGAAGTCTGGCTCAAAGCTCTCGGAGCCGTTGCCATAGTCTTTGGTGTTACAGGAGGTATCGGCGGGATCATGCTGAGCACGGCACGCGAGCAGCTCACGACCCTCCAAGGTGGCGTGGAACAGGCAAAGAAGGACCTTGGTGACTTCACTACCGCTAAGAAGAGCGAGATCGCCACTGAAGCAGCTGCCGCTGTTGCGTCTGCTGTGCAGGCGAACGACGGCGTCGCGCGTTTGGCTCGAGTGGAAGCGAGGCTTGCTCAGGTAGGGACAGCCGAGAAACCCGTCAACTCCGGGCAACCAATAGGAAATGTTCGACACAACATGTTGGCATCGTGTCCAGCCGGGCACGTAGCGAGAGCTGTGCAACTGAATCTCGGCGGCACTTGCAATAGTCAGTGCAACGGCGATGGTCAGCCCGTAGCTCAGCTTGAGTTGGTTTGCATCAAGCAGTGAAATAATTGGGGTCAGCCCCCTATTGTTCTGGAGATCGAATGGAAGTCTTAATGCCGGGTCTTCGCAATCATCGGGGAACAATCATTGTCTGTCCCCTATTACCGTCTGCTATTACCTGTCAGCGGTTCCACCCTTGCGAGTTCTCTTTGGGCTCCGGCAACCGGTTACCTTAAACGCCATTTGATAGCCCATGACTCCCGCTGAAACTCTAATGCATACCACTGTCCGGCTTGAGTGCATTCTGGATGGGAATCGGCGCTCTACTGGCACAGGATTCTTCTTCTCGTTCAAGATCGATGACAACACTCATGTACCGCTAATTGTCACCAACAAGCACGTTATCAGTAGGTCGAAAGCCGGCACATTCGTTCTAACAAAGAGCACTGAAAACGGCGAGCCAATTCTTGGCACTACCGAACGCGTCGTTCTAGACAATTTCGAGAGCCTCTGGACAAAGCACCCCGACGAAAACGTCGACCTCGCAGTATTCCCGCTTGCGCCACTCTACCGCCAAGCCGAGGCAAAGGGGATCAAGTTCTTCGCCCCGCCGATGGGGGAAGATTTACTGCCTACCCAAGAGAAGATGGCCAATCTTTCTGGTCTCGAAAATATCACGATGATTGGCTATCCCAACGGCATTTGGGATGAAAAGAACAACATGCCGATCGTAAGGCGAGGCATCACCGCCACGAATCCGAAGAACGACTACAACGGCCTCCCGCTATTCGTGATTGACTGTGCCTGTTTTCCAGGGTCAAGTGGAAGCCCCGTGCTAATTTTTGACCAAGGCGGTTTCTTTGATGCCCAAGGCATCATCCATATGGCTGAATGGCGCGTCATCCTGCTTGGAGTCTTGTTCGCTGGCCCTCAGCATGTTGCCGAGGGAGAAGTCCAAACAATTGACGTGCCACTTGCCCAAATTCCTATCAGCCTATCCAAGATTCCGAACAACCTTGGGTTTGTCGTTAAGGCCCAGAAGATTGCTGACTTCAAGACTCTACTAATGCCAAATCGTTGAACCATCATTCCGCCGAAGCCGCCTTGAGTCCGATGACCGCCGGACTAACAGTAAAAAAAGGGGACATACCAGAAGGGGACAGACCACGATTCTTCCCGGGAAATTGACCTCGTAAGACCCCCTCTTCTGGCTGATCGGCAGGCGGGGGTTGGTCAAGAGCCCCCCGCAATTCGGGTGGCGCAACCCCTTTCCGACCATTTTCCAGCCTCGTCAGACATTCTGGTGTTCGTGCAAGAAATGGAGGCCCTTATGAAGAAGTTCAGCGTCGCGACGTTCAACCTGTTCAATTTGAACGAGCCAGGTTTGCCGATGTACAAGGACACCCAGGGATGGTCTCCCGAACAGTACGACCGGAAGATTGCTTGGACAGCCGGCCAGATCAAACGGCTAAATGCCGACGTGATGGCCTTTCAGGAACTGTGGCATGCCGATTCACTAACCAGGGCGTTCAGCCCGTCATCGACGACGGGCGGCTACCAGTTGCTGGTCCCGCCTGAAGCGACGGGAAAGAAGATCATCTGCGCAGCCGCCGTACGGCAAGAGATTCCGGTTGAGTCGGTAGAGTGGATCGAGGATTTCCCGGAGAACTTGGTACTCAGCTCGACCGGCGGCGATGCGCAGACGCCGGCCATCAGTGTTGCGATCAAGGGCTTCTCACGTCCCGTGCTGCACGCTCGCTTGAAGCTACACCCGAACGAACCCCCGGTGCACCTGTTCGTTTGCCACTTCAAGTCGAAAGGGCCAACCGATCTATGGCACGAGCCCTGGTATGACAAGGATGTTCATGGCATGCATCGAAGCGCGTTGGGCGCCGCCGTCTCAACGATTCGCCGTACCGCCGAAGCGGCGGCGATGCGCGTGATTCTGAACTTGACGATGAAGAAAACCGACGAGCCGGTTATCGTCATGGGCGACATCAATGACGGGCAAGGCAGCAATACACAGAACATCCTTACGGAGCAACCCGGGTACCTGTTTGGCGATTCCACGGGCGGCGGCGACACGGCCCTGTACAGCGCGCAAATCATGCAAGAGTTCCGCGATACCCGTGATGTGCTCTACACCTATTCCCACAAAGGCATGAAGGAGTCGCTGGATCACATCCTGTTCAGCCAGGAGTTCTATGACCATAGCAAGAAGCGCCGCTGGATGTTCGATGGTCTGTTCGTCAATAACGATCACCTGAATCAAGATGACCACAAGGAAAGCGGCACTAGCGATCATGGCTTCATCAAGGCCAGCTTTATCTATCGCCCGGTCAAGGCTGGAGGCTGATTCTGATTGAGGTAGATGTGGGGGCCAGCCTCGGGCCGGACTCAAATTGTTTTCCCGCTGACCGCGCACCACGGAGATCTCAATGAAGATCAGCAACCATCTTCTCGGCGCCGAAGCCGATGAATCGGTTCAGTTCCAGAATAGTCCGAATCAGTCCGTGCCGTTTGCCCCGATTCACCTACTGATGCATTTCACGGCCGGGCCGACGCTGGAGGGGGCGGTCGAGTGGTTCATGAAGCCGGAGGCGCAGGCGCTTCCTTGCTAAATGGCGCGTATTCCGCTATCGACGTTCCGGGGCATGAGGACGTCAGCCCCGGCCGCAAAGGTCGATCCCGGTCCGCTCTTTCCACTGAACAGCTTCCGGTCGATTGTGCTGGGCAGGGCCTAACGCGGCAAGCTGCTGTGGCGGACAGCGGGCAACCCTTTCAACGCACCCAAAGGACATCCCTATGCCCATCGACCAGACCACCCACGACCAACTCGAACGCCGCCTCGCCGACATCGACTGGGCCACGCTGCTGGCCAAGCCCTTCACTCCGTCGCCGACGACCTGGGAGGACGAGGTGTTCTACTTCCTGATGCTCGACCGGTTCTCCGACGGCCGGGAGCAGGGCTATCGCGACAACGCCGGCCAGGTCGTCGCGGGCGGCACCACGCCGCCGTTCCGTTTCGCCGACGATGCCTATCAAGCCGACCGCGCCGTCTGGGCCGATGCCGGCAACCAGTGGCTGGGCGGCACGCTGAAGGGGCTGGAGAGCAAGATCGGCTATCTCCGGCGCCTGGGCGTGTCGGCGCTGTGGCTCAGCCCGGTGTTCAAGCAGGTGACCTCGGACCGGCATGCCTACCACGGCTATGGCGTCCAGAATTTTCTCGACGTCGACCCGCACTTCGGCAGCCGGCAGGACTTGATAGACCTGGTGAAGACCGCGCATGCGCACGACATCCGGGTGATCCTCGACATCATCATCAACCACGCCGGCGATGTGTTCGACTACCGCGCCGACCGCTATGCCGAGCCGGGCGGGCGCATGGACCCGCGCTGGGATGGCCGGCCGTATGCCGTGGCCGGCTGGCGCAATGCCTTCGGCGAGCCGAACATTCCCTTTGGGCCGGTCGATCCGGCCAACCACCCGCACGCCTGGCCGAACGACGCCGTCTGGCCGGCGGAGCTGCAGGCGGCGGAGCACTTCACCGCGCAGGGGCACATCGTCAATTGGGACCACGACCCGGAGCTGTACGACGGCGATTTCGTCAGCCTGAAGAATATCCAGCTCGGCGCCCACGAGCGCGACGCCGAGGGCCGGCGCCTGATGGACAGCTACCGGGCGTCGCCGGTGCTGCGTCATCTGGCCCGGGTGTACAAGTTCTGGCTGGCGCTTACCGACGCCGACGGCTTCCGCGTCGATACCGTCAAGCACATGGAGCCGGGCGCCACGCGCTACTTCGTCTCGGTGCTGAAAGAATTCGCCCAGACACTGGGCAAGGAGAATTTCTTCCTGCTCGGCGAGATCGCCGGCGGCCGCCGGAACGCCTGGGAAACGCTGGAACTGACCGGACTGGACGCCGCGCTCGGCATCGACGAGGTGCCGGACAAGCTGGACTTTCTGGCCAAGGGCTGGCGCGAGCCGACCGACTATTTCGGCCTGTTCCGCAATTCCGCGCTGGAGCGCAAGTCATCGCATGTCTGGTTCGGCCGGCATGTGGTGACCATGTTCGACGACCACGATCAGGTGCGCCGCAACCCGGACAAGGCGCGCTTCTGCGGCGACAAGGCCAACGACGGCTACGCCCACCTGAAGGCGGCGCTCGGCCTGAACCTGTGTTCGATGGGCATTGCCTGCCTCTACTACGGCACCGAGCAGGGCTTCGACGGCGCCGGCGACAACGACCGTTTCCTGCGCGAATGCATGTTCGGTGGCCGCTTCGGCAGCCTGCAAAGCACCGGCCGGCACTTCTTCGACGAGGACCACGAAATCTACCGCTTCGTCGCCGAGGTCTGCGCCCTGCGCGACCAGCACCTGGCCCTGCGCCGCGGCCGGCAATATCTGCGCGAGATTTCCGCAACCGGCGCGCCGGGCAGTTTCGGCCTGCCGCGCATGATCGGCGGCGGCATCCTCTCGGTGGTGCCCTGGTCGCGCCTGTTCGACGACCGGGAAGTGCTGTGCGCCATCAACACCGACGCGCACCAGCCGCGCGCCGCCTGGGTGACTGTCGATGCCAGCTTGCAGGCCGAACGCGCGGCGCTGAGCTGCCTGTATTCCACCGAGGCGGCGCGGATCGGTACCGGCGCGCCGGTCGAGACGCGCAACGGCCGGGCCGTGCATATCGAGCTTCCGCCGGGTGGTTTTGCGGTGTTTGCCTGAAGAGACGCGCTGCTCGATCGCTTCGTCACCGAGCGGCACTACCTGAAAGCCATGGGGGTCGGACCCCTATGGTTGCGGCGAAGGAACGCAAACCGCCCCCAAGGTGCTCGGCTCACTCGGCCAAGGCATGTTCACCCGCTTGTCATGCGGTTCCTTCAGCAGGCGCGGATACTCACCTTCTCATCCGCCATGCTGCCGCATTCGCCCACCGGAATTGTCTGGCCTTACCTTCTCCGCCCCAGTGCAAGTGCCAGCAAGCCCGTGCCGGTGAGCAACAGCAGGCGCGGTTCCGAGACGGGCGCCGGCTCGCCTGTTTCGTACACGAAAGTCAGGGCCAGTCGTCCGGACCAGGCATTGAGATCGTTCTGCACGAACGAGAAATCGGGATCGCCGAAAGAGCTGAAGAACGGCGCCATGTAGACCGTGATGTCCTTGGTCAGCATGATGTCGATGGCCGCGTCCAGAACGTCCAGCCCATCCGCCAGACTCAGCAGCGGCACATCGAGACCGCCGGCGGTCACCCAAGGTTGCCACAGGTACACGCCATCGATCGTGATATCTCCGTTCGGGTCCTTCGGACCACTGCCGTCGAAATTGAGGTAAGAAAGGCCACTGTAACGGTGGCCGTATGCCTGCGTCGTCATCACGTCGCTATGGAGGGTCGCCGCGATCGGCCCGTTCACCCCTGTGGCCGTCAAGCCAAAGAGATACTTGTAATACGCGAGTCCCGCGACGGTTCCGCCGTAGACCACGCTTTCGAATGCTCCGGGCGGCCTCGTCCCCGCCTTCACGAAATACTGGATTGCGTGCTTGTCCTCGTACGACAAATAGGCATCCTTGAGCGTACCCAATGACAAATCGAACCCGACGAAATGGAGCGACAACCCCTGCTTGTGATTGGTCA
Source organism: Rhodocyclaceae bacterium (assembly GCA_044220545.1). Classification (GTDB taxonomy): domain Bacteria; phylum Pseudomonadota; class Gammaproteobacteria; order Burkholderiales; family Rhodocyclaceae; genus Fen-999. The sequence continues at coordinate 6,427 of JBGAQX010000013.1, read as the reverse complement.
GCGACATGGTGTCCGGCGTCAAGGGCGCGTAGTGGATGTACTGAATGCTGGGCAGGTCGAATGTGAGAACCTGCCTCGACTCCATCAGGCTGGCCATGCCTGGACCAACCGTAAGGAAGAGCATCAAGGCAACAACAAAGCGTTGCACGCGCATATCGACCTCCCTTTCGTCGCAACAGGCGACGGCCCCGTTCGCAAGCGAGGGCCGGCCACCAGTAGCGTTCCACCAAGCGGTACACCTCAACCCGAATCTCGGCACCACTAATTTCCTTATAGCTCTCATGGGTACTATCGGCAAGTTTGGGATTGCGCCTGGCTTGGCTCACCGCGGTCCTGGCACTTCAACCCGGCAAGGTTATCCAGAGTCTTTGCCGCCACCGGTTTGTCGGCCTCTGGATTCTGCTGGTGGACGAGTTACTGCTGCGGTGGCTGGCGGTACCCCGCCCTTGAGTGAATGGCCGGTTGCCCAAGGGCTCAAGGGCTCAAGACCGCGTTCGGCGCCACCGGCGCCAAATGGCGGCCTGAGTTGAAAAGCCGTGTCCAGACAATCCGAGCCGGCAAAAAATCGCAACAGATTATCGCGTTTGGGCCGTTAACGACGGCGTATCCGTGTGCGTGACCGGAGGGAACTCCGGCTGGCACGCGAATATCCCAAACAGAAGAGTCATTCAACACAATAGGCAGTCGTGAAATCCGTCGTCGCCCCGCGACGCGGATCACCGTGTGCCCCATTCACGGGCACGATCACTTGGGAGAGCAGTAAACATGGCAATGACGGAAGGCAAGACCGCCCCGGCAGGCGGCGGCGAGGGAACGACGGCGACGAAGGCCAGGGGTTTCCTCATCGGATACCAGATACTTGTCGCGATGCTGGTTATCGCGTTGATACCGCTCGCGGGCCTCTACTACATCAGTATTTCCAAAGCCCGCGCCGACTGGTCCGCCAACATCCTCCACAACTTGACCATCACGACCAGCGGGCTCGCGCGCAGTGTCGAAGAGTGGACGACGATGAACTTCCTCCTCCTTCAGCAGGTCAGCGCGACGCCGGCCATGAAGTCGATGGAGGCGTCCCAGCAGAATCCGGTACTGGCCACGATTTCCAAGACCTACCCATGGATCTATCTCGCCCACACGATCCAGCTCGACGGCAACAACGCCGGCCGCAGCGACGGCAAGGCCACGACGTTCTACGGTGACCGCGACTACGTCAAGAAGGTCGTCAGCGGCGAACCGGTTGCGCAGGAAGTCGTGATCGGCAAGACGTCGAAGAAGCCCGCCCTCATCCTTGCCGTTCCCATCGTGGGGGATGCGTCTCGCACACTCGGCGTGGCTTCCACGGCGATGAGTCTCGAGGATCTCTCCAAGACAGTGACAAGCACCAAGATCGGCACGAGCGGCTACGTCATCCTGGTCGATGAAAGAAATCGGCTGATTGCCCATGGCAAGGGCGAGATCTCCTCCGAACTGCAGGATTTCAGCAGCCACCCGGGTCTGCGCAAGCAAAACGAGATGATCATCCACAAGGATGAAGGCAAGCAGGTCATCGCCTACTCCAAGAAGACCCGCCAAGGCTGGACGCTGCTCGTCCAGCAGGATTACGACGAAGCGTATGCGGCCGCCGACAAAGCTCGCACGAACGCCCTCGTTCTGCTCGTTGTCACCCTGCTGTTCGTCGCCGCCGCGGCCTACTTCCTGGCGGGGCGGCTGGCCACGCCGATTCGCAGGCTTACCGTTGTCGCCGACGAGATCAGTTGTGGCAAACTTGACGCCAAGATTGGCGAAACGGGTCGCCAGGACGAGATCGGTGCTTTGGCCCGGTCAATCGAACGGATGGGGGTCAGCCTGCAGATGGCTTTCGACCGACTTCGCAAAAGGTAGCAAACCATGACAAGGGACTATGTTGGGTTCCCGGAGATCGTCGCCGAGATTCACCGGCTTCACGAACAGCGCGCTACCGGGACACTTTCCATCGTCACCCGGGATAGCCACAGCGCGCAACTGATCCTGGCCGGCGGCGAAATCGTCTTCATCGTCTGCTCGAGCAAGCGCGGCCAGGAGGCCATCGCTCTGCTGGCCGAAATCGGTGACAGCAGATTCAGGTTCACCGAAGGCGGGATCGTCCCGCGTCCCATGCCCCTGCCGACCACGAAGGCCATTCTGGCCATGCTTGTCGAAGACCGCCTGGCGATTTCCCTCCGGCCCTCGGCGCCGGCCACGGCGTCGACGGCACCGTCACCGCCCGCCGTTCCCGCGCGCCATCCTGTCGATGGCACCGGGATCAATGAGGCTCAGAGATCGATCCTCGAGCGCTGCCTGGCTGAGTGTATCGGCCCCATGGCGACGATGATCTGCGAAGACCATCTCAATCAACCGATCTCCTTGGCCGAGGCGATCAACCGGCTCACTGGTGAATTGCCGTCCGCCGAGCAGGCAAAAAAGTTCCGCAGCAGCGTCGCCGCCCGTATGGGCTGATTCCCGGTCAGCCGGGAGCGGGAAACGAACAGCCTCATTGGACGAAATCAAACCAGCCGGGCCGGCGACGATGTGACAGACTCCACCGGAGCGGCGGGGGCGCCTGACCCCTCCGCACCACCGGAGCCGCGGCAGCGATGAACTTCTTCTCGGCGGTCTTTGCGCGAGCCCTCGCGTCGCGCAATTACCGCATCTACTTCGCCGGTCAGTTGATATCGCTGGCCGGTACCTGGATGCAGCAGATCGCCATGATCTGGCTGGCCTGGCGGCTGTCCAATTCGGCCCAGGTGCTCGGCATGGTCGGCTTCGCCAGCCAGATTCCGATCCTGCTCCTGGGCCCCTTCACGGGTGTGCTGACCGATCGCTACGACCGGCGCCGGATACTGCTCGTCACCCAGTCGGTTGCTCTCATGCAGGCACTGGTGCTGGCGGCGTTGACCTGGCTGCAATGGGTCTCGCCTGGGTGGCTGGTCGGCATGGCCTTTGTCCTGGGCTGCGTCAATGCGCTCGACCTGCCGGCGCGCCAGGCGTTCTCCGTGCAGTTGGTCGACAACCGCGCCGACCTGCCCAATGCCGTCGCCCTCAATTCGCTGCTGATGAACTCGGCGCGCTTCGTCGGCCCGGCGCTGGCGGGCCTCGCCGTCGCCAGCATCGGCGAGGCTTGGTGCTTCGCGATCAATGCCGCGTCGTACCTTGCCGTGATCGTGGCGTTGCTTGCCATCGACTCGAAGAGCCGCACCACGGCGCATGAGTCGGCACTGGCCGCCTTTCGCGAGGGTTTGCGCTACGTCCGCGCGCACCCGGGCATTCGCGCGCGGCTGCTGGTCGTGGCCGCCGTCAGCTTTCTGGTCACGCCCTATGCGGTGCTGATGCCGCTCTTCGCCAGCGAGATCTTCCACGGCGATGCCCGCACCTACGGCTTCCTGATCGGCTGCGCCGGCGCGGGCTCGTTGCTGGCCGGCTTCTACCTGGCGAGCCGCAAGGGCACCGATGGATTGGCGCGGCGCGCCACGCTCGGCGTGATCGCGGCGGGGGTGGCCCTGTCGCTGTTCGCCGTGAACCACGTGCTGCCGCTCGCCTTCGCCATCGTCATGGCGCTGGGGTTCGCGGCGATCCTGGTCATCGCCGGCAGCAATACTTTGATCCAGGTGTGGGTCGAAGACGCCTACCGGGGCCGCGTCATGGCCATCTTCTCGATGGCCTTCCTGGGCATCGCGCCGCTCGGCAGCTTCGCCGTCGGCCATCTGGCGCACTACGTGGGCGTACAGCCGGCCCTGCTGGGCTGTGGCATCGCCACGGTGCTGGTCGGCCTGATGGCGCAGCGGCGCCTGCGCACCGGCGGCTGAAAATCGGCCGTAGCGGCACGCCGCCGCGAAACGTCAGATCGACTCGTGGGCTAGGCCAGTGCCCTAGTAGTCCTTCCGCTTCCCCTTGGCCTTGGTGACGGAGCGCACGAACTTTCCAAACGCCCGGTCCTTCTTGCGCTTTTCCAGATGCGACAGGTCGTGAAACGCCGATTCCTTCTTGAGCTTCAGGTAGTTCTGAAAATGCGCCGGATCCAGTTCGCCTTGCGCGATGGCGCTCTGAATGGCACAGCCCGGCTCGCCGGTGTGCGTGCAGTCGGCGAAGCGACAGTTCGTTGAATACGCCTGGACATCGGCAAAACTATCGTCGATTCCTTCGCTGACGCCGAGCATCCCCAACTCGCGCATGCCGGGCATGTCGATCAACAGCCCGCCGTGCTCAAGCACAATGAGCTGACGCCGCGTGGTTATATGCCGGCCTTCCCCGGAGTGGCTGACTGCGCCTGTTGCCAGGTCCGAGTCGCCAACCAGACGATTGACGAGTGTCGTCTTGCCGACGCCGGATGATCCAAGCAGGCAGTAGGTCTTGCCGGGCTGGATCAGCTCGCGGAGCTGCTCAACGCCCATTCCGCTGACATTGCTCAGCGTGATGATTCTGGCGCCGATGCCGGCATGGCGAATCCGCGAGACCAATTGCTCCAGTGCCGCCGGGCTGACCAGATCGGTCTTGGTCAGCAGTACGACAGGCTCGATATGCCCTTCGCTGGCCATCACGAGATAGCGCTCGAGCCTGCGCACATTGAAATCAAAGTGGCAGGACTGAACAATGAGGGCCACATCGATATTGGCGGCGATCATCTGGAACTCGACGGCGTCGCCGGGCCTTTTCCGTCTCAGAAACGACTGTCGCGGCAGCACATCGAGGATGCTCGCGTGCGCGCCCGAGTCGTGATACTTCACGCGGACCCAGTCGCCGACGCAGGGTAGATCGGCGGGGGATTCGCTGGCGTAGACGGTCCGGCCCGTCAGCTTCGCGGGTACTTCACTCTCCGCGTTCCTGATGAGGTACTGGTCGCGATCAACCGCAGTCACCCTGGCGATGGACTCGCCAGGTTCGCGAGACCTGTCAGGCGGAGCAAAGCCATCGAGGCGGACATCATTGGCAGGCGCATGAAGAAGCGGTTGCTTCGGCTTGGAGGTAGTCATGTTGGAAATCCATTGGCAGTCATCTGAACGAACAGAAACAGCAAGTCACCCGCGGGTGGCCTGCCTTGCGTTTGTGATCGCGATAACCTGAATCACCCGCTGGCGCGGGGATCGGGTTATCGGACGACTGCAATCTCCAACATCCAAACCTCGATAAGTGAGGCGAGCCGAATCTGGCTGCGCGGGGCGATGTTAGCCACGGGGAGGACGAAAATCAAGAAACCCGAATTCGGGGATGATCGTGGCAGGGCTGCGCGCCTGCCTGCGCGGATGACGCCAAAGTGAATGGCATCAACCTTGCCGGCGGCCGCGGATCAGCGACCCATCAGCGCTCGTGGTCAACCAGCGCTCGTTCGATGCGCCGATCGGGCACGAGCCACATCAGGGCAACGGCGACATAGATTCCCTGGGCGATTCACTGACTGGCGAATGCCAGCGGAATGGCCGCCGCGTAGAGCACGATCGATGCCTTGCCCTTGCGATCCGTGCCGATGGCCTTTGCCATAGGCAGTCTGCCGCAACCGATACGAGACGCTACCGAGCAGCCTTACGCCTATGCCGCCTTCTTGATCTTCACGTGTGGCGCAAGCCCGGCCACGGCCGCCATGTCGACCAGGGCGTCGAGCGAGAACAATTCCACCTTGCCGCGCGTGAGGTCGGAGATGCGCGGTTGCGTTACGCCGAACAACTTGGCGGCTTCGGCCTGGCTCATACCGCGCTTCTTGATAACCTCGGTCAATTCGATGACAAGCTCCGAGCGAGCACGTATGCTCGCCGCCAGTTGCGGCGTGTCTTCGATGGCATCCCAAACGCTTTGGAATCTTTGCCTACTCATGGCCGTGAATATCAAGTATTGGTATTGGGTTACATCACGCCGAGTAGTTCAGCACCGCGAAGAAGTGGAAGCCGGTGCCGGCGGCGACGAAGCCGTGCCAGATCGCGTGCGCGTAGCGCCAGCGATGGTCGAGCATGAAGAACACCACGCCCACCGTATAGGCCACGCCGCCGGCGACCAGCAAGGCGATGCCCGGCAAGGCGACGTGCTCGACCAGCGGCACCGCCGCGATCAGCACCAGCCAGCCCATGACGAGATAGAGTCCGGTCGACAGCCACGGATGCGACAGGCGGTCGAAGGCCTTCAGGAGGGTGCCGAACACCGCCAGCGACCAGACGACGCCGAACAGCGACCACCCCCAGGGGCCACCCAGCGCACCGAGCGCGAAGGGCGTGTAGCTGCCGGCGATGAAGAAGTAGATCGCGCTGTGGTCGAGCTTCATGAACAACCGCTTCAGGCGTCCCGGTCGCAAGGCGTGGTAGAGCGTCGAGGTCAGATACAGCAGAATCATGGTTGCCGCGAAGACGCTGGCACCCACCACATTGGCCGCGCCGAAATCCCGCGCCGCGATGATCAGGAAGGGCGTGCCGACGACGGCGGCCAGCAG
>JBGAQX010000057.1:0-18761 GCA_044220545.1 Rhodocyclaceae bacterium | reverse complement strand
ATGAGCAGGAATTGCTGGAGGTTCATGGCGGTCTCTCGGCGGTCGCGGCGGGTCTAGAACAGGCTCTCGCGGACGTAGATGACGTCGTCCGGCCGGACCCGTTCGGTGGGCTCGGGGGAGGTGCGCGCGATGCTGCCGTCGGGCTGGCGCCGGTCGAGGCGCAGGCGCTCGGCGCCGCGCAGGGTGGGGCCGCCACCCTGGGCCATGGCCTGCTGCATGGTCATGTCGCGCTCGATGCGATAGGCGCCGGGGCGCTGCGCCTCGCCGTAGATGTAGAACACCGGCGCGCGGTGCACGTAGACCACGTCGCCGCCAGAAAGGACGATGTCGTTGGCGCCGTCGGCGCCCAGAAACAGGCCGGGGATGTCGACTTCCTTGCGGAACGGCTTGCCGTCGCGGGTGCCGACAATGACCGCGGTATCGGCGCCGGTGCTGGCGATGCCGCCGGCGGTGGCGAGGATCTCGGTCAGCCGCATGTTGAAGTTTTCCAGGGGGAAGCGGCCCGGACGATTCACCTGCCCGAGCACGGCCACCTGGTTGCCGCGGTTCTGCAACAGGACGATGGTGACCTGCGGTTTCTGGACGAAGCCACCGGAGGCGAGCTGCTCGGCGATCTGTTGTTCGGCGGCGCCGAGCGCCAGGCCGCCCAGGCGCACGGCGCCAATCAGCGGGTAGGTGACCGTGCCGCTCTCGGATACGCGCGTCTCGATGGTCAGGTCCGGGTTCTGGAAGACCTGGATCCGGATCACGTCGCCGGAGCCGAGCAGGTAGTCGGAGCTCTTGTCGGCGGCCTGGGCGCACGGGCCGAGCGACACCAGGAAGACAAACAGCAGTCCGGTCAGCGCCCGCATGGCGTTCTGGATCATGGCGGCAATGGCTACTTGAGTCCGGCCACGCCCTTGGCGATGGCTTTGTCGTCGATCGGGCCGGCCGTTGCCGGTGCCTCGGCAACAGGCGCGGCGGCGGCCGGGGCCGGGGCGGCGGTCGGCGCGGCCGGGGCGCCGGCGGTTTCGGCGAATTCACCCATCCGTTCGATGCTGGCCTTGTCGCGCAGGGCCTTCAGCTCCTTGACGATCGCTTCGGCGGAGCGCTGGTTGCCGATGAACTGGGCGATGCGGTTGAGGGCGGCGGGTTCTTCGATCGGCTGCGTCTTGATGCCCAGCACATGCGCCACCGTGGTGCCCTGCGGACCTTCCATCATGATGGTCTGACCTTCCTTCAGCGCCTGGAATCGCGGCGCCGCCTCGATGGGCAACTGCTCCGCCGCGCGGATGCCGGTGTTGGCGGTGAACTTGATGTCGCGCGACTTGAGCTTGCCGGCGATCTCCGCCAGCGTGGCGCCCTGGTTCATCCATTGCTTGATTTCGCCGTTCAGCGCGGAATTGGGCGCGACCGACAGTTCTTGCAGGTTGTAGATGCGCCGCTCGGCGAACAGCTCCGGATGCTCGACATGGAATTTCTTGACCTCCTCGGGGGTCGGCTTGGGCAGGGCGGCCGCCAGCTTTTCGAGGTAGGCGCGGGCGAGCAGTTCACGCTTCGCGGCTTCGATGGCCTGCATGACTTTCGGGTCGCGATCGAGCTTGCTGTCCATGGCCTGCTGAACGGCGATCTGCTGGTCGATCAGCTTGTCGAGGATCTCCCGCTTGACGCGGGGCGCGTTCTCCTGCGTCAGGCCGGTGGCGCGGGCGAGCACGCCGTTGATCTGGTGTACGGAGATTTCCGCGCCATTGACCTTGGCGGCGACCTGGGTGGCGGCCTTCGGGCCATCGTCCTTGCCGCAGCCGCCCAGGGCGGACAAGGCCGCGACGATGACCGCCAGTTTGAAAGTGTTCGAAGTCTTGATCACGTTTGCTGCTCCAGAGCGCTTGGTGCGCGGATTGTAGGTAGGCCAGGTTACGGCAAGGTTTCATCGGCCAAGACATTGGCAAGCCGGCCGGAACCGGCGCGCGGCGCTTGCCAGGCCATGCCGACGCGATCAATGCAAAACAGGGAGCCCGCCCTGGCTCCCTGTCCGCGCGCTCGATGGCGCCGCGTTGGCGCCGATGCCCTAGCGCTTGGTTCGACGGCGAATCGTCGCGCCGACCATGCCCATTCCGGCGAGCAGCATGGCCCAGGCGCCCGGTTCCGGAACCGCCTGCGCCGCTATCGCGTAGGTGCCGATGTCGGTGCCCGCGCCATTGGCGGAAAACGTCCTCATGCCCGCGTCGCCGGTGGTTCCGTGGATGGAAAACAGATAACTGCCCGGCGCCAGGTCGGAGACGAGAAACGAAAAGCTGTTGCCGCTCTGGCTGTATTCGGTGGCGGAGGAAGCGAACGCTCCACCGTTCGCCGAGGCGAAGTGGTAGCCGCCAAAGGTCAGCGCCGGGATGGTGATTGGCGGCAACGGCAACGAACCGAGCGTGATCGTGAAGGCGGACGAGCTGCCCGCGATCAACACATCCGTGATGCTGCTCACGGTGAACGAAAAGACATCGTCGAAGCTGCCGCCCGAGACCATCTGTAGCGCTGGCGCGCCGGCCAGGGAGAGCGAGGTGGCGGTCGCGGCGGTCGCCTGGCCGGAGAGCATCAGGCTGGCGCCCAGCGTGGTCAGAGTCAGGGCTTTGCTGAGTAGTTTCATCGGAGACCTCCAGAGTAGGGGATGGGTGGCGAGTGCCGGATCGCGAGTGCCCGCGTCGTTCGAAAGAAAGTCATTCGACATATGGGCAACGGTCATCGCCACGGTCGGCATGATGGATATGACGGTTCCGCGGCGCAATGATCCGAACGGACCAATCGCCGCCGAGTCGTCATATGACGACAGCGCCGGGATGCCAGGGGAATGGACATATCATCCGGCCGCGGTATTCGGGGCGGTGCGCTGGCGTCGCCCGGTTGTCGATAGGAGGTTTCATTCAGTGTCGTCCGTGAACCAGCTTTCGGCGCGGGAGCGCGAAGTGTTCCTGCGGGTTTTTCAGGACTCCCTGGCCATCGATTGTCGCCAGAGCCTGCTCGCCTGGTTGCGGGGCAACCTGCAACGGCTCTTGCCGCACGATGTGTTGCTCGCGGTGGTGGGGCACGCCACGACCGGGCGGGTCAGGGTCGATGTCGTTTCGGCCAACGCGGTCGACGGGGCGCCCGGTTGCCCGAGCTGCCGCCACGACCTGATTCCGCACCGGCTGTTCGAACGCTGGAAGCTGAATCAGTGCCGGATGTTCTCCATCGACGGTTCGATCGGTGGCCTGATCAACGAGACCTGCGACTGTTCCGGCGCGGCGGAGTTGCGCGGCTTGAGCCGGGCGCTGGTGCATGGCCTGTGCGATCGCCGGACCGGCGAAGACGCCCTCTATGTGGTGGTCGGCGGCCAGCCGGCCAGCGTCGAGCGCCAACGCGCGATGTTCGCCCTGTTGCTGCCCCAGATCGACTTCGCCTGTCGGCGCGTCGAGTTTGCCGACGCGCCCGTCGCGGAACCGGGCTCCGATGTCGCGATATCGACGCGCGAGCATGAGGTGCTGGGCTGGGTGCGGGCCGGCAAGACCAACTACGAGATCGGCAGAATCCTGAACATCAGTACCTGTACCGTGAAGAATCATCTTCAGCGCATCTACCGAAAAATCGACGTCATCAATCGCGCGCAGGCGGTGGCCAAATTCGACGAGTACGCCCGGAGCCGCTAGCGCGTCCCGGGCTCGTCCGGCTTGTTGAAGCGGCCAGCACTTTCCCGGTGTCCCGGTCATCTTGCTGTTACCTCTTCTTAACACTGTCATGTTCACATGCCATCCTTGCTTTCGAGGCGGTTGCCGTGGCGCCCGGCCCCGCAGTTTTCATGGATGTGTCGACTAGCGATGAATTGGTTGTGTGATGAATCGGTCTTTGAAATGACGGTCGCCGGGGTGGCGCGATGAGATCGGCGCTGGTCGCGCGACGCCCGGCGCCGGTCGCCGGCGAGACGGCGCTGCTTCAGCGCGTCATGAACATGCCGGTGCCCCGGGAACGGCCACTCGAGTTTCTCGAGTCGTTCGTGGAGCCCCTGACGCTGATCGGCGGCCTATGGGCGCTGGCCATGTACTTCGAGGGCGAACTGTCGAACGCCTACCTGATTCTCGGCTTCGTCGTTTTCGCCATGACCTTTCCCGGCCCGAGCTACTTGCGCACGCCGGTGGACCGGATGGTCTGGCGCGTCCTGGTCGGCTGGTCGGTGATCGCCTCGCTGCTGCTGCTGTTCGGCTACACCAGCCATCTGCTCGCCCAGTACCACCCGGGCGTGGTGCGGCATTGGCTGTGGGTCGGGCCGCTGGCGCAACTGGCCGGCCACCTTGCCCTGCGCTCCCTGGCGCCGTGGCTGGTGTCCGTGCAGGAGGAGACGCGCCTGGCGGTCGTCGTGGGCGTGAACGAACAAGGACTGGAGCTCGCCGAGCGCATCGCCGCCAATCCGCTCTCCGGCATGCGGGTGGTCGGCTTCGTCGACGATCGCGGCCCGGAACGCCTGCCCGCCAATCTGCCGCTGCCGGTGCTCGGTCGCCTGGCCGATCTGCCCCAGCGCGTCAAGGCGGCCGACATCGGCGTGATCTTCCTGTCGTTGCCCATGGCCACCCAGCCGCGCATCCTGCGCCTGCTCGACGAATTGCGCGACACCACGGCGTCGATCTATTTCGTGCCCGATTTTTTTGTCACCGATCTGATCCAGGGCCGCATGGACGTGGTGGATGGCATCCCCGTGGTGGCCGTCTGCGAATCGCCGTTCACCGGCGTCAACGGCATGATCAAGCGCGCCAGCGACATCGTGCTGTCGCTGCTCATCCTGCTGCTGATCTCGCCGGTGCTGCTGGTCGTCGCCATCGGTGTCAAGCTGGGCTCGCCGGGGCCGGTGATCTTCAAGCAGCGGCGCTATGGCCTCGACGGCAAGGAGATACTGATCTACAAGTTTCGCTCGATGACCGTCTGCGAGGACGGCGCGGAGATCCGCCAGGCGCAGAGGCAGGACCAGCGCATCACGCCGCTGGGCGGGTTCCTGCGCAAGACCTCGCTGGACGAGCTGCCCCAGTTCGTCAATGTTCTCCAGGGGCGGATGAGCATCGTCGGGCCGCGTCCGCACGCGGTGGCGCACAACGAGCTCTACCGGAAGCTGATCAAGGGCTATATGGTCCGCCACAAGGTCAAGCCCGGCATCACCGGCTGGGCGCAGGTCAACGGCTTGCGCGGCGAAACCGAAACTCTGGATAAGATGCGGGCGCGCATCGAGCACGACCTGGACTACCTGCGCAACTGGTCGCTGCGCCTGGACCTGCTGATCGTGCTCAGAACCATCCTGGTGGTGGCCAAGGACCAGCATGCCTACTAGGCGCGTCGGCAAGGTGGTGGCGGCCGGCGCCGGCCTGCTGGCCTTGGCCGGCGGGGCGCGGGCCGACGCCGACGATACCCTGAGCTGGCTGGCCGGCATGTTGGTGCGCCACGAAGACAACCTGTTTCGTTTGCCCGCCGGCGCCGACGCGGCGGCCCTGCTCGGCAAGGACACGCGCGCCGACGACGTCACCGTCGCCTCGGTGGGCTTTCGGCTCGACAAGAAATTCGCTCAGCAGCGGGTCGAACTGGAGTCGACGTTCAACCTGTACCGGTATCGCAATTTCCGCCATCTCGACTTTGACGGCAAGGAGTACCGGGGCGCCTGGCGCTGGCATCTGACGCCGCGCGTCAGCGGCAACCTGACGGCCGATGGCCGGCAACTACAGAGCAACTTCGCCGACAATCGGACCTACTCGGGCGTCAATACCCGCACGGTGCGGAACCTGCGCCTCGATGTCGATTGGCAATTGCTCGGTGGTTGGTACTTGACCGGCGGCGCGGCGGAAAACCGGTCGCTGAACAGCCAGGCTTTTCGGGCGGAGGATTCATCCCGCTACCGGCCGATCGCGTTGGGCGCCAAATACGTGGCCGAATCGGGCACCACGGTCACGGCGACCCGCCGCGACGGTTCGGGCCGGTTTCCCGGCCGCGAGCTCGACGCCGTCACGCTGCTCGACACCGGCTTCCGGCAAGCGGAAAGCGAGCTGCTGTTGCATTGGCCGCTGAGCGGCAGATCGACCCTGGATGGCCGCCTTGCCCACGTGAGCCGGCGCCACGACAACTTTGCCGAGCGTGACTACGCCGGCAACGCCGGCTCGCTCGGCTACGGTTGGTTGCCCACGGGAAAGCTGAGGATTTCCGCCGAGGCGCGGCGCGATCTGGGCAGCTATCAGGACACCTATGCGAGCTATCAGGTGTACGACAGCCTGGTGTTGGCGCCCGCGTGGCAACTCGACGCCAAGACCGTGCTGCGTGGCCGTCTGGAGGGTGGCCGGCGTGACTATCGCGGCGGTGTGGTGGCCGGCGCGGCGAATCGCGACGACCGCGCGCGCGCGGCCGAGCTGACGCTCGAGTGGACGCCGCTGCGCACTCTGCTGGTGAGCGCCACGATCAAGCAGGAACGGCGCGCCTCCAGCTTCGACGGTCTGGATTTCCGGGCCAACAGCGCGAGCCTGCTGTTTCAGTTTCAGATCTGAGTCACAGCGTCTCGAGCAGGCGTCGATAGCGATGCATCACCTTGGGCACATAGGCGCGGGTCTCGGCATAGGGAGGCATGCGGCGGCCATGGCGTATCACGCTGCCCTCGCCGGAGTTGTAGGCGGCGAGAGCCAGTTCGATGTCCTGCCCGAACAAGTCGAGCAGGGCGCGCAGGTAGCGGGCGCCGCCCTGTAGGTTCTGGGTCGGGTCGAAGGGGTCGGCGACGCCGAAGCGCTTCGCCGTGGCCGGCATCAATTGCATTAGGCCGCGCGCGCCCTTGGCCGAGACCGCGTCGCTGCGATAGCCGGACTCGACGCCGATCACCGCGTGCAACAGCGCCGGCTCCAGCCCGTGCGTCGCGGCGGTGCTGGCGACCGTGGCGTCGAGCGTCGGCGGTCGCCGAGCCGGTCTGGCGGAGACCGCGCCGGCTGCGTCGGCGCGCGTGACGGATGACGTACGCAGGTACAGGCGGGCGCCCGGCGTCGTCGGCTGGTCGGAAAAGCAGTCGGTGCCATCCACCGCAACGGAATGGTAGATGTCGGCCAGGGCCGGGCCGCCGCCGGCGCCAATGCAGAGCGCGGCAAGCAGGCCGCGCAGGCTACGAGGAGTGATCGACGCTGTTGGAGCCGCGATGGCCATGGCTGGGAATGAAGTGCTCCAGGTCCTCGGTGGCGTCATCGTCCGCATCCGCTTCCGGATCGACATGGCTGGCATGGAGGTCGCATTCGATACCGCGCGCGACGCATTCCTGGACCAGTTGCTGGTCGGTCATGTTGGCGAAACCGACGAAGCCGCCCTCCAGCAGCCGGGCCAGCCAGGTCGCATGGTTGCAGCGATGGATCTTGTCCAGACGATCGAGAATCAGGTACTGGATCACGGCGTCTCGGTTCATGTTTCCCGTGTCGAGGCGGATGGCTGCGATGAGGAGCGGCAAGTCTGCCATCGGCAGGTTGAGAAAATATGTCAGCGGGCGGGTGCGCCGGCCTCCTGCTTAACCGGGCTGTCATCGAACGTCACTAGACTCCGGCGCTTCCGACGCTGTCAATTTTTCCCGGGTCCCTCAGCATGTCCGCACGCCTTGTCGCTCCCCGCTTGCCGCCATTCCGCTCGACCGGATTCACCCTGCTGGAATTGCTGGTGGTGATGGTGATCATCGGCCTCCTGGCGAGCTTCGTCGGCCCAAAGTACTTCTCGCAGATCGGCAAGTCCGAAGTCAAGGCGGCGCGCGCGCAGATCGACGCCCTGGAGAAGGCGCTCGATCAATACCGGCTCGATGTCGGCCACTATCCATCCACCGAGCAGGGTCTCGACGCGCTGTTCGCGCAGCCGGGCGGCGAAACGAAGTGGTCCGGGCCGTACCTGAAGAAGTCGCCGCCGCCCGATCCCTGGGGCCGCCCCTATGTCTATGCGCAGCCCGGCGAGCACGGCGAGTTCGACTTGTTCTCGCAAGGCCGGGACGGCCGGCCCGGCGGCGCGGGCGACTCGGCGGACATCACCAACTGGTGATCGACGATGCGTTACCTGGTTAAGACCCTGAATGCCGATGGCGGCATCGGCGTTCTGGCCCTGGTCGCCAACGACGCCGCGGACGCCGAACGCCAGGCCGTGGCGCGGGGCGGGGCGGTGATCTCCGTTGCCCGCGACTCGTACGTCTCGTTCGGCCCGGGTTCAAGGGCGACGCGCTTTCCCTTGCCGCTGTTCAGTCAGGAACTGCTGGCGCTGCTGGAATCCGGTATCGCGGTGGTCGAGGCCATCGAGACCCTGGCCGAGAAGGAGCACCGTCCCGGCGTGCGCTCGGTTCTGCTGCAAATCGTCGCCGGCCTGCGCGACGGCCGGCCGCTCTCGGCCACCCTCGAAGCGGCGCCGGAGGTCTTTCCACCTCTGTATGTCGCCGCCATTCGGGCCAGCGAACGCACCAGCAGCCTGGCCGAAGCCCTGCGCCGGTACCTCGCCTACGCCGTCCAACTGGAATCGCTGCGGTCCAAACTGGTCAGCGCCACCATCTACCCGGCCATCCTGATCGGCATCGGTGGGCTGGTCATCCTCTTCCTGCTCGGCTATGTCGTGCCGCGCTTCTCCAGCATCTATGAAACGGTGGGCGGCGAGCTGCCGCTGCTGTCCAGGCTGCTGCTCCAGTGGGGCGTGCTGGTTCAGCACTACTGGCCGGCGCTGCTCGGCCTGGTCGCCGCGGCGGTGGCCGGCATGGTCCTCGGCGGCGGGCGCGCGCTGTCCCGACGGGTGATTCAGACGCTGTGGCGGATTCCGGCCATCGGCGAGCGCATGGAGGTTTTTCAGTTGGCGCGCCTGTATCGCACGCTGGGCATGCTGCTGCGCGGTGGCATCGCCATCGTGCCGGCGCTGGAGATGGTCGTCGGCCTGTTGTCGCCGGCGCTCCAGGCCCGGCTGCGCGGTGCGACGAAACTCATTCGCGAGGGGGTCGCGGCCTCGCTGGCGTTCGAGCGCGAGTCGCTGGCCACGCCGGTTGCGCTGCGCATGCTGAGGGTCGGCGAACGCACCGGCAACATGGGCGAAATGATGGATCGCGCGGCCACCTTTCACGACGAGGAAATGGCCCGCTGGGCGGACTGGGCGACGCGCCTGATCGGACCGGTGCTGATGCTGCTGATGGGCGTGATGATCGGCGGCATCGTCGTTCTCATGTACCTGCCGATCTTCCAGTTGACGGAGAGCGTGCGATGAACAGCCCGCGCGATCCGGTGCCGCTGGTCGAGCCGTTCTCGGCCGGCGCCCTGGCCGAGGCGCGCGCCGCCGGCGCGGCGCGCCGCTGTTCGCTGGTCACCGCTCTCGAGGAAGCCTGTGGCGGGCCGTCGGCCGACTTTGCCGCCCGCCTGGCGACGACCGCGCGCCTGTTGCCCATGTCATTGTCCGACATGCGCGCCGTCGAGCCGGCCTTCGATCGCCTGCCCTACGGCGAGGCTCTGGAGCGCGGCTGCCTGCTGTTCAGGACCGGCGACGGCGGGCTGCTTCTCGCCGTCGCCGATCCGTTCGATCTGGCGCTCAGGGACTGGGCGGCCGAACGAGTCGCCTTGCCCTTGGAGGCGCGGCTGGCCCTGCGCGGCGACATCGCCGCCTATCTGGCCCGGCATGAGGAAACGCTCCGGGCCATGGATGGCCTGGTGTCCATGGATCACGGCGTGGCCGCCGACAGCGGCGCCGAGGATATTTCGCTCCAGAGCATGCGCGAGGACACCAGCCCGGTGGTGCGGCTGGTGAACTCGACGCTCCACGACGCCCTCAAGGCCGGCGCCAGCGATATCCACCTGGAAACCGCGCCGACCGGCATCTTCGTCAAGTATCGTGTCGACGGCGTGCTGGTCGGCGTCGGCGGCATTCAGGGGGCGGCCAACGCCGAGCAGGTCATCTCGCGCATCAAGGTGATGGCGGAGCTCGACATCGCCGAACGGCGGGTGCCCCAGGACGGCCGGTTCAAGGTCGCGACGCGCGGCCGGGAGATCGACATCCGGGTGTCGATCATGCCCAGCATCCACGGCGAGGACGCCGTGTTGCGGGTCCTGGACAAGGAAAGCCTGTCCGACCGCATACTGGGCCTGAGCCTGGATGGCCTGGGCTTCGACCCCGACACCATTGCCGCGATGCGCGGCATGTGCGGCAAGCCCTACGGCATGCTGCTGGTGACCGGCCCGACCGGCAGCGGCAAGACCACCACGCTCTACGCGGCGATCGGCGAAATCAACCACGGCCGCGACAAGATCGTCACCATCGAAGATCCGGTCGAATACCAGTTGCCGGGTGTCTTGCAGATTCCCGTCAACGAGAAGAAGGGGCTTACCTTCGCCCGCGGCCTGCGTTCGATCCTGCGCCACGACCCGGACAAGATCATGGTTGGCGAGATCCGCGACGGCGAGACGGCCCAGATCGCCGTGCAGGCGGCGCTCACCGGCCACCTGGTGCTCACCACCGTCCATGCCAACAGCGTGTTCGACGTGCTTGGCCGCTTCACCCACATGGGCCTGGACCCCTACAGTCTGGTGGCGGCGCTGAACGGCATCGTCGCGCAGCGGCTGGTGCGGATCAACTGTCCGCACTGCGTCGAGGACGCGGCGCCCGACGCGGCCCTGCTGGCGGCGGCCGGCCTGACCGATCCGGCCGGTTTTCGTTTCCGCGCCGGGCGCGGCTGCGCGAGCTGCCGGGGAACGGGCTTCAAGGGACGCAAGGCGGTGGCGGAGGTGCTGGCGCTGGACGACGAGCTGCGCGAAATGATCGTCACCCGCGAACCGGCGCGGCGCATCAAGGAGGCGGCCCGCCGCAAGGGTACCCGGTTGCTGCGGGAAGCCGGACTGGAGCTGGTTCGCCACGGGGAAACCAGCCTGGCGGAGGTGGATCGTGTCATCGCCTGAGACCGTGAACATCGGCTTGTCGCCTGGCGGACTGGTCTTTGCCAGGACGCGCGGCCGCTGGCGGCCCGGCCTGGCCGACTGCGAAAGCGTCGCTTGCGTGGAATCGGCCGATGCTCGCGAAGAGGAGCCCTGGCGCGCCGCGCTGGCGGCGCTGGCGAGCCGGCTGCCGGGCAAGGCGACCGGCAAGACCAAGGTGAAGGTGGTTCTGTCCGGCCGCCTAGTGCGCTGGCAACTGTTGCCCTGGCGCCCCGAACTGGGCGGGGCGCGGGAACTCGCCGCCTACGCGGGTCTGCGCTTCCGCGAAACCTACGGCCGTGGCGCCGAGGCATGGCATGTGCAGTGCTCGCCCCAGCCGCCGGGACATCCGATACCGGCCTGCGCCATCGATGCCGGGCTCATCGAAGCGCTGCGGCGCACCTGCCAGGCCGCCGACGCGCGCCTGGTGGCCGCCACGCCCTATCTGGCCACCGCCTTCGATCATTGGCGCAAGCGGTTCCGGGGCGGGCCGGCATGGCTCGGGCTGATCGAGCCGGACTGCTTGTCGCTCGGCCTGGTGAGCGACGGCCGCTGGATCGGCCTGCGCTCGCAGCGCTTGGCCGAGAGCTGGTCCGCCACCCTGCCGGCGATGATGACCCAACTGGGCATCGCCGCCGATTTCGCCGGGCCGCCGGCGCCGGTGTTTCTCGCCGGCGCCATCGCGCCCCCCGAACCGATTCAAGGCCTGCCGTTCTCCTGGCTGAGCCCCGAGTGGGCGTCGGCCAGGGGCTCGGTCGCCTGTCGCATGGCGTTGGGGGTGTGATGGGGCCGCTCGCTGTCGACTTTCAGGCGCGTCGTCGGCCGATATCGCCGCTCGGCCTGCTGCTGGTCGGTCTGGGGACCGCCGCCATGGGGGCCTTTGGCGTCGACTACCTCGGGGCCGACGAGGAGCTGGAACGGGTCGAGGCCCAGGTGGAGCGCGCCAGGCGCCACCAGCGACCGGTCCGCGCCCAGGCCCCGGCCACCGCGACGGGGAAGGACGAGCGGGCGGCCGTGCGCGCCGTCCTGAAAGAACTGCGCACACCCTGGGGCGCCGTGCTTGGCGAGCTCGAACTGGCCTCCGATGCCACGGTGGCGCTGCTCGACGTGACGACCACCGCCCAGGGCCGGATGCTGCGCCTGACCGCAGAGGCGAAGACCATGAGCGACGCCCTGGCCTACGTCGGGCGCCTGCGCGATTCGCCGTGGCTGGACAGCGTCCATCTCTCCGGTCATGAAGCCAAGCAGGCCGCCGGGGTGCCGGTGGTCAGGTTTTCCGTCGATGCCGCCTGGAGCGGGCCGTCATGATCGGCTGGCGGGTGGTGCTCGCGCACGCGCGCTATCAGGTCGGCCGGCACGGCTGGCCGGCGCTGCTTGGCGTCGCGCTGCTGGTGGCGGCCGGAGCCGGTTACCCGCTGGTGGTCGGCGGCATCGAGAGCCGGGCCGCCGATGCGCGCGAAGAGCTGGCGGCGCTCAAGCAAAAGCTGGCGAACCGTCCCGAGCGGCAACAGAACGATGCCGCCGAGCGGGCGCGCTCCTTCTACGCCCAACTGCCGCCGGCCAGCGGCGCGGAACAGGCGGTCAAGACCATCCACGAGGCGGCGCGCGACAAGGGCGTGAGTATCCACCAGGGCGAGTATCGAATGACCCGCGAGGGAAGCGGGCCCTTGATCCGCTACCAGTTGACGCTGCCGGTGCGTGGCACCTATCCGCAATTTCGCACCTGGCTGGGGGCGGTGATGAACGGCCTGCCATCGCTGGCCCTGGAGGAGATGAACCTCAAGCGCGACGATGCCGCGCAAGGCGAGATCGTCGCGCGCGTGCGGCTGACGCTGTTTCTGAGGGCTTCCTGAGTGGTCACGCGCCGCGGGTTGGCGTTGGCACTCGCCCTGGCGGCGACGGTGGCCGCGACGCTGTTCGATCCCGCCGAGCCGCCCGTCGAATCCCCGGTCGAAGCGACGACGGGGACGATGACGGGGACGGCGAAAAGGACGGCCGCGGCGTCGACGCCGGACGAGGAATCCACACCGCTGGCACGGTGGCGCCACGAGCCGCCGACGGCCAACCTGTTCCCGCCGGGCGGCTGGCAACCGCCATCGCCACCGGCCGCGACGGCGGTCGTCGCGCCCAAGGCGCCGCCGCTGCCGTTCCGCTACCTGGGACGGCTGCTGGACGGTCCGCGGACCGTGGTCTTCCTCGGCCAGGGGCCGCGTACCCATCTGGTGCAAGAGGGCGACCTGATTGCCGACTATCGCGCCGAACGGGTCGACCCGCGGGGCATGACCTTGTTGTATCTGCCGCTGAACGAAAAGCAGTTCCTGACCTTTGGAAGCCAAAATTGAGATCGCACCGAATCGTTTTCCCGCTGGCCTGTCTGGCCGCCGTCGCGCAGCTCGCCGCCTGTGCCGGCAATCCGGCCATCGAGACCGGGCGGCGCATGATCACCGAGGGGCGGCTCGACGACGGCGTTCGCCACCTGGAAAAGGCCCTGCAAGCCGCCCCGGACGACCGGGAGTTGCGCGCCAGCTACTTCCGCAGCCGCGAGCTGGCGGTCGGCGCGCTGCTGGCCGAGGCCCGCGGCGCGCTTGAAGGCGGCCAGGCGGCGAATGCCGAGGCGATTTATCGTCGGGTGCTGGTCCTGGACGCGACCAACGCGCGGGCGAAGAACGGCCTGGTCGAACTGGCCGCCGAACAGCGCCACCAGGCCTTGACGCGGGAGGCGCGCGGCAAGCTCGGCGCCGACGACGCGGCGGCCGAGCGGCTGCTGCGCACCGTGTTGGCGGAAAACCCCGGCGACCCCCGGGCCAGGCAACTGCTTCAAGCGGCGCTGGAAAGGCAGGAACGTCGGGAAAGCTCGGCCCAGGCGCTGAAGGCGCCCTTCGCCAAGCCCATCACCCTGGAATTTCGCGACACGCCGCTGAGGACCGTGTTCGAGATCATCGCCCGCGGTTCCGGGATCAATTTCGCCTTCGACAAGGACGTCAAGGCCGACGCCAAGGTCACCGTCTTTGTCCGCAACACCAGCATCGACGACGTGGTGAAGCTGATCCTGGCCACCAACCAGCTCGAGCGCAAGCTGCTCAACGACAACTCGATGTTGATCTACCCCAACACGGCGGCCAAGGCCAAGGAATACCAGGAACTGGTGGCGCGGACCTTCTACCTGGCCAACGCGGAAGCCAAGCAGGTCCAGGCGCTGGTCAAGTCGGTGGTCAAGTCGAAGGACGTCTACGTCGATGAGAAGCTCAACGCGCTGGTGGTCAAGGACACCGCCAACGCCATCCGCCTGGCCGAGCAACTGATCCGCTCGGTGGACTTGCCCGAGCCCGAGGTGATGCTCGACCTGGAAGTGCTCGAAATCAGCCGCAGCCGCCTGCTGGAGCTGGGGCCGCGCTTCCCGGACCAGATCGGTTACGGCCTGTTGCAGCCGACCACCACCACCACCAACATCACCACCACCGGCACGCAGATCAACACCAACCTGGGGGGCACCCTGGCGACCGGCTACGTGGACCTGCACAACCGCGGCTCGCTCACCTCCTTCGTCGCCAACCCGGCGGCGATGCTCAACCTGAAGAATCAGGACGGCGACAGCAACCTGCTGGCCAATCCGCGCATCCGGGTCAAGAACCGCGAGAAGGCCAAGATCCATATCGGCGACAAGCTGCCGGTGTTCACCACCACGTCCACGGCCAACGTCGGCGTGTCGGCCTCCGTTTCCTATCTCGACATCGGCCTCAAGCTCGACGTGGCGCCGACCATCCATCTCGACGACGAAGTTGGCATCAAGGTGGGTCTCGAGGTGAGCAGCGTCGTCAAGGAGGTGGCCGGTCCGGCGAACTCGCTGGCCTATCAGGTCGGCACCCGCACCGCCGACACCACCCTGCGCCTGCGAAACGGAGAAACCCAGGTGCTCGCCGGCCTGATCAGCGACGAGGAACGCAACAGCGCCAACCGGCTGCCCGGGCTGGGCGACCTGCCCCTGGTCGGCAGGCTGTTCGCCAGCCACAAGGACAGCCGCGCCAAGACGGAGATCGTTCTGCTGGTGACGCCGCGCATCCTGCGCAATCTGGTGTTGCCGGCGGTCGCCGGGCCGGCGCTGGCCTCGGGCACGGAGTCGGCGGTGGGCGCGGCGCCGTTGACCGTGCGGGCGAGCGCGCCGGGCAGCCTGTCGATTTCCGGCGCGGCCGGCTCGTCGTCGCCGACGCCCGCCGCGCCCCCGGCGCCGGCCGAGCCGGCCGAGCCGCCGGCGGCGTCCGAGCCGGCCGCGGCGGATGATCGGCCGGAGTCGCCGGCGGTCGAGCCCCGCGACGTTCCGCCACCCGGTCCGGCCGCGCCGGCAGCGGCGACGCCAGCCGGCGAGGAGCGCGGCGCCGACAGGCCGCCCGCCGCCCAGGCCCGGCCATGACCCGCCGCCGACGCGGCTTTACCCTGATCGAACTGGTGATCACCGTCGCCATCGTCGGCATTCTCGCGTCGATGGCCGTGCCGTTCACCGAGAACGTCATCGTGCGCAACCGGGAGGCCGATCTGCGCATCGCCCTGCGCCAGATCCGCGCCGCCCTCGATGCCTACCGGCAGGCCTTCGACGAAGGACATATCGAGCGCTCGCCCCTCGACAGCGGCTATCCGAGGCGACTGGAACAGTTGGTCGAAGGCGTCGAGGACGCCAAGCGTCCCGACCACGCCCGGATTCATTTCCTGCGCCGCCTGCCGCGCGACCCGTTCCACCCCGACGCCGGCGTACCCGCCGCCGACACCTGGGGCAAGAGGGCCTATGCCAGCCCGGCCGACGCCCCCTACGAGGGCGAGGATGTCTTCGACGTCCATTCGCTGTCGGCGGGCACCGGCCTGAACGGCATTCCGTACCGGGAATGGTGAGCCCATGAAGGGCGGCTTCACCCTGGTCGAACTGCTGGTGGTGATGGCGATCGTCGCCTTGCTGATGGCCATTGTCGCGCCGCGCTATTTCGTCCACCTCGACCGGGCCAAGGAGGCGACCCTGCGCCAGACACTCGGCGTCATGCGCGACGCCATCGACAAGTTCCACGCCGATACCGCCGCCTACCCGGACAGCATCGAGCAACTGGTGGACCGGCGCTACCTGCGCGCTCTACCCGTCGATCCGCTCACCGAGCGCCGCGATACCTGGCAAGCTTTGGCGCCGCCATCGTCCGCTGAGCGCGGCTTCGTCTATGACATTCGCAGCGGCGCGCCCGGCGTTGGCGCCGACGGCGTCCCGTATGCGGACTGGTGACATGACCATCGCCGGTTTGCCGCCGGGTGGCCAGGGTGGCTTCGCCTACCTGTGGCTGCTGTTCGCCATCGCCGCCATGGGCTTGCTGCTGGCGACCGCCGCCGGGGTGCTGGAGACGACCATCCGCCGCGAGCGGGAGGCCGATCTGCTGTTCATCGGCGACCAGTTTCGGCGAGCCATCGCCGCCTACCATGCCTGCCCGACGGCCGGCGGCGGGCACGAGTATCCGGTTCGGCTGGAGGATCTCCTGGACGACCAGCGCCACGCCACGCCGCGCCGGCACCTGCGCCGGCTCTACCGCGACCCGATGAACGGCGGTGTCGGCTGGGGGCTCGTCATGGCCGGCGACCGCATCGTGGGCGTCCATAGCCTGGCGGAAGACAAACCGTTGCGCACCGCCTTCGCCGAGCGCGACGCGGCCCTGGCCGGGGCCGCGGACTACCGCGGCTGGCGTTTCGTCGTCGACGGCGACGCGCCGCAGCGGACCATGGAGTGTCGATAGGACCATGCGCCATTCGGACTACATCGACGGGCCAGGTCATGGTATGGCCGTAACGAAAGAACCCTATGCTCTTCCATTTCATTTTCCCGGCGACCCCATGACCTGTCGTAGCGTTTCCATCTTGGCCAGCGTCGTCTATGTCGCGCTTGCGCTGGGCGGCCCGGCACGGGCCGCCAACCTCGGCTTCGAGGCGGGCTACGACGCCGGCGGCGCGGCCGAGCACGATTCCGGCGCGCGGGCAGGCCCGCCGCCGATACTTGCCCGGCCCGGCGAGTTCGATGCGGCGCGCGCCGACGCCCGCGCCGACGCCCTGGTGGAGGCGATCCGGTCCAGCAACCCGGTGCGCGTGAGAGCGCTGCTGGCGGCCGGCGCGCCGGCCAACGGCACCGAGGGTGCCGACGGGATCGGCCGGCGGCCGCTGCTCGATGCCGTATCGGCGGGCGATCGGGAAGTGGCGCGCCTGCTGCTCGAGCGGGGTGCACATGTAGACGTCAAGGGCCCCGAGGGCCGTACCCCCCTGGGCATCGCCGCCCTGCGCGGCCATGTTCACATGGTGCGTCTGTTGCTTCAGGCGGGGGCCGATATCGATGCGCGCGGCGACAACGGCAACACGCCCCTGCTCGACGCCGTGCAACTGGATCGGCTCGGGGTGGTCAGGGTGCTGTTGGCCTTCCAGCCGGACCTGCGCCGCCCCAACCGCGAAGGTCTGCCCGCCGTGGCGCTGGCGGCTCGCGAAGGGCATACGGCGACGCTGGCCGCGCTGCTCGATCACGGCGCCGACATGGATATCGTCGACCGGTCCGGGCACCCGGCACTGTTCTGGGCCGTGGCCAGAAAGCAGCGCGCCACCGTGGCGCTACTGGTGGAGCGGGGCGCCAAGGTCGGCGCCATGTCCGTCGATGCGCTCGACTAGTCGCGCCGTGATCGCCCGCGGGCGGCCACGCCGCGACGACACGGCGGCGGGGGGCGGTCAATGAGACTGCTGGCCGGCCTCGACAGCCAGGACATGGAACACCTGGCGCTGACGATCGATTCGTCGCTGCAAGTGACCCGGCGCTTCCAGTTCTTTCTGTGGACCCAGGGCGCCCTGCAGGGCTTCGTCCCGCACGAAACGCTGGTCTGCGCCTATGGCGACATTGCCCGGCTGAACTTCAAGTACGAACTGTTCTCCCGCGCCATCGTCCATCCGGAACTCGAAGAGCATATCGGCGACGCCGTCAACGGTCTGCTGCCCATGATCGTCGGCGACTGGCTAAACAACGATCGCACACCGCGCAGCTACGGGGCGGACACCCCGGAGGACGGCACCGCGCGGGTGATGGCCGACCTTCGTCGCCACGAGCTCGGTCACGTGGTCGCCCACGGCGCCAAGGAGGTGCGTGGCGAGTTCGGCAGCTTCTTCATCTTCCTGCGCGTGCCCAAGCCGATGGCGCCGCGCGACGCCTACATGATCGAAGTGTTGATGCCGCACCTGCACATGGCGCTGCACCGCATGCTGGCCAGCGAGAGCAGCAAGCCGGCGGCGGAAGTCAAGGCCGCCGCCGTGCTGTCGCGGCGGCAGTTGCAGGTGCTGGAATGGGTGCGCGACGGCAAGACCAATCCGGAGATCGCCAGCATTCTCGGCATCAGCCCGGCGACGGTGAAGAACCATGTGCAGAAGATGCTGCGCAAACTGAACGTCAACAATCGCGCCCAGGCCGTCGCCCGCGGCGCCAGCGCGCAGTTCCTGCCGTCGGCCGACCCCGCCGGCCAGGGTCTGGACTAGCCGGGCCGGTTCGGGCTAGTCCGAACGGCCCAGTCATTGCGCGGTCGCTCCCGCCGTCAGCCGTAACAAGCCCCCGCCATAGTGGTCCGGTCGCCGCGCTAGCGGGCGGATGTAGGGCAAAGGGACTATGTCGAGGCCGCATCGACGATGACAGCCGCGTAACACCGAACCCCTACAGTGGCGCCATCTCCTCCGGGAGGTGCATCAAGTTTATCGGTAGCTTCTTTTCAATCAATCATGGCAATCAAGGAGATCGACCCTATGAACCTCAAGCTCAACACCCTGGCCGCCGCGCTGGTCCTCGGCTTCGCCGCCCAGGCCAACGCC
>JBGAQX010000056.1:0-15260 GCA_044220545.1 Rhodocyclaceae bacterium | reverse complement strand
CTGCTGGAAGACACCGTCGCCAACGCCAAGGCCCTGATGTCCGCCAAGGACGTGCAAGAGCTGATGAACATCCAGGCCACCCTGGCGCAGCCGAGCGTCGAGAAGGCCGTCGCCTACTCGCGCAGCATCTATGAAATCGCCTCCCAGACCCAGGAAGAAATGGGCAAGATCTTCGAAGCGCAGTTCGCCGAAGCCAACAAGTCCGTTACTTCCGCCCTGGACAAGGCTGTCAAGAACGCCCCGGCCGGTTCCGATGTCGCCGTCGCCGCCGTCAAGTCCGCGATCGCCGCCGCCAACTCCGCCTACGACAGCATGACGAAGGCCGCCAAGCAAGTCGCCGAGATCGCCGAGGCCAATGTCGCCGCCGCGACCAGCGCCACCGTCAAGGCCGTCGGCACCGCCCCGAAGGCCAAGAAGGCCGCCTAAGCGCGCGCCGCCGGGCCGCCCCCGAGGCGCGCTCGCCAAAGCCGACACGAGCGGCGGCGAGCACGCGGGCTCCCCCGCCCTTGGGCGGGGGCCGCGGGGTGGGTCCGGTAATGTCTCCTCCTCCCAGCCCCAACAGGCTGGAGTTCAAGCCCCGGCAGAGTCTGCCGGGGCTTCTTTTTTTGCCCGGCTATTTTCGATCGAAGGACAAGCCGCGGCGACCGACCTCAGCCTCGATCTCCGCCATCGCCGCCGGCACCGCCTCCGGCGCGCCGCGCACACCGAGCTCGATGTGCCGGCGCATCGTGGCGCTCCCGACCGATGGCAGGCTGAACACCACGAGCCCCGGATAGTCCCTTTCGATCCGTTCCATCAGGTCCACCAGCAAGCCTTCGACGCCCTCCCAGACGATGATCGCCGACTCCGCTTCCCGGATCGCGTTGAAGCTCTCCCGATAGCAGGAGTCCAGCACCCACTCGACCATCGGCCAGGCCATTTCCGGAAAGCCGGGTACGAAGTGGTGATCGCCATACGAGAAACCGGGAATGCCATTGAACGGATTGGGAATGATCCGGCTGCCCGCCGGAAAGGCACCCATCTCCAGCATCGATGGCGTGGCCGGCCGGTTCATGGCGGCAAGTCGCGCCCTAATCTTCTCCTCGGCCTCCGGATGCAACCGCAAAGGCACGCCGGCGGCCGCGGCCGCGGCCTGCCGGGTGTGGTCGTCCGGCGTGGCGCCGATGCCGCCGAAGCTGAACACCACGTCCTCGCCACCCAGCGACCGGCGCAGCGCGTCGATCAGGCGCGGCCGGTTGTCGCCCAGGTAGAGCACCCAGTCGAGGTACAAGCCGCGTGCGGCGAGGATCTCGCGCAGCTTGGCGAAATGTTTGTCCTGCCGTTTGCCACGGACAATTTCGTCGCCGATGATCACCGCACCGAACTTCCTTACGCCAGCCATACGCCCTCCTTCGCCCGCAGCCGCCGCAACGACGACAGGCCGACATGCACGAACAGCAGCGCGCCGAACGCGGGTGCCAGCAGATTGACCAGCGGCACGTGCGCGACCAGGGCCGAGGCCAGCCCGGCCAGCCAGAATGGTGACTTCTGCCGCTCGATCAGCAACGCCCGCTCGTCGTCGGACGCATGCTCCGCCAGCACGTCATAGCGAAAGGTGCGCTGATTGAGCCAGGCGCCCCAGAGCAGCGGCAGCACCAGCAAGCCGCCTGGAATCAGCAACAGCGGCAGGCACAGCAGCCAGCCGGCAACGAAGATCGCGCCGGCCTTCAGTGTGTTGGCCAGGCTGCCCCAGAAGGCGGCGGCCGCCGAACCATGGCGCGTCACATCCGGATAGTCGCGCCGGGCGACGATGGCCATCATGCGCGGCAGCGCGACCACCGCCACCAACAGCAAGGTCGTGAGGTACATGAGCGGCGCAAACCACAGCACCAGGACGACATGCACCAGCCACGGCCCCAGCCAGTCCAGCCAGCTCCAGGATGGCAGATTGGCCAGCAGCCAGCGGCTCATCGGCTGCCAGGCCAGCACGGCCACCAACGACCACAGCGCCATGGCCAGCAGCGGCGGCCACAGGGCCTGCCAGAGAATGGCGCCACGCGTCAGGTCACGGGCGGCGCGTAACAGCGCCTGACCGACCACGGGCGGATTGGTCATGATGGCTGCCTCACTTCGGGGGCGACCGTTCCGGCATCAGTCCCAGGCCGTATCGGACTGACGAATGCCGAACTTGGTCGCCACCTGGCCAAAGGCGGCGATGGCGCTCAGGATCCTGGCGTCTGTCGGCGCCTTGCTCTTGCCGCGCTTGAGGTACTCCATGGCTTCGGCGGCCAGTTCGTCGTTCCAGCCGTCCCGGTTGAGCTTGGCCAGAATCGCCTTGGCGGCGTTGGCGAACATCTGCAGCGACGGCAACTGCGCCGCCGCCTCGCGGAACAGGCCGATGGCCTGGTCGAAATCGCCCGCCTTGCCGAGCCGCACGCCTTCGTTGTTGATCTGGATGAAGCGCTGCCGAAGATCCTCGCTCAGGTTGTCGGCGACGCCGGCGGTTTCCTGGAACGTCGCCATCACCCGATTCATGTATTTGCCGAAGCGCTCGTCGCCCTCGCCCAGCGAGATCGCCCGCAGCAGGATCTGCTCGCCGCCGGCGGCATCGCCGGCGACGAACAACGCCTGGGAAACATCGACCAGCAGATCGGGCTGCATGTCGCCGCCCGCCGCGGCCCGCTTCTTGGCCTGGTTGGCCGCCAGTGTCGCCTGCTCGGCATTGCCCATCTTGGCGTGGGCCAGCGCGGCCATTGCCTCGCCGAGCATCGACGCGTTGGCATGGCCGCGCATGTCCCGGGACATGGCCGCCACCGTTTCCAGCGCCGCTTCCGGCTTGCCCGCCGCGACCTGAATGCGCGCCAGTTGCGCGTAGTCGCCCAGTTCCCGCAGGCTGGAACCGGAACCCCGACTGATGACCACAGCCATGGCGGCCTCCGCGGCGGCGAAGTCGCCGTTTTCCAGCGCTAGCCGCCCGAGTTGCCGCTGCCGGTTGAGGCCATGCGGCGCATGGTCGACCGCCGCCTGCAGATGCTGCTGCGCCTCGTCTGAACGGCCGCGCTGCTCGTCGATGGTCGCCGCCAGATCGTAGGCGGCCAGGTACTGCGGATGGCTCTGCACGACATCGAGCACCAGGTCGGCGGCCTCATCCAGGTGGCCGGACTCACGCGCGGCGAGGGCCAGCCCCATCTTGGCCCAGGGCACCGCCTTGTGCGCCAGGATCTGCCGATACAGGGCCTCGGCTTCCTCGGTGCGCCGGCACGCCATCAGGGTCTCCGCCTTCAGGCGCAGGGCGTCGAGCCGATAGTGCGGGTACTTGACGCAGATCGCGTCACAGGCGGTCAGTGCGGCATCGGCCTCCGACGCCTCCACGTGGCGATGGGCATGGCGGAACACATGCTTCTTGGCCAGCACCGATTCGAGCCGCTCCATGAGGTGTTGCGGCGTGAACGGTTTCAGCAGGTAGTCGTCCGGCGCCAGCTCGGCCACCGAAATCACCGCCTGATAGCGCCGCTCGCGGGTGATGACGATGAAGGCCGTCGACAGCGGAATCAGGCGCTTGCTGCGCATCTCCTCCAGCAACTGCTGGCCGTCCCGCCCGTCCTCGAGCATGTAGTCGCACAGGATGATGTCGGTGGCGTGTTCCCTGACCCGCCGCAGCGCATCGACCGAGCCGGCCACCTGAACCACCTGCGTCATGCCGATGGCGCCGAGCATGGCCCGCAACGCCGACCGGCTGGCCGCGTTCGGGTCGATGATGATGCCGGCCTTGTGCTTCAGCATCAGCAGAGCCTCGCGGCGCAAGGCAAAGTCAAACTCGCTGGACCGCCCGGCCTTGCCGGCGGATGCGGATTCGTTCGGTGTCAAACCGGGGTTCTTACGGTGCGGCATGTGTCCACATGGATCGATGCGAAGGCGCCATGGTACTTTAGCGCTCGCGTCCCTCCCACATCTTCTGCAGGCGCTTCACCGACACCGGTGACGAAGTTTTCAATTCCTGGGCGAACAGGGCGACGCGCAACTCCTCCAGCAACCAGCGGAATTCCTCCAGAAACGGGTCGAGCTGCCCGGATTTCAGCAGCGCCAGCCGCTCGCGCTCCCAGGGTTTCGCCAGGCCCTGCCACTCGGCCATCAGGCGCGCGTCCCGGCCGGCATCGGCGCGGGCCTTTTCCAGCCGGAGGCTGGCCGCCTTCAGGTAACGCGGGAAATGCGCCAGGCGCTCGAAGGGTACGGCAACGACAAAGCCTTTTTGCAGCAGCGCCGCGCCCTGCGCGGCGATGTCGGCGCAGACGGCGGGAAACGCCTTCTGCATGGCCGTCAGCTTCTTCTGCAGGGCGACATGTTCGGCGAGCACGGTGCCGACCAGGCGGGCGATCTCCTGGGCCACCAGCACCACCCGGCCCTTGGCCGCGCCAGCCCTGGCCTCGAAGGCGGCGCGATCGGCGGGCAGCGGCTCGGCCAGGCAGGTGCGCTCCAGCGTCGCGGCGATCAACTGGTCCTTGAGCTCCCGCTCGGATCCCAAGGGCATGAACTGCAGGCCAAGTTCCCGGGGCAGATTCTTCTCGACGAACTTGAGTTGCTCCTTCAGCGCCAGCGCGAACAGCCGGGTCAACCCCTTGCGGTGCAGCGCGCGCGCCTTGTCCTCGGTATCGAAGGCGCGCAGGGCGACGCTCTCGCCCTCATCGACCAGGGCCGGGAAGCCGGCCACGTCGCGGCCGCCGACCTTCACCTCCAGCAGGTCCGGCAGCTCGCCGAACGTCCACGCCGTCAGGCCGGCCAGCTCGCCTTCGGCCGCCTCGTGCTTGACCTCGGCCTGAGCAAAGGTCCGCGTCACACGATCGCCATGCTGGGCGCGTAGTTCGGCGAGATTGCGGGAAATCGCCAGGGTGCCGCCATGCTCGTCGAGCAGCCGGAAGTTCATGGCCAGGTGCGGCCGCAATTCGCCGGGGCGGAAGGCGTCGAGCGGCAACTTCATGGCCAGCGTTTCCTCCACCGCGCGGGTCAGCACCCGCACCAGCGGTTCATCGCGCAGTTCGCCCGTTTGATGTTGCGCATCGCAGAAGCTCTCGGCAAAGCCGGCCAGCGGTTGCAGGCGATGGCGGTATTTCTGCGGCAGCGTCTTCAACAACGCCACCACCTTCTCCTTGAGCAGCCCCGGTACCAGCCATTCCAGGCGCTGCATCGGCACCTGGTTCAGCGCCGCCAGGGGCAAGGCGAGGGTGACGCCGTCGTCGGCCGCGCCGGGGTCGTGCTTGTAGGCCAGTTTCCACTTCTGGCCCCGGTGCTCGAACACCGGCGGAAAGGCGTCGGTGGTGATGCCGGCCGCCTCGTGGCGCATCAATTGATCGCGCTCCAGGAACAACAGCTTCGGTTCGGCCTGCTCGGCCTCGCGCCGCCAGTGGTCGAAGGCGGCCAGCGTGGTGATGCCGGCGGGCAGCTTGGCGTCGTAGAAGGCGTGGATCAGCTCCTCGTCTACCAGCACGTCGGGTCGGCGCGATTTGTGTTCAAGGTGCTCGATATCGCCCATCAGCTTCTGGTTGTGCTGGAGAAAGCGCCACTTGCGCAGCCAGTCCTCGCCGACCTCGCCCTGCACCAGGGCGTTGCGGATCAGTATCTCGCGCGCCAGCGCGGCGTCCAGCGGGCCGTAGTGGACGCGCCGCTTGCCATGCAGCAGCAACCCATGCAACGTCACCCGCTCCCAGGCCACCACCTGCCCGGTGCCCTTTTCCCAATGCGGCTCGAAGATGTGCTTGCGGATCAGGTGCGTGCCGACCTCCTCCAGCCATTCCGGCTCGACGCGGGCGATGCAGCGGCCGAACAGGCGCGAGGTCTCGACCAGCTCGGCGGCGACGATCCAGCGGCCGGCCTTCTTGACCAGCGCCGAGCCCGGGTGGATGAAGAACTTGATGCCGCGCGCACCGAGGTAGTTGCGGTCCTCCTCGTTCTTCAGGCCGATGTGGCCGAGCAGGCCGGTCAACAGCGCCTTGTGGATCGCCTCGTAATTGGCGGCAAGCTGATTCTCTTTCCAGCCATGTTCGGTGCACAGGCTGTGCAACTGGCCATGAATGTCGCGCCATTCGCGCAGCCGCAGCCAGGAAACGAAATTCTGCCGACACCAGGCGCGCTGCTTGTTGGTCGATTCGTGCTTCCACACCTCGTCGGCTGCCGCCCACAGCTTGAGCCAGGAGAGGAATTCCGACTTCTCGTCCTTCCACTTGGCGTGCGCCTGATCGGCGGCGCCGGCCTGCTCCTGCGGCCGATCGCGCGGATCCTGCGCCGAGAGCGCAGCGGCGATGATCAGCATCTCCTTGAGGCAGTTCCGCTCGCGCGCCGCCAGGATCATGCGGCCGATCTTCGGATCGAGCGGCAGCTTGGCCAGCTCCTGACCGACCGGCGTCAGCACCTTGCTGGTCTCATCAATGGCGCCGAGTTCCGCCAGCAACTGGTAGCCATCGGCGATCATCCTCGGCAGTGGCGCCTCGAGGAAGGGGAAATCCTCCACGTCGCCCAGGCGCAACGACTTCATGCGCAGGATGACACCGGCTAACGACGAGCGCAGGATCTCCGGATCGGTATAGGGTGGCCGCTTGTTGAAGTCCTCTTCGGCATAGAGCCGGAAGCAGACACCCGCCGCCACCCGACCGCAGCGGCCGGCCCGTTGTTTGGCCGCCGACTGGGCGATCGGCTCGGCCTGCAACTGCTCGATCTTGTTGCGGTGGCTGTAGCGTTTTACCCGCGCCAAACCGCTGTCCACCACATAGCGGATGCCCGGCACGGTCAGCGAAGTTTCGGCGACGTTGGTCGCCAGCACCACCCGACGGCCCTGATGGCCGGCGAAGATGCGCGCCTGCTCCTGCGCCGACTGACGGGCGAACAAGGGCAGGATTTCCAGCCCCGGAGGGTGGTGCTTCCGCAGCGCCTCGGCGGCCTCGCGAATCTCCCGCTCGCCGGGCAGGAAGACCAGCACGTCGCCCGGCCCTTCGCGATGCGCCTCGCTGACGGCGTCGACGATGGCGTCGTTGACGTCGGCATCCTTGCGCTCATCGAAAGGACGATAGCGCATCTCGATGGGATGCAGGCGGCCGGAGACCTCGATCACCGGCGCGCCGTTGAAGTGCCGGGAGAAGCGCTCCGCATCCAGCGTTGCCGACGTCACCACCACCTTCAGATCGGGCCGCCTGGGCAGCAACTGCTTCAGGTAACCGAGCAGGAAGTCGATGTTCAGGCTGCGCTCGTGCGCCTCGTCGATCAGCAGCGTGTCGTACTGGCGCAGCAGCGGGTCGCCCTGCGTCTCGGCCAGCAGGATGCCGTCGGTCATCAGCTTGATGTAGGTGTCGTTCGAGACACGATCCGTGAAGCGGATCTTGAAGCCGACGTAACGGCCCAACTCCGACTTCAACTCCTGCGCGATGCGCGCCGCCGTGGCACGGGCGGCAATGCGGCGCGGCTGGGTATGACCGATCAGGCCAGCGCAACCCCGGCCGAGTTCCAGGCAGATCTTCGGCAACTGCGTGGTCTTGCCGGAACCGGTCTCGCCGCAGACCACCACCACCTGATGGGCGCGAATGGCGGCCGCGATCTCCTCGCGCCGGACATTGACCGGCAGCGCCTCGTCGTAGGCGATGGCGGGCCGGGCCGCCAGGCGCTGCTGCGGATCGAACCTCAAGGCGACGAATCGGGGCCAGGGTTCGCCCGCGCCAATGCCGCCAAGGGCAGAATCATGTTCAGCGGATCGTCACGCCCGGCCAGAAAGCCAAGCCGGAGATAGAAGTCACGGGCGGTTACCTGCTTGGCCTCGACCGCGACGCCGTAGACGCCCACGTGTGCCGACCACTCCTGCGCCAACACCAAGGCGAATCGGAGCAGTTCCTTGCCGATGCCGCGCCCTCGATGGCGGCTATCCACAGCCAGCCGCCCGACACGCATCACCGGCATCGGATAACGCGGCAATTTGAGTCCCGCCGGCAAGTCGGCGGTCGCTACCTGGCCGGCACTGACGGTGACGAAACCGATGACGCTTAGCCCATCTCCGGCCAATGCCACATAGGTACGACCGAAGTTCCTCCGTTGCTGCTGCCCCGCCAGGTTCGCCAGGAAGTCATCCAGCGCCGGCTCACCGCAACCAAAACCGGCGCGCTGGTGCCGTGCATCCAGCAACTCGGTGCGCAAGGCCATTCAGCGCCGCGCCATCAAGTCGCGCAGTGCCTGGGTAGGTTCCGACGGATTCTCACAGGCGGCAACGAACGCCTCGAAATCCCGTTGCGACAGCATGATCGTCTCGTTATCGGCCACCACACGCTGCGCCGCCTCGTAGGCGTTCTGCAGCATAAAGCTGGACACGGTCGTCCCCATCAGCGCCGCAGCACGCTCGATCAGCGCCTTCGCCTCGGGGCTGGTACGGAGATTGATACGGGATTCTGTGGCGTGAGTGGCGGACATGGTGGCGCTC
This sequence comes from Rhodocyclaceae bacterium, assembly GCA_044220545.1. Classification (GTDB taxonomy): domain Bacteria; phylum Pseudomonadota; class Gammaproteobacteria; order Burkholderiales; family Rhodocyclaceae; genus Fen-999. Next base: position 6,832 of record JBGAQX010000056.1, on the reverse strand, counting down.
CTGTTCCGGGTAGAAACTGTCGCGATTGTACGTCAATTTGACGCACACCCCACTACGCCAGCTTATGAATCGTCCAGATGTCCAGCCCGGTCGGCCACGGGAGAGAACGAACAGCGCGAATTTTGCGCCAGCCCAGCGTATGGCAACCTACCGGGCAAAGAGGGATAATCGCCGCCATGAGGCCAGCACTGCCAACCCTGATTGAAAACCACCGCGCGGAACTGCTCGCGCTTGGGCAGCGCCATGGCGTGGCGCACCTGCGCCTCTTCGGCTCGATGGCGCGCGGCGACGCCACTGCGGACAGCGATGTCGATCTGCTGGTAGACCCGCTGCCAGGCACCAGCGCCCTTGACTTGGGTGCGCTGTTGATGGACGTTCAGGACCTGCTGCGAAGACGCGTGGACATTGTCACCACACGCAGCTTGTCGCCGTTGATCAGACAGCAGGTTCTCGACGAGGCTCGCCCTCTGTGAAAGCCGGACCACAGACGGATCGGGTGCTGGTGGGGCACATGATTTCCTGCATCGAGGCGATCGACGAGTTTCTCGGCGGCGACCCGGAGCGCTTTCAACAGTCGCGTCTGGTGCGGGACGCCGTGCTGCGCAACCTCCAAACCATGACCGAGTCAAGCCAGCGCCTCAGCGACGCGTTAAAGACGTCGCACCCCGACGTTCCGTGGCGGGCACTGGCCGGTTTCCGGAATCTATTGGTTCACGACTATCTCGGTGGGATCGATGCGGAGGCGGTGATGAACATCTTGCGGCGGGAGCTTGGCCCTCTCAAATCGACGCTCGGTGTCGTTCGCGCGGACCTGGAGCACCTGTAGTTCTTCTGACGCGCCAGAGAATGGTGGGAACACTCACCTCGCCACTTGGTGGATGGTCCAGAAACCCAGCCCCGTCATGGCCAGCGAGCCGAGCAGATGCATGCTGGCGGCAGCGAAGGCCCAGGCGTACTGGGCTGTGCGCAGCAGCGCCACCACTTCCGCCGAGAATGTGGAAAAGGTGGTCAGCGCGCCCAGAAATCCGGTGACGACGAACAGGCGCAGTTCCGGTGGCAGTTCGACATTGATGTGGAACACCGCCACCGCCGCGCCGACGAGGTAGCCGCCGATCAGGTTGGCTGCCAAAGTACCAAGCGGCATCGTCGGGAACAGTGGGTTCAGCCACAAGCCGAGACCCCAGCGCGCCCAGGCACCGAGGACGGCGCCGACGGCGACGGCGAGAGAAGCGGCCCAGGTCATATCACACGCACCAGGTCGCTGTAGCGCGCCAGCGTCCGGTCCGCGGTCAACAGAATCAAGGGCTCGGCCAGGGCCTGCGCCACCAACAGCCGATCGAATGGGTCGCCGTGATGCGGGGGCAGCCGCGCAACCATGGCGGCATGACGGCTGGTAACGGGCAGTTCGGCAAAACCGCTGTCTTCGACGGCGGCGGCCAGTTGATCCGCGTCGCCCGACAGCTTGCCCAGCCCCGCCTTGATGGCGATTTCCCAAATCGAGGCGGCCGAAACGCGAACCTCATCCGCCTCCTGAATCAGCCGGCGTGCCGCCGCGTTGAGCTTGCGGCTGTCGGCCACCGCCCAGAGGAAGACATGGGTATCGAGCAGCACGCGCACTACTTGTCGTCCCCGCCCTCGAAGGCGGCCTGTAGTTCCGCCGGCAACGGCGCGTCGAAGTCGGCGGCCACCTTTACCTTGCCCTTGAGGACGCCGAAGCGAACCGGTCGCTTGGCGGGCGTCAGCCGCGTGATGCGCGCCACCGGCTTGCCGCCGCGCCCGATGACGATATCTTCACCGGCGGCGGCCTGATCGACCAGCTTGGACAACTGGGTCTTGGCTTCGTAGATATTGACCGGAGCGGAGGACATGCGGCGTTCCCGGAGAAAAGTTAACTTGACCAAGTCTAGTCAATGTCCGGGGGAAACTCAATGCCTGGCCAGCGCCGGAAATTGCCGACCAAGCCGTTAGAATTGCCACTTCGCATCATCGTTCGCGACCCGATCATGGCCGACACCGACGTCAAAGCTTCCAACTTCATCCGCAACATCATCGACGCCGACCTGACCGCCGGCAAGCACGCCGGCCGCCGCTGGTCCGGGCAGCCGGGGCCGGGGCCACAACAGGCCGCCGGAGATCCGGACCCGGCGAAGATCCGCACCCGTTTTCCGCCGGAGCCGAACGGCTATCTTCACTATGGCCACGCCAAGTCGATCTGCCTCAACTTCGGTCTGGCGCGCGATTACGCCGGCGCCTGCCATCTGCGCTTCGACGACACCAACCCGGAGAAGGAAGAGCAGGAGTACGTCGATTCCATCGTCGACGCGGTGCGGTGGCTCGGTTTCGACTGGCGCTTCGGCGACGAAACCAACCTCTACTACGCCTCCAACTACTTCGACTGGATGTACCGGTTCGCGGAATACCTGATCGAGTCGGGCCACGCCTATGTCGATTCACAGAGCCCCGAGGAGATGCGCGCCAGCCGCGGCACGCTGACCGAGGCGGGCCGGGCCAGCCCCTATCGCAACCGCTCCGCCGCCGAGAACCTCGACCTGTTCCGCCGCATGAAGGCCGGCGAATTCGCCGACGGCAGCCACGTGCTGCGCGCCAAGATCGACATGGCCTCGGGCAACATCAACCTGCGCGATCCGGCCATCTACCGCATCAAGCGCGCCACGCACCACAACACCGGCGACACCTGGTGCATCTACCCGATGTACACCTACGCCCACCCCATTGAGGACGCGCTGGAGAACATCACCCATTCGATCTGCACCCTCGAGTTCGAGGACCAGCGGCCCTTCTACGACTGGCTGCTGGAGCGGCTGGCCGAGGGGGGCCAGTTGCAGCGGCCGCTGCCGCAGCAGATCGAGTTCGCGCGCCTCAACCTTTCCTACGTCGTGCTCTCGAAGCGCAAGCTGATCCAGTTGGTCGAGGAGAAGCATGTCGACGGCTGGGACGACCCGCGCATGCCGACCCTGGTCGGCGCCCGGCGGCGCGGCTTCACGCCCGAGGGCTTCCGCCGTTTCGCCGAAATGATCGGCGTCTCCAAGGCCGATTCGTGGATCGACATGAGCGTGCTGGAAGGCTGCATGCGCGACCACCTCAATGAAACGGCGCCACGCCGCGTCGCCGTGCTCGACCCGGTGAAACTGATCATCGACAACTATCCGGAAGGGCAGGAAGAGCCTTGCGAAGCGCCCAACCACCCGCAAAAGCCGGAATGGGGCAAGCGCGAGATCCCCTTCTCGAAGGAACTCTGGATCGAGCGCGAGGACTTCACCGAAGCGCCGCCCAAGGGCTACTTCCGCCTCTTCCCCGGCAACACCGTGCGGCTGCGCTACGGCTACGTCGTCAAATGCACCGGCTGCGTCAAGGACGACGCCGGGCGCGTCAAGTCGGTGCATTGCATCTACCTGCCCGAAACCAAGTCGGGCACCCCCGGGGCCGACAGCGTCAAGGTCAAGGGCAACATCCACTGGCTGTCGGCGAGGCACGCCCATGCCGCCGAAGTGCGGCTCTATGAGCGCCTGTTCAAGGTCGAGAACCCAGGCGCCGGCGACCGGGATTTCATCGCCGACCTGAACCCGGAGGCCAAGCTCATCATCGCCGCGCAACTCGAACCGGCGCTCAAGGATGCCGAGGCCGAGCAGCGCTTCCAGTTCGAACGCCACGGCTACTTCGTCGCCGACCGCGTCGACTCCCGGCCCGGCGCCCCGGTGTTCAACCGGGCCGTCACCCTCAAGGATTCGTCGAGCAAGGCGAAGTAGCCCGAAGGCCGGCCGGTGGGGGGCTGCCGCCTCTCCGGAAATGCTAAATTTTCTGGCCTTTCGCCAAGAATGACATTATTCTTATTGCCAGATCGCATCACTGACTAGACCGCGTACCCGCCGGCGCATCCGGCCCGGTACCGGCCGCACGGGAAGGGGGAACCCATGTTCGGCCTGGATCTCGGCAAGTATCGAACCATCGTCATTTCCATCGCCCTGTTCCTGCTGTTCGACCTCGGGGTCCTGGCGCTCAACTTCATCATCTCCAGCGAGATTCGCGGCGACGCCATCAACGTCAACCTGGCCGGCCGGCAGCGGATGCTTTCGCAGCGTTCCGCCAAGGTGGCGTTGCAGATCGAGGACCGGGTCGCCGGCGAACGGCCCTACGAAAAGGAAATACAGGAGCTGGGGCTGACCTACCGGCTGTTCGACCAGACCCTGACCGCCTTCCGTTCCGGCGGCGAGGCCACCAGCGGCGCCGGCGACGCGATCCACATCGCCCGCATCGACGACGACAAGGCCCAGGGCATCCTCGACAAGGCCGCCGACATCTGGGTGCCCTATCGCGACGCCATGCGGCCGATGCTGGCCGCCGGTCAGGCGAGCGTCGCCGAAGCCGCCGAGCTCGCCCGCAAAGCCGAGGAAGCCAACCTCAAGCTGCTCGGTCTGATGAACGAGCTGACCACCCGCGTCGAAGACCTGGCCTCCGCCAAGGCGACCACCTTGCGGGCCGTCCAGATGGGCGGCATCAGCCTCGCCACCATCAACTTCATCATCATCCTGTTCCACTTCATCCGCCACCTGCGCGACTCGGACCAGCAAGTGGAGCGGGCCCGGCGCGAAACCGACGACATCCTGCGCACCACCCAGGAGGGGCTGTTCCTCCTCGACCCCGGCTACCACATGGGCTCCCAGCATTCGCGGGCGCTGGCCGGCATCTTCGGCAAGGACCCCGGCCCGGACGCCAACTTCATCGATGTCCTGCGCCCCCTGGTCAGTCCGAAGACGCTCAACACCGCCAAGGAATACATCGACCTGCTGCTCAAGTTCGACGTCAAGGAGAAACTGGTCACCAGCCTCAATCCGCTCGACCGGGTGGAAGTGAGCATCGCCCGCACGCTGGGCGACCTCGACGTGCGCTACCTCCAGTTCCGCTTCAATCGGGTGCTGGAGAAGAAGCAAGTGACCCACCTGCTGGTGACGGTGAACGACATCACCCGCGGCGTCCAGCTCGAGCAGGAACTGAAGCAGACCGAGGCGCGGGCCAAGGGCCAGATCGGCATGCTGATCGAGATCCTGCAAGTCGAGCCGCTCGCCATGGAGCAGTTCCTCAAGGCCACCGTAGACGGCCTGCAACACATCAATCGCCTGCTCATGGAACAGCACGCCGGCCCGGACGATCTGGCCGCCAAGCTCAACGCCATCTACCGCATCGCCCACCGCCTGAAGGGCGACGCCGCCGCGCTGGGCTTGCAGGGCCTGTCGCACAGCCTGCACGCGCTGGAAGACGTGCTGTCCGTGTTGCGCGAGCGCGGCACCCTGACCGGCGAGGATTTCCTGCCGGTCACCGTGCAGGTGAAGAGCCTGTTCGGCGAGCTGGAAATGATCCAGAACGCCCTGACCCGCGTTGCCCAGATTCGCGGCGTGGTCAGCGTGGAGCCGCCGCGTCCGCCCGCCGACCCGCGCCTGCCCGGCCTGCCCTTCGTGCGCCAATGGACCGCCTTTGCCGACCAGATCGCCGCCCGCCAGGGCAAGCAGGCGCAGCTCGCCTACCAGGGCATGGACATCGAGCAACTGCCCACCGACACCCGCGAAACCATCAACACCATCGTCAACCAGTTCATCCGCAACGCCCTGGTGCACGGCATCGAGAACCCCGAGGGACGGCACCGGCGCGGCAAGGCCGAAGCCGGCCGCATCGCCATCTACGTGGCGGACGCCGAAAAGGACGGCGTGGAACTGAGCTTCCGCGACGATGGCCAGGGCATCGACGCCCGGCACATCCGCGACACGGCGATCGCCTCCGGCCGGCTGAGCGCCGAGCAGGCGGCGACCATGGACACGCGGGGCCTAATCGCGCTGATCTTCGAGCCCGCCTTCTCCACCCGTGCCACCGCCGACGAAGACGGCGGCCGGGGCGCCGGCCTGGACGTGGTGCGCGACCTGGTCGCCGGGCTGGGCGGCCACATCCGCCTCGGCACCACCCCCGGCGAGTACTGCCATTTCCGCGTCCAGATTCCGCGCGGCGGCACCGCCGCCCTGCCGACCACGAAGCCGCTCGAGACGGCGACATGAAACTGCTGATCGTCGACGACTCCAACATCATTCGCGGCAAGATTGCCCGCGCCCTGGGCAGCCACCACATCGAGATCGCCGGCCTGGCCGCCAACGGCCGCGAGGCGGTGGCCCGCTTCGAGGCGACGCGCCCCGACCTGGTGACCATGGACCTGACCATGCCCGAGATGGACGGCTTGGAATGCATCCGCCACATCCGCGCCCTGCGCCCCGACGTGCGCATCCTGGTGGTCTCGGCGCTGGCCGACAAGGACACCGCCATCCAGGCGCTCAAGGAGGGCGCCCAGGGTTTCCTCTGCAAGCCCTTCACCGAGCAGGATCTCACCGACGCCATCACTGAACTTCTGGACACCGGCGATGAATGAGGAACAACTACGCACTTTCGTGCAAATCATCCAGCATTTCTTCACCCAACTGACCGGCCGCCCCGCCGAGGTCGGCACCCCCTTCCTCGGCGACCCGGGCGGCCTGCCCCTGTTCGACTTCACCGGCGTCATCGGCATCTCCGGCTCGCGCCACGGCTGCGTCTACTTCACCGCCCGGCGCGAACTGTTGCGGGCGCTGCTGCTGCACGTCGGCGAAACCCAGACCTCCGACGCCAACCTCGCCGACCTCGCCGGCGAAGTCGCCAACACCCTCTCCGGCAACGCCCGCCGCGACTTCGGCCAGGAATTCGTCATCTCCGTCCCCGAAGTCCTGCAAGGCACCGCCCAGGGCATCCAGGCCCCCAAAGGCGTCAAGGCCTACGTCATCCCCCTGCGCTGGCACAA
>JBGAQX010000055.1:0-40249 GCA_044220545.1 Rhodocyclaceae bacterium | reverse complement strand
CTCCTCCGGGAGGTGCATCAAGTTTATCGGTAGCTTCTTTTCAATCAATCATGGCAATCAAGGAGATCGACCCTATGAACCTCAAGCTCAACACCCTGGCCGCCGCGCTGGTCCTCGGCTTCGCCGCCCAGGCCAACGCCACCACGATCGACAACGGTGCCGGCGGCAACGGCAACCTGTTCCTCAACGTCTGGGACGCCCTCACCTCCTACACCCAGAACCTCGGCTACACGATCGACAGCTTCGCCGCCGCCGTGGCCGCGCCCGGCAATGCGAACATCAGCGTCGCCATGGACACCACCTTCGACAACTTCCTGCAAAACGTCGCCAACCCCGCCTCCTTGCAGTGGAACGTCATGGCCACGGACACCGTTTCCACGCGCCGCATCGTCACCACCTACACGGATCCGGCCCCGGCCACGGCCAAGCCGGCCGATGTCATCCGCTCCACCGCTACCGCCGTCCAGTCCTTCGCCAATGCCGTCAATGCCACTGGCCAGTTGGCGACCGACAATGCCGCCATCATCTCCGTCGGGACCAATGGCTATGCCGGCGCCTCCAACTTCGGCAACAACGCGGGCGGTGGCTTCAACTTCAGCAACTCGGCGGCCCTGGGCAGCTCGCTGTCGGTGATGACCGTCGTTGGCGCCGCCAGCGGCATTAACAAGGGCACTTACAACCCCATCATGGATGGCGCGGCGCCGGTGACGATGCAGTTCTCCAGCGACAACGGCGCCCTGGTCATCAGCGCGGTGCCGGAGCCCGAGAGCTACGCCATGCTGCTGGCCGGCCTCGGCATGATCGGCTTCATGGCCCGCCGTCGCCTGGGTCGCGTTTGAGTCACCGGTTGATCCTTCATTGAGCAATACGCCGACTCCCCGTTCGGGGGGGCGGCGCCCCAGTTTCCTTAGGAGATTACCCATGCAAGTCAAGAAAATAGCCATCCTCTGCGCGGCCGCCTGTGCCGCCATGGCCGGCCAGGCCAGCGCCGCCGTCGACTCCGGTCACACGACCCTGGTGAACAGCGCCGCCGCGCGCCCCATCTTCATCTCCGGCGCCTCGGCGGTCCAGAAGGGCTTCGTCGGCATCGTCGATGCCACCTTCGACAATACCAAGCCGCGCGTCCATTTCGCCAACACCACGGCCTCCAGCAAGGACTTCCAGGCGGTCGCCGGTACGCTGCCGGTCGACGCCGCGCTGGGTTCGTGGTCCGGCCAGAACGCGCTGATCGTCTATCGCGTCAAGGGCGGTTCCGTGTGGGGTGTGAACCCGGTGGCCAAGGGCGACTCCATCCAGACCATGACCGTCACCGCCGCCGGTTGCAGCGGCAGCGCCGGCGCCGGCACCTCCAGCAATCCCTATGTCTGCCCCACCACCCTGGCCGACGGTTCGGACGGCACGGTGCCGGATGCTGGCGTCTCCGACGTCGCTCCGCCCTTGTTCCAATCGCCGATCAATACCGAGAACGAGCCGGCGCAACCCGCCCTGTTGCCGGAGCAACTGGGCGTCCTGACCATGACGCCCATCTATGGTCTGGCTTTCGGCGTCCCGGTGACCAACACCGTCCCGAGCACCGCCTACCTCAACAAGGCCAAGTTGGCCGCCATCATGGCCGGCAACGTGGGCGACTGGAGTTCCATCGACGGTTCGAGCGACGACATGGTGATCTGCCGCCGCGTGCCGGGTTCCGGCACCCAGGCCGTGTACAACATGTACTTCGGCAACTACCCGTGCAGCAACAACCCCCTCGACTCGAACACCCCGGCCGATCGCGATACTTCTCTCGGCACCACCTGGAACGGCACCAGCTATAACGTGGTGGCCGGCACGGGGTCGGTGCAGGTGGTCGAGAACTCGACTTCCGGCGACGTGCGGACCTGCCTCGACAAGGCGGCCACGGGCGGCAGCTACACCACCAAGGACCGTAACGGCAACAACGTGACCGTGCAAATGAACGGTGGTGGTCACAAGGCCGTCGGCGTGCTGTCGATGGACAGCCTGTCCTCCTCCACGACGACCGGCAACTGGAAGTTCCGTTCGCTGGATGGCGCCGGCTCGATGACCTGGGCGGGTGGCAACAACCCCGTCGTGACCTCCGGCACCGGCCGCTTCCCGACCATGGCCAGCTACGAGGATGGCACCTGGGACATGCAGGGCTGGATTTCCTTCAACGTGCCGACCGGCCGTACGGTGTCGCCCTTGTCCGCTGAAAAGCTGGCCGTGCTGACCCGCTTCGTCACCAAGGCGCAGAATCCGCTGACCTTGGCCAAGATCACCGATCTGAAGAACGTGGCGGCCGGCATCCCCGGTGGTGACTACACTTCCGGTCCCGTCACGGATGCCGGGGTTACCTACAACACCTACGTGTTGAAGGCCGGTTACCTCAACGGCAACCAGTGCGCGCCCTACAACGGCAACTACTGATCGGCTGACCCGAGTCACCGGCCCGGAGGCAAGGGCCGGTGAGCGAGCGGCATTCAGGCCCGCGCTTCGGCGCGGGCCTTTTTCTTTCGGCGCGGCGACAGCGATGGGCCGTTCGGGCTAGTTATCCGCCCGGCCCATGCCAATGGGCTGTCATGCGCCGTCGCCATAATCGCGCCTCCATGTTCCGCTATTCCCCCCTTATTCTCGTTGTCGCGATGCTCTTGCCCGGCACCGCCCGGGCGGCCGATGGCGCCGCCACAGAGGAAGCCGCCTTCGACCTCCTGGAGTTCGCCGTCGACGGCAATACCGTGTTGCCCGCCGTGACCGTGGAAGGCGCGGTATACCCCTTCCTGGGCCCCGGTCGCGACTTCAAGGCCATCGAGTCCGCCCGCGCCGCCCTGGAGAAGGCTTACCAGGACCGCGGCTACCTGTCGGCCAGCGTGCTGATTCCCGAACAGCGCATCGCCGGCGGCGTGGTCCGCCTGCAGGTCATGGAAGGCAGCGTCGAGCGCCTCAAGGTGAGCGGCAACCGCTACACCTCGCGCGGCGACATCCGGGATCAGGTGCCGGCGGTGGCCGCCGGCGCGGTACCGCATTTTCCCGCCTTGCAGGAGCAACTGGCCGGCCTCAACCGCGGCGCGGAACGGCAGGTGACACCGCTGCTGCGGCCGGGCCATGTGCCCGGCAAGCTGGAGGTCGAACTGGCCGTCGAGGACCAGCTGCCGCTCCAGGCCAACCTGGAACTCAACAACCGCCAGAGTCCGGATACCACCGCCACGCGCCTGGAAGCCGGTGTGCGCTACAACAACCTGTTCCAGCGCCAGCACAGTCTGGGGCTGAACTACGTCGTGTCCCCGCAGAAGCCGGCGGAGGTGAGTGTGTTCCTCGCTTCCTACCAGTGGCCGCTCGACCGGACTCGCGGTATTTCGCTGTCGCTCCAGCATTCCAACAGCAATATCGGCGCCGCCGCCGACAACGTGGTGGTCGGCAAGGGCACGACGCTGAGCGCCCGCCTGAGCCGACAACTGCCGCCGGTGCCGGGCGCGCCGACCCTGTTCCACAGTCTGGCGCTCGGCTTCGACTTCAAGGATCTGCGCGAGACGCAGAACATCCTCGGCGCCGACAGCAAGGTAACGCCGCTGCGCTACCTGCCGCTGGTTGGTCAATACACCGCCGGCAGCGTCAGCGAGGCGGGCGACCTGCTTGGCAACCTGTCGATGATCGCCGGGCTGCGCGTCTTTGCCCGCGAGGTGAATTGCCAGGGCATACCGCTGGACCAGTTCGACTGCCGCCGCTACGGTTCGCGGGAGGATTTCTCCGCGCTGCGCGGCGATCTTTCCTATACCCGGCGCCAGCTCGGCTGGGAACTGGGACTGCGCGGCGACTTCCAGGCCAGCCACAGCGCCCTGGTTTCCCCCGAACAATTCCTCGGCGGCGGCGCCGACAGCGTGCGCGGCTACTACGAGGGCGAGGCGGCCGGCGACTATGGCCTGCGCCTGCGCGGTGAGGTCAAGACGCCGTCGCTGTACGCCGACGATGCCACCACTGTGCGCGCCGTGGCGTTCCTCGAAGGTGCCTGGCTGCGGCTCAAGGACGCGCTGCCTGGCCAGACCAGCCGTTTCAATCTGGGCGGGGCCGGCCTGGGCCTGCGTCTGGCGGCCGGCAAGTGGGGTCAGGTCAGCGTGGACGTGGGGCATGCCTTGCGGCCGGGACCGAAGACCGACCGCGGCGACCTGCGCGCCCACGCCCGCTTGCGCGCCAACTTCTGAATCATGGCAAGCGCTTCGCACACGAGCCGATTCCGGCCCCCCGGCCATCCGCCCGCCGAACTCCATGGCCGGCCGGGGCTCGCCCGTGGTCTGCTGCCGCTGGTGACGGCCGGCTTGGTGGCGCTGCCGGCGGGCGCCTTGGCCGGCCCGGCCAACATCCCCGTGCCGGTGGGTATGAACCGCAACACGCTGCCGGCGCCGTCCACCAATCCGGCGCGACCCTTCGTCTATCAGGGGAGCGGCAACGTCGCCACCAACGGTAACGCCATGGTGGTGAACCAATTGACCGCCACGCTTGGCCTGAACTGGAACAGCTTCAATGTCGGCGCCGACGCCTCGGTCACCTTCAATCAGCCGGATTCCCTGTCGCGGGTGCTCAACCGCATCTGGAGCGCTGACCCGAGCATCATCATGGGTCAGATCAGCGCCAACGGCCAGGTGTACCTGCTCAACCAGAACGGCATTCTGTTCGGCAAGGGCTCGCAGGTGAATGTAGGCGGGCTGGTCGCCTCCGCCTTGGGCATATCCGAAACGCTGCTGGAGAAAGGTCTGCCGCGGCAGGCCGGCGATCTGCTCAGCTTCGCCTGGGAGGGGGATGCCGCCGGTTTCGACAAGGGCTTCGTCACCGTCGAGGCGGGCGCCCAATTGGTGACGTCGGCCGGTAGCCCCGTGGTCCTGCTGGCGCCGCGCTGGGTCGAGAATTTTGGCAAGGTTACCCCCGGCAGCGGCGGCGAGGCCATTCTGGCGGCCGGCGGCACGGTACTGCTGACGGCGCCAGCCGACCCCGATCTGCGCGGTTTGCTGGTTGAAGTGAAGCCCTACCAAAGCCGCGATCCGCAGGGCAACAGGGTGTCCCTGAACGGCACGGTGACCAATGGCGGCACCGGCGTTATCGACGCGCCCGGCGGTGTGGTCACGCTGGCGGCCATGGCGGTGAACCAGCAGGGCGCGGTCAGCGCCGGCAAGGCGGTCAATCTCAACGGCGAGGTGATGCTGGTTGCCGGCGACACCGACACCCGGCGCCTGACCGTCACCCAGACCGGAAACAAGGCCGAGATCGACTGGGTCTCCGGCTTCAACGTCACCCCGGACCAGACGGTCGAGTTCGTCCAGCCCGACGCCGGCTCGGTCGCCTACAACTACGTCTCCATCCTCGACGCCGGCCGCGCCACCAGTGTGAACGCGGAGACCGGCGCCGGTGTCGGCCGCTCCCTGGTGGACGGCACGCTGAAGGCGAACGGGCAACTCTTCCTGATCAACCAGCAAGGCATCGCCTTCGGCCCTGGCGCCCGGGTTACCGCCGGCAGCCTGGTTGCCTCCGGCCTCAACATCAACCCCGATGTGGTCGAGAACGGGTTGCTGCTGAACGATGTCCCCAGCACGCGTTCCTTCTATCTGCGCAAGGCCCAGTGGCAGGCGACGGAGGCGAGTCAGGCCATGGCCGAATTTCGCCCGGCCACTGTCGAGGTCGCCGCCGGCGCGCGCATCGAAACCACGACGGAAAACGGCTTCGCCCTGCTGGTGGGCTCGCGTGTGCGGCAGGAAGGCTTGATCCGGACGCCCAAGGGTCAAACCATCCTGGCGGCCGGAGCGGACCTGTACCTGAAGCCACCCTACGGGCAAGCCCTGCGCGGCTTCAGTCCGGAAGTGAATCCACTGTTCCTGGTGCAAACCAACGGGAAATGGCAGGCCTTGTCGCGCGGCGACGACAGCAATGCCGTCGCCAACACGGGAACGGTTGAGGCGCCCTTTGGCAACATCACCCTGGTCGGCCACGAAATCGATCAGGCCGGGACGCTGCGGACCAGCACATCGGCCACCGCCAACGGTTCGATCCGCCTGCTGGCCCGCGACCAACTCGATACCGAGGGTTCGCCGATCGGCGAGAGCGACTCCAAGGTACTGGACGTGATTCGGAAGGTGGACTCGGCCGGGCTGGTGATTCCGACCCAGGATGAAGGCTCGGCGCCTGTCACGGCGTCCTCGGGCTCGTTCGCGCTCGGCCAGATGGGCGGTATCCTGAGACTGGCGGCGGGTAGCACGACGACGGTGGAGATTGACGGCGGCGACGGCAAGCAAGTCACCGCCGACCAGTCCTTTCTCGGCTCCACCATCGAGGGCATAGCCGGCCGCATCGAGGTGGCCGGTAGCACCGGTGCCGCGCCCGGTGCCCAGGTCAGCGCCCGGGGCGGAAGCATTCTTTTTCAGGCCCGCAACGGCGCCGGCGTCTTCGCCAGGGACGTCGTCAATCCCATCCAGACGACGACGCCGACGGCGGACGCGATCAACAACGAAGTGGTGATCAGCCCATCGGGCGGCGCGGCTACCCTGTTCGTCGGTGAAGGCGCGCGGCTCGACGTGGCCGGCGCCGTGGCGAACAAGTCGGCGGCCGACCTGTTCGTGCAGGTGGAACTGCGCGGCGACGAGTTCGCCGGCAATCCGGTCCAGCGACTGGGGGTGCTCCGTGGCCAGACGGCCTGGGTGGACCTGCGGGACAAGGTGGGTATCGCCGACCTTTCCGGCTGGTTCGGCAAGGTGGGGCAGACCGTGGAGGAGAAACTGTCGGCGGGCGGCACCCTGTTGCTCGCCAGCATGGGCAGCCTGGCGGTTGCCCGCGATGCGCAACTGGACGTTTCGGGGGGGCGGGTGGACTATGCCGCCGGCGAGGTGCGGGAATCCCGGGTCGTTGCGGTGAGCGGCAAGGACTATCGCCTCAACGACGCGCCGGCCAGCGCCAGCTACAGTGGCTTGGTCACCGGTACGCGCCTGGCCGAAGCCTATACCGAGGGCCGCAGCGCCGGGTCCGTGCAGCTGACGGCCCACAGTCTGGCGGTGGATGGCCAACTGACGGCCAATACGGTGCGGGGCGCCAGTCAGCGCAATGTCGGCGATCCCGTCGCCGACCGCTACGCAATCCCTCTTGGCGGCAGACTGGTGGTGCGAGATGCGGGCCAACACTTTGCCCTGGCGGATCCGGAGTCGGCCAGTCTGGATCAGATTGTCTTTGTCCCGGGGGTGACCCATGGCGCCGACGGCTTCACAGCCGGCAGCCAGGCTGGCCCGCGTCTGGAGTTGTCGTCGTCCCTGGTGAATGCGGGCTTTTCCCGATTCGACATTCAGAGTGACGGTCGTATCGGGCTACCGGCCGATGTCTCCCTGGCGCTGGCTCCCGGCGGCAGTTTCAAAGCCGCCGGCCGTCAGGTCTACGTCGCCGGCGATATCACCGTGCCCGGCGGCGTCATCGAACTGATCACCCGCGACATGAGCACCTCGGCGGCCGGCGCGCTGGTGGGTAGCGGCGATGCCAGGTATTCGACGCTGGTGGTGGATCGGGAGGCGAGCTTGTCCACGGCCGGTGTCTGGGTCAACGACTACTTGGCCAATGCCCTCAGCGGCGATCCGCGGGTTCTGGCCGATGGCGGCGCGGCGCCGCGTACCGGCGCCGTGGTGGTCTACGAGCCGAAGGCCGTCACCGGCGGCAGCATCGTGTTGACCTCGGCCCACGACCTCGACCTGCGCGCCGGCAGCAGCCTGGACGTGTCGGGCGGTGCCCGGGTGACCAGCGCCGGCAAGCTGGAGAGCGGCAATGCCGGCAGCATCAAGCTGACCACTGGCGGCATGGGCAAGAACGGCGCCTACGAAAGTCATGACGCCAGCAACGCCGATGGCAACCGCCGCGACGCCAGCCTGTTCCTGGACGGCGGCCTGTCGGCCATGGCCCTGGGAGCCGGGGGCAAGCTGGAGATCAATACCTCGCAGGTTCGCCTCGGCGAAACCTTCACGGCCGACAGCCGCGACTGGTCGCGGGAACGGCGCCTGGACAGCGGGCAGGTGGGCGTGGCCCTCGCCGCCGATTTTCTGCGCCTGGGCGGCTTCTACGAATTCAAGTTCGTCGGTCGGGATGGTGTGACGGTACTGGACGACACGCACTTGCAGCCGATGCCCATCGGCTGGTCCCTGGCCCAGGTGCCGGATTTCCGCTATCAGGCCGCCGGCAGCGCCATCGCCGACTTTGCCGCGACGCTGACCCTGGACCCGGCGCTGCGGCCGGCGCCCACTCGCCTCGGGCTGGCCAGCCGCAGCTTGATCTACGGGCACGTGAGCATTGGCGACGGCGCCCGTCTGACGGTCTCGTCTCAGGGCGGCATTGACGTCGAGTCGGCGGCCCAACTGACCGTGTTGGGAACTCTGGAGGCGCCGGCCGGCACCATTCGCCTGACCCGCCCGTTGACCGCAAGCCAGCCGGGCGACAACACGGCCCTTACCTACTCGTGGCACAAACAATCCGAATCCATCTACCTCGGGTCCGCCAGTCGACTGCTGGCCGGTGGGACGACGGTACTCGACGCCGCGACCCGAAGCGCCCTGGCCGGGGGGGCGACAGCCGATGCGCTGCGCGCTCAGAACCGCTACAAGACCCAGGTACTGGATGGCGGACAGGTGGATCTGAACGCGGGTCTTGGCTACCTGGTGACCCGGGCCGGATCCCTTATCGACGTTGGCGGCGCGGCGGGCGGCGTCACTCTGGTTTCTGGTGCCGGCACGGGACTCGTTTACGGTTCAGCCGATATCGGCAGCGCGGGGGGGCGGGTGAGCCTGGCGGCCCGTGAAGGTATGTTCCTGGACGGCGGCTATCGGGCCGCCGGGGTCGCCGGGGCGCTGGGCGGCGTGTTGTCGCTGCGCTTCGCCGACAACGAGGGCGATCGCGATCCCTGGCGTTTGGAAGGCGTCTTCAACATCCCGCACGGAAACGCCAAGGGGGTGCGCCAACTGACGTTGTACCAGTCGGCGGGCGAGCATGCGGCGCTGTGGCCGGGGGATGTCGCCGGTGATCCCCGGGGTGGCGAATTGTCGATAAACCCGGCCTTCTACAACGGCAATGCGCGGCTGGATGTGGCCCTTCTGGCGGCGGGCGGTTTCGGTTCCTGGTACCTGGGCAGCCAGGATGTGATCCGCTTCGAAGGCCGGGTTGCCGCCAGCGTGGCCAACCAGTTGCGACTCGATGCGCCGGCCCTGTTCGCCGCCAACGATTCGACGCGACTCGACCTTGCCGCCGGGGCGATCCAGGTCGGCAACTACTCTCAGACCGCCGTGCCGACCAGCGCAGCGGTTGTCGGCGGCGCCGAAGCGGTTCTCCGCGCGGAGGATATCGCGGTCGCCGGTACGTTCAGTTGGAACGGTTTCGCCGTCAGTCGCTTTGCCAGCAGCGGCGAGATCCATTTCGACAGCAGAAGCAACATTGCCGCCAACCGCGCCGGTGACGTCGTCTCCCGGCAGGGCGATCGCCCGGTCCAGGGACTTGGCCGCCTCATCCAGGCGACCGGATTGCTGTTGGCTCATGGCAAGATTGCGCAGGGCGAGGGCATTGCCCGGGTCGAATGCCAGGGCCTGGCGATAGGCGCTTTCGGCGTCTTCCAGGCGCTGTCGCTTCTCCTCGGCCACGCCGAGTTCGATCCAGGCATTGGCAATGGCCACGTTGGCCACGCCGGTGACCGATTGGACGGCGAGCAGCGTCTTCCGGGCCCGATCGATCTCGCCGGAGCGGACCAGCGCGCGGGCCAGATATTCCCGCGCGTCCGCGTCCTCGGGTTTCTTCCAAAGCCAGACGCGACTTGCCGCGGCCGCCGCGGCATAGTTCCCGAGTTGCCATTCGGCCATGGCCAGCTGTCGCCAGCCGGAAGCCTCCACGGGCGCGAGCAGGGTGACGCGCTGCGCGTGGTCGCGGGCTTCGGCATGGTTCCCCTCCTTCATTCGCCAATGGCCTCGCTTGTCCCAGATCAGCCAATGCGCGGGGCAGGCGGCCGCCGCCTTGTCCATCATGGCTTCGGCCTCGCCGGGACGGTCGGCGGCGCGAATGGCCGTGGCCAGATAGATCCGGGTGACGCAGTTGTCCGGTTCCATGGCCAGCGAGCGACCGAATTCCTCTTCCGCTTCGCGATACCGGGAGGTGAGCATCAGCGCCGTTCCCAGATACTGGTGGGCCAGCCCGACATTCGGCCGGTCGGCGATCCAGTTTTTCGCCACAGTCTCCATTGCGGGCCAGTCGGCGGCCAGGCGTGTCTTTTCCGCTTCGGCATGCCAGTCTGTTTCCGTCGGCGGGTCGGGGGGCTGGGTTGGCGGCGCGGCAACCCGGCCGGGCAGTTCGTCGATCCAGGCCGCCGGCAGAACCAGGTTGACGTTCTGTCCGGCGGTCATGGTGGCGGCCGTCAGGCCGACCAGACGGCCTTCGCCGTCGAACAGGCCGCCACCGCTGGAGCCCGGCGACTGGGCGGCGGACGAGAAGAGGCGCGATTCGCCCTGAATCATGCCGACGCCGGAAATCAGCCCGGCGCTGACCGCCAGCCCCAGGCCCAGGGGATTGCCCACCGCGAAGACGCGCTCGCCGACCTCCGGCGCTTGGCCGGCGCGTGGTGGTGCCGCCGGTGCCTCAAGTCCCTCGACCGCGAGCACGCAGATGTCGCGTGGCAAGTCGGCTTCGGTCCAGACGGCTGGCCATGACCGCTCGCCCTGGGCGATGCGCACCCCGTTGGCATCGCGCACGACATGGCAGTTGGTGGCGACTCGGCCAGCGGCTATGACGACGCCGCTGCCTTGCCCGATAGGTTGGCCGGCTTCATCGAGGGCATTGACGGTGACCACCGACGGCGAGACCCGGGCGAAGACGGCCGAGGCGTCCTGGGCGCCGGCCGGGCTGCCCAGGAGCGCCAGGGCAAAGCAGGACCAGATTCTCATCGCATCGCCTCATAGGCGCCAACGACGCTGCGATGGACCGTGTCGGCCCATGTTTCGTCGATCTCGCGCAGGCGCCGATAGGCCCGCATGGCGTCTTCCTTGCGTCCGGCCGCGTGGAACTGTTCCACCAGGGCCGCCCACACCTTGCCTTGCTTCGGGTCCAGCGCCAATGCGCGTTCCAGGGCGGCGATGCTTTCGGCATGGCGCGCCTGGTAGGCCCGGGCGAAGCCGATCTGGCGGTGGGCAAACGGGTCGTCGGGAGACTCGGTGGCCAGGCGCTGGAGTATTTCCAGCGCCTCGTCCGGATGGCCGCCATCCTTGAGCTTGATGGCCAATTGCCCCCGCCAGACCGCGGATGCCGGCTCGATCCGGACCGCCTCGCGCTTGGCGGCGATGGCATCGCCGGTCCGCTGCTGTTCCCACAGCGCCTCCGCCAGAGCGCTCCAGACGAAGGCGGCTTTTTCGTTTACGGGCAGGCTCCGGCGGAATGCCGCCTCCGCCTGAACCGGGCGTCGCATGCGCAGCAGGGTTTCGCCCTTCCAATACCAGGCGTCGCCGTTGTCGGGCGCGCCGGCCAGTACCCGCTCGATCACGCGCAGCGCGTGCGCGGGTTTGCCGGCGGCCAGCCAGGCCGATGCCAGTCTCAGGTTGATGGTTGGGGAATCGGTGGCGATGCTGGCGGCGGTACTCCAGGCGGCAACCAGGGCGGCGGCGTCGCCGCGGCGCTCCGCGACCGTTGCCAGGCCCTCTTGGGCGGCGATGGCCCACGGATTGATGCTGGCCACTTTGCGGAAGGCCTGTTCGGCTCCCTTGAGATCGTTCTGCGCGAGCGCAATTCGGCCGACGAGGCTCCACACTTCGGCGTCTTCCTTGCGGAGCGCGAGCAGACTCTGGGCGACGTCGGCGCTTTCGGCGGTCTTGCGCTGGCGCAGCAGGGTTTCCGCCAAGGCGATGCCGGCGCGCAGTAGCGTTGGATCGAGCCTTCGCGCCTCGCGACAGCTCTGTTCGGCAACCGCCCAGTCGCCCCGCAGGGCCGCCGCGGCACCCAGCCAGAAATGGGCCTGGGGATCGCCGGGGAAGAGCCTCGTCCATGCCTCGGCATGGCGGGTCAGGGCGGCCCAGTCCCTGGCCGCCGTCAGAGTATGGGCGGTCGCGAGCCTGGCCTGCTGATCTTTCTGGCTCTCGGCGCGCTGCGCCACTTCGCCGATCCAGGTCGCCGGGGCCGCGAAGTTGATGTTCTGCCCGTCGCGGCGGCGATAGTCGATGATGCCGAGCAGTTGCCCGGCTTCGTCAAGCAGCGCGCCACCCTCGGAGCCGGGAGCGATCGGCGCGGAGAACTGGATGTGGGTCTCGCCGGCCTGGACGCGAATGCCCGAGACGACACCCTCGGTGATGCCTATGCCGAAGCCGAGCGCATTGCTGATCGCATAGACGCGGTCGCCCGTGGCTGGCAAGTTGGCGCGGGCCCGGATGGCCGTAGCGAGGGGGATCGGAGATTCCAGCAGACAGAGATTGCGTTGCGGATCGGCGGCTCCTCGGGTTACCGGGACGGCCTTGCCATCGGCGGTCAGCATCGCCAACGGATGATCGCCGTATAGCGGTTCGCAACTGGTGACCAGGCGTCGTTCGTCGATCGCCATGGCCGTGAGCGCCGCCAGGCGTTCACCTTTGTCGTCGCGTGTCTCCACGGCCAGCACGGCGTGCCTGGCAGCCTGGAAGATCTCCCGCGGTGTTGCGGCGAGCGTTGCGCCCGGCAAATGAATGGCAACGACGGAAAAGAGCGGTACGAGGATCTTGGCGTTCAATTTGGCGCGGCGCGGGCCGAGCTGGGCGGGCGATCATGATCGCCTCGGTGGATGACGGCGCGATGACAGCCGGCGATCTTGATCGGCGCGGCAGGGCGCGGGTGTGGCTTCCAGGGGGAATGTCTCACGAATGAAATCTTCCTGCTGTACGTTGCCAGCGCGTTCATGCGGGTGTTGTGATTGTCTTTGACGGGGTGTCGATAGGTGGCGAAAAGAAATGCTGGTCCGACTGCCCGCAAAAGCGGCCCGATGGCGGCGTCGGCGAGTGTCGATGTCCTGCTTGAACAGGCGATGGCGCTGCACCGGGACGGTCGGCTTACGGCGGCCGAATCGATCTACCGCCAGATCCTGGGAATGGCGCCATCGAATGTCGATGCCTTGCATCTGCTCGGCGTGATCGAGTACCAGTTTGGCCATTTCGAGGCCGCGACGGAGCGATTGCGGCGGGCCGTGGCCATCGCCCCCGGGGAGGCCGGACTGCACTGCAATCTCGGCCTGGCGCTGCAGCAACTGAATCGTCTGCCGGAGGCTCTTGCGTGCCAGGATCGCGCCCTGGCTTTGCGGCCCGGCTTCGCCGCGGCTCTGAACAATCGAGGCAACGTGCTTCGCGAGCTGGGACGGCCCGATGAGGCGGCGGCCAGCTACGAAGGCGCCTTGCGCAGCCAACCGGAATTTTCCGAAGCGCTCTACAACCTGGGCAGACTCCGTCTCGACCAGAAGCGGTCGCAGGAAGCGCTCGAGTGCCTGCGGCGTTGCCTGAAGCTCGTGCCCGATCATCCGAGCGCCCAGATGCAAACCGGTGTCGCGCTGCTGGCGCTGAAGCAGCCGGCGGAGGCGCTGGACTTCCTCGAGCGCGCCGTGCGGGTCTTGCCGGATGACGCGGAGGCTCACTACTATCTCGCCAACGCGCTGCTGGATCTGGGGCGGCCGGCGCAAGCGGTCGCCGCTTACCAGGGTGCCGCGCGGTTGCGGCCGGACTTCGCGGAAGCCCACTACAACCTGGCCAATACCTTGCTTGATCTGAAACGTCCCGATGACGCCCTGCTGTGCTATCAGCGTGCGCTCGCCACGCGTCCGGGCTATGTCGAGGCAGCCTACAACCTGGGCGGAACCCTGCAGGAACTGGGCCGCCATGAGGAGGCGGCGGTCGCGTTCGAGCGACTGATCGAGATCGCTCCGGGCCATCGGTACGCGCTGGGCAAGTTGTTCCACTCGCTGAAGTTCTGTTGCGATTGGTCACGCCATTCCGACCACGCGGCGGACATCGTTCGGGCGTTGAACGAGGACAAGACCGGCGACGCACCGTTTTCGTTCCTCGCCGTTTCGCAGGATCCCGCCCTGCAGCTTCGCTGCGCGCGAGCGTATACGGACAGGTGGTATCCCCCGGCGCCGGTGCCACTGTGGTCCGGCGAGTTCTACGCCCACGACAGGATCCGCGTGGCCTACGTGTCGACCGACTTTCGTGAGCACCCGGTCAGCTATTTGCTGGCCGGGCTGTTCGAGGCCCACGACCGGCAACGTTTCGAAACCGTTGCGATTTCCCTTCAACCGCCGGATGGCAGTGCCCTGGGGCAACAAGTCGCCGCGTCGTTCGAGCGATTCATCGATGGCTCCCGGATGAGTGATCGGCAGGTCGCCACGCTGATTCGAGAGCTGGAAGTCGATATCGCCGTCGACCTGACGGGGTATACCGAGAATAACCGGACCGCCATCTTCGCCCACCGGCCAGCACCGATTCAGGTTAACTACCTCGGCTTTCCCGGCACCATGGGCGCCGGCTACATGGACTACATCATTGCCGATGAATTCGTGATTCCGGAGGCGGCGCGGCGATGCTACGCGGAACAGGTGGCCTACCTGCCGGACTGCTTCCAGGGCAACGACGACCGGCGGCTGATCGCGGATCGGTCACCCAGCCGGGCGGAGCTCGGCCTGCCCGATTCGGCTTTTGTCTTCTGTGCGTTCAACAACGTCTATAAGTTCAGTCCGGACATGTTCGACGTATGGATGCGCTTGCTGCGGGCGGTTCCGGACAGCGTTCTGTGGATCGCCGCCGATACCGCCTGCGTGCGCCGGAATCTGGCAGCCGAAGCGGTACGTAGGGGTATCGACGCCGAGCGTCTGGTGTTCTCGCCGCGTGTTCCCTACGCCGAGCATCTGGCGCGTCTGCGCCACGCCGATCTTTTCCTCGACACCCTGCCGTTCAATGCCGGAACCACCGCCAGCGACGCGCTATGGGCGGGCCTGCCGGTGCTGACTTGTGTCGGCGAGTCCTTTGCGGCGCGCATGGCAGGCAGCCTCCTGAGGGCGGTGGGCCTGCCAGAATTGATCACCGACTGTCTCGACGACTATGAAACACTGGCGCTGCGACTGGCTACCACGCCAGCGTTGTTGGTGGACATCCGATGCCGGCTCGCGGAGAACCGCGCGAGCGCGCCACTGTTCGATACTGACCGGTTTCGCGGGCATCTGGAAGCGGCCTACACCATCATGTTGGAACGGCACCGGAGCGGTGCAACAGCCTCCACATTCACTGTGTCTCCGATGGGCACCGTCGTGCGTTCATTCGAAGCGGTCCAGGCTGAGCGGACATTCGTTGCGTCCGTTGAGCCTCCAGCGGCATAGTGGCCGTCTTGGTTGAAGAGAGTTTCGCTCTTTTGCAGGCGCGTAGCTCAGCTGGTTAGAGCACCACCTTGACATGGTGGGGGTCGTTGGTTCGAGTCCAATCGCGCCTACCAACATCCCGAACAGGGCGCCTGAGCGATCGGGTGCCCTGTTCGTTTTTGGAGTTCGGACATGCCGGTAGTGACGCTTCCCGATGGCTCGAAACGTGAATTTGCCCAGCCGGTGACGGTGGCCGAAGTGGCCGCTTCGATCGGCGCCGGTCTGGCCAAGGCGGCACTGGCCGGCAAGGTCGATGGCAAGCTGGTCGATACCTCGTTTCGCATCGACGGCGACGCGACGCTGGCCATCGTTACCGACAAGGATGCCGACGGCGTCGAGATCATTCGCCATTCCACGGCGCACCTGCTGGCCTACGCGGTCAAGGCGCTGTTCCCCGAGGCCCAAGTGACCATCGGCCCGGTGATCGAAAACGGCTTCTACTACGACTTCGCCTACAAGCGCCCGTTCACGCCGGAAGATCTGGCGGCCATCGAGCAGCGCATGACCGAGCTGGCGAAGAAGGACTTTCCGGTGACGCGCGAGGTCTGGCAGCGCGACCGGGCGGTGGAGTTCTTCAAGTCGATCGGCGAGCACTACAAGGCGGAACTGATCGCGGCGATTCCCGCCGATCAGGATGTGTCGCTGTATCGCGAGGGCGATTTCGTCGATCTCTGTCGCGGCCCGCACGTGCCGTCGACGGGCAAGCTCAAGGCCTTCAAGCTGATGAAGGTGGCCGGCGCCTACTGGCGCGGCGACTCGAAGAATGAGCAGTTGCAACGCATCTACGGTACGGCCTGGGCGAAGAAAGACGAACTCGATGCCCATCTGCACATGCTCGAAGAGGCGGAGAAGCGCGACCACCGCAAGCTGGGCCGGCAACTCGACCTGTTCCACCTGCAAGAGGAAGCGCCGGGGCTGGTGTTCTGGCATCCGCACGGCTGGGCGGTGTGGCAGGAGATCGAGCAGTACATGCGCCGCGTCTATCGCGACAACGGCTACCAGGAAGTCAAGTGTCCGCAGATCCTCGACCGCTCGTTGTGGGAGAAGTCGGGCCACTGGGAGCACTACAAGGCCAACATGTTCACCACCGAGTCGGAGAGCCGCGACTACGCGATCAAGCCGATGAACTGCCCGGGCCACGTGCAGATCTTCAATACCGACGTGCGCTCCTATCGCGATCTGCCGCTGCGCTACGGCGAGTTCGGCTCCTGCCACCGCAACGAGCCTTCCGGTGCGCTGCACGGGGTGATGCGGGTGCGCGGCTTCACGCAGGACGACGGCCACATCTTCTGTACCGAGGACCAGATCCAGCCGGAAGTGACGGCCTTCAACGATCTGGTGCGCAAGGTCTATGCGGATTTCGGCTTCACCGAGGTGGCGGTCAAGCTGGCCTTGCGGCCGGACAGCCGGGTCGGCGCCGACGAGCTGTGGGACAAGGCCGAGACGGCACTGCGCGCCGGCCTGACCGCCAGCGGGCTGACGTGGGACGAGCTGCCCGGCGAGGGGGCGTTCTATGGCCCGAAGATCGAGTTTCACATCAAGGACGCGATCGGCCGCTCCTGGCAGTGCGGCACCATGCAGGTCGATTTCTCCATGCCCGGCCGCCTTGGCGCCGAGTACGTGGGCGAGGACAACGCGCGCCACACGCCGGTGATGCTGCATCGGGCCATCCTCGGTTCGCTGGAGCGCTTCATCGGCATCATGATCGAAAACCACGCCGGGGCGCTGCCCGTGTGGCTGGCGCCGGTGCAGGCGGTGGTGATGAACATTTCCGAGCCGCAGGCCGACTACACGGAGTCTGTGGCGAAAAAACTGCGCGAAGCCGGTCTGCGCGTGGATTTGGATTTGCGCGGGGAAAAAATTAACTATAAAATCCGCGAACATAGCTTAATGAAGCGGCCTTACTACGTCGTCATCGGCGACAAGGAAAAGGCCGCCGGGTTGGTCGCCGTCCGTGCTCGGGGCAATCAGGATCTCGGGCAGATGTCCCTGGAAACCTTGATCGAACGCCTGTTGCGAGAGCAACAATCCAGAGGCGCGGCGGCCTGATTTTTTTGACATTTTTGGAGTAAAGCACCATCGCCCAGGAAAAGACGCAACGTATCAACGACGAGATCACGGCCCCGGAAATCCGGTTGGTCGGGGTGGAAGGCGAGCAGCTCGGCATCGTGAATATTCGCGCCGCGCTGCAGATGGCCGAGGAAGCCCAAGTCGATCTGGTCGAGATCGCCCCGCTGGCCCAGCCGCCGGTCTGCAAGATGATGGACTTCGGCAAGTTCAAGTACCAGGAAGCCAAGCGGGCGCACGAAGCCAAGTTGAAGCAGAAGCAGGTGCAGGTGAAGGAGGTGAAATTCCGCCCCGGCACCGACGAGAACGACTATCAGATCAAGCTGCGCAATCTGATCAAGTTCCTGCAGGAAGGCGACAAGGCGAAGATCACGTTGCGGTTCCGGGGCCGCGAGATGGCCCACCAGGAGTTCGGCATTCGCATGCTGGAGCGCATCAAGGGCGATCTGACCGAAGTGGCGGTGGTGGAACAGTTTCCGAAGATGGAAGGGCGCCAGTTGATCATGGTCCTGGCGCCGACCAAGAAGCAGGTCAAGCAGTGATTTTTTGTTGAAGGCAGTAGCAGTACCCAGAAGCGGTTGCGGGTTGTCAAAGCGCTCCTGAATCGGGAGTCACCCGGCACCGTGTCAAAAAAGGAGTTTCGGCGATGCCGAAAATGAAGACCAAGAGCGGGGCCGCCAAGCGCTTCAAAGTGCGTGGCAGCGGCAGCATCAAACGCTCGCAGGCGTTCAAGCGCCACATTCTGACCAAGAAAACCACCAAGGTGAAGCGCCATCTGCGTGGCGTGCTTACCGTGCATGAGTCGGACGTGAAGTCTGTCCGCGCCATGTTGCCCAACGCCTAAGGAGAAGCCGAGATGCCACGAGTCAAACGCGGTGTAACGGCGCGCGCGCGCCACAAGAAGGTTCTCGACCAGGCCAAGGGCTACCGGGGCCGTCGCTCTACCGTCTATCGCATCGCCAAAGAGGCGGTGATGAAGGCGGGCCAGTACCAGTATCGCGACCGCCGGCAGCGCAAGCGCCAGTTCCGCGCCCTCTGGATCGCCCGTATCAACGCCGGTGCCCGCGAACTGGGCATGAAGTACAGCACGCTGATGAACGGCCTGAAGAAGGCCGCGATCGAGGTCGATCGCAAGGTGCTGGCCGACCTGGCGGTGTTCGACAAGCCGGCCTTTGCCGCCCTGGCCAATCAGGCCAAGGCGCATCTGGCCTGAACCTGTCGGGCTGATCCCGGCGTCTAGCGCGAAACAGAGCAGAGAACAGGGGGAGGCCTTGCTTCCCCCTTTTTCTTTTGGACATGGAAAATCTAGAACAACTCGTTAGCCAGGCGGTCGCCGAATTCGGTGCCGCGACCGAGCCGGCCCGGCTCGAAGAGGCCAAGTCCCGTTACCTCGGCAAGGATGGTTCGCTGACCGCCCTGCTCAAGGGGCTGGGCAAGCTGGCGCCGGAAGAGCGCAAGGCCGCCGGCGCGGCGATCAACGTCGCCAAGGACAGGGTCGAGACGGCGCTCGCCGCGCGTCGCGATGAACTGAAGCGCGGCCAGCTCGAGGCGCAACTGGCCGCCGAAGCGCTCGACATCACGCTGCCGGGTCGCGCACAATCGCGCGGCGGCCTGCATCCGGTGACGCGCAGCCTCGAACGCATCGAGCAACTGTTCCGTTCGATCGGCTTCGAAGTCGCCGACGGCCCGGAGATCGAGGGCGACTGGCACAACTTTACCGCGCTGAACACGCCGGAGAAGCATCCGGCCCGTTCGATGCACGACACCTTCTATCTGCTCGACGACGCCGGCAAGGTGCGCGAGGACGTGCTGTTGCGCACCCACACCAGCCCGGTGCAGATTCGCCACATGCAGGCGCATGTGGCGAAGTATGGCCACCTGGAAACGATGCCCGAGATTCGCGTCATCGCGCCGGGCCGGGTCTATCGCGTCGATTCCGACGCAACCCATTCGCCGATGTTCCACCAGGTCGAAGGCCTGTGGGTCGGCGAGTCGGTCAGCTTCGCCGACCTGAAGGGCGTGGTCGCCGATTTCCTGCGCCGCTTCTTCGAGTCGGACGACCTCAAGGTGCGCTTCCGCCCCTCGTTCTTTCCCTTCACCGAGCCCTCGGCGGAAATCGACGTCGCCTTCATGAGCGGCGCGCTGGAAGGGCGTTGGCTGGAGATCGCCGGCTGCGGCATGGTGCATCCCAATGTACTGCGCTGCGGTGGCGTCGATCCGGAGAAGTACACCGGCTTCGCCTTCGGCATGGGTCCGGACCGCCTGACCATGCTTCGCTACGGCATCAACGATCTGCGCCTGTTCTTCGAGGGCGATCTGCGCTTCCTGGCCCAGTTTCAATAAGAACCGATCATGCAATTTCCCGAATCCTGGCTGCGCGCCCTCGTCAATCCGCCCCTGTCGACTGCCGAGCTTTGCCATCTGCTCACCATGGCCGGCCTGGAGGTCGAAGAGACCCGGCCGGTGGCGCCCGCCTTTGGCGGCGTGGTTGTGGCCCGCGTGCTGTCGACCGAAAAGCATCCCGACGCCGACAAGCTCAAGCTGTGCAAAGTCGATACCGGCGAACACGGCGTATTGCAGATCGTCTGCGGCGCGCCCAATGTCGCGCCGGACATGTTGGTACCCTGCGCGCTGGTCGGCGCCAGGCTGCCCGGCATCGAGATCAAGAAGGCCAAGGTGCGCGGCGTCGAGAGCTTCGGCATGCTCTGCTCGGCGCGCGAACTGGGCCTCTCCGAGGATCATGGCGGCCTGCTGGCGCTGCCGGCCGACGCGCCGATCGGCCGCGACATCCGCGCCTACCTGGTGCTGGACGACACGCTGATCACCCTCAAACTGACGCCAAATCGCGCCGACTGCCTCTCGCTGACCGGCATTGCCCGTGAAGTGGCCGCGCTGACCGGCGCGCCGCTGAGCCTGCCGGCGATCGCGCCGGTGGCGGCGGATCACCAGGACGTGCGCGGCGTGGTGCTCGACGCGCCGGAGGCCTGCCCGCGTTACTGTGGCCGCATCGTGCGCGGCGTCAACGCCCGCGCCCCGTCGCCCGACTGGCTCAAGCAGCGCATCGAGCGCTGCGGCGTACGCGCCATTTCCGCGCTGGTCGATGTCACCAACTACGTCATGCTGGAACTCGGCCAGCCGCTGCACGCTTTCGACGATGCCCGGCTGGACGGCGCGATCCACGTGCGTCATCCGAAACCGGGCGAGAAGCTGTTGCTGCTGAACGAACAGACGGTCACCCCGGGCGCCGACACCGCGCTGATCGCCGACGAAGCCAAGGCGCTGGCGCTGGCCGGCATCATGGGCGGCGAGCACTCGGGCATCGCCGACACGACCACCGACCTGTTCCTGGAAAGCGCCTTCTTCACGCCGACCGCCATCGCCGGCAAGGCCCGCGCCCTGGGCTTCTCATCGGACGCCTCGCACCGCTACGAACGCGGCGTGGATTTCGAACTGCAGCGCCGCGCCATCGAGCGGGCGACGCAACTGATCGTCGACATCTGCGGCGGCCAGCCCGGGCCGGTCATCGAAGCCATGTCACCGGACCACCTGCCGGCGCGCCAGCCGGTGAGGCTGCGCACCCAGCGCGCCACCCGCGTGCTGGGCATCCCTTTGTCCGCCGGGCAGATCGGCAAGTTGCTGGAGGGTCTGGGCGTGGCCTGCGAACGGCAGGGCGACGAGTTCGTCGTCACGCCGCCCTCACATCGCTTCGACATGGAGATCGAGGAAGACCTGATCGAGGAAATCGCCCGCCTGCACGGTTACGACAACATTCCCGCGCCGCCGCCCAAGGCCGCCCTGACCATGCTGCCGCTGCCGGAAGAACGGCGCGGCGCGATGGCGGTGCGGCACCTGCTGGCCGAGCGCGGCTACTTCGAAGTCGTCACCTTCAGCTTCGTCGAGGCCGACTGGGAAGCCGATTTCGCCGGCAATGCCGCGCCCATCCAGCTGGCCAATCCCATCGCCAGCCAGATGGGCGTCATGCGCAGCACCCTGATCGGCGGCCTGGTTGACGTGCTCGCCGCCAACCGCAAGCGCCAGACCGAGCGGGTGCGGGTGTTCGAGATCGGCCGCATCTTCAGCCACGATGCGGCCGGCCAGCCGGTGGCCGGCTTCCACCAGCCCTTGCGCGTCGCCGGTCTCTGGGCCGGCCCAGCCATGCCCGAACAATGGGGCGCGCCCGCCCGCAATGTCGACTACTTCGACGTCAAGGGCGACCTCGAAGCGCTGTTCGCGTCGTGCGCTCTCTGCTTCGCCAAGACCTCTCATCCTGCCCTGCACCCCGGCCGGTCCGCAACCGTCACGCTCGACGGCCGGGAAATCGGCTTCCTGGGCGAGCTGCATCCCCAATGGGTACAGAAGTACGAACTGGCCGGCTCCGGCAGTGGCGCGCCGGTGGTCTTCGAACTCGATCTCGAGACCTGGCTGGCCGTGGCGATGCCCACCTATGGCGAGGTTTCCCGCTTCCCGGGCGTCACCCGCGACCTCGCGCTCACGGTCGCCCGCGAGCAAGCGCTGGGGCCGCTGCTGGATGCGCTGCGCAAGGCCGGCCCGGCCTTCGTCCAGGAGGTCCAATTGTTCGATGTGTACCAGGGCAAAGGCCTCCCCGAAGGGAGAAAAAGCCTTGCGTTCCACATAGTTATGCAAGATACTGCACGGACTTTGGCGGACGCCGAAATCGATGCGGCAATGGCTAAGTTGGTTGAGGTTGCCAGCACAGATTTTGGCGCCGACCTGCGCGGTTAAGAAGAATTCAGGGGGACAGCGATGACGCTGACGAAGGCCGAACTGGCCGATTTGCTTTTCGACAAGGTCGGCCTGAACAAGCGCGAAGCCAAGGACATGGTCGAGGCCTTCTTCGAAGAAGTGCGGACGGCCCTGCAAACCGGCGACGGCGTCAAATTGTCCGGCTTCGGCAACTTTCAGTTGCGCGACAAACCGCAGCGTCCCGGCCGCAATCCCAAGACCGGCGAGGAAATCCCGATCACCGCCCGTCGCGTGGTCACCTTCCACGCCAGCCAGAAGCTCAAGACCGCTGTCGACAAGGCTCAAGCGAACAACAATGGCCAACAACCACATCCCAAGGGATGAGTTGCCGCCCATCCCGGCCAAGCGGTACTTCACGATTGGCGAGGTAAGCGACCTGTGCGGCGTCAAGCCGCACGTGCTGCGCTATTGGGAGCAGGAATTCACTCAGCTCAAGCCCGTCAAGCGGCGCGGCAACCGGCGTTACTACCAGCACCACGAAGTGCTGCTGGTGCGCCGCATTCGCCAGCTTCTCTACGACGAAGGCTTCACCATCAGCGGCGCTCGCAATCGCCTCGACGACACGCCCGTCCGGGCCGAGACGGGCACGACCGCCGCGGCTCTCGCCGCCGCGCCGCCCAGCAGTTTCTCGCTGCGCGCCGAATTGTCCGGAATCATCGAACTGCTGCGCGTCTGAAGCCCCGGGCCAAGCCTCCATCTGCTATT
This sequence comes from Rhodocyclaceae bacterium, assembly GCA_044220545.1. Lineage (GTDB taxonomy): Bacteria > Pseudomonadota > Gammaproteobacteria > Burkholderiales > Rhodocyclaceae > Fen-999. The sequence continues at coordinate 17,319 of JBGAQX010000055.1, read as the reverse complement.
ATTCGCGCCGTCGGGGCGTAGCGCAGCCTGGTAGCGCACTTGCATGGGGTGCAAGGGGTCGCGAGTTCGAATCCCGCCGCCCCGACCAATAGAATCAAGCAAATAGGCCAATCTTCGGATTGGCCTTTTGTTTTTGTGCCGGCACTACCCGAAAAAGTGCCCAACAAAGTGCCCAACAGATCGGAAGTCTGGGCCGGATACGCCTCCATTCCCCGACCGCCCGTCATGCTGCTTGCTCAAACCCCAGCAAGCAGCCCGCCGGGCTACCGCGTCGCGAACTCGACCGCCGCCGTCGCGCGGATGAAGCCCCGCGCCACGGCTCAGTGCCTCCGGCGAACGCCGTCCCTTCTGCACCGCCGCCGCTGCGCCACTGCGCCGGCCAGCGATAAGGCCGCTCGCCGGCTTGCGGCTTGCAGGCGGCTACCGTGTCGCGGACTCCACCACGCCAGCGCGCATGAAGCCGCGCCCTGGCTTTGTCTCTCTCGCTATTGCCGTCCCGCCAGCGCCGACTTCTTGCTTTCGGCTGGCGTCATCGCGTGCTGCCCGCCGCCTGCGCCGTCGGCTGCGCCCACGGCTTCGACGGCTACGTCGGGGACTGCCTTGCGTGCGCGCTGCGCGAAGGTCACACCGCCGGGTCGGGGTAAATTCGCCGCTGCGCGTCGAGCTTTAACATAACCGCGCATTACCCAAAATCGGCCAGTCGCTGCGCCAGGTCTCCGCTTGGTGGCCGACCGCTGCGCGCCCTGCGGGTTCGGGTAATGGTCGTTTATGTCTGGCGCCCCGGCCCGGACAAGAGCGTTGATCGGTTCGCTGCGCTCAGGCGTCTATTCGGGCGCTGCGCGCATCATGGCGTTGATCCCCCGCCCGCCCGGCGTGTTTGCCTGCGGCGGCTCGCGCTGCGCTGCTCGTTCCCGCCTCGGCAACCTCGTGCCCATCCGCCCCGGTGGGGCTCCCAAGAATTCCATTGGCAACATCGGTGAGGTGGCATGATGCGGTGGTATCGCCGGATGAACCAACGGGCGTTACGATGCCATCAGGAGGAGCGCCATGTTCGCGTATATCGATGAGGCAGGGCATACCGGCCCCAACTTGTTCGACCCAGCCCAGCCCAATTTCTATTACGGCGTCCTAAGTTCTAAGGTCGATGTCGATGTGGTTTATGGGGGTCGAATTCGGCGTATAGCCGAATCAGTCGGGGCCACGGCAATTCACGCCAATGAACTTGGCGCAGAGAAGGTCGAGGCCATTCTTCCGGAACTCCAGGAAATACTGATCGCCTCGGACTGCCGTTTTGATCTGAGCAAAATCGTAAAGGCTGATCTGGCTGTCACCAAGTTGTTCGATACCATTTTCGACAGCGCCGAGAATGTTGCTGTGCCTTGGCAGGCATACAACATGGTGGCGCTGCGGAACATCCTTCTCCTGAAACTGGCCTATTTGCTCGACGAAGATGTGCTCCGCCAGTTCTGGGAGAGCCTCCTTGATCGCGACGAAGGTCGTTCTCAAATCAGGCTGGTGGACGTGCTGAGGGAGATACGCTCCAGGGTGCCGCGAGTGCCAGATGCACGCGGACGGCAAGTGTTGTCGGATGGGCTTGACTGGGCGATCAAGCACCCCGAAGTCCTTCAATACCATTCGACCTCAAGGGCGCATGTAAAAGGACATATGCCGAATGCAGTGGCCTTCCCGGACTTGCTTCGGGCAATCCATACAAAGTCCAAACAATGGGGGCGCAAGGTAAAGACCATCAAGGTCGACCAGCAAAGCCAGTTCAACGCCACCCAGAAGTTCATGCACGAGATATTCCGCGAGGCAGCGCCGGGCAAGGTAGCCGTCCCTTTGGGGTTGGAGCCCTACGAACTGCGCCTGGTGCCCGAAAGCAAATTGCTGGTGTGCGCAAGCAAGGACAGTCCTGGAATTCAATTGGCAGATGTCTTGCTCTGGGTTTCTCGCCAGTTGGACATGGGAAAGGCTCCCGGTTTCGCCAGCGTCCAATTGTTCCGGCAGCTGGGGCGCCGCACTCGTGTCTATGAGCTATCGTTGAGGCGCATAGAGCAATGGACTTCTGAGGCATGGACTCAGATCAATCCGGCCGAGATGTCCGAGGAGTCGGCAAGAAAAGGTGCGGAGCTCGTCGCCCGATGGGAAAAGCGACGGCTCGACGAAATGGCGCGCTACGAGACGTTGAACGAAAGCGGCATCGGCGGAGTTACTTGACTCCGAGGTCGTCGAGCCCCAGCCCATGCCTGGATAGCCGAGCTTCCATGATGCCCAGCCGCGCCGCCATGCCCATCCACGACGCATGCGCGAAAGCGTCGTGCTGCGCAGCCAGTTTGTCGAAGGTGCGCCAGTGCATCCCCTTCGGCTTGTCGCCTTCGGGGTTGGCGATGCCGGGCTCCCAGCCCAGCCGCTGCCTGATCTTGCCGGCCCGCCGCATGGCGCGATCATCCGGCGTTTCGCGCTGGCTGGCATAAGCGAGCTGATGGCAATGCCGGCAGGCGAAGATGGTGCCGCCGTAGAGGACTGCCACACGCCGGCCGCAACCGCGCGCCGGGCAGCGAAACCATGCACGCCGGCCGCCCAAGTGGCATGGCGTCCATTCGAGATAGACTGGATATTCGAGCGGCTGCCATTCTTCGCCATGGCTACGCGCTCGATAGTTGAGCGTGACGCGGTCCTCGCCGACGCGGATCTGGATCGAGGCGACTTCCTCGCCATCAATCGACCACCTCCACATGAACCAGCGTCCTGCCGTCAGCAGACCGTCCCGTTGCAAGCGCCGCACATCGAGCGACCGCATGTTGTTGGTCGTGTTCTTGCCGCTTTGCCAGCCACCGCTACCCCATCCGCCCATTGCAACACCTCCGATTTATTTGCCGAAATCATTTGGCAAGTTCGCACCGATTACTCGCCGCGACTGGCCCGCAAATAGGCCGCCGTGAAGCTGCCACTTTCTCCGCTCGCGCTCCCGGAAACCGACGAAACCGGCGAAACCGCATCCACCACCTCGACGCGCGCTCGGCCGAACCGTTGCCGCTGCCGCTCGCGCGCACGATGCGCAGGCCATCGACGATGCGGCCGGCATGGCGGCGAATCCACCAGCCGAGCTTGCGGCGGTTGATCTCGCCGCGCTCGTCGGCGATGTCGCGCAGCACTTCGCGCAACTCGCTGTCCTGCTCGTGATACGTGGACGCCTGCTTGACGGCCTCGCGCACCATGGCCGGCGTCTTGCCGAAGGTGGCATGCCAGGCATTAAGCAGCCGGGCGAGGGTTTCGCGGTCAGGGTCTTCGGTCATCGCCTCGAACACCGAGGCCGTCGGGTCGGCGCAGCCCAGCCACATGAGCGGCTGACGGCAGAGGTCCGACCAGTCGCCGTAGCTAGCCAGCGACCGGCATTCAGTCTTCGGCCGGCCGGCGACGATCCATGCACGAATCAGCGTCAGCGCCGCCGAGACGTAGCGCCCGCGTTCGCGCAGCACGTCGCGCACGAGGTCGGGCCGCTGAAAACTGCGCGCCGCCGGCACTTCGACCTGGGGCGACAGCCGTATCGTGATGCAGCGCCGCGTCATGTCCTGCACCGGGCCGACGTTGTTGCCGCTGGAGAGGAACAGGGCGCGCGTGCCCACCGTCGCCGTCTTGGAAACGCCGAGAATGCGCCCGCTCATGAATTCGGACGTGAGCGCCGTGCACAGGCTCTTGTGCGCGACGAGATCGCCCGTCAGGTTGTCGAACTCGATCACAGCGGGGGCGCGCAGTAGCTCGGCGAGCAGCAGCTTGCGGCACTCCTCGTCGTCGGCGGGAAACGTCGTCGGCGTGCCGCGCTGGGGCGTGGCAAACGCCGTAATCAGCTCGCAGAGGTAGGACTTGCCCGAGCCGACCATGTGGGCGCGTGCGTGGAACATGGGCGCGACAGGCAGACTCGGGCGCACCGCCGCTGTCAGCATCGCCGCCAGGGCCGCCGCGCGATCCGCTTCCCCGGCGAAGCTGAATTCGGCCAGCAGCACGTCGATCAGCGCCAGTGCGGCCTCGGCCTCGGCGCGGCTGGGCACCTCGGGAATCGAGAACTCGCGAGCGTTGAAGACGCCGAACATGCCGGTGGCGGTGTCGTAGCCTGCCGCCGTCATCAGGCTGCCGTCGGGCCGCAGATAGGGCTGTCGGGCAAGGCCGCTCAGCACCGGCAGATGCGGATAGCTGGTCGAATCGAACAGCACGCCGGCATGGCGCGAAGGCGGGTCGGTGCGTGCCCAATCCTGTGCGCGGGCGTCGTAGCGTTGCCACAGCGCCGCGCCCGCGAGCGCTCGCACGAGCGCGGGCTGGCTCACGTCCTGGATGCGCGTCTCGCGCGTTCCGGGGTCGGTGACGACGGTGACTATCAGGCCGCCACGCTGGTAGTGCCGGCGCGACTGCGCCAGCTCGCGCTCGGCGGCATCGACGACGCGATGGATTTCGCCGGCCACGATGCGAATGGTCGGCTTCATGCGCGCCGCATTGAACTCGATGCCCAGCACCCCCAGCAGATCGCGCACCTGACGCCCGGCGCAGTGGCCGTGCAGGCATTTGAAGCCGCCGATGGGCCAGTTGTCGTCGGGCTCGAAATAGGCCGTGCCGCCATCGACGCCGCCGGTATGCTCATGCACCCAGGGGCAGGTGATGTCGTGCCGGCCGTCGCCCAGCGGCGCCTTGTAGAGGCCGCGTTCGCGCAGCGCCGCGAGCACGGCGTTTTCCTCGGGGCGGGGAATCCAGACCGGATCGCCGTCGTCGGGCCGCGCCTGCTGTCCGCGCGCGGCAGGGCGCTTCGCCCGTCCGGCGGGTGCCGCGTCCAGTTGCAGGCCGGCCGTCAGTTCCTCGACCGAGTAGCGCCGCTGCGGCGCCCACTCCACCATGCGGCAGGCGAAAGGCGGCGCGTGCTTGCCATTCACCGCCACCGGCAGCCGCGCCAGCCGGGCGCGTGGGCCATTGGCGCCGGGGTCGCAGAGGCCCGCCGCGACGATGGCGTTCATGAGCCGGTCGGCCGCCAGCCCATCGGTCAGCGGCTCGGCCAGCAGGTAGCCGGCCTGATGGTTGCCGGGTGAAGTTTCCAGCAGCCAGGTCGGCGGCAGCGTCAGGCGTTCGATGGGCACCTTGCCGCCCTCGTTACTGCCCACATCGTCGAGCATCACCGCATGCAGCGCCGCGAACTGCGCCTTCCGCCGCCGATATCCACCCTGGTAGATAAGCTCAATGAACGGTTCGGCACCGAATTTACGCCAGCCGATCAATTGTTCTTTGATCAGGTACGGGAGACTGCCGTCGCGAATGAACAGTTGCGGCAGGCGGTGATGGCGAATTCAATCGAGAACTTCGAACCCGTGTTCAACAAGCAGCTTGAGAACCTGTTCATTGAACGGATGGACGGCAACGAGGAAATTTTCGTGCGGCTGATGAACGATGAAGCCTTCAGAAGTATCGCCGCCGGGCATTTGATGCGGGCGGTTTATCAACAGATCAAGGCGGCAGGGGGTATCAATGAGTGACATCAAACTCTTCCAACTCACGAACGGCATTGCCGCCGAGCTGCAAGGCGATGCCTCCGATTTGGAAAAGCCGCTGCAAAATCTGATCGAGGCCAACCTGGAGCCTTTGCTCGGTATCCGCTTCCTGGCCACCGAGTATTCCACCGGAAAGACCCACGCTGGGCGCATCGACTCGCTGGGGCTGGATGAAAACAACTGCCCGGTGATCCTGGAATACAAGCGCTCGGTCGGCGAGAACGTCATCAATCAGGGCTTGTTCTATCTCGATTGGCTGATGGATCATCAGGCCGAGTTCAAGCTACTGGTGATGGACAAGCTGGGCAAAGCGGCGGCGGACATCATCGACTGGAGCGCGCCACGTCTGGTTTGTGTCGCGGCGGATTTCACCAAGTACGATGGACACGCGGTTCAGCAGATCAACCGCAATATCGAGCTGATTCGTTACCGCCGCTTTGGCGAGGAGTTGTTGCTGCTCGAACTTGCCAATGCCACGAGTGGCGGCAACGGTAAGCCTGTTCCTCAGAAGGCGGCAAAGGGAACGGCGACAGAGGACGTTCCGGCCAGGTCGGTGCCGCGCGATCGCTCTTTCGCCGAGTGGTTGCCCCTGTTGCCTCCGCATTTGACGGAACTGCTGGCGTCGTTGGAAGACTATGTCGGGTCGCTCGGCGACGATGTGCAGCGCAAGGAACTGCGGCTCTATCTTGCCTTCAAGCGTTTGAAGAACTTTGCCACGCTGGTAGCGCAGAAGAACCGGCTGCTCCTGTATTTGCACCTTAACCCCGAAGAGGTCGGACCGCTGCCGACCATCGGCCGCGATGTCAGCCAACAAGGGCATTGGGGCACTGGAGACCTTGAGTTGTCGCTGATCGGTCAGGCTGATCTGGAGACGGCGAAACCCTTGATCGTGCGGGCCTATCAAGGTCGCAGCGGCGCCTGAAGCGGCCGGCTCGAAAAGTCAGCCGTGGCGGTACGGCGATGGGATGCGCTATGCGGTCGCTTTGCTCCGCGACATCAAGGTGACGACGTTGGCGTCGTCGCGCGTCAGCAGTTCCAGCCGTTCGCCGAGTAACCGCCAGGCTTCCCGCTTCTCGGCTTCGTAACTGTGCCGCTGGTAGGTGCGCTTGACGCGGCTTTCTTCCGTGTGGTTCAGGCATTTTTCAGCGACTTCCGGCAGCACCCCCAAGGCGGTCATGAGGGTGGCGGCCGTGCGGCGCAGGTCGTGGGGCGTCCATCGCCCGCCCGATAGCGTCAGGGCGTTGGTGTGTGGCGAGCGGCGCGACATGGGGCTGGCTTCGCCGCGCTGACGGTCGCCGAGCTGCTTGGTCACGGTCTTGACGCAGACGTTGTCGCTGTCGTCGCGATTGGGGAAGCACCATTTGCTGGCGCCGTTGATCGCCTGCAATGCCTGGAAGTGACGGGCGGCGAAGTCGGAAAGGTAGATGGTGTGGGGGCGGCCGTTCTTGCTGTTGTCGGCCGGGATGAACCATTCGCCGGCTTCGGGGCGAACATGCCGCCACTCGGCGCGCAGCAGTTCGCCGATGCGGCAGCCGGTGGCCAGCGCCAGCCAGATCGCGGCTTCGGTGGTGTGGAGAAGGCCGGCCGAAGGCGTTTGCCGGTACAGGGTGCGAATCTCGTCTTCGCTCAACACCCGGTCGCGTTCAACGTCCTTGCCGCCGATCTTGGCTTTGCGGATGGCCGCCGTCGGGTCGGCCTCGATGATGTCGCGATCGACGGCGAAACGGAACATCTGGCGGATCAGCGAGAAGATCATCTTCGCCATGCGTGTGACGCCGCGCGCGAGCAGGGCATCGGTGACGGCGGTGACATGACCCTTGCGGATGTCTTCGACGGCCAGATCGCCGATGATTGGCAGCACATCCTTCGCGAACATGCGGCGGATTTCCTTGCCGCCATCCTTGCGGCGGATGAGTTCGACGGTTGCCCAGCGCTCGAACAGTTCGGCCACCGTGATTCGTGCGCTCAGTGCTTCGGCTTGCTCGATGCGTGCCTTGGCCTGGGCGAGAGCTTCGGCCTGCGCCGCTTTCCCGTCGAGGCGGACGATCCGCTTGTCCTCGTTCGGGTCTTTGCCTTGCGCGACGAGTTGCCGGGCGGATTCGTGGGCCTCTCGGATTTCCTTGAGCGACTTGCTGGGCCAGGTGCCGCAGGTATAGTCGCGCAGCTTGCCGCCAAAACGATAGCGCCAGCGGAACATGACGCAGACCCCGTCGCCCTTCGCCTTGACCACCCCATAGAGCGAGTGTTCATCGGGCAACCGCGCCCCGATGTCGGCCGGGGTAAGGCTCTCCAGCTTCTTGACCGTCAGCTTTGCCATTTCGCCACCTTAGAAAAAAGTGCCCAACAAAGTGCCCAACAGTTTGCGCGGCTTTCGTTGGATTATAGCGGACGGCGTTGGATGGGCAAGTCAAACAAATAGACTGGTAAAACAATAAAATAGAGTGAAATAGAGGATCGGGCGAGATGCTGCTGGAAGTGCAATTACCTATATGGGGTGCAAGGGGTAGCGAGTTCGAATCCCGCCGCCCCGACCAAGACTACAAAAGGGTTTCCGGTTCATCGCCGGAAGCCCTTTTTTCTTTCTGTCTCGATTATTCAATAATTGCCCCATACATTGCCCCATACGGCGGGATAGGCGACTACCTGAGCTTCCTGAAAACCGAGTGTGCGAGTGCCACGGCAGCATCCATCATCTGCAATGCACCCAGCTTTGCATGGCCAGCATCTGGCTCGCCGGTGTGTCGCGGCCGGTGGTGATCGAATTCGGCGCCGGGACGAATATCCCGACTGTCCGGTGTTTCGGCGAGGCACTGGACGTGCCGCTGATCCGCATCAATCCGACCGAGCCCGCCGTTGTCCGCAGTCGGGACGTGTCGCTGGCGATGGAGGCGCTATGCGGCATTGACGCGATCGGTTAGACGTAACTTCAGAACACTACCGGCAGGCGTTTGCGTTCCTGGCGAGCGGTGAACGCTATTCGGCCGATGGCCAGCGTTGCGCGGCATGCAGCACTCGGAGAAGGGGGATCGTCTCGCATCTCGATGCGATACACCATGAAGTAGTTGGGATGCACCACCGCCTCGCGGGTGTCGGGCACTCGGCCGGGGCGATAGAGGTGGGGGTTGGCTTCGATACGGTCGGCGCGGGCTTCGAAATCCTCGTCAAGCGCGAGCGCCGCCAAGGGCTTGTCGCGATCCGCCATCGCCAGCGGATGCCAGATCAGTTTCACCGCTTGGCCAGAGTTTGTTGGCGTAGCGCGTCGCGCCGGGCGGCAAAGTGTTCACGGGCCGCATCGGCGGGTATTCCCGGACGCGGATCGTCAATCGCCTGTTGCACCTGTGCCTTGAACCAGGCGTCGTAGGCGGCGGCATCGCCGTCAGCCGTGGTCGTTACCTCGGCGAGGCCGTAGCGTTGATTGAGAAACTCGATGAAATCCAGTGCTTCCTGTGCGGCGACGTCGGGCAGCTTCAGGCTGCGTTGATAGATGGTTTCGGCCAAGGTCATTACGTCACTCCTTCTTTGCCTTGATGGGACAGGCGAATAGTAATACGGGACGGCGCGGGACGAATCGATTGCCGCGGCTCGAACCTGTCACGCCGACCGCATGGCGCTTGCCTTGTGGCAGGGATTCAGGGTGGCGGTGTTTCGGTTTAACATCGTCCCGCGAAGCGGCCGAATACTCGATTGGTCCGATCGCGATATTGAGAGGAACTGGCGATGCAACTGGGCATGATCGGTTTGGGGCGGATGGGCGCCAACATGTGTCGCCGTCTGATGCGGGCCGGACATTCATGCGTCGTCCATGACATCAATGCCGACGCCGTGGCCCGGCTGGCGGGCGAGGGCGCGATCGGCGCCCAATCGCTCGAAGACTTCGTCGGCAGGCTGGCGCGGCCGCGCAGCGTCTGGTTGATGGTACCGGCGGCGATCGTCGAGGACACCGCCGCGACTCTCGCGAGGCTTCTCGAGCCGGGCGACGTGCTGATCGATGGCGGCAATTCCCACTACCGTGACGCCATCCGGCGCGCCGAACAACTCGCCTCGCTCGGGATTCACTATCTGGACGTGGGCACGAGCGGAGGAGTCTGGGGTCTGGAGCAGGGCTATTGCCTGATGATCGGCGGCGAGTCGAGCATCGTTCAGCGTCTCGATCCGATCTTCAGCGCGCTCGCTCCCGGCATCGAGGCCGCGCCGCGAACGCCGGGACGCGATGGCGACGGCGCCAGCGACGCCGGCGGTACCGCCGAACAGGGGTATCTGCACTGCGGCGCGCATGGCGCCGGCCACTTCGTCAAGATGGTTCACAACGGCATCGAGTACGGCATGATGGCCGCCTACGCCGAAGGCCTCAACCTCCTGCGCCATGCCAATAGCGGCAGTGTGGACCGCCAGGCCGATGCCGAAACGGCACCGCTCGAAGACCCGGCGGCGTATCGATACGATTTCGACCTCGGTGACATCGCCGAGGTCTGGCGGCGCGGCAGCGTGATCCGGTCCTGGCTGCTGGACCTGACGGCGCGGGCGCTGCTGCGCGACGCCGACCTGTCGGCATTCCAGGGGCGTGTCTCGGATTCCGGCGAAGGGCGCTGGACGCTCAAGGCGGCCATCGATACCGCCGTGCCCGTGCCGGTGCTCAGTGCCGCGCTCTTTGCGCGGTTCAGTTCGCGCGGCGAAGGCGGATTCGCCGACAAGCTGCTGTCGGCGATGCGCGGCGAATTCGGCGGTCATGCGGAGCAGGCGCCGCCCAAAGGCAAGCCATGACCAAGCCGATTTCCGATGCGCTGGTGCTGTTCGGCGCGACCGGCGACCTCGCCGCCAGGAAGATCTATCCGGCATTGCAGCAGATGGTCCGGCGCGGGCACCTCGACATTCCGGTCATCGGCATGGCGCGCGGCGGTTGGGATCTGGCGCGGCTGCGCGCCCATGTCCGGGACTGCCTGGCGCGGCGCGCGGACTTCGACGAGGCGGCGGCCGATCGGTTGGGCGCCCTGTTGCGCTTTGTTAACGGCGACTACGATGATCCCGCCACCTTCGGCCGGCTGTGCGAAGCGCTGGGCGACGCCCGACGACCGCTGTTCTACCTGGCCATTCCCCCCAGCATGTTCCCCACCGTGGTAAGCGGGCTCGGCAAACTGCCCTGCGCCGCCGGCGGCCGAGTGGTGGTGGAGAAACCCTTTGGCCGCGACCTCGCCTCGGCGCGGCAGCTCAATCAGACGCTGCGCAAGGAATTCGACGAATCGGCCATCTTCCGCATCGACCACTACCTCGGCAAGGAGCCGGTGCAGAACCTGTTGTTCTTCCGCTTCGCCAATTCGTTCCTGGAGCCGATCTGGAACCGCAACTACGTCGACAGCGTGCAGATCACCATGGCCGAAGCCTTCGGCGTCGAAGGTCGCGGCCGCTTCTATGAGGAAGTCGGCGCGGTTCGCGATGTCGTCCAGAACCATCTGCTCCAGGTGGTCGCCAACCTGGCCATGGAGCCGCCGATCGGCGAGGGCGGAGAACCGCTGCGCGACGAGAAGCTGAAAATCTTTCGCGCCATCCGGCCGCTGACCGGGCGCAGCCTCGTGCGCGGCCAGTATCGCGGCTACCGATCGGAAGCCGGCGTGGCGCCAGAGTCGCGTGTGGAGACCTACGCGGCGATGCAAATTCACCTGGATTCATGGCGCTGGCAGGGTGTGCCCTTCTTCATTCGCGTCGGCAAGCACTTGCCGGTCACCGCCACCGAGGTCGTGGTCACGCTGCGGCGCCCGCCGCAGCAGGTATTCCCCGAGGCCGTGCCGGCGCGGGGCAACTATCTGCGCTTCCGGCTTGGGCCGCGCCAGGTCGCCATCGCCCTGGGCGCGCAGGTGAAACGCCATGGCACCGAAAATGTCGGCGACGAAATGGAGCTCTACGTCTGCAACACCCGGGACGATGAGATGGAAGCCTACGAGCGCCTGCTCGGCGATGCCCTGAAGGGCGACACCGCGCTGTTCGGGCGACAGGATGGCGTCGAAGCGACCTGGCGGATCGTCGATCCGATCCTGGACATGCGTACCCCGATCCGCGACTACGAGCCGGGCACCTGGGGGCCGGTCGAGGCCGACGCGATGATCGGAGAGTTCGGCGGCTGGCGCAATCCGCGGGACGCCGTTTGAAGCATGGTTTCCGGAGACCATGACCCGGCCGCCGGCCAGCCGTTGCGCATTGAAACGCATGTTGATGCGGCCGCGGTGGCCCGGCGCGCGGCGGCGTGGATCGCCGAGGTCGCCGGCCAGGCGATCAAAGATCGCGGGCGCTTCGTGGTGGCGCTCAGCGGCGGCCATAGCCCAGGGGAAACGCTGCGCCTCCTGGCCACGGAAGTGGTCGATTGGCGGAATGTCCATATCGTGCAGGTCGACGAGCGCGTCGCGCCCGGCGGGAGTCCGGATCGCAACCTGACGCAATTGCGCGATGCGCTGCTCGCGCGCGTCCCCGTTCCGGCCGGGCAGGTGTACGCGATGCCAGTCGATGCCCCGAATCTCGCCGCGGCGGCGGAAGGCTACGGCCGACTGTTGGTTGGGCTCGCCGGTTCGCCGCCGGTGCTCGACCTGGTACACCTCGGTCTGGGCGTGGATGGGCATACCGCTTCGCTGGTGCCGGGCGACGCGGCGCTCGACGTCACTAGCGCCGAGGTTGCCGTCACCGCGCGCTACAACGGTTGGCGGCGGATGACGCTCACCTTTCCCCTCATCAACCGGGCGCGCCACATTCTCTGGCTTGCCGCCGGCGCGGAAAAGTCAGCGGTGGTGGCCCGCCTCGTCCGGGCAGACCCTTCGATTCCGGCCAGCCGGATCAATCGCGCGTCGGCGCTGCTGCTGGTCGATCAGGCCGCCGCCGCGGGGCTCGTCTGATCGGTCGCCAGCGGCTCGCCTGGCGTGCCGCGAGTGCCCCGGACGTCCTGTCGTCATCGCGCGACAGTTGCCCCGTCTGCCCACGACGGCGGAAACTTGTTGCCGTGGCCATCGCTCCAATCGAGGCCACCCTTTCGTCGTCCATCCCGAACCGGGGAACTGTCATGCGCAATGCCCTCCTGCTTTCGTGCCTCATGGCCAGCTTCGGCGCGGCCAACGCCGCGCTGGTGGACCGCTATTCCGGCCAGCCGTTCCGTTTCTGGATCGAGGACCAGGTCGTGCGGGCCAGCACCATCAACGCGATCGGCCGGAATGTCCAGGCCGTCTCCATCGGCCAGGGCAACATCGTCAGGAACTCGGTCGGCACGATCCGGAGCGGCACGATCATCCGGGGCAACGTCAACATCAACGCCGTCGGCATCGGCACCAGCGCCGTGGCCATCGGCAGCGGCAACACGGCCACCAACGACATCGGCACCATCGGCAGTCGGTAGGCGGCCGCTCCGGTAGTCATTCCCCGTTGAGCCGGCAAGGACTGCCGGCGCCTCGGCTTGACGCGGCGCCGTGCCGCGTGGTTCAGTGGACTTCTTCCCCCGAATCGCCGGGATCAACCTCGTATCGACAGGACGGGTCGTGTCCAATTGGATTTTCAGGGCGGTGCGCGTGGCCATCGTGGCTCTCTTGGCGGCTTGTCTGTCCGCGCTCGTGTTGGCCGATGAGGGGGAGTACAACCGGCTGATGGCGGCGGCCGAGGCGGCCAAGGAGGCCGACCCGGGGCGGGCCGACAGCCTCTACCGGGCCGCGGTCGAGACGGCCGAGCGCGACGTCGGGCCGAACCATCAGGCGGTGGCGGCCGCCTTGAACGAGCTTGCCGTGCTCCTGTTCCGGCAGGGCCGCTACGGCGACGCCGAGCCCATCTTTCAGCGTAGCGCGACGATCAAGGAACGGGTCTTCGGATCGGCGAGCAAGGAGCTGGCACTGGCGCTCAACAACCTCGGCCTGCTGCTGAAGGAGGCGGGCCGCTACGCCGAGGCGGAGCCCATCCTGCGGCGCAGCCTGGCGATCTGGGAGGCCGCCCTGGGCTCGCGGCATATCGATGTCGGCTTGTGCATTAACAACCTGGCTTTGGTGATCCAGGGACTGGGCCGTTACGAGGAGGCGGAAACCCTCTTCAAGCGCAGCCTGTCCATCCACGAAACCGCTCGTGGCACGCAGAGTCCGGAGACGGCCACACTGCTCAACAACCTGGCCGACCTATATTCGGCCATGGGCCGCTATGCCGATGCCGAGCGGCTGCTCAAGCAGAGTCTGGAGATCCGCGAGAAGACCCTGGGCCGGCAGCATCCGGAGGTGGCGCACAGCCTCAACAACCTTGCGACCGTCTTGCTGAGCGAGGGCCGCACGGCCGAGGCGGCCATGCTGTCCCGCCGCGCCATCGCCATCATTGAAACGTCCCTGGGGCCGGAGCATCCGGCGTTGGCGAGCGCCCTGAACAACCTGGGCGTCGTCTTGCAGGATCAACACCAATTGACCGAGGCGGAGACCTTGTTGCGGCGCAGCCTGGCCATTCGCGAAAAGACGCTGGGTGCCGCCAGTCCAGCCCTGGCGCAGAGCCTGGCCAACCTCGGCGCGCTATTTGCTGTCCAGAGGCGTTACCGCGAGGCGGAGCCGCTGTTGCAACGCAGCCTGACCGGCAACGAAAAGGCTCTTGGTGCCGAGCATCCCGATCTCGGCCATGTGCTGGAGCTACTCGGTGTGACCCTCAGGGAACTGGGCCGCCCCGGCGAAGCCGAGCAGGCGCATCGCCGCAGCCTGGCTATCCGTGGCAAGACTCTGGGCTCCGGCCACCCGCTGGTCGCGGCGAGCCTGGACAACCTGTCCTGGGCGCTGTGGCGCCAGGGCCGGCTGTCCGACGCGCTGGCGGCCATTCGCCAGGCCAATGCCATCGTGGCCGGTCGCCTGGGCGAAGATTCGGCGTCGTCGCAACGGCGCGGCATCCAGGCGCTGGCGCTGAAGAAGCATCGCGACCGGTTCCTCTACCAGGCGTCGCTGCTCGACCAGATCAATCGCGAGGCCGGCAAGGGCGACGGCTGGCAGGAGGAAGGCTTCATTGCCGGCCAGTATGCGACGCTGTCGGACACGGGCGGCGCCCTGGCCGGCATGGCCATCCGCTCGGCCGGCGGCAAGGGGCCCCTGGCCGACCTGGTTCGCCGGCACCAGGACGCCCAGTCGGCGCGGAGCGCCGCCGACCGGCAACTGCTCGCCGCCGTCTCACGCCCACCGGAGCAGCGCGGCGCGCGGCAGGAGGCCGCGTTAAGGTCGGTACTGGCGGAAGCGGAACAGAGCGAGGCAGCCGCTGTCGCGGAGTTGAAGCGGCAGTTCCCCAGGTACCTGGAACTGGCCGCGCCGGCGCCGCTGACGCTCGCGGAGGCGAAGCGCCTGCTCGACCCCGGCGAGGCTTTGCTCCTCTACGCCTTCGGCGCCAAGGAGGCGTTCGGCTGGCTGGTGACCGGTGGCGGCATCGTCGGTCGGCGCCTGGATAGCGGCGGCGAGGAACTGGCCCGCGCCGTCGGGACACTGCGGCGTCCCGGCGAAACGACCGGTCAGACCGGCGCGGTGGCGCCGTTCGCGGACGCCGAGGTCAAGGCCGCCCACGACCTGTACCGGCGTCTGGTCGAGCCGTTCGAGCCATCGCTGAAACACGTCCGTCATCTCATCGTGGTGCCGGACGGCCCGCTGGTCAGCTTGCCCTTGGCCATGCTGGTGAGCGAGGCGCCCAAGGCCCCGGTGAAGGATGCGGGCGATCTCGCCCGGCTGCCCTGGCTGATCAAGCGCTTCGCGATCAGCGTGCTGCCCGAAGCCGGCTCGTTGCGGGCGCTGCGCCAGTACGGCCGAGCCAGCCAGGCCGCCGAGCCTTTCGCCGGCTTCGGCGATCCCGAGTTCGCGGGCAGCCGCGCTTCGATGCGCGCGCTTCGCTCGGCCGACCTGCTCGGCTCGACGCTGGCGGATCCGCAGGTGTTGCGGCGCGCCTTGCAGCCCCTGCCGGAGAGCCGTGGCGAGATACTGGCCCTCGCCGACGCGATCCAGGCGCCGGCGACGCACCTGTATTTCGGCCAGGGGGCATCGGAACGGCGGGTCAAGGAAATGGATCTCTCCCGGTTCCGCTTCCTGGCCTTCGGAACGCACGGCATCATGGCCGCCGAACTCAAGGGCCTGGTGGAGCCCGCCCTGGCCCTGACGCCGCCGGAGAGTGCGTCGCCTCTGGACGATGGCCTGCTCAAGGCCAGCGAAATCGCCCAGTTGAAGCTCGACGCCGACCTGGCGATCCTTTCCGCCTGCAACACCGCCGCGCCGGACGGCACGCCCGGGGCGGCGGGCTTCTCCGGGCTGGCCAAGGCTTTCTTCCACGCCGGCGCCAGAAGCCTTCTCGTCACCTCGTGGTCGGTGGAGTCGGAAAGCGCCGCGCTCCTGACCACCGCCATGATGCGCCGCTATCGGGCGGCCCCGGCGGAAGGCCGCGCGCAGGCCATGCGGACCGCCATGCTGGCCCTGATGAGCGACGCGCGCCACCCCGAGTACGCCCATCCCTTTTTCTGGGCCCCGTTCCTGGTGGTCGGCGAGGGACGTTAGGGCGGACATTCTATGACCATAGGTGCCCAGGACGCCGACAATGATTCCGGAACCCGGCGATAGCAATCTCTACCTGCGCGACCATGCGCTGTTGCTGCTCGCCAGCTACCGCCGCCTGACCGGCCGGGAGCTGCTGCCGGCGGCGTTGCCCGAGCTCCAGGCGGCCCGCGATCTCTACCATGCCCCTTTCGTGGTGCTCTCGCATGACACCTCCGCCGATCCCCTATTCACCTACGCCAATTTGACCGCGCAGCGCCTCTTTGAAATGCCCTGGGCGGAAATCGTCGGCATGCCTTCCCGCCTGTCGGCGGAATCCCCGTTGCGCGAAGAACGCCAGCGCCTGCTGGACCGGGTGGCCGCCAACGGCTACATCGACGACTACCGCGGCGTGCGCATCGCCAGGAGCGGCAGGCGCTTCATGATCGGCAACTCCACCGTCTGGAACCTGATCGACGCGCGCGGCGGGAAGGTCGGGCAGGCCGCGACGTTTTCGGAGTGGCTGCCGGTCGCCTGACGGCTATGGTCGGGCCAGTCCGGTCGCTCCAGCGCCCGGTGGTTGGTGGCATTCGATCCGCGGCGCGTCGGCCAGCGGGCCATGCGCAGCTCAGTGACGCTTGCCGATCAGTTCGATGTAGTAGCCGTCCGGGTCGGTGACGAAGGCGATGATCGTGGTCCCGGCATTCATCGGTCCGGCCTCGCGGACGATTTTCCCGCCCTTCTGGCGGATCGCTTCGCAGGCGGCATGGACATCGTCGACCTCGATGGCCATGTGCCCGTAGCCGTTGCCGAGGTCGTACTTTTCGACCCCCCAGTTGTAAGTCAGTTCGATGACCGAATGGTCGAGCTCGTCGCCGTAGCCGACGAAGGCCAGGGTGAACTTGCCTTCCGGGTAGTCCTTGCGGCGCAGCAGCTTCATGCCGAGGATCTGGGTGTAGAAATCGATCGAGCGATCGAGATCGCCGGTGCGAATCATGGTGTGGAGCAAGCGCATGGTGAAGAGGTCCTCCTCAAGCCCGGGGATTGATGACGGTTGATCGCTCAATGCCGGCGATAGACGGGCTGCGCGGCGCCGCGGAATCGGTAGCTTGTCCGCATCGAGTCCGGCGAAATGCCGACGGATCCGTTGCGCGAAATCCGGTCCGGACGCTGGTTCGCCCGACGTGCCGGTCTTGCCGGCACGCCGGACCATTCTCACGGAACGAAACGTATCAGCCGCAACTCCCCACCGCCCCGCAGGCGGTGCAGAAGTCGCAGCCGTCTTTGCGGATCACCGTCATGTTGCCGCA